>JARLJA010000014.1 GCA_031291445.1 Xanthobacteraceae bacterium | reverse complement strand
TCGGCGGCTTTCGCCCCCGCCTCATGCTCGCGCAGCACGCCGATAATCTGCTCTTCCGTAAACCTGGTTCGCTTCATTGGTCCGTCCTTCACAGGGCCGGACTCTAACTTCATCTGGAGGAAATCGGCAGGGGCAGGTCAGTAACTGCAAGCCTCTACAACACGAGCGGCGTCCTCACTGCAACGAAGATCACACAAATCTCCGGCCAAACCTACGCGGAAGTCAATTCGACCTTCGATCCGTCGGGAAATTTGCTGACCGTCGTTCGCTATGCCGCGGACGGCAGCATCTATGAGAACGGCACGGCCAGCGTAGACGCGACTGGGGCCACAACCATCGTATTCGATGACGCGGCCGGCGTGCTCGCGGAGAAGGACGTTATCAACGTCGACGGATCGCGGCAAATCTCCATCTTCAACATCGCCGGACAGCCCTATACCACAAGTGTTACCAATTACGATTCGACGGGGATTCGTCTTTCCCAGACGCTCAGCTTTGCCGACGGCAACATATACCAGACGACGATCCACGATCCGGTCATGGGTTCCACCACGATCCTGACCTACAGCGACGGCGGAGCGTTGATCTCGAAAGAAATCGACAACGGAACGAAGGACATCACGACCTATGGAATTACGGGAGAGCCCTACAATTCCATGGAGGTGTTGTACGATTACAAAGGCAGCTTGCTGACCAAGACGTTCTACAACAACGATGGCAGTAAGGAAGTCTTCGCCTATCCCTCGGCCGGCGCCACCACAACCACCGACTCGATTTACAATTCATCGGGCGAGCTGACGTCGCAGACCATCCTCAATAGCGACGGTTCGACGGCCTCGATTGAGACAATCACCTATAACGCCGATGGATCATCAGTCACTTCCAAGGAAAACGGAAGCGGGCAGCTGATCAGCACTGAGATTGATGGCGCAGACGGCTCGCGTGACGTTACGGTCTATGCCGTTCCCGGGCAGACATCCGCATTCACCGAGACAGTCTATGACGCCTCCCAAAATATTATCTCGGTGACGGTCGCTAACGCCGACGGCTCAAAGAATGTCACCGATTACGGGATTGCGGGACAACTCTACACCTCGGTCCAGACATTCTACAACACGATTGGACAGGCCACTGCGCAGAGCTTTTTCGATCCCAATGGAGCCATTGTTCAGACGGATACGATTTCTGCTCAGGCCGACGGCTCCACAATCACGCAAACGTTCGGCGGCGACGGCATTCTAACGACCCGGCTCGTCGTCAATACCGATGGGTCCCGCAACGTCACCACCTACGGCTTCTCCGGGACCTCCTATGTGAATACCGTCTCTCAGTTCAACTCCGCAGGCGCACTGCAAACCGAAACGTTCTATAATGAAGACGGCTCGCTCCGGCAGGTCGAGACCGTAATGCTGAACGCCGACGGATCGACCACAACCGATACCACCAGTGCTACCGGCGTCCTGACGAATCGCCAAATTGTTGCCGCGAACGGCACGAGCGAGGTGCGGACTTACGGAATCACCGGGGCTGCCTATTCGTCGGAGGACGCATTCTACGACGCGAGCGGCAAGCTTCTGTCGGCAACCTTCTACAATGCGGATGGCACGGTCAACCAGACCGAGGCCGTGACCTACGATAGCGACGGGTCGACCACTGCCAGCTTCTATAGTGCGGGCGGAGCCAAAATACTTCAGAACGTCACCAACGCCGACGGCTCTGGAAGCACAGAAACATACGGTATCACTGGCCAAGCCTACGGTTCAACGCTTCAAGCCGTCGATTCGAGCGGAGGGGTCGTCAGCGACACGAACTTCAACAATGACGGCTCAAAGGATATCGTCACTTTTCCCAGTAATGGGCAATATTTGGAGGTAGACGATCACTACGATGCGAATGGCGTGCTTACGACCAAGAGCCTCTTCGATCAAAACGGTAATCTCGCCCTCACCGGCACCGTGACCACAAATTCGGACGGCAGCACCACGATTCGCTACGTTGACACGACCAACACGTTCGTGAGCGTTGAGACCGACCAGGCGGATGGATCTAAAGCCATCACCAGACAAGGGATCACGGGTGAGCCCTACGCTTCGACACAAACGAACTATAACTCAAGCGGCCAAGCTGTTTCGGCGATCTACTTCAATGCCGACGGCACGGTGTATCAGACCGAGACGATCACTCAAAATAGCGACGGATCTTCGACCTCGAATTTCTACAGCGACTTGGGCGCGCTCGTTCAGACGACGGTGAACTACGCTGACGGATCCAGCGAGGTGACGCTGTTTGGAATCACGGGCCAGTCATACACCTCGAGCGATATCCGGTATGACGGCGGAGGAAATCTTGTATCGAAGACGTTGAGCAACGCCGACGGTTCGCGCGACACGTATATCTACGGAATCACTGGGCAGCCATTCGTTGCCAGCGATAGTCATTTCGGCGCGAGCGGAGCGCTGACGAATAAGACGCTCCTCCATGCGGATGGGTCTGTCTTCCTTACCGGCACCGCTGCGATTAACGCCGATGGCTCTACTACGATCACCTACGTCGATTCATCAGGCAGCATGCTTCGACAGGAGACCGACAACACCGATGGGTCGACCGAGATTAAGGTTTTCGCCATCGCTGGCCAGCCCTATACGTCGACCGATGCAAGCTTTGACGCAAGTGGGAGCCTCGTCTCTGAGATCTATTATCAACAAGGTTCAACCGTCTATCAGACGGAATTCGTCACGCAAAACACTGACGGCTCTATCCAGGACGATTTCTTTGATGGCCAATCGAATTACAAGGGCTACACGAAGATCGACACGGACGGATCGGCCGAGGTCTATACGGCAGGCATAGCGGACAAAGCCTACTACGCGACCGACAGTCTCTACCTTTCGAATGGGACGCTCGCTTCCACCACATTCTACAACTTGAACGGAACTCAGCAGACTGTATCGGGGGTCACGGCGCAGCCGTTTGCCTCGGTAACGAGCCTTTACGACAGCTACGGCGTTCTGGCCTCGGTGACGCGGTATGCGGCGGATGGTAGTGTCTATTCGGTGGGCACACCAGTCGGCTATCTCCTCGGGCAGCAGGACGCCGCCCCGGGTCAGCCGCTTACGATCAATTTCGTGAACGCTAACGGCGTTCTCACGAGCGTAGAAACCACCAACCCGGATGGTTCGTCGTTAATCGCCAGTTTGGGAATTACTGGTGAACCCTATACCTCCACTCAATCCACTTACGATGCGAACGGTAACCCAACATCGCAGAAGTTCGTCGAGGCGGATGGTTCGATCTATGCGTCCACCCGGAGCGTCTATGACGCGGGAGGAAATCTTTCGTCGGAGGCGTTCTTTAACGGAGATGGATCGCTCAACCATATGGTTGGCATCTCCGGTGGCTCGACGACAACAACTTACTATGGCACGGGCGGCGTCGCTTCCCAGAAGACCACTCAAAACGCCGACGGGACCAGCACCGTTACGCAATATGGAATTACCGGCGAGGCCTACACCTCTACGGAAAACGATTACGACACGAGCGGAACCCTAACACAAACAACATACTTCAATTCTGACGGCACGCGAGACGTCACGTCGTACGGAATAACGGGGCAACCCTTTACAACAACTGAAAGCCACTACAACACGAATAACCAAGTGACATCTGAGACCTGTCTCGACAGCAGCGGCGCTGTCTATCAGCAGTCCACGACCGTTTTCAATGCCGATGGCTCAACAGCCACAACCACGGTCGACGCGTCGGGCACGACTTTCAGCCGCGACACTGTGAACGCCGATGGGAGTGGCGTCGTAGATATCTATGCCATCACCGGCGAGCCCTACACCTCGTCTGTTACGAACTACGGTGTTGGGGGGCAGCTTGTTTCCGCGACCTACTACAACACGGACGGCTCAGTTTACCAGACTGAATCGGTCTTGACCGATGCTAACGGCAACACGACGAGCACGGTCGCGGATGGTAGCGGAAACGTTCTCAATTCGACGGTTGCGGCCGCGGATGGTTCTAGCCAGGAGACGTTCTACGGGATCACCGGCGAACCGTACTCGTCAGTGACTGATTCTTATGACGTAAATGGAAATCTTACGCTCGAGACATTCTGCGCGGCGGACGGGACGGTCTACGAGACGTTCACCGTGACGACTGCGGTGAATGCGGACGGGTCGACAACCGCGACCTATGTCGGGTCCAATGGAACGACCAACACGTACAATTACACCGCCGACGGCACCTATTTCGCAACCATTGCCGAATTTCTGGCGGATCAAGCCGCAGTCGATGCGGGAGGATCGTTCGCGGTCCAGGATGCTGCCGCCAACGTCGTTGCGAATGCAAGCGCGCTTTTCGCGGATTCCAACGTCTCGTCGATTAGGGTGGTCGATACGGCTGCGAATATCGCCGAAGACATCGATTTACTAAATGCTATGACCAAGCTGTCGTCGATTGCCGTCACCGATGCTGGTGTATTGACGTTATCTGCCAATCAAGCGCTGACCGACACCGCGGCCATTGGGGCGCTTCAGAGTTCTGGAACGAACTATTCGATCGTTGTCTCTGACAGCGCGGCCAATATCTTAGCCCATCTTTCCGCATTGAAGGACGATACTAAAATTGCGTCAGTTGCGATCGTTGATAACGCCGCGGACGTCCTGGCCAATGTCGCAAGCCTTCAGGCGGTGTCTTATCAAGGTTCAATTACAATTGAGGACAACGCAGCGAATATTGCTGTCAGCGCGCCAATACTCGCCGGAAGCTCTTTATCCATAAGCTATGTGACAACGACCGGTCAGAGCACCTCACCACCAACCGTCTCGATTACAAGTCCTGCAGAGGCCAGCAACGTGGCTACGCAGACAGTTGCGGGCTCAGCCGTATCCAACGATGCCGCGGCCGTAGCCGGTCAACCAGTGACAATCGTGGATAATGGCAAAATACTGGCGACCACTACGGTTCATTCGGACGGTACGTTCTCAGCAACCGTCAATCTATTAAGCAGCGGAGCGAATTCCATCGTAGCCATCGTGGCTGACACTAGTGGTAATCTGGGTGTGAGCTCGGCAGTTGTGGACGAACTCATGAACTCCCCACCGACGGTTACAATAACAAGCGCGGCCGGAATGACTAAGGAGGAGAGCCAGACGATCGTTGGAACTGTCGTCACGAGCGACATGACCGCAGTCATCGGTCAAACCGTCACCTTGACGGACAACGGCGACACCTTGGGCACGGCAACAGTACAGTCTGATGGTACCTTCTCGGCTTCCGTGACGCTGCCGAACCAGGGCAGCAACTCTATCGTTGCGACGCTTACCGATAGCTATCGCAACACGGGCAGCAGTGCCGCCGTGGTCGATACGCTCGACAACGTCGCACCGACGGTGACCATCAATAGCGCGGTGGAAGCGAGCAACAACACCAGCCAGACCATCGCCGGAACGGTCGCGTCAGGCGGCGCGGCCACGGTGGCTGGCCAGACCGTAACCTTGACGGACAATGGTACGTCGCTCGGCACGGCCACGGTCCAGGCCAACGGCAGCTTCTCGGCTTCGGTGACGCTGCCGAACCAGGGCGCCAACTCCATCGTTGCGACGGTGACCGACAGCTACGGCAACACCGGCACGAGCGCAGCGGTGGTCGACACGCTCGACACCATCGCCCCGACCGTCACGATTACCAGCGCGGCCGAGGTGAGCAACAACGCCAGCCAGACCATCGCCGGAACGGTCGCGTCGGGCGGCACGGCGGCGGTGGTTGGTCAGACCGTGACATTGACAGATAATGGCGCCGCGTTGGGCACGGCGACGGTGCAGGCCAATGGCGCCTTCTCGATCTCGGTGACGCTGCCGAATCAGGGAGGCAACTCAATCGTCGCCGCGGTGAGCGACAGCTATGGCAACACGGGCAGCAGTACCGCCGTGGTCGATACCCTCGACAGCGTCGGGCCGACGGTGACCGTCACTAGCGCGGCGGAAGCGAGCAACATCGCGGTGCAAACGATTGCCGGAACGGCTGCCTCGGTCGGCGCGGCGGCGGTAGTTGGCCAGACCGTGACCTTGACGGACAACGGCATGGCGCTCGGCACCGCGACGGTGCAGGCCAACGGCAGCTTCTCGGCTTCGGTGACCCTGCCGAACCAGGGCGCTAATGCCATCGTCGCGACGCTAACCGACAGCTACGGCAACATCGGCAGCAGCGCGGCTGTCGTCGACACCTTGGACAGCATCGCGCCGACAGTGACAATCACCAGTGCAGCGGAAGCCGGCAACGTGGCGGCCCAGACCATCGGCGGGACGGTCACTTCGGGCGGCGCGGCGGCGGTAGTCGGTCAGACCGTGACCTTGATGGACAATGGCGCCACGCTCGGCACGGCCACGGTGCAGGCCAACGGCAACTTCTCGGCTTCAGTGACGCTGCCGAACCAGGGCGCCAACTCCATTGTTGCCACGGTGACCGACAGCTACGGCAACACCGGCAGCAGTGCCGCCGTGGTCGACACACTGAATAGTGGTCCGGTGTTCAACATTGGTGACGGCAAAGTCACGCTGAACTCCGGTGTCAGCGCCATTCAGATGGGGCCGGGGATCTCAGCCAGCAGCATCCTGCTTCAGGCGGACGCTAGCGGTAATCTCACCATCCTGTTCCGCGGGGACGCTAACGACAGTATTTTCGTTCCAGGTGCCCTGACAGTCCGGCCATGGGGCGTTTCCAGTACGCTTAAATCAATTGTGTTCAGTGACGGAACGTCCATGCTGCTGGGGCAGCCCAGTGCGGGCCAGGGGATGCCATTGGTATTCACCTGGCTCGGCAATACCAGCGGCTTTACTCTGGGCAACCCCGGCAACACCGACTATGGCTCAAACATCTATCAAGTCAGCGCCTCTGGCCTTATCGGCCTTGGCAGCCAGAGCAACGCGCTCGGTGGCAACACGATCGAATATGCGGAGGGGTCTGGCAGCCTCAGCGTATGGCCAGGAGCGGGCACGGCAGCTCTCGATTTCGGATCCGGCATCACCGAAAACGACGTGCTGTTGCAAGCCAACGGAAGTGATCTGATTGTCAACTTCCGCGACAACCCGAATGACAGCATCACGGTCCATGGCGACCTGGGCGTGAACTCGGGCGTGGTCACCAGCGCGATCAACGAGCTCGAGTTCAGCGATGGCACGGCGGTTGGTCTGGGTGGAAGCACGCCGGTCACCTTCACCTGGGCCGGCAATACGAATGGCTTCAGCCTGGGGGATCCGGACAACACCGAGTATGGTTCGAACATCTATCAAGTCAGCGCCTCCGGCCTGATCGGCTTGGGCAACCAGAGCAACTCGGCGGCCGGCAGCAATACGATCGAGTATGCGGCGGGGTCTGGCAGCCTCAGCGTATGGCCAGGATCGGGCACGGGCATCCTCGATTTCGGGGCGGGTATTACCGAGAATGACGTGCTGTTGCAGGCCAACGGAAGTGATCTCATCATCAAATTTCGGGCCAACCCGAATGACAGTATTACCGTCCATGGCGACCTTGGTTTGAACTCGGGCGTGATCACTAGCGCGATCAACGAGCTTGAGTTCAGTGATGGCACGGTGGTCGGTCTGGGTGCAGGCACCCCGATCACCTTCACCTGGGTCGGCAATGCGAATGGTTTCAGTCTGGGGGACCCGGATAACACCGAGTATGGCTCGAACATCTATCAAGTCAGCGCGTCCGGCCTGATCGGCTTGGGCAACCAGAGCAACTCGGCGGCCGGCACCAACACGATCGAGTATGCAGAAGGCTCCGGCAGCCTTAGCGTCTGGCCGGGATCGGGCAGCGCGGCCCTCGATTTCGGGGCAGGAATTACCGAGAACGACGTGCTGTTGCAGGCCAACGGAAGTGATCTTATCATCAAGTTCCGCGCCAACCCGAATGACAGCATTACCGTCCATGGCGACTTGAGCACGAACTCGGGCGTGGTCACCAGCGCGATCCACGAACTCGAGTTCAGTGATGGCACGGTGGTGAATCTGGGTGGAAGCACGCCAATCACCTTCACCTGGGTCGGCAATACGAATGGCTTCAGCCTGGGAAACCCGAATAATACCAACTATGGTTCGAACATTTACGAAGTCAGCGCCTCTGGCCTGATCGGCTTGGGCACCCAAAGCAACTCGGCCGCCGGCACCAATACGATCGAGTATGCGGAGGGCTCCGGCAGCCTCACCGTCTGGCCAGGATCTGGCACGGCTGCTCTCGAATTCGGGGCGGGGATTACTGAAAATGATGTGGTACTTCAGGCCAACGGAAGCGATCTCAATGTCAACTTCCGTGGTAATGCGGGCGACGGCATTCTGGTACATGGTGACTTGAGCGACAACGCTTGGGGCGTGTCCAGCACGATCAACGAATTGGGATTTGCTGACGGCACGACGGTGGCTCTGGGTGAGCCGGCCGCTGGCCAGGGGCAACCAATTCAGTACACGTGGGTGGGCACTGCAAACAGCAATATGAGCGGCGCAAATTCCGGCGCGAATGTTTTCGAGTTCGGCGCTGGCAGCGAGAGCGCAACCGGCGGCACGGCAAGCGGCGGAGGGCCTGGCTCCAACTACTACCACGTCTCCAGCAGCACCGGACAGGCCGTCATCAATGCGAACGGCAGCTACAATGAACTCGATTTCGAGGGCGGAATTTCCGACCAGCAGTTGTGGTTTGCGCAGTCAGGCAACGATCTACAGGTCGATCTCGTGGGGACCAGCACTGATGTCACCATCAAGAACTGGTTCGCCGCGAGTAGCAACCAGATGCAAGAGATCACTGCCGGCGCGCTCAAGATTGACAGCGAGGTGTCGCAACTGGTCCAGGCGATGGCGACCTATTCGTCGGCCAATCCCGCCTTCAGCCCGACGTCGTCCGGCCAGAACATGCCGACCGACGCGTCGCTGCAGAATACGATCGCGGCAGCGTGGCATGCTTAGGGTATGCTGTTTGCAGCAACCGATAGAGGTGAACGTGGTACGTCGGCGGTGAACGGGACCGCAAGCAGGCTGTGCGCCGGATCTCTGTTTGAACATCTTGGCGGTGGTGTGCCGGGCAATGGATTTTTTAGGTTTTAAAACGCGGGCAAAACGTCCAACAAAGCGTCCAACAATTTGTCCAACGAACCGTCCAACAAAAAATGCGGATGGCATCTAACTATCTGGCGTATCTATTGAAATGGTCGGGAACGAAGCGCGTCGCCCGCTCCATTAGCCCTCTTCACCCGCTCCAGCCTTTTCATAGACTTAACGAGAGGGCCGGATTTCATTCCGACAAATCGGCTGCTTTTCAGGTGCTGATGCTCGCTTTCCGATCGACTGTTTCGCGTGTCTCTTGATACGCTGCCGTATTTGCCGAGCGACCCCAACAGCGCGAGCTTCTTCAGCGGCGCGAACTCCTCGCCGAAAATGTAGATGCTCTGGGCTTCCAGCGCGTCGAGGCGGTCCATGATCCATTTTTCTCTGGAGATGATGGGGAGTGGCTCAACGCTCAAGTTCGGCGAGCAGCGGTCCGAGGAATTCCTTGTAGGCGCGCCAGCGGCCGACCGCGCTCCGATAGATCGGCTGGCGCACCTGGGTCGCGCTCGCGGTGCGCACCGGACGGTCGGTCTCGTGGAACGACAGGCAGCGGTCATCCCAAGGCAGCCCGCAATGGGCGATGACGCGGCGCGCCTCGCCCTCGAGGTCGTCGACCACGTCCTCGTAGCGAATGTCGAGAATGCGGCCGGCGGGAAGCACCTTGTGCCAGTGCGCCATCAGGTGCGCGTAACGCCGGTAGTAGCGGCCGAGTTCGGCGAGATCGTAGGTGTGGCCCTGCTCGGCGGTGAACAGCTTCGAGAAGCAGGAGATGCAGGTGTCGATCGGATCGCGGACGGTGTGGATGATCCTGGCGTTCGGCAGCGCCAGGTGGATGAGACCGGCAAAGTAGTAGTTCGACGGCATCTTGTCGGTGACGCGTTCGCCCTGCGGCGCGAGTTCGCGCACTAGCGCCAGATAGTGCGCCCCGATCGCCTGAAGTGCGGCGCTGTCGAGCGCGGGCACGAAGCCGGGATAGGGCAGGGAATTGCCGTCCGGCCCCCGCACCGTGAGGACGACGTCGTTGAACGTCTTGAGTTCACCAGCGCCGTGTACCTTCGGATGGCTCGCCAGGATTTGTTCGACCAGCGTGGTGCCGGAGCGCGGCATGCCGAGCACGAAGATCGGCGTCTGCGAAGGATCGCCGGCGCCCGACTTTGCCGCGATCAGCTCGGGCGTGAAGGTGCGCTCGATTTCGTCGAACAGCGCCAGCACGGAAGGTTCGTCATAGGTGATCAGCGTGCGCTTGGCGGCGGCGCCGCGCAGAAGATGCTCGAACGACCGGCGGTGATCCTTCAAATCCGCATAGGCCTTGCCAAGCGCGAAATCCAGCTGCAGGCGGTCGGTCCCGGACAGGCCATCGCGCTGTGCCGCGAGCGCTTCCATGGCGACGAGATGGGGATCGCCGGGGCTGAACTTCATGGAGTCGGCGAGGTTGACATAGACGCCGGTCATATTGGGATCGCGCGCCAGCGCGGCGAGGAAGGCCTGCCGGGCTTCCTCCAGCTTGCCCTGCTCCTTCAACACGTTCCCCATATTGTTGCAGGCGTCGGCAAGATCCGGGTTCAGCGCCAGCGCCGCGCGGTATTGTGCCAGCGCCCTATCGTGATCGCCGCGATCGAACGCGATCCGCCCCATCAGGTTGACGGCGTCGTAATTGCCGGGATTGAGCGCCAGCGCGCGGTCGGTCGCGCTGGCGGCCTCGTCGATCCGGCCCTGGTCGAGCAGCAGCGTACCGAAGTGCAGATGGATCTTGTCACTGCGCTGTTCGATCGAAAGCGCGCGGCGCAGCAGGTCTGCCGCCTCGTCGCGCCGCTCGAGATCCTGCAGCGCGAGCGCCAGATTGTCGAGCGTCTCGGGGTCGTTGGGACGCAACGCCAGCGCCTTGCGGTAGGCGGCTTCCGCCTCCTCGGCGCGCTTGAGCTCGCGCAGGACGGTGCCGAGATTGTTGTAGGCTTCGGGGAACGTCGGCTCCAGTTCGATCGCGCGGCGGTAGCTGGGTTCAGCCTCGGCGAACCGCTTGAGGCGCTGCAGCGCATTGCCGCGATTGCTGTGGGCCTGCACGAAGTCCGGCTTGAGTGCCACGGCGCGCTCGTAAAGCGCGAGCGCTTCCTCGAACCGGTTCTGCTCGAACAATGCGATGCCGAGATTGCTCAGCGCTCCCGGATAATCAGGCTCGATCACCAATGCGCGGCGTCCCGCGGCGATGGCGTCGTCGATGCGGCCGGCGAGCCGGCACATCTCGCCGAGATTGGCGTGATAGAGCGCCACGTCCGGCTTGATGGCGATGGCGCGATGCAGATGATCGATCGCCTCGGGCAGCTTGCCGGACTGGTGCGCGATGATGCCGAGCGCGTGAGCGGCTTCGGCATTGTCCGGCTCCGCCGCCAGCACCCGCCGGCATAATTCGTCGGCGTCGGCCAGAAAGCCGTGGCGGCGTTTCTGTTCAGCGAGCAGCAGCGCCTGTCCGGATGTTAGGGCCGTTGCCGGCGCGGCAGGCGCTATGCCTTGCACCGCTGCCTCGACCGCGATAGTGGCGGCGGCCTGTGCGGCGCGGCGCTCACCTTCGGCCCGGTATGGCGTCAGTCGCGCCCGGTCGCCGACGGCAACGGCGGCGAGTTCATCCGCCATGCGCGCGGTCACGGCGGGCCAGTCCTCGCCGCGGGCCTGGCGGAACAGCCGCATGGTCGGATACCAGGGATTATCCTCACGGCCGAGCATCCAGCGCCAATCGCTGACCCAGGGCAGCAGCAGCCATACCGGCTTGCCGAGCGCGCCGGCCAGATGCGCAACCGAGGTATCGACCGCGATCACCAGGTCGAGCGCCATGACGGCGCCGGCGGTCTCGACGAAATCGGTGAGTTCGCGCGACAGGTCGGTAATGTCAGGCGCCCGGTTCTCCGGTCTATTCAAATCGGCGGCGCGCGGACCGACCTGCAGGCTCACAAACGAGACGCCACCGACGGCGAGGACGCGGGCGAGCGTGCCGAGGCCGAGCGAGCGCCGCATGTCGTTGACGTGTTCGGGATTGCCGGCCCAGACCAGGCCGACCTTGAGGCCTTTCAGCGCCGCGAGCCGTCGGGTCCAGCGCGCCGCCGCCTCCGGCGGCGCCCGCAGATAGGGCGTCTCGCCCGGGATGGTCTCGAGACGAGTCTTGAACCGGCGCGGCAGGCTCAACAGAACGGTGTCGCAGTCATATGGCGCCGGCGCGCCGCGATCGCCCAGCACCTCGATGCCGGGCAGGCTTTCGCGCAGCAGCGTCGTCAGCTGCTGATGGACGCGTAGCGTCACCTTGCCGGCGCGCGCGGCGAGCCGGGGGATATAGCGCGCGAATTGCAGCGTATCGCCGAAACCCTGTTCGGCCTGCACATAAATGTGGCGCCCGGCCAGGCTCTCGCCTTCCCAGGGCCGTTCGGGAAAGCGCGGGCCCTTGACCTCGGTCGAGCGCAGCCGCCAATCATATTCCTCCCAGCCCTCGCCGAGGTCGCCGCGCATCAGCAACAGGATGCCGAGGCCGGCATGCGCGTTGCCATGGCCGGGGGCGAGCGCGATGGCGCGCCGCAGCGCCGCCATGGCTTCGTCGAACTCGCCGGCGTGATGCAGCGTGGTGCCGAGATTGCTCCAGGCGTCCGCGTAGTTCGGCTGCAGCGCGATGGCGCGGCGATAGGAGGCGATCGCCTCGTCGAACCGCTTCAAGGCGTACAGCGCATTGCCGAGATTGCTATGGCCCTCGGCGAAATTGGGCGCCGCCGCGACCGCGCGGCGCTGCGTGTCGGCCGCCTCCTCGTATTGCTTGAGCTCGTAGAGCGCGACGCCGAGATTGCTCAGCGCCACTGGCATCGCGGGGTCGATCTCTAGCGCGCGGCGGCCTTCTTCCACCGCCAGCCTCGGCCGGCCGGCGATTCGCAGCATCTCACCGAGATTGGCGTGGAACAGCGCCACGCGCGGCGCAAGCTTGACGGCGCGGCGCACTTGCTCGATCGCCTCGGGGAGCCGGCCGCTCTGGTGCGCGATCACGCCGAGCAGATGCGCCGCCTCGGGCAAATTCGGCTGCGCCTCCAGCACCTGCCGGCAGAGCGCCTCGGCCTCCAGCAGCCGGCCTTCGCCGCGATAGCGATCGGCCATCATCAGGGCTTCGCCGATCGGCATCAAGTGCTGCGGGGCGTTACCTGTCGTCTGGTTCATGACAAGGTCGTTATCACGGATCGGGCGCCCATCGTAGCCCCCGATCCCCCCCCTGATGAGGTTTGGATTCACGCAAACGCGACGGCATGGCATGCGTGCCTGGGAATTCGATGAGTCAGTTCCATGACACCGCGATTGACTCATTGGCGCACAAACTTGTCTCAGCGTCTCACTCATTGTGGGCTATCGGCAACGCTCCGCCGGAAAACGCGCCGAACATGACTGCTTGGCATCAGTTGCGTTGACTTCGCAACGGTATTCTCTTCCACCTATGGTTTAGCGAGAAAAATTCGGGATTCGGGCGTGGGTGGACCGATAAGGTTGATGCGAACGGCGTCGCGATCGCGGGCATTGTCGGAAGGCTTTTCGGCACTGACACCGGCGCCGGAGGCTGCACCTGACTGCGCGGTTATGATCGGGATCCGCCGCGATCGGCGGGTACGGCGCGGCTGGTGGCTGGCCTCGAGTTCGCTCGCCGCTGTGCTGGTCGGCGCCGGGGCGCCGCCGGCCTTCGCCGCCTGCGTCAGCGTCAACGCCAATTTCGACAATCCGAGCGCGACGACGGTCGCGGGCGTCTGCGTCACCAACACCAGCTTTGCCGGCAGTATCACCAACGAAGGCACGATCAGTCCGCTCGGCATCGTCTTCACCAACGGCACCATTTCGGGCTTCATCGCCAGCACCGGCACCCTCAACGGCGGCATCAGCCTCGACACTCACAGCAAGATCCTGGCAGCGACCGGCGCGGCCATCTCAATCAGCGGCAACTTCTCGGGCAACATCAGCAACGGCGGCTCGATCACCTCCACGACGGCCACCGGCATCGCGGTCCGAGGTCCAGGGACCTTTGCCGGCGCGATTTCCAACGCCGGCACGATCACCGGCGCAGGCGATGGCATCCGCGCATATAGCAGCGTCGTCGCGTTCGGCACCAAAAGCCCCGGCGGCGGCATCGTGAACTCCGGCACCATCAGTTCGTCCGGCGGCTTCGGCATCAACACCTTTGGTGTGGTCTCGACCTTTTACGGCGGCATCACCAACACCGGCACCATCATCACGGCGAACCGCCCCGGCATCGACTTCTCTGCCACGAGCTTCTTCGGAGGAATCCTCAATACCGGCACCATTTCCGGAAGCGGTGCCGCCATCTACGTCAATGCCATCCACTTTGCCGGCGGTATCACCAACAGCGGCACGCTCAATGTCGTGCAAGCCTACGCCGGCATCGACGTCGTGGACGGCAGCGGCGGCGCCGGCGCGACATTTGTCGGCGGTATTGCCAACAGCGGCACTATCAACGGGCTTGGTCTCCAAGGCGCCGGGATCTCAGTCAACGGGCTGTCGAGTTTCCATGGCGACATCACCAACAGCGGCACGATCTCGACCGGAAGCATCGGCATCCTCGTCGACTCGGTTTCGGCCTTCACCGGCGGCATCGTCAACTCGGCAAGCGGCAGGCTGATCCAGTCGGTGACGATGGTGGCGACCACCCCCACCAACATGGTCACCGGCATCAAGCTCTCCAGCATCAACACCTTCAGCGGCGGGATTTCCAACGCCGGCATTATCTCGGCCTCGGCCAACATTAGCGGCTTGAGCGCCAATGCGACCGCCTACGGCATCTACATCACGGGTGTCAGCAAGTTCGCCGGCGGCATTTCGAATTCGGGGACGATCACGGCGCTGGCGGCGAGCACAGGCGCCTTTGCTCGGTCGACCGGAATCAGCGTCGATGGTGTTTCGCTGTTCGCCGGCGGCATCGTCAATGCGGGGATGCTGATCAGTAGCAATGGTTACGGCATGGACGTCAACAACGTCACGACGTTCACGGAAGGTATCAGCAATTCCGGCACGATCTCGAGTGCTGGCGCCCCGGCGATGTTGGTCCGGAATATTGCGACCTTCACTGGCGGCATCACCAATAGCGGTCGCATAGTGGGGACGAGCAACGGCATTTTCCTGTTCAACATCAGCAGTTTCTCAGGCAACATCAGCAACTCGGGCACGATCTCCGCCCAGAACGCCATCGCCATCGGCGCCGGCGTGACCTTCGCGGCCGGCGGCGCCATCGTGAACACCGGCACCATCGCCGGCAGCATTGCGGCCATCGACCTGACGGCAGCCACGATGCCGGTCACGATCGACCAGCAGGCCGGCCTGATCTCGGGGGCGATCCTGCTGTCGAGCAACGCCGACGTCCTCAACATCTCCGGCGGCAGCATCGCCGGCAGCATCCTCGGCCACGGCACCGCCGACACCGTCAATTTCGCGCTCGGATCCGGCACCTTCACCTACGGCGCCGCCTATAGTTTCTCCGGCATCAACCAGGTCAACGTCACCTCGGGCACCGTCATCCTCGACGGCATCAACAGTGCGGCCAACACCGCCGTCAGCGGCGGCAACCTAAGGGTCGGCGATGCCGCGAGCCCGGGCGCTGCGCTGACCGGCACCGTCGACGTCAACACCGCGGGCACGCTGTCCGGCCACGGCACCGTGTTGGGCGCGGTGACGATCGACGGCGGCGGCACGCTGGCGCCGGGCGGTTCGATCGGCACGCTCACCATCAGCCGAGGTCCGCTGACCTTCAACTCCGGCAGCGCCTATGCGGTGACGATCACACCGACGGGCACCAACTCCCGCACTGATGTCACCGGCGCGCCCGGCGCCGTCGCGATCAACGGCGGCACCGTGCAGGTGTCGCAGGCGTTCGGGCATTACAACGCCACCAGCTACACCCTCATCAACGCCACCGGCGGCCGCAGCGGCACTTTCTCCGGCCTGACGGATACGGCGGATTTCACCGGCACCGTGACGCTCGGCTACGACGCCAACGACGTGTACCTCAATATCAGCAGCGGCAATATCTTGTTCGCCACGCCGTCCGGCGCCAACATCAACCAGCGCAATGTGCTGAACGGGATCAACAACGGCATCATCAATGGCGACCTGCTGCCGGCCGGATTCCAGAGTCTCGGCAATCTCTCCGGACCGTCGCTGCTCAATGCCCTGATACAGCTCTCCGGCGAAGCCGGCGCGGCCTTCACCCAGGGCGCGTTCCAGATCGGCGGCTCGTTCCTCAACATGATGGTCAATCCGTTCCTCGACGGCCGCTTCGGCCCCGGCGGCAACTTCGGGCCGGCGACCGGATATGCCGCCGAGCAACCGCCGGCGCTTGCGCGCGTGGCGGCGGCGTTCGCTTCCGCGATGCCGGTGAAGGCCGCACCCGATGGCTTTGATCGCCGCTTCGGCGTCTGGGGTTCGGTCTTCGGCGGCGGCGGCATCGTGAACGGCGATCCGACCGTCGGCTCGCATACCACCACGGCCAGGACCTATGGGGTTGCGTCTGGCTTTGACTACCGATTGACCGGCAACACCACGGTGGGTCTCGCGCTGGCCGGCGGCGGCACCAATTGGGGTCTCGACGCAGGACTCGGCGGCGGCCGCTCCGATGTTTTCCAGGCCGGTCTCTACGGCTCTACCCGATCCGGGCCAGCCTATCTGTCCGCCGCACTGTCCTACAATTTCCACGACGTCGCCACCAGCCGCAATGTGTCGATCGGCGGATTTGATCAACTGACGGGGCATTTCCAGTCCAGCGGCGTCGGCGCGCGGATCGAGGGCGGCTATCGCTACGACACGCCGCTGTTTGGCCTCACTCCTTACGCGGCGGCGCAGGTGCAGGCGATCTGGCTGCCCGGCTACGGCGAAACCGGAGGCTCCGCGTTCGCCCTGAACTATACGGCGCAGACCGCGACCCAGACCCGCACCGAGCTCGGCGCCTGGTTCGACAGGACGATCGCGCTGGCGCCCGGCACGGTGGTGACCCTCTACGGCCGAGCCGCCTGGGCGCACGATTACGGCGAGACGACGAGCGCGAGCGCGCTGTTCCAGGCTCTGCCGGGATCGAACTTCATCGTCAACGCCGCGGCGCCCGCACCCGATCGCGCGCTCTTCACCGCCGGCATGCAGTACAAGCTGACCGACGGCTGGTCGCTGCAGGCCAAGTTCGACGGCGAGTTTTCCGCGTCCACCAACGTCTACAGCGGCACCGGCGTGCTGCGGAAGGTGTGGTGAGGCCGTCGTTGGCTGCGATGCGTTGTCGTCATCGGCGTGCAAGCCGGGAACGGCCGACTATCCGGCCAGTTGCCGAATCCAGTCGATGATCACTCCATCCACCCCCGACGGCGTTCGCGCCGCACCCGGCTGACGAAGCAACGAGGGGGTGACGGAGGTCATCGCGTCGCGGGGCGTGTAGCCGTAGGCGTCACGAAAGGCCCGGCTGAAATGGGCGTCGCTGGTGAACCCGCACAGGCGGGCGACCTCCGAGATGCGGCCCCATCCGTTCGACTTGACGAGGAGGGCATGGGCGTGTGCCAACCGGCGGGCGCGAATGTGCTCGCTGACGCCGCGGAGCCGGCGAAACATCCGGTAAAGCGTGGCTCTCGAGACGCCGAGCGCCAAGCGAAGATCCTCCGCTCCGAAGTCCGGCCGATGCATGTTCTCGTCGATGATCTGTCGCGCACGTCGCATGCTGAGCGCATCGAGCTGGGGCTGCGCGCGTTCCGCCATCGCGGGCGAGGGCGAAAGACAAGCAGCCAGCAGGTCGCGGCAGGCGGCAGCGATGAAGGGCGCCTGTCCAGCGCCGAGGTCAGGCAACCGGCGCGTGAGGGAAAGTAGAAAATCGCGTAACAGACCGCCTTGTGGTCCATTCAGAACCATGCCGTGCAGATTGCGCGGCGGAAGCACCCCGTCCAGCAGTTCGCGCGGCAGCGACAGCGTGATGCTGTCGTTGAGCGTTACTTCAGAGACGAGGGGACGTGCAAAGTCAACGACGCACACGCTCCCTTCGGCGCTCTCCATCGGGCGGCCCGCGGCATCGGCTCTCCATTTGCCCCGCGAATGCATCAGAAAGGTGTAGTTGTCGAGCCCGTCGCGCCGCGCGCGCCTGGCGGTTCGCACGAAGCGCTGTGGCGTGAACGATCCGTGCGTCAGCGTCAGGCCGTCGATGTTCCACATGTCTAGCGCGGCAGCAAAATTCCCCTGTCCGGCGGAACGCGCCGGAACCACCTCGTAAAATTCATCCAGGATCGTTTGCCAGATATCGAAGGCTTGACTATTCGGCATCAAGTCGGTGTCGAAGCGCACCGCGGGAATCGGATGAGGGTTCATGACTATCACTTAACCACGTGCCAACAAGCGCAGTGACGATGATTGCACACCCAAAGCCACAATTCCACAGCCGCGCCGATATGCTGGAGCAGGCCAAGGTGAAGTAGCTGCTGTCGAACCACTTCTCGCTCGATGGCACGCTCATCGAGGCGTGGGCATCAATGAAGAGCTTCCGGCGCATGGACGGCCGGGACAAACCTCCGGAGCCGCAATGGCGAGCGCGGCTTCCACAAAGAGAAACGCTCCAACGAGAGGCATGAATCAACTACCGATACGAGAAGCGGGCGATTGAGCTGTTCCCTCACATCCATCTTTTTGAATAACCGCCGGCAAATGGCTTGGTAAGGACGAGCATGGGCTGGCAACCGCCATTCTGACAAAGAGAAATTCTGTAACGATCTCAATGGGCCAAAACCGCCGAAAATGTCAGAACGGCCATTGAAAACCACTACAAGATTTCCCGACTTCCAAGCTGAATACGAGGGTTCGATTCCCTTCACCCGCTCCAGCGCCACCCGCAAAAGACCGTCGGCCCAGGCACATGGGTAAAACTCCGTACCTGGGACATGGGTGACAACCGTACGCCGACCATGGTCCGCGCGCCTGGCTCCGCTCACGCCTCCAGCGCCGCCAACATCTCGGGGATGGACACGAATTTCTCCCGCGGCTTACCGGCGACGGCGCCCCTTTGCCGTTCGGCGGCGTCGATGGCGGCCCAGTCGGCGTAAGTGACGATCCGCGCGACGCGCGGGCGCAGCCGCGCCAGTAGCGCCTCCGGGTCTCCCGATCGCCGCCCGGCGCGGGAGGGCAGGTCGGCCAGGACGGCGGCGGCGGTGGCCATGCCGCAGCCGCGATTGGTGCCGATGGTGCCGCTCGGGCCGCGCTTGCTCCATCCGCAGACATAGAGTCCAGGGACGACCGCGGAGCTGTCGATCACGCGCCCCTCGACATTGGCGTGCACGCCGCGGAGGTCGTCATAGGGAACGCTGGCGATGGGGACGGTGCGGCGGCCGACGCTGCGAAACACCAGGCCGCAGGCGATGGTCTCGATTGTTTCCGACGGCGGTCGCGCGCAGGCGATCGCCTCGACGCGGTCCCGTCCATCGATGGAGACGGGCGACAGGCCGAAGCGGAAGACGCACCGCCGCCGCCTGGTCGTCGCCTGCTGCGAAAAGGTCCGGAGCAGCGACAGCTTCTCGGCCAATTCCGGGTCTTGCGGAGCCTCGGCCGTAAAGTCCGCCGGCCGGATGTCGCGGTGGTCGGTCGCCGCATCGCAGGCCTCGAGATCGAGAAAGTCGCGCAGTTCCTTGGCGCTGAACTTCGCCTGCGGCGGCCGGCCGCGCCCGATCACGTGAATCTCGCGAATCCGGCTTTCCGCCAGCACCTCGAGCGCGTGCGCCGCGATGTCGGTCCGCCGCAGCTCGTCGGCGGTTCGCGCCAGGATGCGCGCCACGTCGAGCGCGACATTGCCGTGGCCGACCACGGTTGCGACCTCGCAGTCGAGATCGAAGCGGCAGTCGCGGAAATCCGGATGGCCGTTGTACCAGGCGACGAAATCACCGGCGGCGTGACTGCCCGGCAGTGCTTCGCCCGGGATGCCCAGCGACCGGCTGAGCTCGGCGCCGGTGGCGAGGACGACCGCGTCGTAGCTGCCAAGCAACTCGTCCCCGGCCACGTCGCGTCCAACGGTGACCCCGCCGACGAAGCGAAAGCCCGGCGCGGTGGCGATCCGGTCGAAGGCCGCGGTGACCTGCTTGAGCTTGGGGTGGTCGGGAGCGACCCCGAACCGCACCAGCCCGTAGGGCACCGGCAGCCGCTCGAACATGTCGACGGCGAGCGGCGTGCCGGAGCGCAGCAGCGCCTCCGTCGCATAGAACCCGCTCGGTCCGCTGCCGATGACCGCGACATGAAAGGCGCCGGCGGCCATGCCGGGCGTGGGACCCGTCATCGCCCCAGCGCTTGCCTGCGGCCGTCGGCGCCGGGCAGCGGCGGCAGCCGCGCGGTGATGACGGGCGTCTCGGCCGCGCGCTTGCGGTTGACGTCGATCCAGTACTTCTTATCGGCGGGCAGGCGATAGTCGGGCTCGATGGCGCCGACCGGGCAGGCCGGAACGCAGCCCGCGCAGTCGATGCAGTTTTCCGGGCTGATGTAGACCATGGTCTCGCCGAGATGGAAGCATTCGACCGGGCACACGGTGACGCATTCCGTGTAGCGACAGCCTCGGCAATTGTCGGTCACCACATATGTCATCGTTGGCAATCCAGAACAGGCAGGTCGTCGTTGCACGCGACCGCGCCGGCGCGCGGTCGCGTGGGTGCGGGCGGACTTCAGACCTTGCCGACCTCGACCAGCGCGTCGGAGAAGGTCGGCGCCCGGCCGAGATCGGCGAACGCGGGCGGCGTCAGCGCGTGCACGGTGCCGCCCTTGCGGTTGGACCGATGCCAGTAGCCCGAGGGCGCGACCACCACGCCCGGCATGACGTCGGGCGACAGGGTCGCGAACGCCTCGAACGAACCGCGATCGTTGAACACCCGGATCGGCGTCCCGGCCACGATTCCGCGCCGCTCGGCGTCGTCGGGATGGATGATCACGGCCTGCTCCTCGCCGGCCTGGGCGGTTTGCGCGGGCAGGTTGCCGTAGTTCGAGTTCAGGAACGCGTGGCTCTTGGGCGAGATCAGACTGAGCGGATAGCGTTGCGCCAGCGCCGGCGCGGTCCGCGCATTCTCGTTCGGCGGAATGTAGTGCGGCAGGGAATCCACCGGCGTGCCGTCCTGGTCGCCGTTGTAGCCCTGGCGGAACAGCGGCACCACGAAGTTGCCGCCGCCGGAAATCGTCGACTTGAACTCGCACTTGCCGGTGGGCGTCGGAAAATTGCCGTCGCGATGGGGCGCCCAGTCGTCCGGCGCCGGCACCGTGAGGCGCGCGTAGCCCTTGGCCTTGACATCGTCGAGGGTGATGCCCTGCAGCACCGGGTTGGTCCAGTCGAGCGCGGCCTCGATGATCTCGTCGTCGGTGCGGAAGAACGTCGGGTCGGTGATGCCCATGGCCCTGGCGAGACGGCGGAACAGCTCGGTGTTGGGAACGGCCTCGCCGAGCGGTTCGATCGCCTGGTTGTTGTAGGACAGATAGAGATGCCCCCACGAGAACATGATGTCCTTCTGTTCCAGCTGGGTGGTCGCCGGCAATACGATGTCGGCGTATTTCGCCGTGTCGGTCAGGAAGTGTTCGCTGACGACGGTGAACAGATCCTCGCGTTCGAGGCCCTGTTCGAGCTTGGTTTGCTCGGTCACCATGGCCATGGGATTGGCGTTGTAGACGAACAGGGCCTTGATCGGCGGGTCGAAACCGAGTTCGCCGGTGAGCGCGCGGCCGAGGCGCCAGGAGTTCAGCACCCGCATCTTTTCCGGCTGCAGGTCGGGTCGCATCAGGACGTCCCATTTGACCGGGAACGCCCAGATCGGCAGTTGCAGCAGCCCGCCGCCGACGTGTTTCCAGGCGCCGATCAAGCCGGGGAGGCAGGCGATCGCGCGCACGGTCTGGCCGCCGCCGGCATGGCGTTCCACGGCGACGCCGATGCGCACCACGGCGGGCGGCGTCGTGGCATATTCCCTGGCGAGCTTGAGGATGTCCTCGACCGGAATGCCGGTCTCCGCGGACGCGAATTCGGGCGTGTAGGCGGCGGCCCGTTCCGCCAGTTCGTCGTAGCCGACGGTGTGCTGGTCGATGTAGTCGCGGTCGACCAGGTTCTCCTTGATGATGACGTGGATCATGGCCAGCGCCAGCGCCGCGTCGGTGCCGGGGCGGATCGGAATATGCCAGTCGGCGAGCCGGGCCGTGCGCGTCCGCACCGGATCGATCACCACCAGCTTGGCGCCGGCCTTCTTGGCCTGCTCGATGAACGGCCAGTGGTGCGAGTTGGTGCCGAGCGTGTTGCAGGCCCACAGGATGATGTATTTCGAATGCACGAAGCTTTCGGGGTCGACCCCTGGGGTCGGCCCGATCGTCAGCATGTAGGCGGTGCACGAGCCCGAGTCGCAGAAGGTGCGTTCCAGCACGGTGGCGCCGAGCGTGTTGAACAGCGGGTCGCCGACGTTCAGCCCGTTGATGACGCCCTGGGTGCCGAGATAGCTGTAGGGCAGGATCGCCTGGGCGCCGTGCTCGGCGATGATCGCCTTCCAGCGCCCGGCAATCGTGGTGATGGCCTCGTCCCAGGACATCCGCTGGAACTGTCCGGAACCCTTGGGGCCGACCCGCTTCATCGGGTAGAGCACGCGCTTGTCGCTGTAGACGCGCTCCTCGTAGTTGTTGACCTTGACGCACAGCCGGCCGCGGGTGAACGGGTGGTCGGGATTGCCCCGCACCGCGATGGCCTTGCCGTCCTCGACGGTGGTCAGGATCGAGCAGGTGTCCGGGCAATCATGTGGGCATGCGCCAACGACCGTGGTTCGGGCCATGGAATCCTCCGCTGTCATCATCCGATGCGGGGAAGACTGCAGCCACTGGCCCCGGCTGGCTTCTCAGAATCTGCGGGGTTGTTGTCCTAAACTGCGGACGGCCGGCTGGGGGGCGGCCGCGGCGAGGGGTGCCTCTTGATTGCGCACGGGCCGGCGCGGAGGCCGATGGACGACCTCGCCCCATTTTGGCATACTAGTTGCTTAGTAACGTTGCCACCACGTCGCGCTTCCTCGGCGGAGATTCACGATGGGTACGCTTGGCAACTCTGTCGATAAATATGTTACCGGCAGAATGCTTCAGACTTCGAACGACCGGCGCTGGTCCCATCTCCACGCGGAGATATGGAGCCACGAGGCGGGAGAACTGCCCCCGCAGCTGCCCCGCGATACGGAGATCGCCATCCAGCTGCGCGGTCGCTCGCTGGTGGATCGGCGCGGCGCTGGAATGCACCAACGGACGCTCAGCAGGAAGGGGACCGTCTGGCTTTGCCCGGCCGGGATCAGCGAGGATTTCATCAATATCGAGAGTCCGATGCAGGAGTGTCTGCACGTTTTCCTGCCGGGCAAGCCTTTCGATGAATCGATGTTGAGGGATCTCGATATCGATCCGTCCGCAATCTCGATCCGCTACGCGGCCATCGATCGCGACCCGTTCATCGCGTATGTCGCGGACCAGATCCTCAAGGAGATCGAGGCCGAAACCTCCACCGGCCGGCTCCTGATCGAGAGCCTCAGCAGCGCCTTGTCGGCCCACCTGGTGCACACCTATTCCGCAACGGCCGTTCGCCTGAAGCAATCCGGCGTCGCGGACAAGCCGCTCGACATGAAACGCCTGACGCGCGTGACGGAATTCATCAGCGCCTCGGTCGAGCGCGCCTTCACCGTCAACGAACTGGCGTCGGTGGCATGCATGAGCCCGGCGCATTTTTCCCGCAGCTTCAAGGCGGCGACCGGGAAGGCGCCCCATGAATATGTCAGCGGCCAGCGGCTCGACCTCGCCAAACGGCTCCTGGTGACCACCGATCGGCTGCTGGTCGACATTGCCTATGCGGCGGGCTTTTCGTCCCAGGCCAACTTCAACCGCGCCTTTCGCAGGGCGGTCGGGACCACGCCGAGCCTGTACCGCGCGCAGAAGCCGCGCGATTAGGCCGGCTGCTGGCCTGCGTCTGCGTGCAAGCACAGAATTGGATGCGACATTATGCTTGATGAGCTCATCGGTGCGATTGCAGGGAACGCGATTGCAAAGCTCGTGTCAAAGTTGGCGCCCGAAGGACGCCGTGAATCCGCTCCGCTTCGTCCGAGCCGGCCACACCCTTGACCTCCGCGCGCCTGAGTTCGCGCCGACGCCCGTTCAATCCCCATTCGGGGCTGCGAAGAGCGAGGGGGCATCGTGGGCGAAGCGGCGGTCGATCGACGGATGGTCGAGGCCATCGAACACTATGGCGCGGGCCGCCCCGCGCAGGCCGCTGCGCTGTGCGGCGCCATCCTCACGGCGCACCCCGGTCACGTTCCGGCACTGCATCTCGCCGCGGTCATCGCCTTTGCCACCGGTCGCGCGGCGGAGGGCACGGCGCTGCTGGGCCGGGTGTTCGCCCTTGATCCGGACCACGCACCGGCCCTCGCCACCCTGGGCGACGCCCTGGCGGTGAAAGGCGAGCGGGAAGGCTCGTTGGCGGCGTTTCAGTGCGCGGTGATGCGGCGGCCGCGGGATGCCGGCCTTCACGCCAAGCTGGGCACGGCGTTGTGCGATTTGTCGCGTTTCGATGAAGCCGAAGCGGCCTATCGCCGGGCGCTCGAGCTCGATTCCGGCTTGACGCGCGCGCGTTTCAACCTCGCCGTCGCGTTGACCGGGCAGGGACGATTGGCGGAGGCCGAGGACGCCTATCGCGCTGTGGTCGCATGCGATCCGGCCCACCACGGTGCCTGGCTCAATCTCGGCCATGTTCTCGCCGATCAGGAAAAGCTCGATGACGCCGTCGCCGCCTACCGCCGGGCCCTGACGGCCGATCCGATTGATCCTGCCCTGCATCGCAGACTCGGTGACACGCTTCGTCGGCTGGGCCGGATCGAGGACGCGGTTATGCATTGCCGCCGTGCCACGCAGCTTGCTCCGAACAGCGTCGCGGCATTTTGTTCACTGGGCCTCGCTCTGCACCAGGCCGGTCGGCCGATCGAGGCGGCCCAGGCCTACCGGCAGGCCTCCGTCCTTGATCCCGGCGACCCCGTGATCCTGAGAGATCTCGGCGCCCGCCTCTGCGAGCTCGGGCAGCTTGACGAGGCGGTGACGGCCTGCGAGCGCGCGCTGGCGCTCAATCCCGATCATGCGCCGGCCCATACCAATCTCGGCGTGATCCTGGAAATGCAGGACGACATCGAGGCCGCGGTCGCGGCGCATCGGCGCGCCATCGCCGCGGATCCCGGCTATGCGAAAGGCCATGCCAATCTCGCGGTCGCGCTGCGCAGCGCGGGCAGGATCGACCAAGCGCTTGCCGCCTCGCACCGCGCCGTCGCGCTCGATCCGGATCAGCCGCTGGCGCGCTACAACCATGCGCATTTCCTGCTGATGAACGGCGATCTCGAGCAGGGTTTCCGCGAGTTCCGGTGGGGCCGCAAGTGCAAGATCTGGTCCGAGGGCTATCCGACGTTCAGCGAGCCCGAATGGCAAGGCGAGGCGCTTGCCGGCCGCACGTTGCTGTTGTTTGCCGAAGCCGGGCTCGGCGACGTCCTGCAATTCGTGCGCTACCTGCCGATGGTCGCGGCCATGGGCGGTTCGATCGTGCTGCAGGTCCAGCCGGCGCTCGTGTCGCTGCTGCGGATGTCGTGCGGTGTCACGGTCGTTGGCCGCGGCGAACCGCTGCCGCCGTTCGACCTGCAACTGCCCCTGATGGATTTGCCGCGGCTGTTCGGAACCACCCTCGACACCATCCCCGCCGCCGTTCCGTACCTTCACGCGGATCCGGCGACGCTCGCGCGGTGGCGGCGCGCACTGCAGGATGTGGAGGCCTTGAAGGTCGGCGTGGCCTGGGCAGGCAATCCGAGGCACAAGGGCGACCGACAGCGTTCGCTTTCGGCGGAGGCGGTGCTGCCGCGTCTCGTGATGCCGGGTGTCCAGCTTTACAGTCTGCAGAAGGAGCCGGGCGCGGCGGATGTTCCGGTGTTGGCACGGCTTGGCACCGACATCGTCGATCTCGCGCCGGCGCTTGGCGATTTCGCCGATACGGCGGCGGCAGTCGCGGCGCTCGACCTCGTCATCGTGGTCGATACGTCCGTTGCGCATCTCGCAGGCGCTCTCGGCCGTCCGGTCTGGGTGCTGCTGCCCTATGCGCTCGATTGGCGCTGGCTGCGTGACCGGGAGGACAGCCCCTGGTACCCGGGCATGCGGCTGTTCCGTCAGCACAAGCCGCAAGCGTGGGAGGGAGTCATGGCGCGGGCCTCCGCCGAGCTCGCGCGGGTCGCCGCCGGCAGCGTCCCTTCGGCTGCTCCAGCGAGGCCGAAAACGTTTATCGCCAATTCGACAATGAGCGTTACGCCCCCAGTTCCTGCAGCGTCCGCAGGAACGAGATGACGTCCTCCCGGCTGAGCATGCCGATCACGCGGTGATTGCGCGAGACCGGCAGCTGGTTGACGCCGTTGCGGTCGAGGCTTTCCAGGGCTGTCCACAGCTCGGCGTCGGGATCGACGCTCTTCGACTCCTCGAACGGAAGCATGACCTGGCTCGCCCGTGTCGTCGCCCAGTCGGACCGCGGCACCTCCTTGACCTGCTGCAGCGTCATCAGGCCGACCGCGTCGTCGCCGCGGTTGACCAGGAAGCAGTGCTGGCCGCCGCCGAGGATGTGCTCGTCCACCAGATCCTGCAGCGTCAGGTCCCCGGGTACGGTGGCGCAGTGGGTGCTCATGGCCTGCGACACCCGGTGGCCCGCCAGGAGCCCCTGGACCACCTCCTGCTGCAGCTGGGCGGATGCGGCGTTGTCGAGGAACCAGCCGATGAATGCGATCCAGATCCCGCCGCTGAGGTCGCCGCCGAACATGCGGTAGACCCCGACGAAGATCAGCAGCAGGGCAAAGAAACGGCCGACATTGGCCGCGATCATGGTCGCCCGGTGCATGTTGCCGGTGATCGCCCACACGATGGCTCGGAACACCCGGCCGCCGTCCAGCGGGAAACCGGGGATGAGATTGAAGACGGCAAGCGCCAGATTGATGTAGGCGAGGTACTTGGCCAACCCCAGCAGGGGCTCGACGCCGCCGACCAGCGGCTGTACCGCATAGAAAAAGACGCCCAGGGCCAAGCTCACCAGCGGGCCAGCGATCGCGATGAAGAATTCAGCGACCGCGCTGGGCGGCTCTCCACCGATCTGGGCGACGCCGCCGAACATGAACAGCGTGATGGAGCGCACCGGGACCTTGTAGCGCAGCGCCACCACCGAGTGCCCGAGCTCGTGGAGCAGCACGCTGACGAAGAACACGATGGCGGTCGCGGCCCCGGTGATCCAGTACACCACGGGCGGCCAGCCCTTGAATTCGGCCGGGAAATAGCTCTCCGCCAGCGTCCAGGTGAGCAGCGCGAAGATCACGAACCAGGAATAATCGAGACCGATCGGAATTCCCAGGATCCTGCCGAGCGGGATGGTGTGTCGGGGCATGCGCTCTTCCTCGTAGGTCACGTCTGCGGGACGTCTTGTCATGGCAGCGCGGAAAAAGTCGTCGCGCCGCGTGGCGGAGCGCAGGGAATTCAGGTGGAACTCGGCAGTGCCGCCGACCGGCCGCTGGGGAGGGGTTACGGAACGACGATCACGGCGCAGGGGGCGAGGCTGACGATCTTCTGGGAGACGCTGCCGAGCAAGAGGCCGGCCAGTCTGCCGCGCCCCCGCCGGCCCAGCACGATCGCGTCGATGTGATCGCGCCGGGCGATCTCGATGATGGTTTCCGCCGGGTCGCCCCACCCGGCGTGAACTTCGATCGCGGCCAGGCCGTTGCGGCTCGCGCGCTCCCGCGCCGCCATGAGGGTGCGGGTCGAAAGCGCGTCCAGAACGTCGCCGATCGTCTCGTTGGCGCGCTCGAGCTGCCTGATTTCGTCGGCCGACAGGCTCCCGCCGATCGTTACGATCGACAGGCTGCCGCCGAGGGCCTTCGCGAGCTCGGCCGCGACGTCGACGGCGCGATCCGCGCCCTCGGAGCCATCGGTTGCCACCATGATGCGTTGCATCGTCACACCTTCGCCTGTTCACCTGCCTCATCATACAGGCAGGCCGGACGCCGGCATGATCCAGGTCAAATGGCGGGAGGAGATCCATTGCGGCGCGAGCGGGATTGGCGCCCCCCAGCCCGGGTGGGAACCTTCGCAGGCGACGCCGCCGAGCACCCTCGCGACGTCCGAGGCGGCTGCGGGGACCGGAGGGCGGTCGCCCGCGATCCCGCTACCAGCCGAGCGCGGCGCGGCAGCCTTGCGACAGCTGCGCCGTGTGATCGCGCATGCAGGCCCGGCGCCGGTCGGTATCGCGAATGACGGCGCCGCAGAGCCGGTAGGCATCGGCGCGGCATGCCGCCCGGGTGGTTTCGCCCGAGCCGCCCCGTGAATGTGCCCGCAGTAGCGGGACCGCACGCGAGCAGGACCATCAAGACAACAGAGGCGGTTCGCATGATCGCACCTCTCCGGCAGTTGGCATGTCTTGGCACTATGAAGGGCCGGCGGCGGACTGACAAGATGGAGCATCAAGATCGGGATCAATCCAGAGAAGCCGTGGCTTCGCGGTCATGATCCATGCAGCAGGTCGCTGACCACGTTCCACTTGTTGTCGCGGAATTCGATCATGTAGCCGTCCTTGATCGGGCGGTAATCGCGCGGCGAGGTGTTGAGGGTGATGCCCGGCATCAACAGCGGCAGCGAGACACCTTTGAGATTGGCCGCCTGGGCCATGATGTTCTCACGGGTCAGGTTGTTCTTGCACTGGTCGAGCAGCACGACCAGCGCCTGGGCGACGGTGTAGCCGTATTCGGCGGCGGTGTTGGCGGGGTCGACGTTGGGCAACTTGCTCTTCATGAAGTCGGTATAGCCGGCCATGGCGGCGTCATTGGTCTCCGCGCTATAGGGCTTGATCGAGGCGACCGACATCACGCCGCCGGCGGCATCGAGGCCGGCGGGAGCCATCACGGTCTCCCGGTTGGCGCAGCCGCTCGAGATGAAACGCAGCGGCCGCCAGCCGACCTCGTAGGCCTTGCGGATCGCCTGCGCGCAGGCCCGGGGCGTGACGCTGTAGATCAGGAAGGTGTCGGCCTTGGTGCTGGCCAGCGTGATCACCTGGGAGTCGACGGTCGGATCGGCGACCTCGAAGCTGGTGGCCATGGCGATGGCCTTGTCGGCGTCCGGGCCCAGCGCCTCCTTGACGCCGCGCAGGTAGTCCTTGCCGGCATCGTCATTCTGGTAGAGCACCGCAAACCGCGCCGCCGGGTTTTTCGCCAGCGCGTAGCGGACCTCGATGCCGGCCTCGACGATGTAGTTTGGCGCCCAGGGCAGCGCCATCAGCCACGGCTGCGTCGCGGGCTCGTTCCACTTCGACGCCGAGCTGATCAGGAAGATGTGGGGGACGCCGGCGCCGTTGAGATATTTCGCCGTCGCCGAACTCGGCGCGGTGCCCATGGTCGCGAACATGAAGGCGACGCCGTCGTTTTCGACCAGCCGCCGGGTGGCTTCGACCGTCTTGGGCGGCGAAAAGCCGTCGTCGAGCGAGATCATGGTGAGCTTACGCCCGTTGACGCCGCCCTGGGCGTTGACCATGTCGAAATAGGCGGCGAACACCTTGCCGGTGACGCTGAGCGCCGACGCCGGGCCGCTGTAGGGCATGATGTTGCCGAACTTGATCTCGGTGTCGGTGACGCCCGGCGCATACTGCTGCGCCCGCAACGGTGCGGGAGCGGCCAGTACCACGAAGGCCGTCAGCGCAGCCGCGCCAAACCTGATCATCCTGATCATGCGCTATCCTCCCGGTGGTCGCGTTTGCGCGCTTGTGGTTGTCCGCAGTCTAGGGGGGCGCGCAGACCGGTCTTGCGCGCAGGCGCTGGCTTGTTGCGGTGCAGCGAGCGGCGGTCGTCTCGACAAACACCGCCGCCGATGTATCGTTCGCTCAAGAGCCGGCGATGACTCGCCGGGACGAAAAAACACCAAACAACAAAACACGACAATCACGGGAGGACGTTCATGCTGACACGCCTTGCGCTGCTGGGTCTCGCCGCCGGCTTGACCGTGACCGTCGCCCTTGCCGGCGAGAAGAAATACGACTCCGGCGCCAGCGACACCGAGATCAAGATCGGCCAGACCATGCCGTACAGCGGCCCGGCGTCAGGCTACGGCACCCAGGGCAGGGCGGAGATGGCCTACTGGAAGATGGTCAACGGCAAGGGCGGCATCAACGGCCGAAAGGTGACGCTGCTGTCGATGGACGATGCCTACAGTCCTCCCAAAACCGTCGAGCAGACCCGCAAGCTGGTGGAGCAGGACGAGATCCTGGCGGACATCGGCTCGCTGGGCACGCCGACCAATTCGTCGATCCAGAAATATCTCAACAGCAAGAAGATGCCGCACATCCTGATCTCGACCGGAGCGGGGAAGTGGAACGACCCGAAGAACTTCCCCTGGACCACGCCGTTCTATCCGCCCTACGAGCAGGAGGCGAAGATCTACGCCAAATACGTGCAGAGGGAATTGCCGGCGGCGAAGATCGGCGTGATCTACCAGAACGACGATTTCGGCAAGGACTACCTCAAGGGCTTCAAGGAAGGGCTCGGCGACAAGGCCTCGCTGATCGTCAAGGAAATGAGCTACGAGGTTTCCGAGCCGACCATCGATTCGCTGGTGGTCTCGCTCAAGGCGGCGGGCGTCGACACGCTTCTGACCATCGCCACGCCCAAATTCGGCGCCCAGGCGATCCGCAAGGTCGCCGACCTCGGCTGGAAGCCCACCCATTTCATGGTCTCGGTGGCGAGCTCGATCGGCGGCGTGCTGCAGCCCGCGGGGGTGGAGGCCTCCACCGGGCTGATCACTGCGCTCGCGTTCAAGGTGGTCGGCGACCCGGCCTGGAACGACGATCCCGGCGTGAAGGACTATCTCGCGTTCATGAAGGAGTGGTATCCCGAGGGCAATCCGGTCGATGGCAGCAACCAGGTCGGCTACAGCTCGGCCCAGATGGCCGAGATCATCCTGAAGAACTGCGGTGACGAGCTGACGCGGGAGAACGTGCTCAAGCAGGCGACCAACCTGAGCCACGTCTCGCTGCCGCTGCTGCTGCCGGGGATCACGGTGACGGTGACGCCGGACAACTACGCCACCTTCGACACCTTCCGCCTCGCGCGGTTCGACGGCACGACCTGGAAGTTCTTCGGTGCGAACATCAGCGCCGCGGCGTCGAATTAATAGGCCGAGTGAAGCGGCGAGAGGGTATCCAGCGATACGCTCGGAACTCTCGCCGCTGGTCGGCCAACAAGGCGGCGGTCTATGATTTGTATTGGGATTCCAATGCGATAAGGGGTCACAACGAGCCGGCGGGCAGCGCCGCCGCCGCCCGCCGCCTGCCGAAAGGGTGGCCGCTCCCGCGGAACAGCGCAGCAATTCATGGCGTTTTGGCTCCGGTTGGCCTAAAGCATCCGCACCTCGCTCAACTCACTTGACGTTCGTCGGCCGCGCGCTGATGCGCCAGCTTTGACCCGGTCGATGCGAGGCTCCCTGTTCCGGCGTTCGACGCCAACCCAAGGTTTCCCATCTCGTGACATTCATGACCACCAGTCCGCCGCTCGTTCGAGCCCTGGCGGAGCGCAACTACCATCAGCCGACCGCCGTGCAGACGGCGGTGCTGGCGGACGAAGCCGCCGGCCGCGACCTGCTGGTTTCGGCCCAGACCGGTTCGGGCAAGACCGTCGCCTACGGACTCGCGATCGCCAGCAATCTGCTCGGCGGCGCCGAGCGGTTCGAGCAGGCCGCCGCGCCGCTCGCCCTGATCGTCGCACCGACCCGCGAACTCGCCTTGCAGGTGCAGCGCGAGCTGGCGTGGCTCTATCAGTATGCGGACGCGCGCGTGGTGTCCTGTGTCGGCGGCATGGATCCGCGGCGCGAGCAGCGCGAGCTGGCCCAGGGCGCGCACATCGTGGTCGGCACGCCGGGGCGGCTGTGCGACCACCTGCGGCGCGGCCGGCTCGACGTCTCGGCGCTGCGGGCGGTGGTGCTCGACGAGGCCGACGAAATGCTCGACCTCGGCTTTCGCGAGGACATGGAGTTCATCCTCAAGACCACGCCCGACAGCCGCCGCACATTGCTGTTCTCGGCGACCCTGCCGCGCGGCATCGTCGCGCTGGCGAAAGCGTTTCAGCAGCATGCGTTTCGCGTCGAGGTCGCCGGCGATGAGGGCGGCCACGCCGACATCGAGTATCGCGCGCTGCGGATCGCGGCGGGCGATGTCGAGCACGCCGTCGTCAACGTGCTGCGGTTCTTCGAATCCCCGAGCACCATCCTGTTCTGCAACACCCGCGAGGCGGTCCGGCATCTGCAGTCGGCGCTCTTGGAGCGCGGCTTTTCGGTGGTCGCGCTGTCGGGCGAATTGACCCAGAACGAGCGGACCCAGGCGCTGCAGGCGCTGCGCGACGGGCGGGCGCGGGTCTGCGTCGCCACCGACGTGGCGGCGCGCGGCATCGACCTGCCCAACCTCGACCTCGTCATTCACGCCGACCTGCCCAATGATCCGGAGATCATGCAGCATCGCTCCGGCCGCACCGGCCGCGCGGGGCGCAAGGGCATCAGTATTCTCTTGGTGCCGCCGGCCCGCAAGCGGCGCGCGGAACTGCTGTTGAATCTGGCGGGCATCGACGCGGTCTGGGGCACGGCGCCGACCGCCGACGAGATCCGCAGGCTCGATCACGAGCGCATGCTGAAGGATGCGCTGTTCGCGCAGGAGACCACCGCCGACGACCTGGCGATGGCCCAGGCGCTGCTGGCCGAACGCTCGGCGGAAGAGATCGCCGCGGCGCTGGCACGGCTCTATCGGTCGCGGCTGCCCTCGCCGGAGGATCTGCTCGATCCCGGCCAGAGCGCCGGTCGATCGCGCGAGGATCGCGGCCGGGACGCGCGCGGCCCGCGCAGTGACGATCGTGTCGACGGCCCCCGCGCGCGGCCGGGAAAATCGTCGGCGCGCCACGTCATGGCGGAGGGCAGCGTGTGGTACCGCGCCGCCATCGGCCGGAAGAAGAACGCGGAAGCGCGCTGGCTGTTGCCGATGATCTGCCGACGCGGCGGCATCGAGAAGCAGGACATCGGCGCCATCCGCATCCTCGACACCACCACCGAGTTCGAGATCTCGCAACGGGTCGCCGATTCCTTTGCCGCCAGGATCCGGCGCCCCGACAAGGAGGACAACATCCGCATCGAGCCGCTCACGGAAGCGCCGCAGGGTCAGGCGCCCGCGCCGGCGGACAAGCGGCCGCACCAGCCGCCACGCCGCGAGGCCGGCGAACCCGAGCGCGGCGCGCAGTGGAAGGACAAGCCGCGCGAGGACCGGGCGCCGCAGGAGCGCCGCGAGCCTCACGGCGATGGCGGCCGCACGTTCGGCAAGGGAGCGAAAACCGGCAAGCCGAAACACCGCCGCGACACGCCCGGCTTCGACCACCCGGCCGCAAAGCCGGCCTTCAAAAAGAAGAAGGCGAAGAAGGATCGTCGGGGCTAGTAACCTCACGATTCCAACATTCGCAGGGGACCCGCCGCAAAGCGGAGCTCGAATCTTGAATCGCGTCCGTCGCGGAGCCGCCAATGCTCTGGGTTCACTTGCGCTTTTGGCGGCATGGCGGACGTCGCCGGGCTTGCTGCCGGCTCGACTTGGGTCGTGAATGACTCAAAGCGGAAATCCCAACCGCTTCATTCAAAATTGAGCATTTGGCAACGTTAACCCCGCTATGGGGCCGATCATCCTGTCCGCTACCCACGCCCTTGATGTAAGATATTGCCGTCTCTTTCAGTGCCGGAGCGCGCCTCAATGAAGAGGCCGATGTCGCGAAGACCTCGATGGACACCATCGAGGTCGCGGAAACGCTACTTTTCTTTCGGCGTTGGAGACGTCGCTGCAATCGTGGCGGTTGTTGCGTTCGTGGCGGCTTTCTTTATTTTCTACGTCACACACCCGCCGCCTCTAAGACTGACCGGCTCGTCGCTCGGCCCTGACTGGGATTGCGCACCAACGCCATATGCGACGGCTTGCGTAAAAAGGATTGAGGTACCGAAATGAGCCGCACCTTTTCATGCTGTCCACGGGCCTGAGACGCTTGCCACGGTGGGCAAGGCAATTGCGAGACGCCTCACGAGATGAGGCCTGACACGCACGCTCACCGTGATGTCGTCGGCACCCAGACACGCTCACATCAGCAGCGGCTTCGCGGCGTGCGCCATCTCCTGCAGCAGCGGAAGGAAGCGCTCGATCATCTCGCCGGTGGCGATGCGGTCGACATGGGCGCCGATGTTGGCGGCTGCCACGATGGCGCCGTCGTAGCGGCGGATCGGCACCGAAATCGACCTGAAGCCCGGCTCGGCCTCGCGGTCGACCAGCGAATAGCCCTTTTCATGATCGGCGATGATGGTGGCGACGACGGTCGACCTGTCGGTGACGGTCTCCGGGGTCTGCGGCGTCAGCGTCATCGCCGCGATCGTGGCGGCGAGGTCCGCGTGCGACAGCCGGCCGAGCAGGATGCGGCCGACCGAGGTGCAGTAGGCGGGCAGGCGGTAGCCGACGTCGATCCCGGCGGAAAACACCCGGGCGGGGCTCGCGCGCGCGATGAAGACCGCCTCGTCGCCGTCGAGGATGGCGAGGGAGCAGACCTCCCGGGCCCTGGTCGAGACCTCGTCCATCAGCGGCTGCATCACGGCGACGATCTGGTTCGATGCCAGATAGGCCGACGCCAGCGCCAGCACGCGCGGGGTGAGGGAAAACATCCGCTCGTCGCCGGAGACGAAGCCGGTCTTCTGCAGGGTGATCAGGATGCGGCGCGCGGTGGCGCGGGGCAGGTCGCAGGCCTTGGCGACGTCGCTGAGCGTCATCGGGCGGTGATCGGCGGCGAAGGCCTGGATCACCCGCAGGCCGCGGTCCAGGCTTTCGATGAATTCCGGGCCGTCGCCGCGGGCCTGGCGTTCGTCCGTCGTCCGCTTGAGCTTCGGCATTCAAAGGCCTCCAAAACGAGCCTTGCTGCCGGAACAATTTGCTTGCCCGGCCTGCAAATCAGAGGCAATCTTACCATACCGAACAAATGTTCGTCTATCGAACATCTCAAAAGCGAGGGCTCGAATGGTGCCGATGGGAAGAACCCTGCTGGTTGTGGCGTCCCTGATCGCGTTGTCGCCGGCGGCGGCCCAACCCGCTGATCCCAACGCCGTGGATCTGGTGCTGACCAGCGGAAAGATCCTCACGCTGGACGCCCGCGCGACGGTGGCCGAGGCGCTGGCGGTCCGCGGCGGCACCATCATCGCGGTCGGCACCGACGCCGCGATCAAGCCGATGGCCGGGCCGCAGACCCGCGTCGTCGATCTTGCCGGCAGGACGGTGGTGCCGGGGCTGATCGACACCCACGCTCATTTCAAGGCGGCGGGCATGGCCGATTATGTCGTCAACATGGGCCGGGTCCGCAGCGTTGCCGACGCGCTGGAGGCCATCAAGGCCTTCGCGCTCAAGAAGAAGCCGGGGGAATGGATCGTCGGCAGCGCCTGGCATCCGCCGTCGCAACTTGCCGAGAAGCGCTATCTCACGCGCGCGGAAATCGACAGCGTGGCGCCGAACAATCCGGTCTACCTGCGGACGGTGGGCCATTTCTCGATGGCCAATTCGCTGGCGCTGCAGCAGGCGGGGATCGACAAGGCCACCAAGGATCCGAGCGGGGGCTCGTTCGAGCGTGATGCCTCGGGTGAGCTGACCGGCCTCCTGGTCGAAACCGCGATCGGGCGCGTCGAGAGCGCGGTGCCGCCGTGGTCCGACGACGACGAAATTCGCCAGTTTAAGATCGCCGAAGGCGTGCTCAACTCATTCGGCATCACCAGCGTGGTGGAAGGCGCCACCGAGCCGCGCGATATCCGGACGTTGCAGAAGATCGCGTCGCGCGGCGAGGCGACGGTGCGGGTCGGGATGATGTATCGGCCCGAGCCGCCGGCGGAGCTCTCGGCCTGGGAGGCGATCATCCGGGGCAACGGCGTGTCGTCGGGCTTCGGCGACGACTGGCTCCGGTTCGCCGGCATCAAGATCTTCTACGACGGCGGGATGACCCTGAAGACCGCGCTGATGCGGAACGTCTATCCGGAGTCCCACGACGACTATCGCGGCATCGCCCAGCAGACGCCGGAGCGGCTCAAGCAACTGGTCTCGATCTGCAACACATACGACTGGCGGGTCGGCATCCACGTGGTCGGCGACCGCGCCATCGATCACGCGCTCGACGCCTTCGAGGCCGCCGACAAGGAGAAGTCGATCCGCGATCGCCGCTTCATCCTGATCCATGCCAGCACGATCAGGCCCGAGCAGATGGAGCGGGCGCGACGGCTCGGCGTCCGGGTCGATTTCCAGAACGTCTTCATGTGGGACAAGGCCGCGACCGTCGAGCGCTTCCTCGGCAGGGCTACCGCCGATCGCGCCGTTCCCACCCGGACGCTGATCGACACCCTGGGGATGGACAGTCTCGGCGCCGGAACCGACTTCCCGGTCAATCCGATCAACCCGTTCCTCAACATGTATGTCATGATCACCCGCAAGGACCCGAACGGCACCGTCTACGGCGCTTCCGAGGCCATCACCCGAGAGCAGGCGCTGAGGCTCTATACAAGCTCCGCGTCCCGTTACATGTTCGACGAGGGGCGAAAGGGTTCGCTCGAGGTCGGCAAGATGGCGGATCTCGTGGTTCTGTCGGCGGATCTCTTGACCGTGCCGGACGAGCAGATCAGGGACATCAAGGCCGACATGACCTTCGTCGGAGGCAAACTGGTGTTCCAGCGTTAGCGACCGCGACAGGCGCACCCTACAACAGGACCACAGGAGGACCCCGCCATGATGAGCCAAGAGCAGAACGACCTGATCACGCGGATCGGCCCGGCGGCCCCCGCCGGCAAGCTGATGCGGATGTACTGGCAGCCGGTGGCGCTGGTCGAGGAGCTGGAGGCCGCGCGTCCCATCAAGGCGGTCCGGCTGCTCGGCGAGGACTTCGTGCTGTTTCGCGATGAGAGCGGCCGCTACGGACTGCTCGACCGCGACTGCCCGCATCGCGGCGCGGATCTTGCTTTTGGCCGTCTTGAGAATGGCGGTTTGCGGTGCTCGTTTCACGGCTGGCTGTTCGACGTCGAGGGACAGTGCATGGAAACGCCCGCCGAGCCGATCGGCTCGTCGCTTTGCAAGAACATCAGGCAGCGTGCCTATCCGGTGGTCGAGAAGGGCGGCATCCTGTGGGCCTATCTCGGCGCCGGCGAGCCGCCGGCGTTTCCGGAGATCGACTGTTTCGCCGCGCCGGATGCCTACACTTTCGCCTTCAAGGGGCTGATCGAGTGCAACTGGCTGCAGGCGCTGGAGGTCGGCATCGATCCGGCCCATGCCTCGTTCCTGCACCGCTTCTTCGAGGACGAGGACACCACGACCGCCTACGGCAAGCAATTCCGCGGCGCCTCGGCCAACAGCGACCTGCCGATGACCAAGGTGCTGCGCGAGTACGACCGGCCCATCATCAATGTCGAGCACACCGAATACGGGCTGCGGCTGATCACGTTGCGCGAGCTCGACGCCGAACATACCCATGTCCGCGTCACCAACCAGCTGTTTCCCCACGCCTTCGTCATCCCGATGAGCACGGAGATGACGATCACCCAGTGGCACGTGCCGGTGGACGACGAGAACTGCTACTGGTACGCCATCTTCACCAGCTACACGACCCCGGTGAACAAGCAGAAGATGCGCGAACAACGCCTCGAGCTCTATGAACTCCCGCACTACCGCTCGCGAAAGAACAAGACCAACGACTACGGGTTCGACCCGCGCGAGCAGGCCACCGAGACCTATACCGGCATGGGCGCCGACATCAACGTCCACGACCAGTGGGCGGTGGAGTCCATGGGAGCGATCCAGAACCGCACCCGCGAGCATCTCGGCCAGTCCGACAAGGCGATCGTCCAGTATCGCCGGCTGCTGCGCCAGGAAATCGAAAAGGTGAGCGCGGGGACCAAGCCGCTGATGGTGCTCGACGACGCCCACGCCCGCAGCATCCAGGGGCCCGCCACCATGGACGGCATCGGCCCGACGCGCGGCTGGGAGCTCTACTGGATGGAAGTCGACGTCAAGCGGCGCAAGGGCGCGCCCTGGAGCGCGCCGATCCCGGCGGAGATCGCCCGGAAGGCGCCGCATCTGACGGCGGCCGAATGACGGCCGGGCCCATGATCGATCGACCTTGTGCCGTGAATCAGGCCGTCGTCGCTCGCCCGAGGACAGGGAGTTCGCGTTGAGCTTCGTCACCAAACACGGCCTGTGGTCCGAGGAGCAGAAGGACGCTGCGCACCGTCTGCGGCGGATGGTCGAGGACAACGGCCTGACCACCGTCCGGTTGTCCTTCCCGGATCAGCACGGCATCCTGCGCGGCAAGACGCTGGTCGCCAGCGAGGCGCTCAACTCGCTCGAGAGCGGCTGCTCGATCACGACCACGCTGCTCGCCAAGGATACCTCGCACCGCACCGTGTTCCCGGTCTTCACGGCGGGCGGCGGCTTCGGCATGAGCGAGATGCAGGGCGGCGGCGACCTGTTGATGGTCGCTGATCCGACCACCTTCAAGATCCTGCCGTGGTCGCCGACCAGCGGATGGCTGTTGTGCGACCTCTATTTCGCCGACGGGCGCGCGGTGCCGTTCGCCACGCGCGGGCTCTACCGCGCGGTGCTGGAGCGGCTCGGCCAGCGCGGCTACGACTTCATGGCCGGCCTCGAAGTCGAGTGCCACGTCTTCAAGCGCGAGGATGCCCGCCTCAGGCCGACCGACGCCGGCTCGCCGGGGCAGCCCGGAGAGCCGCCCACGGTCAGCTTGCTGACGCAGGGCTACCAGTACCTGACGGAGCAGCGCTTCGACCAGATGGAGCCGGCGCTCGACCTGATCCGGCGCGACCTCACGGCGCTGGGGCTGCCGCTGCGCTCGATCGAGCTCGAATATGGCCCGAGCCAGTGTGAACTGGTGTTCCAGCCGACCACCGGAATGATGCCCGCCGACACCATGGTGCTGCTGCGCAGCGCGGTCAAACAGATCTGCCAGCGGAACGGCTATCATGCCACCTTCATGTGCCGGCCGCGGATCCCCAACGTGATGTCGTCGGGCTGGCACCTGCACCAGTCGCTGGTGTCGCGCGCCACCGGCCAGAACGCATTCATGTCCACCGAAGGCGAACCGCTCTCGGCGCTGGGCAAGGCGTATATGGCGGGGCTGCTCGACCATGCGCGGGCCTCGGCGGTGTTCTCGACCCCGACCATCAACGGCTACAAGCGCTATCGCTCCTATTCGCTGGCGCCTGACCGCGCGATCTGGGGCAGGGACAACCGCGGCGTCATGATCCGCGTGCTGGGCGGCCCGGACGATCCCGCCACCCGGCTGGAGAACCGGATCGGCGAGCCGGCCGCCAATCCCTATCTCTACATGGCCTCCCAGATCCTGTCGGGCCTCGACGGCGTCGATCGCGCGCTTGACCCCGGACCCTCGGCTGATACTCCTTACGAGACCAAGGCCAGCCTGCTGCCGAAATCGCTGCGTGAGGCGGTGTTCGCCCTCAGCGACGATCCGTTCTTCCGCTCGGCGATGGGCGAGCAGTTCGTCGACTACTACGCCCACATCAAGAACGCCGAAATCGAGCGCTTCCAGGCCGAGATCAGCGAATGGGAGCAGCGCGAATATTTCGAGCTGTTCTGAGCTTTCAGGGTTTCAGCCAGGCCACCGGATCGATCTGACAGAACAGGGGACCAGCGATGAAGAAGACGGTTGGATTTGTTTGCGCCATGGCGGTCGCGGGGATGATGTCCGCGCCGGCCTATTGCGACGTCATCAAGGTCGGCGTCATCGGCACGATGTCCGGGCCCTATGCGCTGTTCGGGCAGAATTTCAAATACGGCATCGAGGCCTGGGTCGCCGAGCACGGCAACAAGGTCGGCGATCACGAGATCGAGTTCGTCTATCGCGATGAGGAATCGCCGAACCCGGCGAAGTCGAAGGCGCTGGCGCAGGAGCTGATCGTCAAGGACAAGGTGCAGTATCTCGCCGGCTTCTACTTCACGCCCGACGCCATGGCGGCCGCGCCGCTGCTCGAGGAATCCAAGACGCCGATGGTGGTGATGAACGCCGCGACCTCGGCGATCGTCGAGAAGAGCCCCTATATCGTGCGCACCTCGTTCACCATGTTCCAGAACACGGTGCCGGCGGCGAAGGTGGCGAAAGCGCGCGGCGCCAAGAAGGTGGCGATCGCGGTCAGCGACTACGGCCCGGGGGTCGACGCCGAGACCGCGTTCAAGAAGACCTTCGAGGCCGACGGCGGCACCATCGCCGAAGCCATCCGCATGCCGCTCTCCACCACCGATTTCGGCCCGATCATGCAGCGGATCAAGGATTCCGGCGCCGACATGATCTTCACCTTCCTGCCGTCGGGGCCGCCGACGCTGGGCTTCGTCAAGGCCTATATCGACAACGGCCTCAAGGCCGCGGGCGTCGCCCTGATCTCCACCGGCGACGTCGTCACCGAGCCCGATCTTCCCAACATCGGCGACAGCGGCATCGGCATCCTGTCCACCTATCACTACTCGGTGTCGCATGACTCGGCCGAGAACAAGGCCTTCATCGCCGACCTGATCAAGGCCGGCGATAAGCCGGGGGACATCACCATGACGGCGGTCGCTGCCTATGACGGGGCGAGGCTGATCTATGCCATGGTCGAGGCCACGGGCGGCCAGCGCGATCCGGACAAGGCGATCGCGGCGGTGAAGGGCATGGCCTGGGTCAGCCCGCGCGGACCGGTGTCGATCGATCCCGAGACCCGGCACATCACCCAGAACGTCTATCTGCGGGAGGTCGCCAAGCAGGACGGCAAGTTCTTCAACAAGGAGCTGCAGACCTTCGCCTCGCAGCCCGACTGGGGCCTGCGGAAATAACTGGTCTTCGACGCCTCCCGGCATGATAGTGACGGGAGGCGCGCTATTGGTTGCGAGGGGACGGCATTGCGCATGACTGACGAGCGTAGGCCGATGACAGGGACCCGCGGCCGTGCCGGCGCAACCAGGCGGAGCGCGTCCAGTCGTCCATGATGAACACGGTGCTGAGCATAGGACTGGACGCCGTTTCCTACGGCATGGTTCTGTTCACGATCTCGATCGGGCTCTCGATCATGATGGGCCTGATGCGGGTCGTGAATCTGGCCCACGGCGCCTTCGCCATGATCGGCGGCTATTTCGCCTCCTATGCGATCAAGCAGCTGGGGCTGAATTATCCGTTCGCGATCGTGGTGGCGGTGCTGGGGACCATCGTCATCTCGGCGCCGCTCGAGATGCTGCTCTACCGGCGGATTTATCGCGGCGCCGGCGAGCTGACCCAGCTGTTGCTCACCATCGGCGTGACCTTCGTCATCATCGGGCTCGCCAACTACGTCTTCGGACCGACGACCAAGTCCATTCCCGTGCCGGCGATGCTGAGCGGGCCGTTCGATCTCGGCTTCCGCATGATCCCGACCCATCGGCTGTTCGTGGTCGCCTGCGGACTGACCACCGCGCTGGCGCTGTGGCTCCTGATCGAGCGCACCGATTTCGGGGTGCGGCTGCGCGCCGCCGTCGACAACGGCGACATGGCGGAAGCGCTCGGTATCCGGACGCAGGTGATCTATTCGATGACCTTCGCCATCGCCGTCGGTCTCGGTGCGTTCGGCGGCGTGGTCGGCGCGGAACTGATGCCGATCGAGCCGTCCTACGCGCTGCGCTACATGGTGACCTTCCTGGTCGTGGTCTCGGTGGGCGGGGCGGGCTCGATCCCCGGCGCGCTGGCGGCCTCGCTGCTCTTGGGGCTGGCCGACACCACCGGAAAATACCTGGCCCCCGAGTTCGGCGAGTTCTTCTTCTATCTCGCTGTCATCGTCATCGTCTTCCTGTTTCCCAACGGGCTTCTGGGCAGGGCGCAGTGACAGGCCAGCACACCTCCGTTGAACCCCGGCTCGGCCCTCCCGCGGCAGTGCGGCAGCTGGCCGTTCCCGTGATCGTCATCGGCCTGCTCGGCGCCGCGGGCTATCTGGTGTTTCCCGAGGACCTGGCGTTTCTGACCCGCCTGATCAGCATCACGCTCTTGGTGCTCTCCCTCGACCTCGTGGTCGGCTATTGCGGCGTCGCGACGCTCGGCCACGCGGCGATCTTCGGGGTCGCCGCCTACGCGGTCGGAAACGCCTGCATCGCCGGCTTGGCCGATCCGCTGCTGCTGCTCGCGGTCGGCGGGCTGTCCGGCCTGGTGATGGGGCTGGTGTCGGGGGCCATCGTCACCCGCTTCCACGGCCTGCCGCAGCTGGTGCTGTCGATCGCGATCGGTCAACTGGTCGGTGCGCTGTCCAACAAGCTCTCCAGCCTGACCGGCGGCAGCGACGGGTTGTCGGGTATCACCCCCGGGCGCATCTTCGGGGTGTTCGGCTTCGACATGTTCAGCCGCACCGGCTACCTGTTCTCGCTCGCCGTGCTGATCGTGGTCTTCATCGTGCTGACGCGGCTGGTGGCCTCGCCGTTCGGCCTGCTGTGCCGGGGGATCCGCGACAACAACCTGCGGGCCCGCATGATCGGCGCCGCGGTGTACCCGCGGCTGATCGCCATGTACGGCGTGTCGGGGGTCGTGGCCGGGATCGGCGGCGCGCTGATGGCGATCAACACCGGGGTGGTTGGGCTCGACAGCGTCGGCTTCGAGCGCTCGGCGGAGGCCCTCGTCATGCTGGTGCTCGGCGGCGCCGGCAGCCTGTGGGGCGCGCTGTTCGGCGCCATCGTGTTCCAGCTGTTCGAGCACGTCGTCTCCGCCGCCAACCCGTATCACTGGCTGACTTTGGTCGGCCTCCTGTTGGTCGCCATCGTGCTGTTCGCGCCGCAGGGGCTCGGCCCCGCCGTGGCGTCGCGCTGGCGCCGGCTCCGCCGCGCGGGAGCCAGGCCATGACCCGGCCGCTGCTCGAACTGCGGAACGTCTCGCGCGCCTTCGGCGGCCTGCGCGTCAACGCCGAGGTCTCGTTCACGCTGGGCGAGGGCGAGCGGGTGGCGCTGATCGGGCCGAACGGCGCCGGCAAGACCACGCTGGTCAACGTCATCACCGGCGACCTTGCGCCGTCCGAGGGGCGGGTGGTGTTCGACGGCCAGGACATCACCGATCTTTCGATCCCGGCGCGGGTCAAGGCGGGCCTCGTTCGCACATTCCAGATCACGCGGCTGTTCACCGGCCTCACGGTCGCCGAAAATGTCGCGCTCGCGGTGATGCAGCGCCGCGGCATGACCTGGCGCTTCTTTGCCAGAGCCACCTTCACGCCGGGCGTGCGCGAGGAATGGAGGCGGATCCTCGAGCTGCTCGGCATCGCCGATCTCGCCGCCCGCCCGGTGACGGAGCTGGCCTACGGCCAGCAGCGGCTGCTCGATCTCGCCATCGGGCTCGCGCTCAATCCCAAGGTCCTGATCCTGGACGAGCCCGCCGCCGGGGTGCCGCACGACGAGGCGCCCAAGATCCTCGAGGCGATCGACCGATTGCCCAGGGAGATCGCGGTGCTGATGATCGAGCACGACATGGACCTGGTGTTCAAGTTCGCGCGGCGCGTGCTGGTGCTCGCCAATGGCCGCCTGATCTTCGAGGGCGACGCCGGCGCGGTCACCCGCGACGAAGAGGTCCGCCGCGCCTACCTGGGGAGCTACGCCGATGGCCGCCGCCGCGCTTGAGGTCGACCGCCTGAGCTCCGGCTACGGGCCGACGCGCATCATCTCCGACCTGAGCTTCACGGTCAGCGCCGGCGGCCGCCTGGCGATCCTGGGACGCAACGGCGTCGGCAAGACCACGCTGCTGGCGACGCTGATGGGGCTGACGAGCCACCAGGGCGGCAGCATCCGCGCCGGCGGCCGTGAGCTTGCGGGGCTGAAGCCTTCGGCCCGCGCCATGGCCGGCATCGGCTACGTGCCGCAGACCCGCGATATCTTCCGCTCGCTGACGGTCGAGGAAAACCTGGTCACCGGGCTCAAGGGCCGCGACAAGGCCGCGCTCGAGGAGGTCTATGGGCTGTTTCCGCGGCTCGCCGAGCGCCGGCAGAATTTCGGCCAGCAGCTGTCCGGCGGCGAGCAGCAGATGCTGTCGCTGGCGCGCACGCTGCTCGGCCGTCCGAACATTCTCCTGCTCGACGAGCCGCTGGAGGGACTGGCCCCGGTGATCTGCGACCAGATCATGGCGACGGTGTCGAAGCTGGCGCGGTCCGGCGAGATGACCATCATCCTGGTGGAACAGCAGATCGAGCGCGCGCTGGATTTCGCCGAGCAGGCCATCGTGATCGAGCGCGGTCGCGCGGTGTGGCGCGGCGCCCCGGCCGACCTGCTGGCGGAGCACGGCCTGGTCGACGACCTGCTCGGCGTCGGCGTGCGCTGAGGCGGCACGCGGCGGTGCTCTTGATTTCGTCTTGCCTGGAGCCCGTGAAGACGGCCGCAGTTGTGCGTGCCGGGCTGTGAACCCATAAATCTGTCGGGCTGACGGCGAGCCAGAGTCCGATGTGCCCCGATAGCCGAGCATTTTTTCATGACAGCGAAACGACGCTAAGGGAAAAAAGAGGAAATCCAATGCCGATTCCTGTGACGGCTTGACATGCTCTTATTGACCTACTCTGAGTTGCAATTAACGTCGCGCTAACCGCCACGCCCCATCCTGCGGGCGCAAGCTAAGCATTCGATGGGGTCGCTCTTGCTGCCATAGAGCGTCGCAATTGCGTATCCGGCTGTGTCTACAGGGACATTCATGCCTAAGAGGAGGTCACCGAGCGGGCGTCCTAAAGGATGTTTGGTTGCTCTCGTGGCTGTTGCTGCAATCATCGCGTTTGGCCTATGGGCATTGAGCGGCGACAAGAGCACGCTTCGATCACGCCTGACCCTCGTCGTAGAGACCCCAGAAGGGGACCGCTCAGGCTCGAGCGTGAGTGAGGTGACAATCCGCTCACCGGGGCCCTGCAACCGAGCAATCGGATTTGGATCGTTGAGCACCGAGGGCGAGGAAGGCGAGGCCGTCGTCGTCGATCTGGGCCCGCGTGGCCTATTGTTCGTGACGCTGGCAGCTGAGCGCGCGCTTCGAAGCGGCGGAACGGGCATGTACAACGCGGCCTTGGTGCCCTTCGCCCAGAAGAACTTTCGCGGCGAGGTCGGCAAAGGATTTTGTTCGAAGGATGGGTTTGCGGCTTACCTCGATGAAGTGCAACGGAAGAAACCTCGGGGAGATCTGCCATTTGAGCAGCTCCCCGTTTTGGTTCGTTTCCGGGATACGAGCGATCCGAGTAGCGTGGAGCAGGTCAATCCATTCGACCTCGCTAAAAGCTTCGGCTCAGGTGTGAGGCTGAAACAAGTGTTTATTGAAATTACCGATGATCCGCTGACGAAAGAGATAGAAAATCGTCTGCCTTGGCTTGCGGGGACGAACAATTCGAATCATCGCTTGATACGTCTGCCCCTTGGTCCCAGGTACCTAGGAGACATGTCCACGCCGGAGCTGCTCACCTACGAGAATTTTAAAAGAAAATTCCCATGATCGATTGTGGTTCCTAGAGCGGATGGACCCGGCAGAGCGTGCGCGGCGGTTGACACTATTGCCGCCGATGCTCGGATTTCGGGTCATGTCCGCTCCGGGTCAATCGCGTCGGGGAGGGCGCGCAACATGTCCGTTGTTCCACCCAAAGCGGAATAGGGGTGGGCGTCTTTCCGGCTCTTGGTCGCTCCGGGCGAGGCGAGGCAACCATCCGCGCAGTCCTGCCATCTCATTTACATGCATTTGTGAATGTATGTATATCAAGCCCGTCAACGGCCGGCCCGCTCCCTGGGGCGCGACACGGGCCGAGCGGGGAGGAACAGCCATGACGGCACGAACGATGACGGCACGCATCACGATCGTTGCGGCGCTGGTCGGTCTCGCCGGCGTCGCGCCGGCGCGGGCGCAGAGCGGCGAGCCGGTCAAGATCGGGGTCCTGGCCGACATGACCGGGACCTATGCCGACATCGGCGGCATGGGCTCGGTCGAGGCGGTACGCATGGCGGTCGAGGATTTCGGCGGCTCGGTGCTGGGCCACAAGATCGAGATCGTCTATGCCGACGGCCAGAACAAGGCCGACGTCGCCGCCAACATCGCGCGGGAGTGGTACGATCACGGCGTCGACGTCATCACCGACCTGCCATCGTCGGGCATGGCGCTCGCGGTGATGGGGCTGGCGACCCAGAAGAAGAAGCTCGCGCTGGTCACCAGTGCCGGCAGTTCCGACATCACCGGAAAATCCTGCTCGGCCTACGCCGCGCACTGGACCTGGGACACCTACGCCATGTCGCGCGGCACCGGGGCCACCATCGTCAAGCGCGGCGGGCGGGACTGGTTCTTCATCACCGCCGACTACGTCTTCGGCCTGACGCTCGAGCGCGACACCTCGGCGGTGGTCACCTCGCTCGGCGGCAAGGTGCTCGGCTCGGTCCGCCATCCGCTGAATTCGGCCGACCTGTCGTCGCAGATCCTGCAGGCGCAGACCTCCGGCGCCAGGATCGTCGGCCTCGCCGACGGCGGCGCCGACATGATCACCGCCGTCAAGCAGGCGATCGAGTTCGGCCTGCCGGCGAGCGGCATCCAGCTGGTCGCCCTGATCGCCTTCATCAGCGACGTCCACACCCTGGGCACCAAATCGGCCCAGGGGCTGATGCTGACCAACGCCTTCTACTGGGATCACGACGACGCCGGCCGGACGTGGTCGAAGCGCTTCTATGAGCGTATGCACCGGATGCCGAGCATGACCCAGGCCGGCGCCTACAGCGCGACCCTGCACTACCTCAAGGCGGTGCGCGACGCCGAAACCAAGGACGCCGACGCCGTGATGGCGAAGATGCGCGCCACCCCGATCAACGATTTCATGACCCATGACGGCCGGCTGCGCGAGGACGGCCGCGTGCTGCGCGACATGTATCTCTACCAGGTCAAGACCCCGGCCGAATCGACCTCGGAGTGGGACCTCTACAAGCTCGTCGCCACCATCCCCGCGGAGGAAGCCTTCCGCCCGCTGGCCGACGGGGGCTGCCCCCTGGTGCATTGATGACGCGATCCTCACACGCACCGGCCCGCCGGCTGGTCGAGGAGCCGGCGCGGCGGCGGCAGGCCGACCGCACCGAAGCGACGCGGGCGGCGCTGATCCGGGCCGCGATCGACGTGATCTGCGAGCGCGGCTATGCCGCGACCACCGCGGCCGCCATCGCCGCCCGCGCCAGGGTGACCCGCGGCGCCTTGCAGCACCACTTCGGCTCGCTGCGGGAGCTCTATCTCGACGTCGTGACCTTCATCTCCCGCGAACTGGTCGGCGAGATCGAGGCCGAGATCGCCACCCACGACAGCCTCGACCAGCAGGTCTCGGCGGTGGCGGCACGGTACTGGCATGTCTATTCCGGCGACGACTACGTCGCCTTGCTGGAGATCTGGATCGGTTCGCGCCATGATGCCGCGCTGCGGTCGCGGATCGACCGGCTGATGCGGGCCATCACCGAGAAGCGCAACGAATACTGGACCATGATGCTGGCGGCCGTGGACCTGCCGCGGGCCGAGCTCGACATCCTGCGGGCCACGCTGCTGTCGACGGTGCGCGGCGCCGCCATCCACCGCCTGTTCTCGCGTGACGACGCACGCGGCCTGAAGCAGGTGGAGTTCATTCTCGAACTGGTCGGCCTGTGGATCGCGCACCGCAAGGCGGCACAGGCCGGCGCCAAGGATACCAAGGATACCAAGGATACGAAGAGGAAGGCACGATGACGCGGCACGACGAAGATGCGATCCCGGTCATTGTCGGCGTCGGCGAGGTGGTCGACCGCCACGCCGATCCGGCGGCGGTGCGGGAACCGGCGGCGCTGATGGCTGCGGCGCTCGGCGAGGCCGAGGCGGACGCCGGCGCGCGGCTGCTCGCCGATCTCGACTCGCTCGACATCATCAACGAGATCTCCTGGCCCTACGTCGATCCCATCAAGGCGGTCGCGGAGCGCGCCGGGCTGTCGCCGCGGCGGGCGGTCTACCTGCCGATCGGCGGGCAGACGCCGATTTCCGCGATCCACGAGGCGGCGCTGCGGATCGCCCGCGGCGACACCGCGATCGCGGCGGTGTGCGGCGCCGAATCCCAGCACGCCGTGGCGCGTGCGGCGAAGGCCAACGTCACGCTGCCCTGGAGCGCGCGCGATCTCAACCACATGCCGAAGCGCGCAGCCAGCGCGCAGCAGCCGGTGGCCCGCGCGCTCGAGGTTGCGACGCCCACCCATGTCTATCCGTTCTACGAAAACGCCGCCCAGCACGCCTGGGGGCAGACCCCGGCCGAGGGGCTGGCCGACTCCGCGGCGACCTGGGCACGCTATTCGGCGGTTGCCGCGACGCGCGAGGCGGCCTGGCTGCGGCGCGCCTGTTTGGCCGACGAGATCGCGACAGTCTCGGCGGACAACCGGCCGATCGCCTGGCCTTATGTGAAGCTGATGGTGGCGAACCCGCTGGTCAATCAGGGGGCGGCGGTGCTGCTCACCAGCCTCGGCCGGGCGCGGCGCGCCGGTATTTCGCCGCAGCAAATGATCCGGGTGCTGGGCGGGGCGGCGGCGCGGGAGACCGACGACTATCTGCAGCGCGACGTGTTTCACTCGGTCTGCGCCATGCGGGCGGTGCTGAATGCGGTCGGCGCGCTGCTGCCGGCAGGGCGGGATCGCTTCGATCGCCACGAGCTCTACAGCTGCTTTCCGTGCGTGCCGAAAATGGCGCGGCGGGTGCTTGGGCTGGATGACGGCGAGGCCCTGACCGTCACCGGAGGTCTCACCTTCTTCGGCGCGCCGCTCAACGACTACATGACCCATGCGGTGGTCGCGATGGTGGCGACGCTACGGGCCCGTCGGGGCGAGTTCGGGCTGCTCTATGGCCAGGGCGGCTACGCCACCAAGCACCACGCCATCGCCGTCACCGGGGCGGACGACATCGCGCCGCGGCTCGACGACGGCTACGACGTGCAGGCGGCGGCCGAGGCGCTGCGCCGGCCGATTCCGCAGGTCGCCCAGGACCATGTCGGGCCGGCGACGCTCGAGACCTTCACCGTGCTGTTCGACCGCGACGGCCGGCCGCGCCACGGTGTGGTGATCGCGCGGCCCGATCCGGCGCGGCGATTGATGGCGCGGGTGTCCGCTGATGACAGGGAAGGGATCGCGCGCCTGATGAGCCTGTCGGCCAACCCGATCGGTGCCAGCGGGCGCACAGCGGCGGGAGCGGACGGCATCCTGAACTGGAGCTTTACGTGACCGGCGCCGGCGCCGCGGAGTTTCCGGTTACGACGCGGGAGGACGTCTGCGCGCTGCCGCTGGTGCGCCGCACCGCGGCCTTGCTCGACCGCGATCCGCTGGCCTATCGCGACGGCGATCCGTTGCCGCGCGGTTGGCAGTTCACGCTGTTCACCCAGGAAACGCGGCAATCGGACCTCGCGGCCGACGGCTTCACGCCGCTGGAAAACGACATCCCGGGCTTTTCCGCCAGCCGCGTGATGCTGGGCGGCCGGCGCATCGCCTATCACCGCGACCTGATGATCGGCGAGGCCGTCCGGCAGGACAGCCAGATCGTCGCGATGGCGCAGAAGCAGGGGCGGAGCGGCCCACTCGCCATCGTCACCCGGCGCAGCACGATCTATGCCGCGGGCAGCTCGCAGCCGGCGATCGTCGAGGACAGCGACATGGTCTACCGCGCCGGCACGGCATCGGGCGGATCCACGCCTGCCGCGGAGCCGGCGGCGGAAGGCGGGGAGGCGGAGCTCAGCGCGCCGTTCCTGCCGACCACGGCGATGCTGTTTCGCTACAGCGCGCTCAGCTTCAACGCCCACCGGATCCACTACGACGCGCCCTACACCATGGCTGAAGAGGGCTATCCGGGGCTGGTGGTCAATGGCGGCCTGATCGCGCTGGCGCTGATCGACTGGTGCCAGCGGTTTGCGGCGATCACGACCACGCGCACCGAGCTGCGCAGCGTCCGGCCGCTCTATTGCGGCCGCCCCGCCATGCTCAAGGCCCGGCGCGCCGAGACCGGGTGGCAGGTCTGGGCCGAGGACGAAAACGGATTGGCCGCGCAGCAGGGATTGGTCGGTTAGGCCAGCGGAGGGGAAGATGTCGGATCAGGTCGTCGGCTATTCGGTCGCAGACGCCGTCGCGCGAATCACGCTTAACCGCCCGCCGGTCAACGCGCTGAGCCTCGATGCCATTCGGGCGGTGGTCGCGGCGTTCCGGCGCGCCGCGGACGACCGCGCGGTGCGCGCCGTGCTGCTGACCAGCGCGGTGGCCGGACGGTTCTCCGCCGGGCTCGACCTCGACATCCTGCTCGGCAAGTCGGTCGAGGAGATGCGCCCCTTCGTGCAGGAGCTGTACATCAACCTGTACGACGCCCAGTACAACCTCGGAAAGCCCTCCATCGCGGTGGTCGGGGGCGCCGCCCGCGGCGGCGGCATGACCATGGCGGTGTCGTGCGACGTGGTGCTGGCCGGCGCCGGCGCCACCTTCGGCTATCCCGAGATCGATGTTGGCGTGGTGCCGGCGATCCACTTCGCCCACCTGCCGCGGCTGGTTGGGCGTCATCGCGCCTTCGAGCTGCTGTTCAGCGGCCGTGCCTTCGACGCACGCGAAGCTCGCGAACTCGGCCTCGTCAACCGGGTGGTCCCGGACGGCGAGCTCGACGGCGCCGCGGCCACGCTCGCCGCGCAGTTCGCCGCCAAGTCCGAGACCGTGGTGCGCATGGGGCGCGCGGCCTTCATGCGCCAGATCGATCTGGACTACCGCCGCAGTATCGCCAACGCGGTCGAGGACTTCTGCAGCGTGGCGGCGACCGCGGCCGCCCAGGAGGGGCTTGCCGCCTTCGTCGAGAAGCGCAAGCCGAACTGGTGAGCGCGGGGCGGCCGGGCCCCAAGGAGGTCCGGATGCATCTGAACGTTTGAGTCCGCACTCGACCGTTCCGCACGGCTGCCCGACCAAATCGCCTGTTGATCGACATATTGATATCGATATATCGCTGCGGCGGAGATTGATCGGAACCTGCGAACGGGAACGCCCGCAATGACCTTCAAGCGTCACGCCGTCGTGCTGCGTCATGTCGCCTTCGAGGACCTCGGGCTGCTCGCGCCGGTGCTCGACCGCGCCGGCTGGAGCGTGTCGTTCTGCGAGGCGCCGGTGGAGGATCTGTCGCATCGCGCCGTCGCCGATGCGGATCTGCTGATCGTGCTCGGTGGCCCGATCGGCGCCTACGAGATCGAGGCCTATCCGTTCCTGCGGCAGGAGATCTCCCTGATAGAACGGCGGCTGGCCGTTGGGCGCCCGATGCTGGGGATTTGCCTCGGCAGCCAGCTGATGGCCGCTGCCCTGGGCAGCCGGGTGTTTCCGGGGCACGTCAAGGAGATCGGCTGGGGCTCCGTCAGGCTCACTGCGGCGGGCGAGGTTTCGTGCCTGGGCGCCCTGGCCGCCGACGGCGCCCAGGTGCTCCATTGGCACGGCGACACCTTCGATCTGCCCGACGGCGCGGTGCGGCTCGCGTCGAACGCGAACTACGACAACCAGGCCTTTGCTTATGGGAAGGCTGCGCTGGCGCTGCAGTTCCACCTCGAGGCCGATCCGCGCCAGCTCGAGGAGTGGTATGTCGGCCACGCCGTCGAGCTCGCCGCCGCCGGCGTCAAGGTGACCGAGCTGCGCGCCGCCACCCGCGCCCTTGCGGAGGCACTGCCGGCGACCGCCGAGAGCGTGTTCGGCCGCTGGCTGCGGGAGATCGAGGGGTAGGCCGTGAAACCATGAATAGCCGGGCTTTGCGCTTACCGGTCGTACGTTCAACCGCGCCTGAGTTCGCCGACTTCCAGTTCAGGGTGATGAGAGACCGCAGTCAGGAACTCACACAAATGGTCCATTGTCTTCCGGACAAGCAACGGATCATAAATTCCGGCGTCAAAATTCGCCTCGCACCAGTATTCCTGGTTTCTCTCGTAAATCTGCAGAGAGAAGCCCCAGGGCATGGCCGTCGGGTTTCGCGGCTCAGCCGAATAGAGCCTGAGATTGGCAAAACGCCGCTCTTCGGAGTGATTGCCTGGCGGCATAGAAAAGATCGCGCTCACCGGCGGCATTTCGATATTTCGCCTCTGAAGCTCCACGCCCAGCGTTTCCAGGGGAATTGAGCTGTTCGATTCGGCTGCCGCCACGGTGGCGCCGACATGTGATACCAGCTCGCTAAAAGTGATGTCACCATCACAACTGAACCTGATCGCGATTGTATGTGAAAAATCACCGACAAGATCGCGCAGCTGCCGGTGACGACGATCCGTTACATAGGTTCCGACCACGAGGTCCGGACAATTCGTTTCCAGCCAGAGAACGGCCACGAACCCTGCAAGCCAGATCTTATAAGGCGTCGTCGCGACTCCCCGGCGCAACTCGTTCAGCCGTTCCATGAGCTTAGGCTCAATCAAACGGACGAGGCGTCCGGCAGACGGATCAACGCCCGAAAGAGCTTTCGATCGCTTGAATGGAAGCTCGGTCGAGCACCGAGCATCCCGGAAGTGGGTTTCCCACCACGCAACAGTTCGGTGATAGGCCTGGCCATCCGGGTCGAAAACGGCACGTTGCCAAACCGCATAATCCGCGTACTGCAGTTGCAGCGCCGGAAGATCCGTCGGTTTTTCGCGGAGCCGAGCCTCATACAATGAGGTCAGTTCATCGAGAAACAATTTACCCGACTGGCCATCCCACACCATGTGATGGGCCAATCTGATCAACAAATGTTCCTGGTCGCATATTCGGAGAACCACAAATTTGAGCAACGGTCCGCCGGCGAGATCAGAAATTGATGAACGTTCGACTTCGACGATTCTTCGTGCTGCCAGTTCCGGGTCTTCATTGTCGTCGATAGAGACGACCCGGAGTCCCACCTCCTCGGCCGGGTGAACCGTTTGGACCGGCCGTCCGTCCACGAGAGGAAAAGTTGTCCGTAAGATCTCGTGACGGCTTATTACCGCGCTAAGACAGGTTGCCAGGATTCCGACGTCGAGCGGTCCCTCGATCTTGTCGATCATGCTCAGAATGTAGCCCGAAGGGTCCGGAAGTTGCTGGCAGTGAGACCAGACTCTCTCTTGCGTAAGCGACAGTGGAAGGGGGCGATTCCGAGATGCGCGTACGATCGACGCTGCGGCACGGCGGTCCTTGCCGGCGACATGCCTGATCAGGTCACCAATGGTATCGAGCGGAGCAAGTTCCGCCGGGTCGAGTTCTACACCCGTGCCGGTCTCGATCTCCATGCACAGCTCCAGCGCATCCAGGCTGTCGATGGTCAATTCGGCGAGCTGCACGTCGGAACTTGGATCCTGTAGTCGAGACGCAAGTTCCGGGGATAGTTTCATCACCTTCGAGAGCGCATTGAAAACTGCGGTGCGCGCAAGCGGTTGGCTCATGAATGAAGTTCCAAAACGAGCTTTTCAGGACAGGTGAAAACATAATCCGACGTGCGCGGAGTGTATGACAACACCGACGCGCGTAGCTGGATCTCAGAGAGAAATGCGGTGAGACCCTGCCATATGTCGAGCGATAGGGGGCGACCAAGGCAGGCGTGTGTGCCGGCCCCGAAGAAATTTGCGCGGCTGAGATCGGACTGCTCGGATGAAAACGATTGAAGAAAAATACGAACGCGATCGCCGGAATTGAAGGCTGCGGTTCCGGAATTGAAAGGCGTTATGACGAGGCGTTCAATGAATGGAACGCCTGTCTGCGGCGGAAACGCCGGATAATTGATGTCCGCCAGTCTCAGTCCGGCATTCGCTTCGATGAGTTTGTGCAGACTCTCTCCAAGGGTGCCCCGCAATGGATCCATGCCGAGAATGAAGAAGGCGAGCCGCAAGCCAACTTCATCCTCCGGCGCATGACGACCAAGGCGCGATACGATCAGTTCGCGAAGCGCCGCGATTTCCGATTCCATCGCCTGACGCTTGTTGAGCCCACTCGATCTGTCGAAGATTGACGAAATGTGGCCGATGCTCTGCGCGGCGCCGATCTCGACTCCGGAGATCAGGCAAAGGTACTCCCGGATCATCGGCTCGATGATGTCGTTCATCACCTCGAGTTTGCCCGTGCGCTTGAAAGCGGAAAGATGCCTGGCTGTGATGTCCGGTATCTGCGCTGCCACAACGGTCCTGCGAGCTGCCAGGAACTCGCTGGCCAACCGCCGACTACGTGCGTGGGGGTCGCCATGCTGACAAAGTGGAATATGATCAAATGCAAAAACCAGGGCTGAAAAATCGATGTTGAAGCGCTGGCCGAGCGCTCGGTAGTCGTCGGCGTAGGTAGCCGGCCGCAGCTTGTCCGAGCTGATGAGCTGCCTGCAGTCGGACGCGCTGGTGACGATCCAGGTTCTGGTTCTCGGATCAAAAAAGGGCGGGCGATCGCGGTGATCTGAGAAAAAGTCGTGTCGCGCCTCGTCGCGGTGAAACGTCAGAAAATTCGGCGAATCCATAGTGTGTCTCTGTACGTGGGTGCGGTTTCGCTCGGCGATGCTCACCATACCTGCCGACCACGAGGAGAAAAGAACTTTTCCAGCAATCGCAGCGTCTACGGTTCGTCGGCGTGAGCCGGGCCGCATCTAGAGCATGATCTCCAATCCATCGGTCGGGATCTCCCAGCCCTCGCGTTGCGCGCGAGCGCGCTCGGGCGAGCCGTGCAGCAGCACCGGGTTCGAGTTGTTGATGTGGAGGAACACCTTGCGCTTGATGCCGAGGTCGGCGAGCGCTTCGAACGCGCCGTCGTCGCCCGACATCGCGATGTGTCCCATCGCCTGACCGGTCTTGGTGCCGAGGCCCGCCACCTGCAGTTCGTCGTCGCGCCACACCGTGCCGTCGAACAGCACCAGCGGAGCGTCGACGAGGCGCGCGGCGAGATCCGGCGTCACCCTGGCGCAGGCCGCGAGGAAATAGAAGAACGTGCCGCTCGCGCGGTGCGCGATCCGGAGCCCCAGCGTATCGCCGGCGCTGTCGCCGCCGCCGGGATGGCTCTTGCCTTCCAGATACCAGGCGCCCTTGCCGGGCACGGCGAAGGGCAGGACCTCGATGCCCGAGGGCCGGCCGTCGGGCAGCGCCGGTTCGAACGTCGCGTCGATCGCAATCGGCTGGCGGCGGACGGTGTGCTCGCCGAGGACGTTGAAGATGCTGTTCGCGCGCAGGATGGAGAGCACCCGGTCGTGGCCGTAGACCGTGAACGGCGAGCCTTCGCGCATCGACAGCAGGCCGGTCACGGCGTCGACCTCGCTGTTGGTCAGGATGACGCCGGCGACGGGCGTGTGGCGTAGCGCGCCGGGGCGGGGATGAAGCTGCGGCGTGGCCTGCAGCTGCTGGCGCAGATCGGGGGAGGCGTTGACGAGAAACCAATGGTCGCCGTCGGCGGAAAACGCGATCGATGCCTGGGTGCTGCGCCACGCGTTGCGGTCGGCGCGCGCCGCGACGCAGACCTGGCAGCCGCAATTCCATTGCGGCACGCCGCCTCCGGCGGCTGCCCCCAGGATGATGATCCGTAACATGACAAATCCCCGCAATTGACCGACCGCGACACGCGTCCCGCTGTCGCCGGTGTATTTACACGCAACCGACGCCGAATGGTCATTGATCCGAGCATGCCGCCACCCGCCTGGCGCCGCCGTCCGTCGCCGTCTTTGCTGCGCTGCAACACGCCCGTTCAAAGCCCGCAGCCCGGCCGGACTTCGGCGCCGTCCCGTCGGTCTAAAGTCGTGTCGGGGGCTTCAGACACGTTGTTGCGGTGGGTGTTGAAACACCTTATCTTTCAACCCCCTACCTGACGACAGATCAGGAGAATTGGTGGTGGGAAACAACGGCTTGGGTTTGATCGATGGTCCGCTTGCGGGCGCGCCGAGCGTTGCCGTCGCCCATTCACGGGAACAGGTCACGGCCGAAGCCGTTGCCGAGATCGCCCGGCAGCTGCCGTCGACCGGGCTTGCCATGGTGCTGGCCTTCGTGTCGCCCTGTCACGATCCCCAACAGTTCGTGGCCGAAATCTCCGGGCGCTGGCCGGGGACGCCGGTCTACGGCTGCACCACCGCGGGCGAACTCGGCCCCCATGGCTGGGACGAGAACAGCGTGGTCTGCCTCGGCTTCAGCGCGGAGGATTTCAGCGTCTCGGCCCGGCTGATCCCCGATCTCGCCAATTTCCGCATCGACGAGGGACGCCAGCTCGGCAACCAGTTGCGGCAGGACCTGCTGCGGCAGGCGCCGGACACCCTCGACCAGACCGCGTTCGGGCTCCTCTTGATCGACGGCATGTGTCTGCGCGAGGAGCCGGTGATGTCGGCGATCTATGCCGCGCTCGACGACATTCCCGTGGTCGGCGGATCGGCGGGCGACGGATTGCGGTTCGGCACCACCTGGGTGTTCGCCGACGGCAAGGCCCATACCGACGCGGCGGTGCTGATCCTGGTCAGGACCACGCTGCCGTTCCGGGTCTTCAAGTGCGACAATTTCGAGCCGACTGAGACCAAGATGGTGGTCACCGAGGCCGATGTCGACCTGCGCGTGGTGAAGGAACTGAACGCCGAGCCGGCGGCAGAGGAGTATGCGCGGGCCGTAGGCATCGTGAACGGCGAACTCGACGTGTTCTCGTTCGCGTCGCACCCGGTGCTGGTCCGGGTCGGCGGCGCCTATTATGCCCGGTCGATCGGACGGCTGAACCCGGATCGGTCGCTGAGCTTCTTCTGCGCCATCGACGAGGGCATGGTGCTCACCGCGGCCAAGGCCCGCGACCCGATCGGCGCCGTCAACGAGCTGTTGGCCGAGACCGTCGAAGAGATCGGCGAACCCTCGATCTATATCGGGTTCGAGTGCATCCTGCGGAGGCTGGACGCCGAGCAGCACCAGTTCGCGCGCGACATGTCGGAGCTCTATCGCACCAACCGCATCGTCGGCTTTCACACTTACGGCGAGCAGTACCGTTCGATGCATGTCAACCAGACCCTGACCGGCGTCGCCATCGGAAGGCGGCGAAGCCGATGAACGAAAGCCCCGAAACCGTCAGGCAGCTCGAGCGTGAAACCGCCAAGCTGAAGAAGATCAACGCGGCGCTGATGTCGCGGGTCGAGCGCTCGATCGACCAGCAGCACAACGCCTTCTCGCTGTTCGAGACCGCGATCGCGCTCGACCACCAGGTTCGCAGCCGGACCAGGCAGCTGCAGGACGCTCTGCGCTCGCTGGAGCGCAGCAACGAGAGCCTGTACCGGGCCAAGCTGCAGGCCGAGGAGGCGAGTTCGCTGAAATCCTCGGTGCTGATCTCGGTGACGCACGACCTGCTGCAGCCGCTGAACGCCGCGCGGCTGACGCTGTCGAGCCTCGCCGAGCTGTCGGAAGCCGGCAACGGCGCCATGCTGGTCGAGCAGGTCGACCGCTCGCTGGCGACGCTCGAGGAGCTGCTGCGGACGCTGCTCGACATTTCCAAGCTCGACGCCGGCGCGCTCAAGCCGGAGGCCCGGCCGATCGCGATGGCGTCGCTGTTCGAGCCGCTGCATGCGGAGTTCGCCCCGATCGCCGCCAAGCGCGGCCTCAGCCTCACGATCGTGCCGTCGTCGGCCGCGGTGGTTTCGGATTCCCTGATGCTGCGGCGGATCCTGCAGAACCTGCTGGCCAATGCCCTGCAATACACCCGCGGCGGCAAGGTGCTGATGGGATGCCGCCTGAGCGGCGACCGCGTCTCCATCGAGGTGCATGACACCGGGCCGGGCATTCCCAAGGCCCAGCAGGACGCGATCTTCCTCGAATTCCAGCGCGGCGATGCCGGCTTCGGCGACCAGGCCGGTTTCGGCCTCGGGCTGTCGATCGTGCGCCGCTTTGCCACCGTGCTCGGCCACTCCGTGCAGGTGAGGTCGCGGGTCGGGCACGGATCGGCGTTTGTGGTGGTTGTGCCGCGGGCGGATGCCGCCGTCGTCGCTGCCGAGCGTGACGAAGCCAAGGCGGCCCAGTTCCACTACAGCGGGCTGGAGGGCAGCAAGGTTCTCGTCATCGAGAACGACCCCGCCAGCGCGGAAGCGATGGCGAGCCTGCTCGAAAAATGGGGCTGCGACGTCGCCACCACGGTGTCGACGGCCGACGCCATCGAGCGCATCGGCGCGCTGGGCCGCGTCCCCGACGCCATCATCGCCGATCTCCACCTCGACAACGGCGAGCGGGGGATCGACGCGGTCGACGAATTGCGTCAGCGTTTCAGGAGCGAGATCCCGGCCCTGATCGTGACCGCCGACTATTCGGACGGCGCCGCGAGGGAGGCCGCGCTGTTCGGCCTCGAACTCTTGAAAAAGCCGATCAAGCCGGCGGAGATGCGGGCGCTGCTGTCGTTCCTGCTGGCGCGCTGATTCGAAGAGCCCGTCATGCCCGGCCCTGACGACAAGATGCTACAGTCGCGGGATGTCCGAATAGCTTGAAAATGCTATTGCACTTTCGGGTCTTCAGGGCGACAGGTGCTGCGAGGGCGCAGCGGGCGCGGCGGCTTCGCCGATCAGGTTCTCGAAGTCGATCTTCGAGACCTCGATGATGGCGTTGGTGCGGCTCAGCACGTGCAGCTTCCGCAGGATCTCGGAGACATGAACCTTGACGGTGGTCTCGCAGATCTTCAGCTCATGGGCGATCTGCTTGTTCTGCAGGCCGCTGCGCAACAGGTCGAGCACCCGCAGCTGCTGCGGCGTCAGGTCGTGGATTCGCTGCAGCAGTTCACGACTGGCGGGCCTGGGCTGCTGGGCGGCCGCGAACTCGCGATACTCCCTGGGCAGGTAGACCGACCCCTGCATGACCTCGCTGATCGACTGCGCAAGCTCGCTCTTGGTCATCGATTTCGGCAGGTAGCCGGAGACGCCGAGCGCCAGCACGCTGGAGATGATTTGCGGGCTCTGGTGGGCCGACACGATGACCACGGGGGTTTTCGGGAAGGCCTTGCGGATCCGGATCACGCCCGACAGCCCGGTCGTTCCGGGCATCGACAGGTCGAGCAGAACCAGGTCGAAGGGTGAGGCCGTCGACAGCACCTCGATGGCCGCATCGATCGAATTGGCATGCCGAATCACGGTGTCGGGATGCGCCAGGCTGATGGCGTTTTCCAGAGCTTCGAGAAACAGCGGATGATCCTCGACGATGAGGAATCGTGTCGTGCCCAAGACGGCCCTCACTGGCTGGCGTGAAATTCCCGACGGCGCTTTCCGCGGGACGGTGGTTGCGTTTCCTGTGGCGGCCTCTTCTGGCGAAGGCGCTAGGTGAATGATAACCGATAGCGACCGCCCGCGAAAGTTTGGCGGCGCTGTTCCGTCCGGGAGGGTCATACTACCAATTTCGCCTTTGCCTCGTGTCCCGATTGCGTCCACCATGGCAGCGCGTCCGCAGTACCTTTCGAAGGTCGCGCCAGCGATCAATGGTGCGTCGCAACATGATGCGGGCTTGGGGAAATCGGGTTGGAGAGCTGCCGTTGCGCCTGATGGTTCTGGTGTCGGTTGTGGCCGTCGGGTGGAGCGGCGTCTGCCTTGGCGATGCGTCGCTCGAGCTCAAGATCGGCTATCTGTGGGCGAAGCCCGTGAAGATCAGGGTCTCGCTGCTCGATGTCCCCGCCGACAACGATGGGCTGGCGGGCGCGCAACTGGCGATCGACGACAACACCACCACCGGTCAGTTCCTCAACCAGAGCTTCGCGGTGGTGGATCGGGAATTGGGCGCGGACGGCGATCCGGCGGCGGCGGTCAAGGCGCTGGCCGACCAGGGCGTGGGCGTGATCGTCGCCAGCCTCGACGCCGATCGGCTGCTGGCGGTCGCCGATGCCGCCAAGGCGCGCGGTCAGTTCGTCCTCAACGCGGCGGCGACCGACGAGCGGCTGCGCGAGCAGGATTGCCGGGGCAACGTCATCCATGTTGCGCCCAGCCGCACCATGCTGGCCGACGCGCTGGCGCAGTACCTCGCCTGGAAGAAGTGGGGCAAGTGGCTGCTGGTGGTCGGTTCGCACGACAAGGACCGCCTGTTCGCCGACGCGCTTCGGCTGAGCGCGACGCGGTTCGGCGCCAAGATCGTGGCCGAGCGCGAGTTCAAGGACACCGGTGGCGCGCGTCGCACCGACAGCGGTCTGGTCGACGTCCAGCGGCAGATGCCGAGCCTGACGCAAGGGGCTCCCGAGCACGACGTGGTGGTCGCCGCCGACGAGAGCGAGGTGTTCGCCGGCTACCTGCCATATCGGACCTCGGAGCCGCGGCCGGTCGCGGGCTCAGCCGGGCTCGTGCCGGTGACCTGGAACGCCGCGTTCGACCAGTGGGGCGCCATCCAGCTGCAGAACCGCTTTGGCGCCAAGTTCCACCGCGCCATGAGCGCGCTGGACATGCAGGCCTGGACCGCGGTGCGCATGGTGGGCGAAGCCTCGGTGCGAGCCGGCACCGCGGACACCGCGGCCTTGCTCGCCTACGTCAAGGGGCCGGACTTTTCGGTCGCAGCCTTCAAGGGCCAGAAGCTGACGCTGCGCGACTGGAATCTGCAGTTGCGGCAGCCTATCCTGCTGTTCGACGGCCGCAACACGGTGTCGGTGTCGCCCCAGGAGGGCTACCTGCACCAGTATTCGACGCTGGATACGCTCGGGACCGACCGCCCGTCGACCAAATGCAAGCTGAATTGAAAGGGACGGGGATGGACGGACTGCGGTCGCTCGGGCTCGCGTGCCTGATGCTGTTGGCGTTGGGGGCGGGCGCTGGATCGGCGTTGGCCTATACGGCCTATGTGTCCAACGAAAAGGGGAATTCCATCTCCGTCGTCGATACCGATGCCATGAAGGTGATCGCAACGATCCCGACCGGTCAGCGGCCGCGTGGCATCGAAACGTCGAAGGACGGCAAGTTGGTCTACGTTGCCGCCGGCGACGACGACACCATCCAGATCATCGATGCGGCGACGCTCAAGGTGGTCGGCAAGCTGCCGTCGGGCGAAGACCCCGAGCAGTTCGCGATCGATCCCGCCGGCGGCTTTCTCTACGTCTCGAACGAGAACGACGCCAAGCTCACGATCATCGACCTCGCCACCCGCGAGAGGGTCGGACAGGTGGCGGTCGGCATCGAGCCTGAGGGGGTGGCGGTCAGCCCGGACTCCCGGATCGTGGTCTGCACCTCGGAGACCACCAGCATGGCGCATTTCATCGACGTGGAGAAACGCAAGGTGGTCGGCAACCTGCTGCTGGGGGCCCGCCCACGCTCGGCCGCGTTCAAGGCGGATGGCTCCGAGTTGTGGGTGACGTCGGAAGTGGGCGGCGGCCTGTCGATCGTCGATCCCGTGGCGCGGAAGGCCAAACAGGTGGTGAAGTTCACGATTCCCGGCTTGCGGGCAGAGGCGATCCAGCCGGTCGGCATCAACCTGACGCGGGACGGCAAATTCGGCTTCGTGCATCTGGGCCCCGCCAACCGCGTCGCCGTGGTCGACGGAACCAGCCACGAGGTCCTGAAGTATCTGCTGGTCGGCCAGCGCGTCTGGCACGGTGCCTTCACGCCCGACGAGAAATACCTGCTGGTCGCCAACGGCCTGTCCAACGACATCTCGGTGATCGACGTCGCCGCCCAGAAGGTGATCAAGTCGATCCAGGTGGGCGAGATGCCGTGGGGGATCGCGATCGCACCCGCGCCCGGCGGAGAGCACTGATGGCCGAGGCGGCAGCCATCGCGGTTCCGGCGCTCGAGGTCGACCAGGTCAGCTACTTCTACGGCGCGCGGGCCGCGCTCGACGGCGTCAGCCTGCGGGTCGATCCGTCGTCCTTCACGGTGTTGCTCGGGCTGAACGGGGCCGGCAAGTCGACGCTGTTCTCCCTGATCACCCGGCTTTACGCCAGCCCGGTCGGCCACATCCGGATCTTCGGCCACGATGTCGGCCGCGAACCAGGTGCAGCGCTGCGAAACCTCGGCATCGTGTTCCAGTCGAAGGCGCTCGACGCCGACATCTCGGTGCGCCAGAATCTCCTGTACCACGCGGCGCTCCACGGCATCGGCCGCCGCCGCGCCGAGGTCGAGATCGACCGGGTGCTGGCGCAGGTCAAGCTCGGCGACAAGCGCGGCGACCGGGTCGCCAGCCTGTCGATCGGGCAGATGCGGCGCATCGAGATCGCACGGGCGCTGCTGCACCGGCCACGGCTCCTGCTGCTCGACGAGGCGACGGCCGGGCTCGATATCCGCGCCCGCGCCGATATTCTCGCCCATGTCCGCCAGCTGGTGGCGAGCGAAGGCGTCGGGGTGCTGTGGGCGACCCATCTGATCGACGAGGTCGATGCCGGCGATCAGGTCGTGGTGCTGCACAAGGGGCGGGTGCTGGCGCAGGGCTCCGTGCAGGCCGTCGTGGCTAGCGTGCAGGCCGCCGACATTGGCGACGCGTTCGCGCGCCTGACCGGGGCCGCCGATGCCAATACGGAGCAACGGCCATGACGGCGATCGACCAGGGGCAGGCCGGCGGCGGCTTCGGCCTCGCGCAATACCTGATCTGCTTCAGCGGCATCGTCTGGCGCGAGGCGCTGCGCTTCATCCATCAGCGCGAGCGCTTCATCTCGGCGCTGGTGCGCCCGCTGGTGTGGCTCTTCATCTTCGCCGCCGGATTCCGGCAGGTGCTGGGCGTCTCGATCATCCCGCCCTACGAGACCTACGTGCTTTATGAGGTTTACATCACACCGGGGCTGCTGGCGATGATCCAGCTGTTCAACGGCATGCAGTCGTCGCTGACCATGGTCTACGACCGAGAGACCGGCGGCATGCGCGTGCTGCTGGTGAGCCCGTTTCCGCGCTGGTGGCTGCTGACCTCGAAACTCCTGGCGGGCACGCTGGTATCGATCCTGCAGGCTTACACCTTTCTGGTGATCGCCTGGTTCTGGGACATCGAGGCGCCGCCGCTCGGCTATCTCACCCTGCTGCCGGCGCTGCTGCTCGCCGGGCTGATGCTGGGCGCGCTCGGCATGCTGATCTCGTCGCTGATCCGGCAGCTCGAGAACTTCGCCGGGATCATGAACTTCGTGATCTTCCCGATGTTCTTCGCGTCCTCGGCGCTCTATCCGCTGTGGCGGATCAAGGAGTCGAGCCTCGCCCTCTACTACGTATGCGAGGCCAATCCGTTCACTCACGCCACCGAGCTCATCCGCTTCGCGCTGTACGGTCAGGTCTCCTGGATCGACCTCGCCGTGGTGCTCGGCTGCACCGTGGTTTTCCTGGTCGGCGCCATACTGGCGTACGATCCGGCGAGCGGCATGCTGGCGCGGCGGGGCGGAAGCTAGGGAGAAAACCACCGCAGTCTGGCGGGAAGGCGTGCCGTCGACAGCCGACGTCCGAGGCACGCGCGATCCGATTCACCGTCCTTGGGTCAGGCTTGCGCTCATTCTCTTTTGAAGCTCCCTCCGTCCGGTGCGAAGGGCGCCGTCGTTCCGGCTCGGGAAAAAATCCCATGGACGTCGGGAAAATGAGGCGATGACGGCGCTCCGCATTGTGGCGGCCATTGGAGGTCGCTAACCTCTGACGGCACTAAGCGCACGACTGTTTACTGTTTATCCAACCCATGACTTTCAGCCCGGCCATCTTGCCGGGCTTTTCTTTTCGGTCGGCGCTCTCCGGGCGTGAGGCGACGACGGGTGTCCGGCGGCGACAGCAATCCTGGCAAGGCGGTTGCGTTCGCGCCGCGGATGATATCGAGCGGCGGGGACCTGACATCAGAACGTTGCTTTCACCCCGACATAGGCTGCCTGCGGTCGCGCCGGGCTGAGCGAGCGTGGGTCGCTGAACGACGCGCCGCCGGCGACGAAATTGGGCAGCTGTGTCTTGTCGAAAAAGATGCCGTAGGTCGCATAGTGGTTGTTGAGCAGGTTGTCGATGCGGCCGTAGACCTGCCAGTTGCGATTGATCTGATACGAGCTGTGCAGATTGACGACGGCGTAGCCTGGAAGTTTCGACGCCTGGTTCGATGCATCGCCGACGAAGTACTGGCTGGAGACGTAGACCATGTCGGCGCCGACCTTGAGCGCGTCGGTCATGGCGTAGTCGATGCCGAACTTGACGCGGTGGCGCGGGATGGTGGGGATCTGGTCGCCGGGCGAGACCTGAATATTGCCGTTGGCGTTCGCGAACGGGCTGTTGGAGGCGAGCTGCAGCGAATCGAGAAAGCGCGCGTCGATGAACGCATAGGTCGCGTACATCTCGATCGACTTGTTCGTCAGCTTGGCCTCCGCCTCGATGCCTTGACGCCGGGTCGAGCCGACGTTGGCGAAATAGCCGAAGCCCTGATTGTTCGGAGCCGGAACTGACAGAATGTCGTTGGTATTGGTGGCGCGGAAGCCGCCGAACTTCCAGGTCACGGTACCGAGGTCGGGACCGAGCTCCTGCCTGCCGCGGAAGCCGGCCTCGAAGGTGCGCGAGACGACCTGCTGCAGCGGCGGGTCGGAGACCAGGAATGTCGCCAGGATGCACGGCTGCGCCGGGTTGGCGCAACCCAGCTCCAGCGGGGTGGGGGCGCGGTTGGCTTCCGAATAGCCGCCATAGGCCGTCAGGCCCGAGGTGATCTTGTAGGTGGCGCCGATGAGCGGATTGAAGCGGCTGAAGTCGTTGGTGCCGTTCAGCGAGCTCGCGGGGCCGCCGATCATGTCCTGGATCTGGACGTTGGCGAAGTTGAAACGCCCGCCGCCGGTCACCGTGAGCTTGTTGGTCAGATCGATGGCGTCGAGCGCATAGAGGCCGGTGTATTGATTGACGGTGCGTACCCCGACCGGGCCGTCCGCCGAATTCAACGAGCCGAGAAAAAGACCCGATCCATTGAGGACGTAGTCGTTCCCGAAGGTGCCGAGTTCGGCGTTCGCCGAGAAATGGGTAATGCTGCGATCGAAGCTCGCGCCGACGGTGAAGCGGTTGTCGAAGCCAAAGATCTTGTCGGTGTTGGTGGCCTGCAGCGTCGTGCCGAAGGTCGTGGTCGCGGTCGAGGTGCGGTCGTTCTCGCCGAGAAACGCGTTCGCTGGGAAAGGGTTCGACAGTTGCTGGCCGTTCTGGCCATAGGCGGGGGTTGATCCGTCATTATAGCACAGCAGGTTTGGGTTCGCCGTGCACGCTTGCGCGTTGGTCGGGTTGCCATCCTGGGTATGCTGGCTGAAAGCGCGGTAATGAAGGTTGCCGTCGACGGTCCAGGTCGGGGAGACGTCGAACTTGCCGGTCAGGTTGCCGTAGCCGACCTGGTTGGTCGAGGTTTGCGGCGTGGTGTAGACCGCGCTGTAGTTCGTGTTCAGCAGCTCGATCGGCACGGCGGCGGCGGCGCCGAAATTGTTGTCGGCGGCACCGAGGTTGAGGTGGATCTCGCTGTCGGTATTGCGATAGCCGACATCGCCATAGAAGCGGCGAATGTTGGAAGCCGAGAACAGGCGGAAGCCGTCGTCGTGGGCGCCTTCCAGCGCGCCGTAGACGGCGAAGTTGCCGACCTGCTTGCCCCATTGCAGCGAGCTCTGGATCCGCCCGAACGATCCGCCCATCACGTCGACCTCGGCGCCGTGATAATTGAAGCCGTTCTTCATCTGGACATCGAGCGCGCCGCCCAGCGCATTGAGGCCGAAGGCCGGATTGTTGGTAACCATGGTGACGGAGGCGATCGCGGCAGTCGGGATCAGGTCCCAGTTGACGGTGTCGCCGAAGGCCTCGTTGATGCGCACGCCGTTCTGGTAGACGGCCAGGCCCTGTGGGGTGCCGGACACCGGCGAGGCGGTGAAGCCGCGGAACTGGACGTCGGGCTGGAAGGGATTGCCTGATACCGAACTGACCATCACGCCGGGCACGTATTGCTGAAGCGCATCGGTCACGTTCAACGAGTTGAGGCGTTCGATCTGGCGGGCATCCACCGTCGTCACGGTGCCGGGCACCTTGTCGGGGTCGCCGCCATTGCCGCCGCCACTGCTGGCGAGCGGCGACGTCGAATAGATCGTGACACGGGTGACGGCGGAGGTCTGCGGGCCGGCATGACCGGCCGGGCCAAGTTCCTCCGCCCGGTGCCTGGCCCGCGCGGGCGCGTCGACCGTGATGGCGGGCAGGTTGGTGGTCGAGCCCTCGGTGGGACCGCTCTCTTGCGCCGAGGCGGTCCCGGCCGCGATCAGCAGCAGGAACGCACCGCAGCCCGCGTCTCGTGAAGTCATTTTCATCGCTTCCACCCCACGGGCGATCGTTGTTCATCGCTCCGTCAACCAGGGAAAATCGTAAGCGATCGCCGGGCGATCGGCATCATCCAAAGATGCGGGGTGCCGCGGGAATGTTTGACCCGATCGTCGGGAGAAAATCCCGGTCGGCGACGGCTGCGTGGTGACGATTTGTCCGCTACTCCGCGTCGACGGTGAGCCGCGGACACGGCAGGGTCGCGCTGATCAGCGAGCCCTGGCTCGAGGACGTCACAGTCATCGTTCCGCCCAGCGCCTGGACGCGTTCGCGCATCCCGGTCAGGCCAAAACCCTGGCGGTAGTCGGCCGGCAGCCCTTCGCCGTTGTCGCGCACGCTCACCGTGACGGCGTGGTCTCCCGGCGCCTCGCCGCTCGCCGGCGCGACGATGACGTCCACCCGGCTGGCGCCGGCATGGCGGAAGACGTTGGTGAGCGCTTCCTGGATGATGCGATAGACCGTCAGCTCCACGGTGTCGCCGAGCGCCCCGAGGGCGGGGGCGATCGAAGTCTCGACCACCGTATCCGGGCGGGTCTCGCGCCAGAACGCGAGCAGCGCGGCCAGCGCGCCCTCGAGCCCGAATTCGGCGAGACCGACCGGCCGCAACCGCTCGAGGACGCGCCGGTTGATGAGCTGGACGTCGTTGATCTTGCCGAGCAGCGCGTCGGCCTGGCGCTTCAGGCCGTCCGGGTCCGGCTGGGCGCCGGCGATCGCCTGCTGCAGTGCCGAAGCCTGCGCGCGGAGGGCGAACAAATGCGGGCCGAACTCGTCATGGAGGTCGCGCGCGATCTCCCGGCGTTCGACATCCTGGAGGGAGACCACCCGTTCGGCGAGGTGCCGGTTACCCTCGACGGTCGCCCCGAGCACCGCGGCGAGTTCGTTGAGCTTGACGCAGATGGTCGCGATCTCGGGCGATCCGCCGATGGCGACCCGGGTGCCGTAGCGGCCTGCTTCCAGATCGGTCATCGCCGCCTTCAGCAGCTCGACCGGCGCGAGCGCCCGGTTGACCACCCAGATCGTCAGCAGCAGGAAGCCGACCGTGATGGCGATCCCGACCTCGATCTGGACCACGATGCCGTCCCAGATCTCGGCCATCTCGTCGGTGGGAAGCGGCGTGATCGCCAGCGCCCCCAGCGACCTGCCGTCGACCTCCACGGGGACGGTGACCGTGGTCTGCTCCGGGCGCACCAGCGCGACGAACCAGGACGGCACGCCCGGCGCCTGGGCGACGTCATCCGCGAGGAGGGCGGGCGCGGAGGTCATGTCGCCTGTGGGGCCCACGCGCGCGACGCGGACGTGGCGCAGCTCGGCCATGTCGCGCACGATCTGCGCCAGTTCGCCGTCGGGGTTCGGCGCGCGATCGAGGTCGGCGACCAGCGTGTGAACGAATTCGACCGCGAGCCGCACCACGCTCTGGTCCTCGGCCTGGACCCGCGGCGCGGCGTCGAGCACCAGCCGGGCGATGTTGGCCGACATGCCGAGCACCAGGGCGACGGCGACCAGGAGAATGAGCCGCGCCCGCAAGGAAAGGCTGTGCCACATCGTCCGCGCCCTCGTTTCCCCGCCGCCGCGTTTTCGCCGCGCATTGACACTCCAGGGGGCTGAATCTAATTGGGTCGCAGGGCCGGTACAATGCCGGCGCGGCCCGCGCCATCGCGGTTTTCCGAAAAGCATGCCCTCGGACTTGATCCGAGGGATCATGATCGAAGGACAGTGCGGCATGCGGATCCTGATCGTCGACGACCATCCGATCGTTGCATCCGGCTGCCGCGCGCTGTTCGCGGCCGATCCGGGAGTGGTCATCCTGGAAGCCGCGGATGCCGACACCGGGCTCGCCGCGTTCGTGGCCGAACAGCCGGATATCTGCGTGCTCGACGTCAATCTCCCGGGCGTGTCGGGGTTCGAGCTGGCGCGGCGGATTCTGGCGCGGACCGCGACGGCGCGGATCATCATGTTCAGCATGAACGACGATCCGATCTTCGCCGCCCGCGCCATCGAAACCGGTGCCAAGGGCTATGTCTCCAAGTCCGGCGACCCGGCCGACCTGGTCGCGGCGATCCGGACGGTCGCCGAGGGCGGCCAGTATCTGCCGCCCGCCATCGCCCAGCGCATCGCCTTCGGGCGGCTCGATCCCAAGGAGAACCGCCTCGCCAGGCTGTCGGCGCGCGAGATCGAGATCCTGCGCCTGCTGGGCAGCGGCAAGAGCCTGTCCGAGGTCGCGTGGCAACTCAACGCGCCCTACAAGACGGTGGCCAATTCCTCGGCCATCATCCGGCAGAAGCTCGGGCTTCGCAGCCTCGCCGAACTGGTGCGCTTCGCCGTCGAGACCAGCCTGTCGTGAGCGACTTCAGCGATCGAGGCGTGACAGCGCGGCCCGCAGTTCATCGGTGGTCGCGCGGACGAAGGCGTCGGTTCGCAGCGCGCGCGCCACGGTCAGCCGGTGCTCCAGGACCACCCGGGCCGGCCGGTCCGACAGGAAGAAGAGATGATCGGCGAGCTGCACCGCCTCGTCGAGGTCGTGCGTCACCATCAGGGTGGTGACGTTGCGGCTCCCGGTCAGCGCCTTGAGCTCCTCGCGCAGCCGCGCCGCGACCGCCTCGTCGAGCGAGACGAACGGCTCGTCGAGCAGCAGCAGATCGGGGTTGATGGCGAAGGCCCGCGCGATCGCGACGCGGCGCGCCAGGCCAAGCGACAGCTCGCCGGGGTAGTGAGCGCGGTGCGACGCCAGCCCGAGGGTGCCAATCAGGTCGGTGAGGTCCGCCTTGGCGCGGTCGGGAGGCAGCACCAGCCTGATGTTGTCGTCCACCGTGCGCCACGGCAGCAGACAGGGCTCCTGGAACACCACTCCGAGACGGCGCTCACCGGGCCAGCGGCATTCACCGTCGAACGCGGTGTCGAGGCCGGCGACGATGCGCAGCACGGTGGTCTTGCCGCAGCCCGAGGGGCCGATCAGCGCGCCGAATTCGCCGGCGCCGAGGCGCAGCTGCAGTCCGCGGATGACGTCGACCGCAACGCCGTCGGCGTTGACGTAGGTCTTCCGGTCGATCCGCAGCTCAAGCGCGTTGTTTTCGCCACCGGAATGCGTGCTGTTCAAGGGGCTGCACCACCAAGTGCTCGATGACGAGCATGATCACGATGAAGGATATCGCATAGCTCAGAAGCTTGGTCATATCAAACAGCGAGAACGCCGTCCCCATCACGAAGCCGACGCCGTTGGGGCGGCCGATCAGCTCGACGACGAGGACGATCTTCCAGATGATGGACAGGCCGGATCTCGCCCCGGCAGCGAGGTAGGGGGCGAGCTGCGGCACGAGGACGTGACGGATCCGCGTCATCACGGGCAGGCGGAAGGCGCTGGCCATGTCGTCGAGCCTGGGATCGAGGGCGCGGGCGCCCTCGCGCATGACGACCGCCATGTTCGGCAGCTTGTTCAGCGCCACCGCCAGGATGGCCGCGGTCTCGTTGAGGCCGATCCACATATAGGCGAAGATGATCGTGACCAGCGCCGGCAGGTTGATGAGGATGATCAGCCACGGGTCGGCGTAGCGGTTGAACCGGTTCGATCGCCCCATCAGGAAGCCGATGATGCTGCCGAGCACCAGCGCGATGGCGAATGCGGCGACGACGCGCGCCAGCGTGCAGCCGAGCTCGAACGGCAGTTCGCCGCTCCTGATGTCGGCCAACAGGCCGCCGGCCACGGCGAGCGGGCCGGGCAACAGCCGCGAGTGCGCCACGGCAGCGGCCACGAACCAGATCGCGATCAGGGCCGACAGTGACAGGACGCGCGCCAGCATTCATTCCCCGTGGACGGCCGGATGATAGTAAAGGCCGGCGTCGAGTTCGGTGGACGGACCGACGAGCTCCGTGCCGCCGAGCTCGGCGAGGACCTTGAACAGTGCTCGAGCGTCGGCCTCTTCGGCCGCGACGGGACGGCGCGGCATGCCCTCGCGGGTCCGCGCCCGGAACACCTCGAAGGTCGCGTCGTCATCGACCTGCATCAGGGGACGGATCGCATCCCACTCCGCATCCGACGTCGTCATGATGTCGTTGGCCTTGCCCGTCACCGCGAGGAAACGGTCGATCAGCTCGTGGTGTCGTTCGGCGAACTGCTCGGAGAACACGAAGCCGATCAGCGCGACCGGCTGCGCCAGGCCGAGGCCGGTCTCCACGCTCCGCATGTCGACGAGCTGGCGGAATCCCTGGGCTTCCAGCCGCGCGCAAAAATTCCAGAAGTTGAGGCTGGCGTCGATCCCGCTCTGCTTCGCCTTTTCCATGATCAGGGGAGGCGCGCCGTATTGCAGGGTGGCCTCGCGCTTGAGGTCGATGCCCTCGCGCAGCGCGCTGGCGCGAAGAATGAGCCAGCTCTTGTCGAGCGGGCCGCCCGCCACCGCAAGCACGTGCCCGCGCAGGTCGGCGAGGCGATGCAGCGGCGAATCGCTCCTGACCATCACCGCGCCGACGCCGCTCGAATAGGGGTAGAACAGCAGCTTGCCGCCGAGCGCGCGCTCGCGCGCGACCCACAGCCAGTCGGAGACGATGAGGTCGACCGCGCCGCTGTTGAGGGCGAGCTTGCCGGCATCGGGGGAAGCGAATTCCGTCAGGGCGATGTCGATGCCGGCGTCCCGGGCGAAGCCGTGGCGGCGAATGACGTCGAGTTGCCAGGCGAAAGACCCGGTCTTCTGGATGCCGATCCGCACGGTCTCCGCGCGCGCCGGCAGCGGCGACAGCCATGCGAACCATGCGGCGACGGCCGTGAACACCGCGGCGGAGAGCAGCGTGCCCGGCCGTCGCGAAGCCATCACAGCCATTACTTCGGCCTCGACCGGTCGGCCCGGGAGGCGGCCAGGGACTCCAGGTTCGTCAACCCGAGCTTGCTGATCTCGACGACGGCCTTGTTGCGGCTGAACAGATTGAGCTTACGCAGGATCTCCGTGACGTGGGCCTTGACGGTCGATTCGGCGAGGCGAAGCTCGCCGGCGATCTGCTTGTTCTGGAAACCGCGCCGGATCAGTTCGAGGACGCGAAGCTGCTGCGGCGTCAGCTCCTGCAGCCCCGCGCGCAGCGCCTGTTGCGAGTCGGGCTTGCTCAGTCCCCCGGCGAACTGGAACTTGTCCGGGACGGAGGTCAGGCCGCTGAGCACCCGATCGATGGACTGGGCGATTTCCCGCTTGGAGGTCGATTTCGGCAGATAGCCGGCGGCGCCGAGCGACAGCGCCTCGACAATGACATGCTCCTCGTCATGGCTGGAGACGATCGCAACCGGCAGACGCGGATAGGCTTCGCGCAGCCGCAGGAAGCCCGAGAACCCGACCGCGTCCGGCAGCGTCAGGTCGAGCAGGGCAAGGTCGATCTCCTGGCCGGACGACAAGATGTGGATCGCTCCCTGGATCGACATGGCCTCGAAGATCAGTGCGGTCGGGTGAGCCAGCCGGATCGCGTTCCCCAGAGCCTCGCGGAACAGCGGGTGATCGTCGATGATCAGGAAGCTGGTCATCTTCCGGCCTGCGGCCCGCTCGGCGGGTCGCCGGCGGTCAGCTCGACTGCACGCACGTCCATCTGGCCAACCCGGACTTCTAGTTCGACTGCACGGTCATCAGGTAAGCATAGACTTGATCGAGCTGGGTGTCGTCAAAAACATCTTTCCAGGCCGGCATGCCCTTGGCCGGGCGGCCCTCGTGAACGGTGCGCCAGAAGGTGTCGCGGACGGTTTCGCCATAGCGGAGCTTCAGCCGTCTCAGGTCGATTCGACGCTCGCTCTGGATCGCGTCCGGACCGTGGCAATGGGCGCAGGTGCCATTGAAGATCTCATGGCCGGCGGTGACCGCTTCGGCGTCCGCCGGGGCTGCCTCGGTCGCTGCCGACGCAGGAGCTGCATTGGCCGTCGCGGAGGCCTGGCCGACCGTCCGCCTTTCGTCCGGGGGCGCCGAGGCGAACGCGGTTGCGGCCGAACCGCCGGCTGCGGCAAGCTTGATCGGCGCGGCGGTGGGGAAACCGTATTTGGCAGCGAGTTCGCGCATCCGCGATTCCAGCCCTGGCAGGGCCGCGTCGACCTGGTCGCGCAATTCGGTCGAGCGCTTGGCGAAGCCGATGGCCACCGGCCACTGCAGCCCTTCGCCTTCGATTGGCTGGATCCTGAAGCGGCCCTGGTATTTCGTGGTGTTCAGCCAGCCCGCGACCGGGCCCCAGATGAAGGCGACGTCGGCGGTGCCCTTGTCGAGCGCGTCCATGCCTTCTTCGGGCTTGAGCACGGTGACGGTGGTGATGTCGTCGCGCAGCGCCAGCAGGTTCTGCGGCGTGCTCTCATACTGCACTGCGACACGAAGAGACTTCAGATCGTCGAGGCTCGTGATCGTGCGCTCGCCGCGCCACACCAGGGCGTAGCCTTCCTTGGCGATCGGCCGCGAGAAGATCACCGCCGGCCCCATGAAGTCGTCGCTCCTGGGCAGCCCGATCATCGCATCGCATTGCCGACCGAGCAGGGTCACGCGCACGGTTCGCTTGCCGAAATAGGACTTGTACCAGTCATAGGTCACGGGGCGGCCCAGCGCCTTGCCCAGTTCCTGGCCGAGCTCCAGGTAGATCCCCGGCATCGCCGGGTCGTCGCTGCTGAACGGCAGGTTGGTCGGATCGGCGCAGAGCCTGAGCGGCGCCGCGTCGTCGGCACCGGCCGGGGAGGCCGGTGCCGACAGGGCTGATATCAGGGCGAGCAGGAGGAGGCCGGCTCCGGCGGGATTGCCGCCTGTGATGCGGCGCGAACCGCGCCTCGCCACGTGACGCACGAACATTCCTCCTCTCCCTTTCCTTGCCGGTTACTCGACCGCGAAGACGAACAGTGCGCCGCCCTCGGGCGCCGCAGCGGTCATCTTCTTGCCGACTTCCCCGAGGAACGCAGGCAGCGACGCGGTGCGGCCGACGACCACGGCGACATACTGCTTGCCGTTCACCGCATAGGTGATCGGACCGGCGCCGATGCCGGAGCCGAGATTCTTCTTCCAGAGCACGCTGCCGGTCTTGGCGTCGATGGCATGGAAGTCGCCGTGCAGGTTACCGTAGAACACCAGGTTTCCGGCGGTCGTCAGCGTGCCGCCGTTGAACGGCAGATCCTGCTTGATGCCCCAGACCTTCTTGTTCTGGACCGGATCCCAGGCCACCAGTTCGCCGAGGAAGCCGCCCGGACCTTCCTTGGTCGGGAATTCGGCGCCGAGATAGAACACGCCTCGCTTGTAGGCGACGTCGCTGACCGACCAGTCCATGCAGACGTTGTTGGTCGGGATATAGACCAGCCCGGTCTCCGGATTGAACGACATCGGCTGCCAGTTCTTGCCGCCGATCAGGTTCGGACAGATGTCCTTGGCGGGATGTCCCGGCCCGGGGCGCTTGTCGGGATCCTCGGTGGCGCGCTGGGTCTTGATGTCCCACTTCGATGCCCAGTTGGCGAAGACGTACTTCTCCGCCGAGATCAGTTCGCCGTTGGTGCGGTTGGCGACGAAGAAGAAGCCGTTGCGATCGGCCTTCATCAGCGCCGGCACTTCCTTGCCGTTGATCTTCAGGTTGGCCAGCACCAGTTCGTTGACGCCGTCATAGTCCCAGGCGTCCGCCGGCGTGTGCTGGATGTGCCATTTAATCTTGCCGGTGTTGGGATCGAGCGCGAGCGTGGATGCGGTGTAGAGGTTGGTCAACTTGCCGAGGTCGCCGTTGCCGGTCGAGCGAACGCCGGTGTTCCACGGGCCCGGATTGCTGGTGCCCCAGTACACGGTGTCGCTGGCCGCGTCATAGGAGCCGACCAGCCACGCGGCGCCGCCGCCATGAAGCCCGGTGTCGCCCTTCCAGGTGTCGCTGCCGGGTTCACCCGGGGCGGGAACGGTGAAGGTCTGCCACACCTGCTTGCCGGTAGTGATGTCGAAGGCCTGCAGCGCGCCGCGGACGCCGTATTCGCCGCCGCCGAAGCCGGTGATGACCTTGTCGCGCACGATCAGGGGCGGCGAGGTGATGACCGAACCCTGCTTGTAGTCGACCACCACGGTGGTCCAGAGCTCCTTGCCGGTCTTGGCGTCGAGCGCGGTCAGCTTGCCGTCGAGACGGCCGGCCAGGATCTTGCCGTCGGCATAGGACACGCCGCGGCTGTTGACGTCGCAGCAGGCGTACTGCAGCACGTCATCGGGAATTTCGGGCTCGTAGGTCCATTTCCGCGCGCCGGTCGCGGCGTCGAGCGCGTAGACGTATTTGGGGCCCCACGACGTCGACACGTACATGGTGTCGCCGATCACGATCGGCGACGACTCGTTGGAACGCAGCGACGCCAACGAGAACGAGTAGACCAGCGACAGCTTGCCGGCGTTCTGGGTGTTGATCTGCTTGAGTTCGCTGAAGCGGGTATTGCCGTAGTCGTGGCCCGCGACCGCCCACTGATTGGCGTCCGCGACTCCCTTGACCACCGAATCGTTGGCGCTCGCAGTGAGCGTTCCAGCGATCAGGCAAGCGGTGAGCGATACGCCCGCCAGAAAACCTCTCGTGCCCGAAATCATATGAAATCCCCTCCCATGACTGGTTTTGTGTGCCGCGTCCGCAGCGTGGTGGGCCGCGTCAAAGGCTTGCTTGCAGACCGACGACCGCATGCGCGGCTCACCATCGCGTGTGAATTACAGCACTCGCGATCGCGTCGCAGAATAGGCGGAAGGTAGTAGTCGTGATTGCAGGCGTGACGAAACAATGCACGTGCGTGTCTCGCGGTATTCAAGTCCTAGATGCGAAGTGAATTCGCATCTATGAAGTGAATTCGAAGTTGAATGTCTTGCGTCATTCTATGTCGGCGCGCGCGTCGTGGTGTCGCGCGGCGACGATGGCGCGATCGGCCGTTCCTAGACAGTCAAGTGAAAGGGGCGGGCGACCGCGACCTTGGTAGTAGGTGCTCGGAGTCGATGCCGCCGGGAACGAAGAACGCATTGGCGCACGACGCTGGTCTCGCGATCAGCTTGACAGTCGGCTGATCCCCGTTGGAGTATCGATGCGGTTCATGGAGAAGTCTCTCCCAACCTGCGAGGAAACAAATGGCTTGGAAGGCACCGAAGATCGTCGAAGTCGCCGTCGGCATGGAAATCAACATGTACGCTTGCGCCCAGCGCAAGTAAGAACGCTCTTCGAGTTCAGCGCGTTTGAAATCACCCGCAGCAAGCCTGCGGGTGATTTTTTTGTCTCACTCTTCGTTGCCGCCGTTCGCCGCTTCCGCGATGCGGGCCATCGAGGCGCTGGTGGGCGTCATTCGTCGCGACGATGCGGCACAGCCGCGTTGTTCGGAAAAGAGGGTCGGTCCAGGATCGAATCGGCGGCTGCGGGCTTTTGCCTCACAAGCTTGAATTGTGCGGTGCGCCAAGAAATCGCGACCTCTCACCTCTGCGTTCGGCGCATGGCTGCGCGAATGCGCGGGCAATTGAAGCCCTTTTCGAGAGTCGATGCGGCGTTTGCGCGCCGCAGCATGGCACGCTTCGTTTGTTGCGCCGCATATAGTTTCATCGACACGTCCCTGTTGTGTCGGATTACCGGTTGCGATTACCTTGCGGTTGCGTTCGCCGAACCCGTCAGCAGCTCGCCGTCCATATCGCCGGCGAGACCAGCGCTGAATTCGGGTGAGGTGGCCGCGCAATACAAGAGTCATGCCCAGATGGGGCAGACCACGGGGAGGATCGACGGATGAGGCGCTTGTTGACGGCGGCCGGACTGGTCGCTTGTTCGATGACGGCAGCTCACGCGCAGACGGCGCAAGAGTTGACCAAGACTGACACCCATTACGTTCTCAACTACGGCATGGACTACGGCCAGCAGCGATACAGCCCGCTGACCCAGATCAACGCCGACACAGTCAAGCGTCTGGTCCCCGCCTGGAACCTGAGCTACGACGACAGCCGCAGCGAGGAATCGCAGCCGCTGGTCTACAATGGCGTCCTCTACGTCACCACCAACAGTGCGACGATCGCGGTCGATGCAAAGACCGGCAAGCAGATCTGGAAGACCAAGGTCGAGTATCCGCCGGAGACGCCCCGCGTTGTCTGCTGCGGCATCATCAACCGTGGCGCCGCGCTCTACGAGGGCAAGATCATTCGCGGCACGCTCGATGCGAAACTGGTGGCGCTCGACGCCAAGACCGGAAAGGTGCTGTGGAAGTCCGATGTTGCCGACATGAAGGCCGGCTACACCATGACCGGTGCGCCGCAGATCGCCGACGGCGTCATCATGACCGGCATCTCCGGCGCCGAGTTCGGCACCCGCGATTTCATCGATGGGTGGGATCCGGCCGACGGCAAGCATCTCTGGCGCACCTACACCGTGCCGCTGCCGAACGAGAAGGGTGGCGATACGTGGCCGGGCGATACCGCCAAGTATGGTGGCGGTTCGACCTGGATCACCGGCTCGTTCGATCCGGAACTCCACACGGTGTATTGGGGCATCGGCAACCCGGGACCGTTCAACGCCTCGGGCCGCAAGGGCGACAACCTCTATACCTGCTCGGTTCTCGCGCTCGATCCGAAGACCGGCGCCATCAAGTGGCACTATCAGTTCTCGCCCAACAACCCGTTCGACTATGACAGCGTCGCTGAAATGATTCTGTCGACCATCGACGTCAAGGGCACGCCGACCAAGGTTCTGATCGACGCCAACCGCAACGGCTTCATCTATGTGCTCGATCGGACCAACGGCAAGCTGATTGCCGCCAATCCCTACGTGAAGGTGAACTGGGCTTCGAGCGTCGACCTGGCCACGGGTCGGCCGGTCGAGACCGACGTTTCCACCAAGGCGCGCGCCGGCGAGATGGTTGACATCTATCCGTCGATCCTGGGCGGAAAGAACTGGGAACCGGGCTCGTTCGACGCGAAGCGGGGCCTTGCCTTCTACAACACCCTCAACTTCGGCGGTCACTACAAGGCCGTTCCGGCCGAGTACAAGCAGGGTGAATGGTATGTCGGCATGGACCTGTCGAACCCCTGGGCCTGGCCTGAAGGTCCGCGCGGCTACCTGAAGGCCGTCGACCCGATGACCGGCAAAGCCAAGTGGGAGGCGCCGAGCGACATTCCGCGGTTCTCCGGTGTGCTGTCGACCGGCGGCGGCGTGGTGTTCAGCGGCCAGCTCACCGGCGAGTTCGAGGCGTTCAACTCGGATACCGGCGAGAAGCTCTGGTCGTTCAAGACCGGTTCCGGAATCGAGGGCCAGCCGATCACCTGGGAGCAGGATGGCGAGCAGTATGTTGCCGTATCGGTCGGAATTGGCGGCGTGTATTCGCTGTTCTCCGGCGACGAGCGACTGGCCGCGGTTCCGCCGGGCGGTTCGCTCTGGGCTTTCAAGTTGCTGAAGTAATCGACCGAATATCGTCTCTCGGGGGTCGCCACGTTGGCGACCCCTTTTCGCCTCTTCTTTTACGTGTTGGGAATATCATCGATGAAAGCCAGGAGCGGGTTCTGGATATCCGTAGTCGGCCTGACGCTCGTTGCCGCGAGCATAGCCGTCGCCGCCGAAACGACGACCACGACAGCAGCGCTGGAGCCCACGGCGAGCGATCCGGCCTTGGCGATCAAGGGAAGAACGCTGTATGCGACCAATTGCGTCCACTGTCACGGCGTCAACATGGTCACGCCCGGCACGGTAGCGTTTGACCTGCGAGAATTTCCGCACGACGACCATGCGCGCTTCGTCCATTCGGTGACCAACGGCAAGAACAATCGCATGCCGCCGTGGGGTGACATCCTGAAGCCTGACGAGATCGACGCGCTGTGGGCCTACGTGCTGACCGGCGGAAAGCTGTGAAGGATACCTGATGACGCGTTGTCTGATGGCGGCGCTGCGTTGCGCCGCGTTCGGTGTTGCGGTGATGGGTTCGGTGCTTCCGGCGGTAGCCGAGGAGACGCTCCGGGTCTGCCTGAACGAGGATATTCCGCCTTACTCGTTCCGTGAGGGCAACAAGGCAGGCGGGTTCGACCTCGCAGTCGCGGAGGCGGTCGCCAAGCGTCTGGGTCGTCGGCTCGCGATTCAGTGGTTCGAAACCGGCATCGATTCCGACAGCAGTTTCACCATTCAGGCTAACGCGCTGCTCTCGGATGGCCGATGCCAGCTCGTCGCCGGTTACCCGTTGTACCGCGACGGCCTGGGTAAGCCCGGCGCGGAAACCGGGCGGCTGCCCGGGTTCGCAGGAGCCAAGCCGGAAGATCGCCGCCGGCGTGTCGCGCTCGGGGAACTGGTACCGACCAAGCCCTATTTTTACGCGCCGCTCACCGTTGTCTTGAGCGGGGCCGTGGCCGACAAGCAGATTTCAAGCCTCGGCGACCTTACGGGCCTTCGACTTGGCGTAAACCAGACGTCGCTATCCGATGCCATTCTGATGCGCTATGGCGCTGGCAAATTTGTCGATCAGATCACTCACTTCATTCCCGGACGAAGCGAACTGTTTCCCCGAATGGAAAGCGGCGAGATCGATGCGACGCTGGTGGAGCTCCGCCGGTTCGACGACTATCGCGACCGAACCCCGGATACGAAACTGAAGGCGTCCGGCTACTTTCACAAGATCGGCTTCAACATGGGCTACGTGACGCTCGGCACGGAGCAGCCGCTGATTGAAGCCGTCAACGCGGCGATCGCCGATTTGATCGCCAAAGGCGAGCTCGAAGCCATGGCGAAGAGCTCGGGCATGACCTACGTGGCGCCGGTGCAGCCGGACGTCCTCGAGACGATTCCAATCGTCGACTTCTTCAAGGACTGAGGCGGCTTTACCGCGAGGGCGGGGCGCCGCCTGCGGAGAGCCGTGGTGTTGCGCGCGGCTTCTGGGTCGGCGAGGCGTACGCGCGCTTGATCCAGAACAAGGACCGCCGCGTGTCATCTCACGAATATGATATTCGTGGGTGTTTGCGCTTCCGCCGCACCAACGAGATTTCGAGGGTACCTCTTATGACCATTCGCATCCTGCCATACGCCGTGATGGCGTCCGTGGCCCTTGGAGCAGCCGCGGCGAACGCGGCCGACATTGCCGCGGGCAAGGAGATTTTTGGCCGCACCTGCCAGAATTGTCATTCGATCGAGATCGGCATCAACAAGGTGGGGCCAAGCCTGTGGGATGTGGTGGGGCGGCCGGCCGCGTCCGTGCCCGACTACCAGTATTCCGAAGCCATGAAAGCCAACAAGGCGCCGTGGACCGAGGCGGCGCTGGACGCCTATCTGGCCGATCCGCGTGGCGACGTTCACGGCGTGAAGATGTTCTTCAAGGGGCTGCACGAGCCGAAGGATCGCGCCGACGTGATCGCCTATCTGGCGAGCTTGAAGTAGAATTGTAGTTGGTGCCTCGGGCGTTCCGCCGCGACGCACAAGCCGCGGCAGTTAGGCAGGCAAGGTACTGCAGGCATTCATGAATGTCCCCCGGGGTCGGGAACTGATTGAGGCATTTCCTACGACCAAGATCGCAGTTACAAGGTGTGGGGTTCGAAGGTCTAATCCCCGGGCGCATGGGTCGCGAAGATGGCCGCCCGAGCTGTCGACGCCTGTGCATCGGACTGGTTTCTGCCGGCGCTGCACGCAGGGCCGGACATCTCGAAGATATTAAGAATAGCGATGTACGCAGGGAGGATGGATCTTGAACGCGAGCCCGGCCTTTTCGACCAAGAATCTCGAGACCGCGGAACAGCTCGAAGCGGTGCTGCGCCAGATCGGCGCGGCGCGTTACCACAGCCTGCATCCGTTCCATCGGCTGCTGCACGGCGGCGAGCTCAACAAGGGCCAGGTCCAGGCCTGGGCGCTCAACCGCTACTATTACCAGTGCTCGATCCCGATCAAGGACGCGGTGGTGATATCGCGGTTCCGCGATCGCGACATCCGTGTCGAGTGGCGGCACCGGCTCGAGGATCACGACGGCGACGTCGGCCAGGAAGGCGGCATCGAGCGCTGGCTGAAGCTGACCGAGGGTCTGGGGCTCGATACCGCCTATGTGGAATCGACGGAAGGGATTCTGCCGGCGACGCGGTTTGCGGTCGACGCCTACGTGCATTTCGTCCGCGACCGGACCCCGCTGGAGGCCATTGCATCCTCGCTCACCGAATTGTTCGCGCCGACCATCCACGAGGAGCGCATCGCGGGGATGCTCGCCCACTATGACTTCGTCAATCCCTCGATCATGACCTATTTCAAGCGGAGGCTCGATCAGGCGCCGCGCGACGCGATCTTCGCGCTGGGTTACGTCAAGCAACACGCCCACACTCCGGCGGAGCGGGAGGCGGTCTGCAACGCCCTGATCTTCAAGACCAACGTGTTGTGGGCCCAGCTCGATGCGCTGTATCATGCCTATGTCGACGGGCATGTTCCGCCGGGCGCGTTCGCGCCGAAAGCGGGGTGAGGAAACGCAGGATGGCATCGCCACAAAGCCGCCGCATGGACGTCAGCGAGGCCAGCCGTCCAGTGTTGCCGCGCCATACCAAGCTCAAATTCGACGGCACCCGCGAGCGCTGGGTGCTGCTCGCGCCGGAGCGGGTGCTGGCGCCGGACGAGATCGCGGTCGAGGTGCTGCAGCTGTGCGACGGCAATCGCAGCGTGGAACAGCTGGTCGATGAACTCGCCCGGAAATACGTCGCCGACCGGACTGAAATCGGCCGCGATGTGGTGGCCATGTTGCAGGATCTGGCCGACAAAGGTTTTCTGATCGAGGCGCGGGAGAGCTCCGCATCATGACGGCATCGGTGGTCGGCACGAGTTCGGACGGGTTGAGCGTGCTGGAGAAGCGTGCTTTGGCCGGGGAGACCTATGGTATTCCGCTGGCGGTGCTGGCCGAATTGACCCACCGCTGCCCGCTGCAGTGTCCGTATTGCTCGAACCCGCTCGAGCTCGAGCGCAGCAGCGCCGAACTGACCACCGAGGAATGGAAGCGGGTCCTGACCGAACTCGCCGACATCGGGGTGCTGCAGATTCACTTTTCGGGCGGCGAGCCCACCGCCCGCAAGGATCTGGCCGAACTGGTGCGCTATGCCAACGAGGTCGGCCTCTACACCAACTTGATCACGTCAGCGGTGCTGCTCGACCGTGACAAGCTCAAGGCGCTGGCGGACGCCGGCCTCAGCCACGTGCAGATCAGCTTCCAGGGCTGCGAGCCGACCGTCGCCGATCGCGTCGCCGGCTACAAGAACGCGCATGAGAAGAAGCTCCAGGTCGCGCGCTGGACCCGCGAGCTTGATCTGCCGCTGACCGTCAATGCGGTGATGCACCGGCAGAACCTGCACCAGCTGCCGCAGATGATCCAGATGGCGGTCGACCTCGACGCCCACCGCATCGAGATCGCCAATGTGCAGTATTACGGCTGGGCGCTGAAGAACCGGGCGGCGCTGATGCCGACCGTCGAACAGATGGATGAAGCCATCCGTATCGTCGAGGAGGCCGAGCAGCGCCTGAAGGGCGTGCTGGCGTTCGACCACGTCATTCCTGATTACTATGCGGCGCGGCCGAAACGATGCATGGGCGGCTGGGGACGGCAGTTCTTCAACATTTCGCCGTCGGGCAAGATCCTGCCGTGCCACGCCGCCGAGACCATCACCGGGCTGACGTTCGATTCGGTGCGCGGCAACAAGTCGATCGCCTGGATCTGGCAGAACTCCGACGCGCTGAACCGCTATCGCGGCACCGGCTGGATGAAGGAGCCGTGCAGGTCCTGCGCGTTCAAGGAAGAGGATTTCGGCGGCTGCCGCTGCCAGGCCTTCGCGCTTACCGGGGACGCCGGCAATACAGATCCGGCCTGTGCGTTCTCGCCCCGCCACGAAGAGATCTTCAAGGCCGCCGCCAGCGAGGCTGCCGGGGAAGCGGTGCCGTTCATTTACCGGAATTTTGCCGGCGGAACGGTGGCAACGGGGCCGGACGAGGCGTGACGCTCTGACGCGCAAGGGCTCCCGGGTCACGATCAGCTAGTGCGAGCGCGTCCCCGTCATCGCCACCGACTGCTGGCGCGCCGCGTCGATCAGGCGGTTCAACGCGGCGCCCTGATTATCCGCCTTCCAGACGCACCAGGTCTCCGATACCACGCCGGGCTGGCGGATCGGAACGAACGCGACATCCTTGATGTGGCTGGTGCGGAGGCTGCGCGGCGCCAGGGCCACCCCCATGCCGTTGGCGACGAAGGCGACGACGCTGGTCCAGTGCCGGACTTCGTGGCGCACCTTCGGCGTGAACCCCGCCGACAGGCAGGTGGCGATGATCGACTGGTAGTAGTCGGGCGAGGCCGCCTGGGCGAACAGCACGAAATCCTCGTCGCACAGCCGCGCCAGTTGCAGCGTTTTCGCTTTGGCGCAGGGATGGCCGGCCGGGACGCAGGCGACGAACGGCTCCGAGTGATAGCGGAAGCCTTCGAGCCCGGCGGGCGTCGCCCGGCCGTGAATGAAACCGAGGTCGATCTCGTCGCGATGCAGCGCCTCGACCTGTTCGGCGGAATTGAGCTCGCGCAGCCGCAACTCTGTCGAGGGCGCCGCCGCCCGGAACCGCTCGACGATGCGGGGCAGGCCGCGGTACAGCATCGATCCCCCGAACGCCAGCCGCAGCTGGCCGCGCTGGCCCTCGGCGATGGCCTTGACCAGTCCCCGGGTCTCGTCCACGCGGCGCAGCAGCAGGGTGGCCTCGCGCTGCAGGGCAACGCCGGCGGCGGTGAGGGAAACGTTGCGGCTGTTGCGCTCGAACAGCTTGGCGCCGATCTCCTCCTCGAGCTGGCGAATTGCGAGGCTGAGCGGCGGCTGCGACAGCGACAGCCGCCGCGCCGCGCGTCCGAAATGCTTTTCCTCGGCCAACACCGAAAAGTAGCGAAGCTTGCGCAGGTCCATCGGGCGTTCCGGATTGATACAGAGTGAATATCAATCGTCATCCAATATGTATTGGACGCTATCGTTGCAATGGGCGAAAGTCGAGCGTTTCCTGCAAGGAGCGCGGCCATGAAGCCCGATCTCGACCTCTCCGGGGCGATCCCGGATTCGCGCGGCACCAACCTCTACCGCTTCGACCGCGACGCCGCGCCCCTGTTCGCGCACTATCTGCCCGGGAAGCTGTTTACGCATCTCGCGCCGACCTTCGAGCGGCTGGGCGCGCTCGCCGGCGGCCGGCTCGACGAGCTGGCGGGTATCGCCGACCGCAACCCGCCGACGCTGTCGGTGCGGCGGCGCACCGGCGAGGACTGCAACGTCATCGAGAAGCATCCCGCCTATGTGGAGATGGAGCGGCTGGCGTTCTCCGAGCTCGGCCTTGCCGCGGCGTCCCATCGCGGCGTGCTGGGATGGCCCGAGCCGATGCCGCCGGCGGCGAAATATGCCCTGACCTATCTGTTCGTGCAGGCCGAGTTCGGCCTGATGTGCCCGGTCAGCATGACGGACTCGCTGACCCGCACCCTGAAGCGCTATGGCGATCCGAAGCTGGTGGCGCGTTTCATCGATCGCCTGACCACGCTCGATTTCGACGCGCTGACCCAGGGCGCGATGTTCATGACCGAGCAGGGCGCCGGATCGGACGTCAGCGCCACCGCGACGCAGGCGGTGGCGCAGCCCGACGGCACCTGGAAGCTGACCGGCGACAAGTGGTTCTGCTCGAACGCCGACGCCGATCTCGCCATGGTGCTGGCGCGCAGTGAGGACGTGGCCGGCCTGAAGGGCGTCTCTCTGTTCCTGCTGCCGCGGACCAAGGCCGACGGCGTGCCCAACGACTACCGGATCCTGCGGCTGAAGGACAAGCTCGGTACCCGCTCGATGGCCAGCGGTGAAATCCGGCTCGAGGGGGCCGAGGCCTACCTGGTCGGCGAGCGCGGCCGCGGCTTCCAGCAGATGGCCGACATGGTCAACAACTCGCGGCTCTCCAATGGCGTCCGCGCCTCGGCCCTGATGCGGCGCGCGGTCACCGAGGCGTTGTTCATCGCCCGACGCCGGCAGGCTTTCGGCAAGCGGCTGATCGAGATGCCGCTGATGCGGCGCCAGCTCGCCAAGATGCTGGTGTGGGCGGAACAGGCCCGCACCATGATGTTCCTCACCGCCGATGCCCTCGACCGCGCCAACCACGGCGACGCCGAGGCGGCCAAACTCACGCGCATCATGACGCCGCTGATCAAGTTCCGCGCCTGCCGCGACGCCCGCAAGGTCACCGGCGACGCCATGGAGGTGCGGGGAGGCTGCGGCTATATCGAGGAGTGGCCCGACGCCCGCCTGCTGCGCGACGCGCATCTCGGCTCGATCTGGGAGGGCACCTCGAACATCGTCGCGCTCGACGTGTCGCGCGCGATCACCAGGGACGGCGCGCTGCCGGCGCTGCGGGCAGCGAACCAGGCACGGCTGCGCGCGGCCGCGCTCGACGGGCCGACGACCGCGCAGTTCAGTGCCGTGCTCGACCGCGCCTGCGCGTTCGCCGAAGAGGTCGCCGCCAACCGCAGCGAGGCGCTGGCGCGTCAGTCCGCCTCGGCGCTCTACCACATCACATCGGCGATCGGGCTTGCCCATGAAGCGACGCTCGACGGCCTCGGCCACCGGCTGGACTTCGCCCAGATGGTCCTCGCTCACCGGTTGCTGCCGCGGGATCCGCTGGCGCGCGAGGACGGCGGCGAGGGCCTGAGCGCATTGTGGACCATGGATTGACACCAGCGGCGCGGCGCTTGCAGTCTCGCCGCCGCTGACTCAGGGCGAAAGCCCGACGGTCCCGCCACGGGCGCGTGGGCCGAGCCAAAATTGATTCAAAGAGGAGTGCAACGTGCTGGCATTGAACCGACGCACCGTCATGATCGGCGGCGCCGCCGCGGTCCTGGGTGGGCGAACGGCGCGGGCGAAGGCGCCGATCAAGATCGGTGTGCTGACCGACATGGCGGGGCCTTATGCCGACGACAGCGGGCAGGGCTCGGTGGTCGCGGCGAAGCTCGCGATCGAGGATTTCCGCAAGCAGGGTGGCGAGATCGACGTCGAGCTGATCTCGGCGGACTTCCTGACCAAGCCTGATGTCGCGGTCAATCTGTCGTCATCGTGGTACGACCGCGAGAGCGTCGACATGATCATCGACGTGCCGGTGTCCTCGGCTGCGCTGGCGGTCGCCGAGGTGACCAAGCAGCGCAACAAGGTGGCGATTTTCAATTGCGGCACGTCGGCCCTGACCGGCGCTGCCTGCAGCCCCAACCACGCCCACTGGGCGTTCGACACCTATTCGCTGGCCAGTTCGACCAGCCGCGCCGTGATCGCCGAGGGCGGTTCGTCGTGGTTTTTCATCCAGGCCAACTACGCCTTCGGGGCGTCGCTGGTGACGGACGCGAGCGGAGTGATCGAATCGTCCGGTGGCAAAGTGCTCGGCACGGTGAAGTACCCGTTTCCGGAAACCTCGGACTTCGCTTCGTTCCTGCTGCAGGCGCAGGCCAGCGGCGCCAAGGTGGTGGGGCTGGCGAGCGCCGGCGCCGACACCGCCAACCTGGTCAAGCAGGCGGCCGAGTTCGGGCTTGCCGGCGGCGGCACGAAGATCGCTGCGCTATTGTGCTTCATCCCGCAAATCCATGCGATGGGGCTGAAGGACGCCAGGGGCCTCTTGACCTGCGAGGCGTTCTACTGGGACCTCAACGACCAGACCCGGACCTTCGCGGCGCGCTATGCGCCCCAGCTCGGCGGCGCCATGCCGTGCACCATCCAGGCGGGCTGCTATTCCGGCGTGCTGCACTACCTCAAGGCCGTCGCCGCGCTGGGCGTCGACGCGGCCAAGGCCAACGGCGCGGCGGTCGTCGCCAAGATGAAGGACATCCCGACCGACGACGTGGTGTTCGGCAAGGGCCGTTTGCGGCCCGACGGCCGCAAGATCCACGACATGCACCTGTTCGAGGTCAAGTCGCCGGATCAGTCGACGCGGCCGTGGGACTACTACAAGTTCGTCCGCACCACGCCCGGCGAGGAAGCCTACCGGCCGCTCGCCGAGGGCAAGTGTGCACTGGTCAAGACGTGAGGGAGGGGCGGCGGGACCGGCCAAAGCGATCGCCGAGGGCGCCTACTCCTCGTCGATGCCCGGCGCCTTCCGCAGCATGAGGTGACCGAACGCCGACGCGATGGGCTTGGCCGGGTCGTCCTGCCAGGCCTGGGCCTCGAAAGCGACGACGCGCCGGCCCTGCTTGACGATCGACACCCGGGCGTAGCTGTCCAGCGCGCGACCGGAGCGCAGGTAATTGATCGTCAGGCCGATCGGCTTGGGTGATGCGAGAACGCCGAGCTCGCGCGTTACGCCCACGATCGCGGCCGTTTCCAGGAAGGCGCCGGTCATGCCGCCGTGAATGGCGGGCAGGATCGGGTTGCCGATGATCTTTGGCGAGAACGGCATGACGAGGGTGCCGTCCTCGCCGAAGCGGATCCCGAGACAGCGCGCGAAGGGGCTGGTCGCGAACGGGCCGGTTGGATCGTCCGGTGCTTCGAGCGTGGGCGGCGCGCCGCTGACGCTCGCCGGCCGGTCGGTCAACATGTTGGTCCGGTTGGCGCCGACCATGAAGCAGGCGGTCGCGGTGGCGACAGGATCGTTTTCGGACTCCTGGTAGGCCGTCGCGCGCACGAAGGCGATCGAACGGGTGACGCGATAGCAATGCGAATGCGCCTTGATCTCGAGGCCCGGCGTCGCGGGCTTCTGGTAGTCGATGCGCAGGTCGAGCGTGGCGATCGCCTGGGTCCCGTCGAGCGCGAGCTGGACGGCCAGGCCGCAGCTCTCGTCGAGCATGGCGGTGACGACGCCGCCATGAAGGACGCCGGTCTCGGTATCGCCGACGAAGACGGGACGGTAGGGCAGGCTGGACCAGGCCTCCGCGGGCGCGGCGCGGTCGAGCCGAAGTCCGCTGATATATCCATAGACGGATCGGCGCTTCTCGATGGCCTTGGCGAGCTGCTCGAAGGTCAGTGGCGGGTTCGATGATCCGGACATGAAGAGGTTCTAGACCAACGTCGCGGCGGGGGCAAAGCGTTGCGGGCTGCGGGTACGGGGCACGTCAACCCCGCTTGGTCCTGACCCGCGCGACCATCCGTTCGACATGGGCGATCGGGGTTTCGGGCTGGATGCCGTGGCCGAGGTTGAAGATCAGCCGGCCGTCGGCGAAATTCGCCAGCACGTCGTCGATCGCGGCGTCGAGCGCCGCGCCGCCGGCGATCAGCGCCAGCGGATCGAGATTGCCCTGGATCGCGACGCGGCTCTGCACGTGATCGCGGATCAGGGCCGGCGCGGCGGTCCAGTCGATGCTCACGGCGTCGACGCCGGTGTGGGTGATGTAGCCGGGCAACAGCGCGCCCGCGCCGCGCGGGAAGCCGATGATCCTGGCGCCGGGGACCTTGGCGCGCACGCCCTCGACGATGCGCCGCATCGGCTCCGCGCACCAGCGCGCGAATTCGCGCGGCGGCAGTACGCCGGCCCAGGTGTCGAAGATCTGCAGCGCGTCGGCGCCGGCGGCGAGCTGCGCCAGCAGATAGGCGATCGAATTCTCGACCAGGATGTCGATGATCCGCGCGAAGGCGTCGGGCTGACGGTAGGCCATCAGCCGCGCCGGCGCCTGGTCGGGGGTGCCGCGCCCCGCCACCATGTAGGTCGCAACCGTCCACGGCGCGCCGCAAAATCCGATCAGCGCGATCTCGGGCGGTAGCTCCCGCCGCACCAGCCGCAGCGCCTCGAACACCGGCTCGAGCATTTTGAAGTCGGCATGCGGGGCGAGCGTGGCGACCTTGTCCGGGGTATCGAGCGGGTCGAGCCGCGGCCCTTCGCCGACCTCGAACCGCACGCTGCGCCCGAGCGCATGCGGCAGCACGAGAATATCCGAGAAGATGATGGCGGCGTCGAAGGCGAAGCGTCGGATCGGCTGTAGCGACACCTCGGCGGCGAGGTCGGGCGTGTAGCAGAGATCGAGGAACGAACCGGCGCGGGCGCGCACCTCGCGGTACTCGGGCAGGTAGCGCCCGGCCTGCCGCATCATCCACAGCGGCGGGATCGCCTGCCGGTGGCCGGAGAGCACCTCGAGGAACGGCTTGACGGCAGGGGTGTTGGCCAATGTGGGGTCCGCGCTGGAACGAGAGGGATCGGTTGCGCCCCTGATACACGCCGGGCGCGGCTTGGCCAAGGCCGATGCGACGGCCCGTCAGCGACACCTCCGTACGTTCCGTGCCTTTGCGGCTGGTTCGCAGGCGTAGGGGCAAGGCTGGTCGGCGGCACTGCGTCGTCAAATTAAATGGTGGAGTTGGCTCAGCCGTGATTTGTCTCTCTGCCTCAGTATTCTGCGCTTAAATCCGACCGGCTCGCCGCGCGTGAAGACCTCGCGCATTTGCGACAGCAATAAGACTGCATTCGGTTGACGTACGTCAAGGTTCATCGCCCGGGTTCGGCCTATTCGATTGAACATTAAATCGACTTGGATTTGACGGGGATTAATCCGATGCGATGGGGCATTCTGCTGACGCTTGTCGTGTTCTGTGCCGGCATTCCGCGATCGGCCGAGGCGTGGTGGAACAAGGATTGGGAGTTCCGGCAAAAGATCTCGATCGCCCGGGGCCCCGGCGCCATTCAGCCCGGATCCGACGTCGCTCAGTACCCTGTGCTGGTCCGGCTGAACGTCACCAACTTCCACTTCAACGATTCTCTCGAGAGCGGAGCAGATCTGCGCGTGGTGTCGTCCGACGACAAGACGTTGCTGCCGTTTCATGTCACGCGCTACGACTGGATCGGTCAGGTCGCGGCGTTGTGGATCCAACTGCCGACGGTGACGGGCGCCGACGCGCCGCCCTTCGTCTGGATCTATTACGGCAACCCGGGGGCGCCCGCGGTCGCCGACCCGAAGGCGACGTTCGATTCCAGCCAGACTTTGGTCTTCCACTTCTCGGAGCGGGAAGGTGCTCCCCAGGACGCGACCGGCTATGCCAACAATGCCAGCCAGTCGACCGCCGTGCCGGTGCATGAAGGCCTGATCGACACCGCAATCCAGTTTGACGGAGCAGCGCTGACCACCGTTCCGGTGTCGTCCTCACTGACCTTGAGCGCCGGAGGCGGCTTCACGTTCTCGGCCTGGATCAAGCCGCAGGGCGTGCAGAGTGCCACGCTGTTCCGCCAGCAGGACGGCAACCGCTCGCTGGCCATCACGCTGGAGGACAATCAGCCGGTCGCGACCGCCGTCGGCGACAACGGCACCAAGGTCGCGACGCCGGCGAAGGGCCGGCTCGCGCCCGACGAGTGGCATCATCTGGCGGTGACAGCGGCTGACCGCATGGTGGTCTACATCGATGGGGTCGAGGTGTCGTCCGTCGCCGGCCAGGTTCCGGCGCTCGCAGGGGACATCACGATCGGGAATGTCGCGGCGGGCGACAGCGGATTTCATGGACTGCTCGACGAGGTGCGGCTGGCGAAGGAGGCGCGCGGAGCGGAATGGCTCAGGCTGGAGGCCCTCCTGCAGCGACCCGACGCGAAGGTGATCTCCGTGGGAGACGAGGAACAGGCCCACAGTGGCGGCAGCGACTATTTCGCCACCATCAGCGTGCTGGCCGGCGCGGTGAGCCTCGACGGCTGGGTCGTGATCGCGCTGATCGGCGTGCTGGGCTTCATCAGCGGCGAAGTCGCCGTGGCCAAGACCCTGATGCTGCGGCGGGCCAAGCGGGCCAACGATCGCTTCATCGACAGCTTCCGCAAGAACACCGATGCGCTCGCGCTCGGTGCGGGAACCGAAGCCGTCTGGAAGGACAGTCCGCTGTTCGCCGTCTATAGCGCCGGGACCGGAGAACTCGGCAGGCTGCAGCAGTCCATGCCCGAAGGGCAGCGCTTCAGCAGCCTGACCCTGGAATCGGTTCGGGCCGTGATCGACTCCAGCCTCCTCAACGAGGCCAACCGCATCACCGAGCGCATGGTGCTGCTGACGCTGGCGGTGAGCGGCGCTCCGTTTCTCGGGCTGTTCGGGACCGTGGTCGGCATCATGATCACGTTCGCCACCATCGCGCTGAAGGGCGACGTCAACATCAACACCATCGCGCCCGGCATCGCCGCCGCCCTCACGGCCACTGCGGCGGGCATGCTGGTCGCGATCCCCGCGCTGTTCAGCTACAACGTGCTGATGACGCGCATCAGGGAGATCACGACGGTGATGGAGCTGTTCCGCGACGAACTGCTCAGCAAGATCGCCGCCCGCTACGCCTGAGGCCCACCATGCGCTTACGACGCAACATTGAAATCTACGACCAGGTCAACCTGACGGCGCAGATGGATCTCGCCTGGTGGCTGCTCATCATCTTCATGGTGATGGCGACGGCGGCGGTGCAGGGCATCATGGTCGACCTGCCGCGCGCCAGCGTATCGCCGTCGCTGGCCAAGCCGAAGACACACTCCATTTCGGTGACGGCCGACGGCAAGATCTACCTCGATACGTCGGTCGTGACGGTCGGTGAACTGGAGCAGAAGCTCGCGGCTCTCAAGGTCGAGGTCCCGGACCTTCCGGTGGTGGTCCGGGCCGACGCCCATGTGCAGTACGACCATGTCATCGAGGTTCTCGACGTCATCAAGCGGCTGCAGATCAGCCAGCTCGGCCTGGTGACCCAGCGGCTGGTCAAGTGACGCGCGGGTCACGCGACGGCTTCAGCGGAGAGTCCAGGTGAAAACAAATCTGATCCGGGTTCTGGTCTTGCTGGCGGTCGTCGCGCTGGTGCTGGGCGCCCGGAACTACGTTCTGGGCGTGCACCCGCGCGGCCATCTCGACGCGCAGCACGTGGCGCTGATCAGTCCGCGTCCGGAGCCGCCGCGGCGCGCGCCGGAGCCCGAGCCGAAGCCCAAGGAAGAGCAGGCCGTCGTCGAGCCGCAGCCCAACCTGACCACCGAGTTTTTCAAGTTCGACGACTACGCGCCGGCCGACACGCCGCCTTCGCCCGGCAGCCCCGGCGGTCTGCACGACGACATGCTCGGCGTCGATGCGACGGGGCGAGGCGGTCCCGATTCCTTCGGTCTCGTCGGCAAGCGCGGTGGCCGGGATGTCACCACGCTGGGCAACGCCACGGTTGGTCCTGGGAGCGGCGGTGGCGGCTCGGGCCACGGCAGCGGCGGGCCGATGGCGAAGTTCGCCGCCTACGGCATGATGCTGAAGGAGTTTCTGACCTCCGAGCTCAACAAGCACAACGATCTCAGGACCGCGAACTACGATGTCGTGGTGACCATCGTGATCGCCCGTGACGGGCGGATCACGAAAGCGGGGATCGAGAAATCGACCGGAGTCCCGCACATGGACGAGGCGATCCGCGCGGCGCTGGTCGCCGTGCCGGCCATGGCGATGTTTCCTCCGGGAGAAATGCCGCAGCCGGTGCATGTCAAGATTTCCTCGGAAGGCGGAGCGCAATCATTGCGCGCCGAGGCGATCCACTGAGCACAGCCAGTGGCACGTACTGCTTTTTGCAAGGAGCGTTACATGGACATCAGGGATAGCGTGGTTCTCGTCACCGGCGGAGCCCGCGGGATCGGCGAAGGCATCGCCAGGTATTTCGCCGCCCGCGGCGCCAAGGTCGCGGTGGTGGACCAGGATCAGGAGGGCGTCGACCGCGTCGTCGCCGAGATCCGCGGGGCTGGCGGCGACGCGATCGGTGTTCAGGCGAACGTCGCAAGCGAGGCCGACACGGCCCGGTTCATCAAGGCGACGCTCGATGCGTACGGCAAGCTGAATGTCGCCATTGCCTGCGCCGGCATCATCCGGGACGGCACCCTGGTGTCGCTCGACAAGAAGACCGGGAAGGTGTCGAAGAAGCTCGGCCTGGACAAATGGCAGCCCGTCATTGACATCAACCTGACGGGGACGTTCCTTACGCTCCGCGACGCCGCCGAAGCCATGATCAACACCGGAAGCAACGGCCTGCTGGTCACCATCTCGTCGGTGAACAAGGAAGGCCAGGTCGGGCAGCTCAACTATTCCTCGACCAAGGCCGCGGATGCGCTGATGCCGAAGATCATCGTCGGCGAGTTCCAGATGCGCGGAATTCACAACATCCGCTGCATCGGCATCGCGCCGGGCTACACCGCGACCCCGATGCTGACGGGGATGAATCAGGATGCGCTGAAGATGATCCTGAACGACGTCCAGATCGGGAGGCTGGTGCTACCCGACGAAATCGCTTCGCTGATCGGCCACTGCGTCGAGAACGAGGCGATCGACGCCACCACGCTCGAGATCACGGGCGGCCTGTGTTATCCGATGGGGATTGCCAAATGAGTCTGTAGTGGGAGCTGGGCTGGTGATGACCCGGCCCAGCTATTGCAATCGCGCCTGACGCCGGGATGAGATTCGCCTCGCCCGGCGTCAGGCGCCGCGGCGTTGCGCCTCGGCTCCCGCGGTCAGCTCGATCACCTCGGCGGTGATCTCCTGCTGGCGCAGTTCGCGTTCCCGGCCGGTGAGGGCATCGAGCTTGGTGTCGATGTTGGCCTTGGCCGACGCCATCACCATCATGCGCGCCTCGTTCTCGGCGGTGAAGGCCTGGCTGGTCGCGGAGCACAGCTCGGCATAGACGTATTCGGTTGCCAGCCGCTCCAGCAGCACGGCGGGGGCAAGATTGGTGAGCGGCTTGTCGCGGCGCCGTTCCGCGGCGAAGCGGGCGAAATCGACCGGAAACAGCGAGTGCCGCACTGCCTGGACCCGGCCGCCGGAGCCGGCGCGGGCGTGGATCATATCGACGGTTGCGATGGTCCCGGCGGCAATCCGCTCAAACAGCGCGTCGGCGATGGCAGTGGCGAGACCGGCGATCGCGCTGGGCTGGGTCACCATCGCCGCCGACCAGTGGACGGCGATGTCGCGTTCAGCGGCCAGCTGATTGCCGCGGGTTCCGATGATGAAGGTGATGGCGTCCTTCAGGTCGCTATCGCAGGCGGCGAAGATGCGGTCGTTGTAGGCGCCGGCAAAGCCCTGTTCGGCCGTGAACAGCACCACCGCCTTGGTGCGCGCGACGCGCGCCGGCTCCGGCTGTCGTCCGCCCTGGACGGTCAGCGCTCGCCCGATCGCGCGTGCGACGGTCGCGGTATAGGCTTCGTTGCCGGCGAGCAGGGCGCGGCCCTGCTGGGCGCGCGCCGCCGCCATGCCGCGCATGGCCATCACGATGGCGCCGGGCTGCTGCACGTTGCGGATCTGTGCCGCAACTCCGGCGAGGCGATCGGTCATGGCTGGTCGGCCGCCGGGTCGGCCGCACCGGCGAGGATTTCACCGCCGCGGCGCAGATCGGCCAGCAGGGTTTGCCGGTCGGCGTCCGAGACCACGCCCGTCCGGTCGATGTCGTCCATGACCGCGTGCGATGCGCTCAGGAACTCGGGCAGGCGGGAGCGGAATTCGTCGATCTTCCCGACGGCAATGGAATCAAGAATGCCGTCCTGTAGCGCCAGCAGCAGCGCGACCTGGTGCGACAGCGGCAAGGGCGACAGCTGCTGCTGCCGCAGCGCGGCCCGGATCCGCAGTCCGCGGGCGATCTTTTCCTTGACGTGGGTGTCCGACATGCCGCCGAAGCGGGTGAAGATCTCGAGTTCCAGGAACTGGGCGTAGTCGAGGCGCAAGGTCTCGGCTGTGTCACGCAACGCCCGAGCCTGGGTCTTGCCGCCGACCCGGCTGACGCTGGTACCGATGTCGACCGCGGGCTTGTGGCCGTCGTGAAACAGCCGGCTGTCGAGCACGATCTGGCCGTCGGTGATGGAGATCAGGTTGGTCGGGATATAGGCACTGAGGTTGCCGCCGTCGAGTTCGGCAATGGGCAGCGCGGTGAGAGAGCCTCCGCCAGCGGCGGAGTCGAGCTTGGCAGCGCGTTCCAGCAGCCGGGCGTGAACGTGAAAGACGTCGCCGGGAAAGGCCTCGCGTCCCGGCGGCTGGCGGGTCAGCAGCGCGATCTCGCGATGGGTCGCAGCGTGCTTGGTGAGGTCGTCGATCACCACGAGGGCGTGCTGGCCGCGGTCGCGGAAATACTCGGCCATCGTCATTGCCGCGAACGGCGCGATCCATTGCAGGCCGGGTGCGGAGGCCGCGGGGGCGACGACGAAGATGCAACGCTGCGGGGCGCCGTGGGCGCGTACCGCGTCGATGACATGGCGGACCGCGGTCGCGCGCTGCCCGACCGCGACATAGACGCAGATCAGCTCCGTGGTTCTCTGGTTGATGATGCAGTCGAGCGCGATCGCGGTCTTGCCGATGGCACGGTCGCCGATGATGAGCTCGCGCTGGCCGCGGCCGATTGCGAACATGGCATCGATGACCATGATCCCGGTCGCGACCGGTTCCTTGACGAAGTCGCGGTCGACGATCGCCGGCGCCGGCCGTTCGATCGGATCGAGGCGCTCGGCGGCGATGGGGCCTGCCTCGTCGAGCGGGCGGCCGAGCGGGTCGACGATCCGGCCGAGCAGTCCGGGGCCGACCGGAACCCGGACCACGCTTCCTGTCGAGGTCACGCGGTCGCCGGCATGCACGCCCTCAAGATCGTCAAGCAGAACACAGCTGACGGTTTCAGGCTCGAGCGCGTTGATGAAGCCGTAGTGCCCGTCGGCGAAGCGGATCAGTTCGTCGAGCTTGGCGCCGCGCAGCCCGGAGATCACGGCGATGCCGTCGGCGATGGCTTCGACGCGCCCGGTCTCCTCGACCTGGGGCGCGAGCGATCCGGCCGCCACGATCGTCCTGGATCGGCTGAGCCAGTCCGACAGGACTGTTTCACTGTCGAGAGTCACGGCTCAACTCCTTTGCAAGCTGGTCGAGATCAGTTTTCCAGCTGTTGCTGATGGTGGCGTGCGCCGCGCGCAGCTCGAACCCCGCCAGAAGCGTGGGGTCCACCCGGGAGGTGAGCGCAAGCGGATGTCCGAAGGCGTTCTCGAGCGCGGCCCGGGCCTCAGCCAAAGTCGTTGGCGCGAGCGGGGCAGCCGACAGCAGCTCGACCTCGCCGTCGAAGCCATCGCGCTGCTGCGGCGACAGCTTGCGCGCCTCGTCGCATAGCCCGGCGAGGAAGCCGGCAACGCCTGCGTTCGCGGGCAAACGCCCGAGCAGGCGGCGCGCGATGTCGACTGCCAGCGCGCCGGCGGTTCTGGTGAGGTCGTCCTGGGCGGCGCGCCTTGCCTTGGCGATGTCCTCGGCGGCTTCGTCCTTCAGCTTTCGGATCTGGTCGGCGGCCTTGGCCGTTTCCGCTTCGGCCTCGCGACGGGCAACGGATTGGGCTTCCGCGATCAGGCGTTCGCGCGCCTTGGTGTTCGCTGCCGTCGCCGCGGCCGCCTGGGTCCGCAACTCGTCGGCCTCCCGCCGCAATCGTTCGGCCTCGTCGCGGGCTTTCTGGTTTTCGGCGCGCCGCGCGTCGACCACCGCGAGAAGCGGGCGGTACAGGAAGCGCGACAGCAGCCAGACCAGGATGAGGACGTTGATGGTCTGCAGCGCCAGGGTCCAGACGTCGAAATGCATGGCGTCAGTGAATGAAAGGATTTGCGAACAGCACGATGAGCGCGATCACGAGGCAGTAGATCGCCATGGTTTCGATCATCGCGAGACCGACGAACAGGGTGCGCGACAGCGTGCCCGCCGCTTCGGGCTGGCGCGCGATCGCGTCCATGGCCGCGGCGACCGCCCGCCCTTCGGCGAGCGCAGGCCCAATGGCCCCGAAGCAGACGGCGACCGCTGCCGCGATGATGCTGACGACTTCGATGAGGTTCATGGGATTACCCTTTCTCGTGCGGTGAGGCGACGGCGCTGCCGATGAAGACCGTCGCGAGTGTGGTGAAGATGTAGGCCTGGATTGCGCCGGTCAGCAGATGCAGCGCCATCAGCGGGATCGGCACGAGCAGTCCGGCCAGCGACAATACGATGCCGACGACGAAGACGCCGCTCATGACGTTGCCGAACAGGCGTACGACCAGCGAAAAGGTCCGTGTGAACGTCTCGATCAGGTTGATGGGCGCCATGATGATCGTGGGCTCGGCGAAGGTCGCGAGATAGCCGCCAAGACCGCGGGCCCGGATCCCGTAGTACATGACCGCGAAGAACACGACGACGGCGAGCGCGGCGTCGGTCTCGAGATAGCGCGTCGGCGGTTCGATGCCGGGGATGAGGAACGACCAGTTCGACACCAGGATGAAGAGGAACAGGGTCGCGATCAGCGACAAATAGGGCCGTGCGCCGGCACCGGCCATCTCGCCGAGCTGTTTGTCGATCGCCTCGATCGCAATTTCCATCAGCGCCTGCCAGCGCGACGGCGCGCGGGTCGCCAGCACGCCGCCGAGCGTCAGCGCCGCCATGATGCCCCAGGTCACGACCACCGGCGCCGTGATCGGGACCGGTCCGATCTGCATCACGATCGGGAGCGTGAAGGGGCCATCCATCAGCGGCGCCCTCCGACGATGCGGCACGCGCCTTGGCGCGCCAGCATCACGCCGATGGTCGCGGCGACCACCGCGCGGGGCCCGTCATGGGCGAGCCCGGCGAGCGCAGCGACCATGAGTCCACCGCGCCCCAGCGTCAGCAGCCCGAGCTTGAGCCAGGACTCTTGTCGCCGCAGCATCTGTGTCGTCCACCACAGGCCGCCGTAGAAGACAGCGCCGGCCATAAGGCCGATCGCAACGGGACGGATCAGGTCGGCGAACATTCGCGTGCCATCATACGCCAGGCCTTGCATCGTCAGGTCCTGGATCATCATGACCTCTGCATCCATCTCCAGGCCGACCACAGGCCAATCGCGGCGCCGATCATGAGCAGCGGAGCGGTCCAGAACACGCCCGTCTTGAAGGTGTGATCGAGCCAGCGTCCGCACACCACGCCTAGCAGGGTCGGCGTGACCACCATCCAGCCCAGCACGCCGATCTGACCGACGTTCCGGGCGAGCGAGGGCGCGCCTTCGGTGAGCCATTGGCGCCGCCGCTTCTGCTCCTGGCGAACTTTCGCGATCATGTGGTTGGGATCGTCGGTCACAGGCCCGCTCCGAGTTCATCCGACCTGTCGGGTCGCAGGTAGTTGATGATCTGGCGAATGGCCTTCATGTGCAACTGGGTCGATCCGAGCCGCGCGGCGCGCTCGGTTTCCGAGATGGTGCGATAGGCGTCGAGCACCACGTGCTCCAGGCGATCGAGATCCTCGCTGACCATGGCGTCGCGGGTCGCGACGTCGACCGCCGTGCCGCCGCTGACGAGCAGGGTGCCGCCGCGCACCGCGCAATATCCCTGTTCGCCGCCGGCCCGGCGGAAGCCGACGACGCAGATCGTCAGCGCGGTCAGGAAATCCGCGTGCCCCGGCATGATCCCGAAGCCTCCGGTCTCGTCCTCGGCGCGCAGGGCCACGACGTCGGGCGCGTCGACCACCAGGGAGCTCGGCGTACTGATGATGAGCCGCATCACTGCTTCGCCGCGGCGGCGGCCTCCCTGGCGCGGGCCTCGTCGAGATTGCCGATCATGTAAAAGGACATCTCCGACCAGCCGTCGCAATCGCCGTTCAGGATCGCCTGGCACCCGGCGAGGGTCTCCTCCAGCCTGACCCGGCGCCCGGGTTTGCCGGTGAAGGCCTCGGTCACCTCGAAGGGCTGGGTGAGGAAGCGCTGCAGCTTGCGCGCGCGGGCCACGATCAGGCGGTCGCGCAGGCTCAGTTCCTCGATCCCCAGAAGCGCGATGATGTCCTGCAGTTCCATGTAGTGCGCGATGGTCTCCCGGACCTGCTCCGCAAGTGCGTAGTGACGCTCGCCGACCCGTAGCGGATCCAGCAGGATCGAGGACGAGCGCAGCGGATCGACGGCCGGGTACATGCCTTCGGCGGCCATCGAGCGCGACAGCATGATGATGCTGTCGAGATGGCTCGAGATCGCTGTGACGGACGGATCGGTGAAGTCGTCGGCCGGCACGTAGACTGCCTGGATGGCGGTGACCGCCGCGCCGGCGACGGAGGCGATGCGCTCCTGCAGCGCGGCGACCTCGGAAGCGAGCGTGGGCTGGTAGCCAACCCGCGACGGCAAGCGCCCGAGCAGGCCGGAGATTTCGCCGCCGGCCTGCACGAAGCGGAAGGTGTTGTCGATCAGGAGCAGGACGTTTTGATGGTTCTGGTCGCGAAAATATTCGGCGATCGTCAGCGCGCTGTGGGCGACGCGCCAGCGCGCCCCGGCGGGCTCGTTCATCTGGCCGTAGACCAGGACGGTGCGGTCCAGTACGCCCGATTGCCGCATCTCGGCCAGAAGCTCGTGGCCTTCGCGCGAACGTTCGCCGACTCCGGCGAACACCGAGATGCCGTGATAGCTCTCCACCATGGCGTGGATGAGTTCCATGACCAGCACGGTCTTGCCGACGCCGGCGCCGCCGAACATGGCGGCCTTGCCGCCCTGCGCGAGCGGGCTGAGCAGGTCGATGACCTTGATTCCGGTTTCGAACAGCCCGGTGTCGGCCGACTGCTGGCTGAGCTGCGGAGGACTGCGGTGGATAGGCCAGCGTTCAATCGCGTCGGGCAGCGCCGGGCCGCGGTCGCAGACGTTTCCCATCACGTCGAGCAGCCGGCCAAGCACCGGGGTGCCGACCGGCACCATGATCGGCGCGCCCGTCGCAACGGCAGTCTGCCCGCGGCGTAGCCCGGATGTGGTCTGCAGCGCCACGCAGCGGACGCTGTGGGTGTCGAGGTGGCCGTGGACTTCGAGGATCAGCGGGCCGTTCTCGGCGTCATCGACGCGCAGCGCATCGTTGATCGCGGGAAGGGCTGCGCCCTCGAAGCGCACGTCCACCACGGCACCCCTGATCGCGCTGATCCGTCCGTTGGTTGCCGGTGGAATGTCGGTCACGCGGGACCTTCCGATGCGATCCGAGGAGGTGATCCGGGAATATCGTCGTCGCCGTCGCGGCGTCGATCGTCATATGTTTATTTTTAACATCGACGTCGCGCGCAGGATTGATTTGCGTCAACGGAGCGCGCACTTCGGCGCACGGTCGCGCGAGCAGGTGGGGTTCGGCCACTCGCGAAAATGTTACCGCGTCATCGAAATGACGACAGGGCGTCACACCGGCGCAATTTGTTCACGAGCACGCCGACGATTCGCGCTCTAGCGCCGCGTCGATACGGTCGCGGGCTGTCCGGTCGGCGCATGCTGGGCGCTGAGCGCAAAGCCGGCCACGCTGACGATGCGTTCGATGATGGCGTCGACGTCGTCGAGATCGCACAGATCCCCGGACAGCTTGCGCAGCCGGTTGCTGTCGGTGATGGTCTGGCGGATCATCGCCAGCGCGAAATGCAGGCCCCAGTAGATGTCGACCTCGTCGCGCTCGGGCAGCGCGCGGCGCAGCGCGTCGGCGAAGCGCCGCAGATGGCTGATGTCGCGTTCCACGATCTTGCGGATCGGCGGCACGGTCTCGACCGAGGCGCGGGTCATGAATCGCGCGGCGGCCGAGCGCTGGCGGTCGGCGCCGAGACACCATCGGATCGGAGGCCCGGCAAGGGCGCGCAGGATCGCCCGCGGCTCCGTCCGCCCGCCGCCGGCAGCCTCGGCGGCCTTCAGCTCGGCAAAACGCTCACGGTTGAGCGCGGTGGCGCGACTGAGGAACAGCTCGGCGAGCAGTTCGTCCTTGGAGCCGAAGTGGTAGTTGACCGCGGCGAGGTTGACGCCCGCCGCCGCGACGATGTCGCGCAGGCTGACTTCGCCGAAGCTGCGCTCGGCATAGAGCTGCTCGGCGGCGGTCAGGATCGCGGACCTGGTCAGGTCGGTCGACATCGGGCCCCCTCCAGCGCGTCGAGGCGAGGTGATCTCTCGGATTTGCATCGGCGCCGTGCGCCGGTGCGGCGCCGATTGCATTTCAAACTATTGTATGAAACTATCGTTTGAGGAGCGGGGCTGTCAATGCGACGGCTCGGAACCGGGACGCGGGGCCAGGCCGGAGGTGACCGACGGCGCGGATCCGTGGCCAGTTCCGCGGAGCGGAATGCAGGCAAGGGCCTTGCGGGCGCGACGCGGCAGGCAGACACTGACGGCAAAATTGAACACGAAGGGGAGGATCGCCTGATGGATTTCTCAATGTCGGATCGCCAGCGGGAATGGCTCGAGCGCGTGACGGCGTTCATGAACAAGCATGTTCGCCCCGCGGTGAAGACCTACAAGGAGCAGGACGCCGCCGGTGACCGCTGGAAAGTCATTCCGATCCTGGAAGACCTCAAGAAGAAGGCGCGCGCGGAAGGCCTCTGGAACATGTTCATGCCGCCGTCCTCCCACGAGGACGACGAATTCCGCGGTGCAGGGCTGAGCAATCTCGAATATGCGCTGCTCGCCGAACAGATGGGCCATATCGGCTTCGCATCCGAAGTCTTCAACTGCTCGGCGCCGGATACCGGCAACATGGAAGTGCTGATGCGCTACGGCTCCAAGGAGCAGAAGCGGCAGTGGCTGCGTCCGTTGATGGACGGCGAGATCCGCTCGGCCTTCCTGATGACCGAGCCGGCGGTCGCGTCATCCGACGCCACCAACATCGAGACCCGGATCGACCGCGACGGCGATCACTATGTGATCAACGGCCGCAAGTGGTGGTCGTCGGGGGTCGGTGATCCGCGCTGCAAGATCGCGATCCTGATGGGCAAGACCGATGTCAAGGCCGCCAAGCATCAGCAGCAGTCGCAGATCCTGGTGCCCCTCGACGCCAAGGGCATCACGGTGGAGAAGATGCTGCCGGTGTTCGGCTTCGACGATGCGCCCCACGGCCACGCCCAGGTGCTGCTGGAAAACGTCCGCGTTCCGGTGAGCAACCTGCTGCTCGGCGAGGGCCGCGGTTTCGAGATCGCCCAGGGCCGGCTCGGGCCGGGCCGCATCCACCACTGCATGCGCACCATCGGCAAGGCCGAGGAGGCGCTGGAGAAGATGGTTCGCCGGCTGGCGTCGCGCACCGCCTTCGGCAAGAAGATCATCGAGCATTCGGTGTGGGAGCAGCGTATCGGCGAGGCCCGCACCGACATCGAGATGACGCGCCTGCTGTGTCTCAAGGCCGCCGACATGATGGACAAGGTCGGCAACAAGACCGCCCAGCTCGAGATCGCCATGATCAAGGTGGCCGCGCCGAACATGGCGTTGCGGATCATCGACAACGCGATCCAGGCCTTCGGCGGCGCCGGCGTCTCCGACGAGGCCGGTCTTGCCAAGGACTACGCGGGCATTCGCACGCTGCGCCTGGCCGACGGCCCGGACGAGGTGCACAACCGCGCCATCGCACGGCTCGAGCTGCGCAAATACGCCAACGAAGCGTCGCATTGAGACGGGGGCGGGCATGGGTCTCGGCGTGAGGGACGACGCGGATTTCTCCGGCACCAAGCCGGTGGAGGAACGCCATCGCATCGACGAGGCGGGCCTCGATCGCTGGATGTCATCGCATGTCGAGGGCTATGCCGGCCCGCTCACCGTGTCGCAGTTCAAGGGCGGCCAGTCGAACCCGACCTATCGGCTCGATACGCCCGGCCGCGCCTATGTCATGCGCCGCAAGCCGTTCGGCAAACTCCTGCCGTCGGCGCACGCAGTGGATCGCGAGTTCCGGGTCATTGCGGCGCTCCACAAGCAGGGCTTTCCGGTCGCACGAGCCTATGCGCTGTGCATGGACGACGCGGTGATCGGCTCGGCCTTCTACATCATGTCGATGGAGGAGGGGCGGGTGTTCTGGAATCCGCTGCTGCCGAACCAGCCGCCGGCGGAGCGTCGCGCCATCTTCACAGCCAAGATCGAGACCCTGGCGCGGCTGCACCAGTACGACCCGGAGGCCATCGGGCTTGGCGATTTCGGCAAGCCCGGCAATTATTTCGCCCGCCAGGTCGAACGCTGGACCAAGCAGTACCGCGCCTCCGAGACCGACGTGATCCCGGAGATGGACCGGCTGATCGAATGGCTGCCGAAGACCGTTCCTCAACAGGACCGGGTGTCGGTGGTGCATGGCGACTACCGGCTCGACAACATGATCTTCCACACCACTGAGCCGCGGGTGATCGCGGTGCTGGACTGGGAGTTGTCGACGCTCGGCGACCCGCTCGCCGACTTCACCTACCTCCTGCTGCAGTGGGTGATGCCCGGCCTGGCGGAGGCCGATTTCAAGGGGCTCAATATTCCCACCATGGAGGAAGCCAGCGCGATCTATTGCGCGGCGACGGGCCGCACCGCGCTGTCCGACCTCAACTGGTACTTCGCCTATAACATGTTCCGGCTCGCCGGCATCACCCAAGGCATCGCCGCGCGCATCCGCGAGGGCACCGCGGCCAACGCCCGCGCCGCGGAATCGGCGGCGCGGCGAATTCCGCTGGCGCAGGCGGCCTGGAGTTACGCCCAGAAGGCGGGCGCCTGACGCGCCGCGCGTCCAAAGATTACGCGCCCGCCTGACCGGCGGTCGCGTTGTCCTTTTCAAAGAAACAACGCAACCAACCACGGGACAATCATCATGGGTCGCCTTGAAGGCAGGTCGGTCATCATCACCGGCGCCGGCAGCGGCATCGGCCGCGCGGCGTCCCTGCTGTTCTGCAGGGAAGGGGCGGGGCTGATCGCCGTCGACCGCAGCGAGCAGGTTCACGAAACGGTCAAGCAGGTGCGTGACGCCGGCGGGACGGCGGAGGCAGTACAGGCCGATGCGGGGCTGGAACGCGACGTCCAGGGCTTCATCGCCAAGGCGGTTTCGACTTATGGCAAGCTCGACGGGATCTGGGCCAATGCCGGCATCAGCGGCGGCCTGGTGCCGCTGGCCGAGCAGACGCCTGAGCACTGGACCGAGATCCTGCGGGTCAACCTGATCGGGCCGTTCCTGGCGATCAAGCATTCGATCCCGCATCTGGTGAAGCAGGGCCACGGCGCCATCGTCTGCACCGCCTCGGTCGCGGGGCTGAAGTCCGGCGCCAGCGGTCATCCCTACGCCGCGAGCAAGGCCGGCGTCATCAGCCTGGTTCAGACCACGGCGTACTCGCTGTCGGGGACCGGGGTCCGCATCAACGCGGTCTGCCCGGGACTGATCGAGACCGGCATGACCAAGCCGATTTTCGACAATGCCAAGGAGCGCGGCACCGAGGGCAAAATCGGCCAGCTCAATCCATTGAAGCGCGCCGGCCAGCCGCACGAGCTGGCGGCGATGGGCCTGTTCCTGCTCAGCGACGAGGCGTCCTACGTCAACGGACAGGCGTTCCCGGTCGACGGCGGCCTGACGGCATCGATGCCCTATGCCGGCAAGCCGATCTGAGCACACCCATGGTTGAGGCGCGCTCCACCGGCGGCATTCCGGCCCAGCCCGCAGGCGTGGTGATCACGCGGTGGTGGTGGGTGCGCCACGCCCCGGTGCGCGAGGACGAGGGCCACATCTACGGCCAGAAGGATCTCAACTGCGACTGCAGCGACAGGGTGGTGTTCAACGCCGTGGCGCGGGTGCTGCCCAGGTCTGCCGTGTGGTTCGCGAGCGCGCTGAAGCGGACCCATCAGACCGCTGAGGCGATCTGGGCAGCCGGCGTCGAGCAGCCGGTCAATTTGCAGATCGCCCCGGCATTCTCCGAGCAGCACCTCGGCGAATGGCAGGGCCGCAACCGTGCCGAGTTCTTCGCCAGCCGCCCGCCGGAGATCGCCAGCTACTGGTTTGCTCCGGCGGACGAGCGTGCGCCGGGCGGCGAGAGCTTCAACGACGTCTTCGCGCGGGTGCGCGACGCCGTCGAGCGTCTGACCATCGCCCATCGCGGCCAGGACATCGTCGTTGCCTCTCATGGCGGCCCGATCAAGGCGGCGATTGCCCATGCGCTCGGGCTCGAGGCCAAGGCCGGCTTCGCCTTCACCATCGACAACTGTTCGGTGACGCGGCTCGATCGTCTCGAAGGCCCAGGTCACAGCGGCTGGCGGGTGCTGATGATCAACCAGCAGCCGTGGCTCGCCGATCCCTCGCATCTCGCCATGCACCAGCCGGCCGGACCCGAGGTGGCCGGCCCCGGAAAACTCGGATGATCTCTCAGGACCGCGGAGGCAGAGCCGGGTCCGGCCATACACCCAAACATTCAAGGAGGAGACGACAATGACGCTGTTCGACATGACCGGAAAGACCGCGGTCATCACCGGATCGACCCGTGGCATTGGCCGCGCCATCGCCGAGCGCATGGTCGAGCACGGCGCCAAGGTGGTGATCTCGTCGCGCAAGCAGGATGTCTGCGACACCGTGACCGCGGAGATCAATGCCCGCTTCGGCAAGGGCAGCGCGATCTCGATCGCCGCCAACATCTCGAGCAAGGAGAACCTGCAGCACCTCGTCGACGAGACCAACCGCGCGCTGGGCAAGATCGACGTCCTGGTCTGCAACGCCGCGTCGAACCCCTACTACGGACCGCTGGCGAACATCTCCGACGACCAGTTCCGCAAGATCCTCGACAACAACATCGTCGCCAACAACTGGATCATCAGCATGGTGGTGCCGCAGATGATCGCGCGCAAGGACGGCTCGATCATCATCGTCTCCTCGATCGGCGGCCTCAAGGGCTCGACCATCCTCGGCGCCTACGCCATCTCCAAGGCGGCCGACATGCAGCTGGCGCGCAATCTCGCCTGCGAATACGGCCCGCACAATGTGCGGGTGAACTGCATCGCGCCGGGCCTGATCAAGACCGATTTCGCCAAGGCGCTGTGGGACAACCCGGAAAACCTGAAAGCCTCGACCGCGCGCTCGCCGCTGCTGCGGATCGGCATTCCCGACGAGATCGCGGGCGCCGCGGTGTTCCTGGGCTCGGCCGCCGGCAACTTCATGACCGGCCAGACCATGGTGATCGACGGCGGCGCGACCATCAGCTGAGCGCGAGGCAGGCAGGGCAGGCGGGTCGCGAACGGGGCCCTACGGAGCGGTGGCGACGCCGAGATAGATCTCTTGCAAGTCATCGCGGCCGAGCAGGTCCTCGGCCGAGGCTTCGATCGCGACGCGGCCGCTGTCGAGGACGTAGCCGCGACGGGCGTGCCGCAGCGACAGCGCGATATTCTGCTCGGCGACGAGGAACGAGGTGCCCTTGCTCCGGTTGAGTTCGCTCACGATCGCGAAGATCTCTTCCACGATGAGCGGCGCCAGCCCCATGGAGGGCTCGTCGAGCAGGACGAGCTCCGGACGCGTCAGCAGCGCGCGGCCGATCGCGAGCATCTGCTGCTCGCCGCCGGAGGTAAGGCCGGCCTGGGTCTTGCGCTTGGTTTTGAGCCGGGGAAAATAGGCGTAGATCTCCTCGAGGTCGCGCTCGATCTCGTGTCGGCTCGGTCGGCGCAGGAAGGCGCCCGCGCGCAGGTTCTCCTCGACGGTGAGATGGCCGAAGACGTGCCGGCCCTCGAGCACATGGACGATACCCCGCGCCGCCAGGAGGTTTGGCGCGATGCCGGTGACGTTCTCGCCGCGAAAGTGAACCTCTCCCCGGCTCACCAGGGCGCGGTCGGCGACGACCAGCCCCGAAATGGCTTTCAGCGTCGTGCTCTTGCCGGCGCCGTTGGCGCCGAGCAGGGCCACGATCTCGCCGGGTACGACCGAGAGCGAGACATCGGCGACGGCGAGGATGGCGCCGTCGTAGATCACCTCGATGTTGCGCACGTCCAGCAACGGCGCGAGCGCGGAAGCCGCTTGAGTCAAGATCGATTCAACAAGGCTCATGGGCTATTCCGCCGGTGTGCTGGATTTGGTGTGCCGCCGCAAAGTGTCGCGAACGCAAGAACCGGGACGCCAGAACACGGACCGGAGGGACGGTGGCGTCCGTCCGGTCCGTGCGGCTATTGTCCCGCGGCGAGGTCGCGCGGCGTGATGCCCTTCTCCTTGGCATAGGCGGCTGACTTCGCGTCGATCAGCGGGCGCAGGAGAGCCCGGTCCGCCTGCACCCAGTCGCTGACCAGATTCCATTTGGTGCCGTCCCACTGCTGCACCCGCGCGGCGCCGCCACCTTCATGGTCCGCGGGAGACAGCTTGAGGTTTTGCACCAGCCCGTAGGCGCCGTTGGCCTTGAGCTTGGCGTCGTCGAGCACCAGGTGCTCCAGCGCCCACTGGGCTTCTTCGCCGGTCACCGGCCGCTTGCCGAATTTCGCCTGCGCGGCGCGGATGGTTTCGACCTGGATGATGGCGTCGACGAGGCCTGAATTGTAGTAGACGCTGCCGAAGCTCTTGGTGTCGCGCAGGTCGCTCTTGCCGGTGTCGATGATCGTCTTCCTGAGCCGGGCATGGATATCGAAGTTGGTGCCGCCCGGATACGGGGTGAGCGCGAGATAGCCCTTTGCCGCGTCGCCGGCCGGGATGACGTCCTCCTCCGAACTGGCCCAGACATCGCCGATGATGTGGTCCACCGGCACGCCGAAGCGGGCCGCGGTCTTGATCGCCACCGGGGTCGAGACGCCCCAGGTGCGCAGGAAGACCCAGTCGGGCTTGGCTTCCCGAACCTGGCGCCATTGAGCGGATTGCTCGTTGCCGGGATCGGCTACCGGAATCTGGATATTCTCGAAGCCATATTTTTCGGAGAGGAGCTTCAGCGGTTCCAGCGTTTCGCGGCCGTAGGCGGAATCGTGGTAGACGGTGGCGATCTTCTTGCCCTTCAACTTGTCGAGACCGCCCTCGCGCTGCGCGATGTAGTTCACGAGGACCGAGGCTTCGCTGTAGAAGGTCAGCACGACGGGAAAGATATATGGGAAGACGCGGCCGTCGGTCGCTTCCGTGCGACCATAGGCCAGGGTGATCTGCGGGATCTTGTCGGTGTAGGAGCGGTCAGTCAGCGCGAAGGCGGCCGGCGCGCCATTCGGCAGGTAGAGACCGACCGGCGCGCCATTCAGCCCGTGCTTGAACCGCTCGTAGCATTCGATGCCCTTGTCGGCCGTCCATTCGGTTTCGCACTCCTGCCAGACCAGCTTTACGCCATTGATGCCGCCTTCCACATCGTTGATGTAGCGGAAATAGTCGATCAGGCCGGCCCAGATCTGGACGCCGGAAGACGCATAGGCGCCGACGCGATAGCTGGCGATGGGAAAGAACTGCTTGTCCGAATCGGAGCCGGGCTTGGTGGCCTCGGCCCGAGCCGAGGCGCCAAGGCCGACGACGAGGCCGAGGAGAAGAACGAGCCGCGCGGCGACGCGGGAGGTTGTCCGTAGGTGTCTCATGGGTTGATCATCCGTTGTACCGGTGCGCTGCGCTCACCCTTGCGGACGGCGCGCGCCCCTTGAGGACTAAAGGTGAATCGAACGCGGAGGAGGGAGCCGGTCGGGCTCCCTCCTCGCTGCCGTCAGTTCTCGCCGGCGAGAGTGCGCGGCGTGATGTTGTGCTCCTTGGCGTAAGCGGCGGATTTCTCTTCGATCAGCGGCCGCAGGAGAGCGTGATCGGCCTGGATCCAGTCGGTCACGAGCACCCACTTCTTGCCGTCCCACTGCTGGATCCGCGCGGCGCCGCCGCCCTCGTGATCGGCAGGGCTCAGCTTGATCGATTGCAGCAGGCCGTAGAAGCCGATCTGCTTGAGGCGGGCATCGTCGATGGTCAGATGCTCGAACGCCCAGTGTCCCTCCTCGCCGTTGAGTGGACGGTTTCCGAACTTGGCCTGGCCGACCCGCAGCGCCTCGACGGCCAATGCCGCGTTGATGAGACCGATGTTGTAGTAGACGGCGCCGAAGAATTTCGGATCCTTCAGATCGCTCTTGCCGGCCTCCAGAATCGTCTTGCGCAACCGGTTGTGGATCTCGAATTCGGGGCCGCCCGGATAGGGTGCGAGAGCCTGATAGCCGGTCGCCGCGGCGCCCGCGGGGATCACGTCGGCTTCCGAACCGGCCCAGACGTCGCCGATGATGTGGTCGGCTGGAATTCCAAAGCGCGCGGCGGTCTTGATCGCGACCGGGGTTGAAACGCCCCAGGTGCGCAGGAACACCCAGTCCGGCTTGATTTCGCGGACCTGGCGCCACTGCGGCGACTGTTCGTTGCCGGGATCGGCGACCGGGATCTGGACGTCCTCGAAGCCATATTTCTTTGCCAGAACGGTGACGGCCGGCTGGGTCGCCCGACCGTACGCCGAGTCATGATAGACCGTGACGATCTTCTTGCCCTTGAGCTTGTCGAAGCCGCCTTCCTTCTGTGCGATGTAATTGATGCCGACTGACGCCTGGCTGTAGTAGTTGAGCAGGAGCGGAAAGACGTACGAAAAGACCAGTCCGTTGGTCGCTTCAGGCTGGCCTCCGGCCGGATCGATCAGTGATATCTTGTCCTTTGCCGAACGCTCGGTAAGGGCGTAGGTCGCCGGCGTTCCATGGGTGAAGAAGAAGGCGACGGGCGCGCCGTCCTTGCCATTCTTGACGCGCTCGTAGACTTCGACCGTGCGATCGGGACTCCACTCGGTCTCGAACTCCTCGACCTTGAGCTTCACGCCGTTGATGCCGCCTTCCACATCGTTGATGTAACGGAGATAGTCGATCTCGCCGGCCCACCAGAGTGTCCCGGAGGAGGCGTAGGGACCGACCCGATAAGTCGGCAGCGGTACATATTGCTCCTTGCCGTCGGCGTATGCCGCCGGCGAAACCAGCGCCGTGCCGGCGAAAGTCGCGGCCAGGAGCGCTGTTAGGGTCAGACGTTTCATCGAATTCTCCTTCGTTTCAGGTGTGTTGTCTTGCGAGTGGTTGGTGAACGGTGTCCTTAGTCCCGATGCGCTGATGTCCTGGTGGTCTAGAAGCGGAGCGGCCAGTTCGTCAGCCGTTCTCCAAAGCTCTTGAACAGGCGTGCCAGCCCGTCGGGCTCCCTGACGAGAAACAAGATGATGAGAAGCCCGAAGATGGCTTTCTGGATGTTCTGCAAGAGACCTGCGTCGACGTGACCGGCGAATAGATGTTGCGCCACATGGTCGATGGCGAGCGGCAGCAGGCTGATGAACGCCGCGCCGATGAAGTTGCCCGAAATGCTGCCCACTCCGCCGATGATGATGATGAACAGCACCTGGAAGGAGCGGGCGATGCCAAAACTCTGCACGCTCGCCGAGCCGAGATAGATGAAGGCCCAGAGCGCGCCGGCAACGCCGAGATAGAAGGAGCTGACGGCGAAGGCGAGCACCTTGGTACGGTAGACCGGAATGCCGATGACGGCGGCCGCCGTGTCCATGTCGCGGATCGCCATCCAGCTCCGGCCGGTCTGGCTGCGCACGAGGTTGGCGGCGAACCAGGTCAGCGCCACGACAATGACGAGCGTGGTAAGGTAGCGTCCAACCGGGGAGCTGACGTCGAGACCGAAGACGCTCAGTCGGGGCAGCTCGATGGTCCCCGACGAATCATAGTTGTAGAACCACGGGAATTTCTGGAAGAGCCACTCGAAGAAGAACTGTGCCGCAAGGCTGCTCACCATCAGATAAAAGCCCTTGATGCGGTCGCTTGGCAGGCCGAACAACAGGCCCGCGCCGGCGGTGATCAGGCCGGAGAGCAGCAGCGCGACCGGCAGCGGCACCCCGCCATGCACAACGAGCCCGAAGGTGGCGAAGGCGCCGACCGACATGAAGCCGCCGGAGCCGAGTGAGGTCTGCCCCGCATATCCGGTGAGCAGGTTCAGCCCCAGGCCGGCCAGGGACAATATGAGGAACGGCACCAGGATGGCGCCCAGCCAGTAATCGCTTCCGGTCACCGGGACGACGATGAAGCCGATCAGCAGAATCGCCGGAGTAAACAACCGGAAGTTGTTGTCTGGCAGCACGAGGAGGGGGGAGGAGAGGCTCTGGCTCACGGCATCACACCCGTTCGAGCGCGCGTTCGCCGAACAATCCGGCAGGGCGGATGTAAAGGAAGGCGATTGCGAGAAAATAGGGAAACCAGGGTGTGATGCCGCCGCCCACGAACCGGCCGATATAGGTCTCGGCAAGGGTCTCGGCGGCGCCGACGATCAGGCCGCCGACGATGGCGCCGCCGATCGAGGTGAAGCCGCCGATGATGAGCACCGGAAGTGCCTTGAGCACCACGAGCGAGAGCGAGAACTGGATGCCCTGTCGCGCGCCCCACAGCATGCCGGCGACCAGTCCGGTGATGCCGGCGACAGCCCAGACGATCTGCCAGATTCGGTTGAGATTGATGCCGATGGACAGCGCCGCGCGGGTGTCGTCGGCGACCGCGCGGAGCGAAACGCCGATGCGGGTGCGGTTGAAGAGCAAGGCAAGCACCGCGGCGAGCAGGACCGCGGTGAGCGCTGCGACGAGGTCGAACTGGCTGATCATGACATCGCCGATGAACACCGGCACGTCCTCGATGCCGAGGTCGAGGGCGTGGACCTGTGCGCCCATCAGACCCTGCGCGGTGCCTTCGACGACGTAGGACAGGCCGAGCGTCGCCATGAACAGTGTCATGGGGCTGCGATTGGCAAGTGGCCGCAGCACGGTGCGCTCGATGACGACGGCGCCGACGACGAGGATGACGATGGTGATGGCGAGGGCCCCGGCGAACGGAACGCCCTTCTCCAGCAGCGTGACGAAGGTCAGCCCCGAGAACAGCAGGATCGACCCCTGCGCGAAGTTGAACACGCCGCTCGCCTTGTAGATCAGCACGAAGCCGATCGCGACGAGAGAATACATGGTGCCTGCAAGCAGGCCGCCGATGAACGTTTCAAGGAAGAGGTTCATCGCGCCCTCAATGCACCGTGCCGAGATAGGCGGCGATGACGTCGGCGTTGGAGCGTATTTCGGCCGGCGTTCCGTCGCCGATCTTGCGCCCGTAGTCCAGCACCACGACGTGGTTCGAGAGAGTCATCACGATGCCGACATCGTGCTCGATCAGGACGACCGTGGTGCCGAGGTGTCGATTGATGCCGGATACGAATTCGCTCATCTCGGCTTTTTCCTGCGCATTCATGCCGGCGAGGGGCTCGTCGAGGAGCAGCAGGGTCGGCTCCGAGACCAGTGCGCGGCCGAGCTCGACGCGTTTCTGGATGCCGTAGGCGAGATTGCCGACCGTGAGGTCGCGATAGGGCTGAAGCTCGAGAAACTCGAGGACGGATTCCGCGCGCGCCCGCAGGCGGGCCTCCTCGCGGCGCGCGCCGGGCAGTCGCAACGCCTGCGCGAGGAAACTGGAATTGGTGTGGCGAGCGAGGCCGGTGAGCACGTTGTCGAGCACCGTCATCTTCTTGAACAGCGCGTTGTTCTGGAAGGTGCGCGCGATGCCTCGCCGGGCGGCCTCCAGCGGCTCGATTTCGCGGAAGTGCTCACCCTCGAAGATGATCTCGCCGGAATCGGGGACGTAGACGCCGTTCAGCACGTTGAGCAGCGAACTTTTGCCGGCGCCGTTGGGACCGATCAGCGCCAGGATCTCGCCGCGGGCGACCGAGAATGACAGCTCCGAGATCGCCTTGACGCCCTTGAACGACAGCGAGATGGCGTTGACGTCGAGAAGCGGCTCGCCGGGTTTGGATGAAGGAGGAGCGTTCATGGTCGGATCCGCTGGCTCAAGCCGAGGCCGGCGCGGGAGCAGCCGTCGCTGGCTCGGCTGCCGTGAGCGGCCGCACCCGGCTGAGGCCGAGCACCGCATTGCGGCGGTGGTTGACGAAGCGCGCAAGCAGGCCGCCGGGCGCTGCTTCGGCGCGATCCACCAGCTGGCGGCTCAGAGTGCCCTCGCGTGCGCGTCGGGCGCGGTCCTCATCTTCAAGCCGCCGCCGGCGCGCCGGCGAAACGATGAGGGCGGCCGGCTGAATCTGGCGGCGGTCGCGTCCGGCGGATCCCGTGGTCTCCGGGAAGGCGAGGGCAACGCCGGCATGGAGGACGCTGTCGAGCAGTCGGGGCAGCGCGTCATGCCATTCGGTACCTTCGTCGACCCAGGCGACATTGGCGAAGCGGGGCCGTGGCCTCCAGCTCCACCGCGTGGCGACTGGCGACGCTTCAGCGGAGGCGGCAGGCTCGTGCAGCGGCACCACGTCCCATGCCGAATTGCCGCCGACAAAGGCCTGGGCCGAGAACAGCGGCACGCGGTTCAGGCCCTCGGGAACTGCTGCAAGCCATTCCGCGATTGCCCGGCGGCCCTGCACGAAGGCGTGAGTTGGACGCAGCCCGGACAGCTCGCGTGCGAGCGCGTCGCCGCGCAGCTCCGCCGGCAGGGTGAACACTTCACCACCGCTTGCGAGCGCGGCAAGGGCCAACATGATCAGGTCGGGTTCGTAGTGCCCGCTCGTGACGAGACGCATCCTGCCTGGGAGCGATCGCTCGTTCAAAAGGGTGGTGCGACGTTCGACCTCGCGGACGACATGTGATCGGGAGGAGGCCAGCCAGCGTCCCCGCCGCTTGTGGAGGAAGGCGAGCGCGGCCGGCTGCTGTTCCGCCCAGCGACGGAGCGTGGCGCCGATCTCGTGATCGCGCAGACCGCCGGAGCGCTCCGCCGAGCCTTCAAGCAGCTGGCTATGCGCGATAGGGGAATTCATCCAGTCCTCCGAAGACAAGCGGCGCCATGGACGCGCGATCGAACGTGCGGTGTTCAGCCAGCGAGAACCGCCTCCGGCGATCTCCTGGCGGCTTCGGCCTCGAGCTCGCGTACCAGCGGATAGACGCGGCGCCCGAAATACTCGACCTCGTCCTGGAAATGCAGGAAACCGGCGAGCACGAGGTCGATGCCGGCGCGCTTCAAGGCGACGATGCGCCGGGCGACCTGTTCGGGCGTGCCGATGAGGTTGGTCTTGAAGCCGTCATTGGGCTGCACCAGGTCGGCGGCGGTGGACTTGGCCCAGTTGCCGACGCCGTCGGGCGTCGACTGGCCGGCCTGCTTCACCGCCTCGGCGAAGCCGGCGACCGCGGCCGGGTCTGCATTGGCGAGGATCTCGGCATGGACCTCGCGCGCCTCGGCCTCGGTGTCGCGGGCAATGATGAATGCATTGGCGCCGACCCGGAGCTTGCGGCCGAATCCAGCTGCTCCCTGCTTGACCTGGACCGCTTGCGCATGAAGCTCGTCGATGGTGCCGCCGTTGGTGAAGTACCAGTCGGAATGTTCTGCCGCCATGCGCCGCGCCGCAGTCGACGAGCCGCCCTGAAAGATCAGCGGATGCGGCTTGAAGGTCGGCTTCGGATTCAGGTGATAGCCGTTGATGTTGTAGAAATCGCCGTGGAACGTGAATTCGTCCTCGGTCCAAATGCCCTTGAGCACCTTGATGAATTCGCTTGAACGGCGATAGCGGTCGTCGTGGTCGAGCCACGGCACGCCGAGCACGTCGAATTCGTGCTTGAACCAGCCGCTGACGATGTTGAGATGCCAGCGGCCCTTCGAGATATGGTCGCCCGTGGCGCCGAGCTTGGCGACCACGGCTGGATGCCAGAAGCCGGTCATGACCGCGACGATGACGTTGAGGCGCTCCGTCGCGTTGAGCAGCGACATGGCAAAGGTGCTCGCCTCGTGCTGCCCGTCCGCGCGGTAGCCGCCGACGAAGCGCGTCGCCGACAGCGCGAAGTCGAAACCGGCCGCTTCCGCGGCGCGGGCCAACTTCACATTATAGTCGAAGTCCCAGCCCGTGCGCTGATCGACCTTGCTGACAACCTGTCCGCCAGAGAGATTCGAAACCCAATATGCGAAGCGCACGGGTTCGTTGTGATACGGCGAAAGGACGTCGGTCATCGAAAGCTCTGCCTGTGATGTCGGTGTGGCCGGAGGTGCGCAACTACGGATCGGCGGATCGCGACGCGAGTGATCCAGTGCGTTCGTTGCGCTCTCCAAATGCCAAGCATGTTCAAAATCTACAGAGCGTGTTGAATCAGTCAACGCGGCAACGTTCCAAAGAATCAAACCACCGCACAATAACAGTCCATACTTCGTGGCCGCGGCGGCAATTTTGAATCCGCGGCTCTTCAGGTTGGTGTGGTCGACTGACGCGCGAGCGCGAGATCGCGCGGCACGGAACTGCAAGCGTCGCGCTCGGTTCCGTTGTGGTCAGGGCTCATCCAGTGAGTGCGCGAGTCGAATCTTCTTATCGGATCGATGTGCGCGTATTCGGTTGCGCATTCAAAATTGTTGCATCGGGCTTGGCGCGTAGATCGTTCTTGTGCGTTGGCGTGAGTCTTTGGAATGTTGCTCTGTTGACTGAGTTGCCGCCTCTTGTAGATTTCAATCGTGCTCGAGCGTCGAGCGATTTCATCCGAGCGTTGCCGTGAGCGACCGATCATGTGTTCCCGTTCCTCTTGTCGATCAAATGGTGCCGATCGCAGCGGTGTTCCCGTTGCTTACGGGAGGATGCTCGGCAGCGGTTGCTCATGCGAGCACCCGCAGGTGGCGCTGCCTTTGTATCGGTCTCGCCGCGCGTTGATCGGCGGCTTGGCATCGGCTCCGTGACCTTGATCTCCGTCAGGAGCGATCTCCGTCAAGCGCGGCACCTGAAGATATGACGCTCGCTTGTGGGTCGATCGGGCGCTCGGCGGGGACAGCATCTTCATCGTCGGCGCAGTTCGGCAGAAGCGCCAATACCCTTCGCCTCATTGTCAACTGCGGCGCGAGCCGCCGCGGCTGAGCCACTGGAGACAAGCATGTCCCGCAAGATTCACTTCAATGCCTTCGACATGAACTGCGTTGGGCACCAGTCCCCCGGCGTGTGGGCGCATCCACGCGATCGCTCCTGGAAATACAAGGACCTCGACTACTGGCAGGATCTCGCACGCACGCTGGAGCGCGGGATTTTCGAGGGCATCTTCATCGCCGACGTCATCGGCTACTACGACGTCTACAAGGGCTCCAACTGGCACGCCATCCATCAGGCGGCGCAGATTCCCGTCAACGATCCGCTCCAGCTGGCTGCGCCGATCGCGCTTGCCACCGAGCACCTTGGCATCGGCATCACGGCGTCGACGTCGTTCGAGCATCCGTACACGTTCGCCAGGCGCCTCTCGACGGCCGACCACCACACCAAGGGACGGGTCGGCTGGAATATCGTGACGTCCTATCTCGAAAGCGGCGCGAAGAATGTCGGGCAGGCGGGGTTGAGGCGGCACGACAACCGCTACGAGGTGGCGGCCGAGTACATGGAAGTGCTTTACAAGCTGTTCGAGGGGAGCTGGGAGGAGGGCGCGGTGAAGCGCGATCGCGAGCGCCGCATCTTCACCGATCCCGACAAGGTTCATGAGATCGGCCACAAGGGTCGATATTTCGACGTGCCTGGCTATCACCTGTGCGAACCGTCGCCGCAGCGGACGCCGGTGCTCTACCAGGCCGGGGCGTCCGGACCCGGCAAGGCCTTCGCTGCCGGCCATGCCGAGTGCGTCTTCGTTGCCGCGCCGACCAAGGCGTTGCTCAAGGCCTATGTGCAGGACATTCGCGCGCAGGCTGCGGCGGCCGGGCGGGATCCGCGGAAGCTTCTCATCTATAATCTCACGACGGTGATCGTGGACGAGACGGATGCGAAGGCCCAGCAGCGTTTCCAGGAGTACAGCAGCTACTCGTCCTATGACGGATCGCTGGTCTTCATATCGGGCTGGAGCGGCATCGATTTTGGCCAATACGCCCCGACCGACCTGCTCAAGAAGGTCGAGACCAACGCCATTGTCTCGGTCGTCGAGCACTTTGCGGGCAAGGACAAGCAGTGGACCGTCGAGGAGCTGGCGCGCTGGGGCGGTATCGGCGGCCTGGGACCGGTGTTCGTCGGTTCGCCTTCGACGGTGGCCGACATCCTGCAGGAATGGGTCGAGGAGACCGACGTCGATGGCTTCAATCTCGCCTATGCGGTGACACCGGAGACGTTCGAGGCCGTGGTCGACCTGCTGGTTCCGGAGCTGCAGAAGCGCGGCGCCTATCCGACCGGCTATCGCGCCGGCACGCTGCGCGAAAAGCTGTTCGGCGAGGGGCCATACCTGCCCGCCAGCCATCCCGCGAATTCCTATCGCGACATCGAGGCCGTCAAGCGCCGCGAGGCGGAGCAGCGTACCGCGAGGCCGGTCACGGCGGCCGAATGATCCTGCCCGACGGGCGGCCGGCGTACTGTTCCAACATTCTCCAGACAGGTGATTTAATGAGTCAGATCGAGTTGGTTTGGGGCGCGGGCCCGAGCGCGCGGTACGAGGCGATCGCGAACCGCTTTCGCCCGATCTTCAAGCGCATCGCCGAAGGCGCGCTCAAGCGCGAACTCGATCGCGAACTGGCCTTCGAGCCGGTCCGCTGGTTGAAGGAGGCCGGTTTCGGCGCCGTTCGCCTGCCGGTCGACAAGGGCGGGCAGGGCGCGAGCCTGCCGGATCTGGCCAATTTGCTGATCGAGCTCGGCGAGGCCGACTCCAACGTCGCGCAGGCGTTGCGCGTGCATTTCGGCGTAGCCGAGGACATCTTGAATTCGAAGGACGAGGCACGGCGCGAGCGTTGGTTCAAGCGCATTGCCGCGGGCGAATATGTCGGCAGCGCGTGGACCGAGGTGGGCAACACGTCGATCGCGGCGTTCGGTACGCGCCTCTCCGAGAAAAACGGCCAGTTCGTCGTCAATGGCGCCAAATACTACACGACGGGCTCGCTCTATGCCGACTGGATCGACGTGGGCGCCACCGGTCCGCAGGGCGAGGAGATCTCGCTGTTCGTGCGAACTGACGCCCCGGGCGTGAAAATCGTCGATGACTGGGACGGCTTCGGCCAGATCCTCTCGGTCAGCGGCACCACGACCTTCACCGACGTGCCGGTGGCGCGCGAGGAGGTCGTGCTGGACAAGGACCGCTTCAAGTATTCGGCGGCGTTCTATCAGCTCTACCATCTGGCGACGATCGCCGGCATCGGGCGCAGCATCACGCACGACGTGGCGCGGGCCGTCGCCGCTCGCAGCCGGACGTATACCCACGCCAACGGGCCGCGCTCGAGCCAGGATCCGCAGATTCTGGCGGAGGTCGGGCGGATCCGGGGCGCCGCCTATTCGGCTGGAGCCATCGTGCTTCAGGTCGCGGCCTCGCTGCAGCGAGCCTTCGAGGCACGCTTTGCCGGCGACGATGCCGCCGAGGAAAGGGCCAACGCCATTGCGGAGCTCGAAACCGCTCAGGCACAGACCGTTGTGACGAACCTTATCCTCGACTCCGCGACCACGTTGTTCGACGCGCTTGGAGCCTCGGCCACCCGCAAGCCGCTCGGCCTCGACCGGCACTGGCGCAACGTGCGCACGCTTTCGTCCCACAATCCGCGGATCTACAAGGACCGGATCGTCGGCGATTTCGCGGTCAACGGCACGCTGCCTCCGTATCAGTGGCGGATCGGGCAGCCCGCCGCCGAGCCTTACTCCAGCGTCGCATAGACCAGGCTGCGGATCAGGGTGCGGAAATACTCGCGCTGGCCCGGCCCCTGCGACAGGAAGATGGCGAACAGGTCTTCGGTCGGGTCGATCCAGAAGAATGTTCCCGCCACGCCGCTCCAGAAAAACTGGCCGACCGATCCGGCGAACGGCGCCAGGCCCTGGTGGGTGCGCACGGCGAAGCCCAGGCCGAAGGAGTGGCCGGGCGTCATCAGGGGCGAGTCCACCTTGACCTCCGGGGCGAGGTGGTCGGCCGCCATGAACTGCAGGGTCTTGCGGCTGATGATGGTCTCGCCGTCGAGCGAGCCGCCGTTCAGCAGCATCTGGCAGAACCGCGCGTAGTCCATCGCCGTCGAGACCAGGCCGCCGCCGCCGGATTCCATGGCGGGCTGCTCGATCGGGTCGAACAGCGCGACCTTGTCGCCGGTCCACGGGTCGGCCGGGAACGGCTGGGCGACGCGGCCCTTGTTATCCGCACTGGTGCTGAAGGCCGTTTCCGTCATCCGCAGCGGCGCCAGGATGTGCTCGGTCAGATAGACCCCGAGCGTCTTGCCCGACACCACCTCGATGACCCGGCCGAGGATGTCGGTGGAACGGCTGTAATTCCATTCCGCCCCCGGCTGGCACAGCAGCGGGATGCCGGCGATCAGCCGGGCGTGTTCGGCGTTGCTGACGTCGCGGCGGTAGACCTTGGCCTCGAGATACATCTTCTGGATCGGGCCGTTGGCGGTGAACTCGTAGGCGATGCCCGAGGTGTGGCGCAGCAGGTCCTGGATCGTGATCGACCGGGTCCGCGGCACCAGCTCGAGCCGGCCGTTGGTTTCGACCCCGACCTTCTGCTCGGCGAACTCGGGGATGAACTTTTCCAGCGGGTCGGTGAGGAGCAGGTGGCCGTCCTCCAGCAGCTGGGCGATCGCGACCGACACCAGCGGCTTGGTCATGGAAAAGATGCGAAACAGGCTGTTGGTGGCCATGGGGGTCTCGGCCGCCGGGCTTTGCCGGCCCTGCGCCTCGAACCAGCCGATCTGGCCGCGCCGGGCGACCATGGTGACCACCCCGGGGCTGGTTCCCTTGTCGATGTCGCGCTGCAGCGCCGAGCGCATGCGCTGCAGGCGGACGGGCGATAGCCCCAGCGTCTCCGGCCTGGCGAATGGCAGGGCGGGGGTGCTCCGGCCGGGGGCTGATTGCGAGGTCATGGCGTCTCCGTTCATTTGTCAGTTTTTTGAAGGCCCGGAGCCGGGTTAGCCGGGCGCCGGCCGGTATTTTCGCCCATAACTTGGGCCTTGAACAGCCGCGTTTTCCGCAGTAACCAGCCGCCGGTTCGATGCCGCGCAGCCGCGCCGGCCCCAAAGGGTGGACGAGAATGGCCAAAGAGAAGTTTGAACGTAATAAGCCGCATTGCAACATCGGCACCATTGGTCACGTCGACCACGGCAAGACGTCGCTGACGGCGGCGATCACCAAGGTTCTGGCCGAGACGGGCGGGGCGACGTTCACGGCCTACGACCAGATCGACAAGGCGCCGGAAGAGAAGGCGCGCGGCATCACCATCAACACGGCGCACGTGGAGTATCAGACGGTCAACCGTCACTATGCCCACGTCGACTGCCCCGGCCACGCCGACTATGTGAAGAACATGATCACCGGCGCGGCGCAGATGGACGGCGCGATCCTGGTGGTTTCGGCGGCTGACGGCCCGATGCCGCAGACGCGCGAGCACATCCTGTTGGCGCGCCAGGTCGGCGTGCCGGCGATCGTGGTGTTCCTGAACAAGTGCGACATGGTCGACGATCCGGAACTGTTGGAACTGGTCGAGATGGAAGTGCGCGAGCTGCTCTCGTCGTACCAGTTCCCGGGCGACGACATCCCGATCATCCACGGGTCGGCGACGGAAGCCTTGAACAACGGCGACCCGAAGCTCGGCCATGACGCCATCCTGAAGCTGATGGCGGCGGTCGATGCCTACATTCCGCAGCCGGAGCGTCCGATCAACCTGCCGTTCCTGATGCCGGTGGAAGACGTGTTCACCATTTCGGGCCGCGGCACGGTGGTGACGGGTCGCGTCGAGCGCGGCATCGTCAAGGTCGGCGAGGAAGTCGAGATCGTCGGCATCCGCGACACGCGCAAGACGACGTGCACCGGCGTGGAGATGTTCCGCAAGCTCTTGGATCAGGGCCAGGCAGGCGACAACATCGGCGCGCTGCTTCGCGGCATCGAGCGCAAGGACGTCGAGCGCGGCCAGGTCTTATGCAAGCCGGGTTCGGTGACGCCGCACACCAAGTTCGAGGCCGAGGCCTACATTCTGACCAAGGAAGAGGGCGGCCGGCATACGCCGTTCTTCACCAACTACCGGCCGCAGTTCTACTTCCGCACCACCGACGTGACCGGCATCGTGCAGTTGCCGGAGGGCACCGAGATGGTGATGCCGGGCGACAACGTGAAGATCAACGTCGAACTGATCGTGCCGATCGCCATGGAAGAGAAGCTGCGCTTCGCCATCCGTGAAGGCGGCCGCACGGTTGGAGCAGGCGTGGTGGCGAAGATCATCGCCTGATGATCTTCGGCGTTCGCCGTTCGCGCAAACCGCGGACCGGGGCGGCGCCGGCGTGGTCGCCAAGATCATCGCCTGATCGACTGAGCGGTCGCGTCTTTTCGATCGTCGTATTTGCCGGCGCGGTCCTTCACGGGGCCGCGCCGGTTTCGTCTCAGCCGGCCCCCACGCCAGCGACCGCGTGCGCCGACCTACCGCGTTGCAGCGGGTGCGGCTGCCGCGGCGGACCGGGCTATCGCGGCCCGGACGGCAGCTGCGTCAGCTACGCCAATCTCCTGAAAGTCTGTGGCAACCCGCCTGGCAGTCGATGTGTGTTCGAGAATGCCCCGAACACTGGGCTGAATCGCGAGTGCATGGCGCGACGTATCGAGGAGGGCGGCCGCAAGAAGGCGCGCGCGCTCGAACGCCGGGGCGTCGTGGATCGGGCCGATTAGCCGTCGAGCGGCGGGCCTGGGCGGCAACAGTGCGGGATAGCGGCGAATTTCCCCTTGCCCCGCTCAGGAGCGTTGGCTATAAGCGCCGCCACGGCATAGGGGTATAGCTCAGTTGGTAGAGCATCGGTCTCCAAAACCGAGGGTCGTAGGTTCGAGTCCTACTGCCCCTGCCAGTCCGATCCTTCACATCGTCGGAACGAATTGATCCGCCTGCGGCCGGCGCCGCTGCGGGTTTTGGTGTGCATGCAGCCGTGTCGTTTGGCCGTTGGGCAGAACGGATTTCCCGCTCTTCCCCGGCAGTCGGCAAGCGATGCAGCCTGCGCGCCATGCGCCGCCAATCGGGATGATTTTCCCGCAAGAGAAAGCCCGCCCCACAGCCCGCTGAACGTCAGAGGCAGGGCGGGCCCGATATTTGTACTGGCCGGCGGGTGGCCGGTCAGAAGGCGATCTTGAGGCCGAGGCGGCCGATGGCGGAGCGGGAGCGGTCGGAGAACAGCTCGCCTTCCACGCTGCCGAACAGGCTTGTCTGCCGGTTCAGCATCAGGTCGAAACCGACGGATGTCGAGCCGCCGTAGACGACGCTGCTGCCAAGGGCGGCAACCGTGAAGTCGGATCCCGAGACCGTGGCGCCGTAGCCCGGCGCGCCGATCCGCTGCGTCGACGAGGTGCCGAGGCCCACCCAGAAGCGGGAGGGGAGGTTGGCCACGGTCATGACCTGATAGGCAAGCTCGGCGGAGAACTGCTCTTCCAGGCTCTGCGTGGTGTGGGCACCGTAGGAGACGTTCTGCGACGAGCCATGCTCGGTGTAGGCATCGTAGGCGGTCGCCACATAGGTCGCCCTGAGGCTCGGCGTCAGGGTCCAGTTGCGGCCGATCGGAACTTTGAGCGACACGGCGGCCTCGGGCGCCACGAACCAGCCGCCGAAGGTGCCGAGCGCGGTCTCGGCGCCATTGTTGATGCCGCGCGTCGAATTGGCCCACAGGTGGCCAGCCGTCAGCGCGGTATCGAAGATGACGGCGTTGTCGAAGCTGCGGCGCGCATAGAGGCCGGCGAGGCCGATGTCGGTGTTGAGCCCGCCGCTGTTGTCGACCAGCCGCGTCGTCGTATGTCCGGCACCGGCGTAGACGCCCAGCCGCCAATCCTCATAGAGATGATCGATGCCGGCGAGCGTGCCGTACTGCTGGGCGTTCGCCGCCAGCGCCGTGCCCGTGGTGCTCTGCCAGCGCGCGCCGACGAAGCCGCGTAGCCAGAACAGGTTGCCGGCGGCATCGAGCACCAGCTGCTGGTCGGGGCTCCCGTTGATGGCGAGCGTCGCAGCATTGGTCTTGCGCTCTTCTTCGCCATAGGCCGATGTCGATGTCGGCGGCGGCAGCAGCACCGTGGTGCGGCCGATGTCGAGGTTCATGATGTCGGAGATCACGCCGGACACCTGGCGCTGCACGTCGGCCGTCACCTGGTTCAGCGAACTGACGGCGGCGGTGTCGACGACGATGACGTTGCCGGTGCCGGAGCCGTTGAGATCGTTGGTGATCAAGGTCTTGGCGCTGCCGAGGAGGTTGATGCCGTTGCCGGCGCCGGTCAGCAGATAGTTCTGGACCGGGAGCGTGTAGCTGCCGGTGTGGAAGTTGAGCGTGTTGGATCCGGTCGAGGCGAAATTCACGCCGCCGAGGAAGCGGGCGGGATCATAGACATTGAGCGTGTTGCCGCCGACGCCGAAGAGCACGGCCGCGGTATTGCCCGAGATCGTGCCGGTATTGGTCAGCGTCGTCGCCGCGCCGAGGTTGAGACCGTAGATCGCGCCCGAAATCGTGCCCGAGTTCGTGACGATGCCGCTGCCGCCCGTGCCGGTGACGACAGCCGTTCCCGCCGTGGCGGCAATGGTGCCGGAATTGGTCAGACTGTTGGTTGTGCCGTCCAGGTAGGCGCCGTAGGTGACCGCGGTGACCGTGCCGGCGTTCACGAACGTCGCCGTGCCGTTGATCGTATTGGTCGACGTGGCAGTCGAATCATAAATCGTGTCGATCGACCCGATCCCGGCGCCGCTCGAGATGAAGACGCCGCTGAGGCCGCTGAGCGTACCGGTGTTGGTGACGGTGGCATTGCCCTGCGGCGTGTGCGCGGCGATGGCCGCATCGAAGTTGGCGGTGACCGTGCCGGTGTTGAGGATCGAGACGTTGCCGGACGTGTCGACGACGGCGCGCAGACCGGAATAGCCGATCCCGGTGCCAAGCGTGCCGGTCTGGGCCATGGAAGCCGTCACCGTGCCGCTGTTGAAGAGGGTGGCGTCGCCGACCTCGGTCATGGCGACCACGGCATTGCGGTCGTCGGCGACCGCCGTCCCGGTGTTGGTGATCGAGGCATCGCCAAAGGCGGACCAGGCGACCAGCGCCTGGCGGGCGACCGAGTGGACGTAGCCGTCGTTCTGGATCGTCGCCAGACCGTAGTAGTCGACGGCGCGCATGCCGGCGAGGAAGGCATCGACGCTGCCGGTCGCGGTATTCTGCAGGCTGACGGTCTGCTGCGGGTCGCCACCAGGCCCCGTCACGGCGGAATAGTTGGCATCGCCATAGATGCCGCGCCCGCTATAGGCGGTGACCAAGCCGCGGTTGACGATGGTCACATAGCCGAGATTGGTCGACGCGGTGAGGCCGTCGACGGAGTTGCCGGCGTTGACCGCGGCGTCGGTCAGGGCCGTATTGGTGTTGTCGACGCCGAGCGAGATCACCGTGCCGGAATTGTCGATGGTGAGATTGCCGGCATATTCCTCGCGGAGGAACACCGCACCGCCGTACTGCGGGTGAGAGTTGATGACGACGCCCGAACCGATGAGCACGCCGGCGTTGACCGTGACGGCGTCGCCCGGATTGTTGCGGGTCCAGCCCATCGACAGGCCGGCGCCGGCGTTCG
>JARLJA010000119.1 GCA_031291445.1 Xanthobacteraceae bacterium | reverse complement strand
GGCTGCGCGAGGCGCGGCGGCGCGAAGCCGCCGACGGCGTGCCCGGGCGTCCCGCCGAGGGCGGGCCACCGCCGGCGGCGGGCGACGGGACCAGCCAGACGTGACGGCTCTCGCGCGGATTCGCAGGATCGGGCTCGCCATCGTGCTGGCCTGGGGCTGGCGGCGGGCCGCCATCGCGCTGTTCGCCGGCGCGGCCTCGGCGCTGGCGATGGCGCCCTTCAATGCCTGGCCGGTGCTGTTCGTCACGTTTCCGGTTGCGGTCTGGCTGGTCGACGGCGCCGCGGCGGGGCGGCTCTCCGGCCTGCCGGCCGCGGCACTCACCGGCTGGTGGTTCGGCTTCGGCTATTTTCTCGTCGGGCTCTATTGGGTCGGCCACGCCTTTCTGGTCGACGCCGACATCTTCGGCTGGCTGCTGCCGTTCGCGGTCACCGCGCTGCCGGCGGGGCTGGCGCTGTTCATGGCGGTCGGCTTCGCGCTGGCGCGGGTGTTGTGGACCAACGACGCCGCGCGGATTCTGGCGCTGGCCGCGAGCCTCACCGCCAGCGAATGGCTGCGCGGCCACGTTCTCACCGGCTTTCCCTGGAATGCGTTCGGCTATGCGCTGAGCGAACCGCTGGCGCTGGCGCAGATCGCCGCCGTGATCGGCCTGTGGGGACTGACCTTCCTCGCGGTTGCGATCTTCGCGAGCCCCGCAGTGCTGATCGATCGCGCGGCGCCGGGCAGCGCGACGGCGCCGCGGCCGTGGCTTGCGCCCGCTCTCGCCGTCGCGGTTCTCGCCGTGCTCGCGGTCTGGGGCGCCGCCCGGCTCGCGCGCGAGCCGACGCGGCTGGTGCCGAACGTCCGCCTGCGGATCATGCAGCCCAACCTCACGCAGGACGTGAAGTTCAACTACTCCGCCAAGCAGGAGGTGATGCGCAAGTATCTGACGCTGTCGGATCGCGCGACCGGGCCGTCGGCGACGGGCGTGAAGGACGTCACGGTGCTGATCTGGCCGGAGTCGGCCTTTCCGTTCTTCCTGACGCGGGAAGCCGATGCCATGGCGCAGATCGTGGCGCTGCTGTCGCCGGGCACCACGCTGATCACCGGCGCGGTGCGCGCGCCCGACGGGCCGCGCAGCGCGCCGATCACGCGAGCCTACAACTCGGTCTACGCCATCGACCACGACGGCACCATCCTCGGCGTCTACGACAAGCTGCATCTGGTGCCGTTCGGCGAGTATCTGCCGTTCCAGGGCTTCATGGAGAAGCTCGGCCTGCAGCAATTGACCAGGATGCACGGCGGCTACTCCGCGGGAACGGCGCGCCAGGTCATCGACTTGCCACGCGCGCCGCGTGTGCTGCCGCTGATCTGCTACGAGGCGGTGTTTCCCGGCGAGATCGAACAGCCCGACGACCGTCCGGGCTGGATCGTCAATCTGACCAACGACGGCTGGTTCGGCATCAGCACCGGTCCCTATCAGCATCTGCAGCATGCGCGGCTGCGCGCCATCGAGGAAGGACTGCCGATCGTGCGCGCCGCCAACACCGGCATCTCCGCGGTGATCGATCCGGTGGGGCGTATTGTCGCGCGGCTCGGCCTCGGCGTCGAAGCTGTGCTCGATTCGGCGCTGCCCTCGCCGCTGCCGCCGACGCTCTATGCGCGCGTCGGCGACCTGCCCGCGGCGGTCATGATCGCGCTGGCGGCGATCATCGCCGCACGCAGGCGTATCAAAATACCAACCACCGCATGATGCGATCGCGTTTCGCGCTCACATGTTGCGAGCTTATCGCAACGCCTAAGTTTCTCTGCGAGAACGCATACTCGTTTAGTCAAACGATCAGTTAAAGTTTGACGTTGGCGCGACAAACGGCGTAGTTGATCTTGGAACCTTTGATCCGCCACACACGGGCGCGAGGAGTGTGCTGATGTCGGCCAAAGCGCCAAACCCCGTCGATAAATATGTTGGCAGCCGCGTGCGGATGCGCCGCATCATGCTCGGCATGAGCCAGGAGAAGCTGGGCGAGGCGCTCGACCTGACGTTCCAGCAGGTCCAGAAATACGAGAAGGGCACCAACCGCATCGGTGCCAGCCGGCTGCAACAGATCTCCGACATCCTGCAGGTGCCGGTGTCGTTCCTGTTCGAGGGTGGCCCGACCGCCAACCCCGCGGCCGAGGGATCGTCCGCCGCGCCGTCGCCCGCCTATGTCTCCGATTTCCTGGCGACCTCCGAGGGCCTGGCGCTGACGCGGGCTTTCACCCGGATCCGCGACGCCAAGCTTCGCCGCAGCATCGTCGACATGGTCGAGCAGATCGCGGCGCGCGAAGAGCCCGACGGGCGCTGAATTCCCGGTTCACCGGCGCACCCAAACCCGCTATGCGGTGAGCATCGGCCCCGCGTGCGCGCGGCCGCGCACGGAACGTGTCACGGATGCAAACTGACGACGACGGCACCGCCCGCCCCGCGCCCGAGCGGGGGCAGGGCGCATTCTTCGGCCGCCGCAAGGGCCATCAGCTGCGCAGCCATCAGGCCCGCCTGGTGGCGGAATTGCTGCCGCGGCTCGCGCTCGATCTCGCCGCGCCGCCGCCGTCGTCGCTGACTGCGCTGTTCGATGTCCCGGTGCACGACGTGCGCCTCGAGATCGGCTTCGGCGGCGGCGAGCATCTGGTGGCCGAGGCGCTGGCCCATCCACGGACCGGCTTCATCGGCATCGAGCCCTACGTCAACGGCATGGCCAAGATCCTGGCGCAGATCGAGGCCCGTCGGCCGGGCAATATCCGGCTGCTGGCGGCGGACGCGGCCGAATTCCTGGCGTGGGCGCCGGAGGCCTCACTCCGCCGCGTCGATCTGATTCATCCCGATCCGTGGCCGAAACGGCGGCACTGGAAGCGGCGCTTCGTTCAGGACGCGACGATCGCGGCGCTGGCGCGGGTGATCGGTCACGGCGGCGAATTTCGCTTCGTCAGCGACATCGATCACTACTGCGCCTGGACGCTGTGGCATTTCGCCCGTTCGGCGGCGTTCGCCTGGACGGCGGAGCGCGCCGACGACTGGCGCTTGCCGTGGCGCGGCTACACCATGACGCGCTACGGCCGCAAGGCGGATCGCGAGGGACGCAAGGCGGCTTATCTGATTTTCGCGCGGCGTGGCTGATCGCCGCCGGCGCCGTTGGCGTCAGGCGCTGGCGGCTTCGGGAGCGTCCGCCGGATCGGCCGGCCGCTTCTGCCAGAACTTCATGACCCGCTGGGCCGTCGCCGGCGCCAGCCGTTCGTAGTTCAGCGCGGCCTCTTCCATCTCCGGAGTCGTGGGATTCTGGCGACCGGGGCCGACCCGCATCAGGATCAGGGCGCGCACGGTCGGCCATCCCAGGCCGAGCGATTTTCCCATGATCAGCAGCGGATCGTGACGCTCCCCCTTGATCAGGTGGTCGATGATGGTGAGGCTGACGCCGGTCAGGACCGACAGCGCCGCGACCGACTCCTCGTATTTGTGCTCCCGGGCGAAGGCCAACAGCGCGCCCTCATTGAGCGCCTCCGCGTAGCTCAGCGTCAGCACTTCGCGCAGCGCGCGGGCGAAATCGCTCGCCGAGGTGCGCGACGACCGCGACCCGATCCCGATCATCGCCTGATTGATCGCGACCTTTCGCGCCGGCGAGGCCATGTCGAACAGGCGGCGGCGCACGATGTCGGCCGAATACTCCAGCAGCTCCTTGAGCTGCTGGGGCGAAATGTCGTGGCGGCGGCCTACGGCCAGCGCCAGCGCGCTGTCGTCGCTCGAGCGCATGATCAGGCCCGAATAGCCGTTCTGCGAGAACTGGGCGCCGATGTTGCCTGCGACGCTGCGGACGACGTCGCGGTCGCCGCGGCCGACGATGATGTCGGTGACCGACGGCGACAGCACCGCCCGCTCGGAAATCGCGAACAGGTGGCCCTGGCCCTTGGCGGCGGCAATCTCGATCAGGGTGGGCTCGTCGATCAGCGGCGACGAGCGCAGCAGCGGACCGGCGATGGAGATTTCGTCTTCGTGGACCAGCAGGCCGACCAGCGCCGGCGGCGCGTTGGGAATCGGCGCCAGCTGCTCGGCGACCTTGGCGCGGACGTCCATCTCGACCAGCGGCACCAGCCCGATCAGGATGCCGTCGAACAGCTCGACATGCCGGGGCTGAAACTGGGCGGCGCCCTTGGCGAACAGGTCGGAGATCTTCCGCACCACGTCGACCTGGCGGCGTGGATCGGCGCCCTGGACGATTTCGTTGAGCTCCGGAAGTGCGGGTATCGCTACGGCCATCGCGGTTCCTGCTGGTACTGACCCCATCGCGGACATACGGGCCGCGGGTTTCATTCGGGTGCGCCCAGCACGCTAGGCCGCTGAGATGAAGGAAGGGTTAGCTCGCGGCGGGAGGTTCGGGGAGGCCGCGGGGCCGCCCCGCGGGATCGGCCGCTCAATCCACCACCGCCGGGAACCGGCGCCAGGCGTGCGCGGGCTCAAGATCCGCTTCGCCCTTGCCGACAGCGCCGGAAATAGCTATGTTCGTCGCTGAATTAAGGTCTCATACGATCCGCGTATTGAGAGTGGGCTCCTCCGGGGACCCGCTCTTTTTTATTACCCGAGTACCCTTGGGTGTACCGGGTAGCCGGTTGCCGGCGCGGCGCGGACGATGAGCTCTTGGTTGATGAAGAGTAATCGAAAACGGGACAATCGACGCGAGACGGGCCGCCAGCCGCCTCCCCGCGCCGAACCTGGGACGATCCCGACGCGGATTTCCGGACATGAGCGAACCAGTCACCCACGACGACAACACGGCAGCCCTGGACGAGCCACGCCTTGTGGTCGAGCCCGGCGTGGCGGCCCGTGTCGCCGCCGTGGCGGCGCCGGTGCTGCATGGGCTGGGCTATCGGCTGGTCCGGATCAAGATCTCCGGCGAGGCCGGCTGCACCGTGCAGGTGATGGCCGAGCGGCCCGACGGCACGATGCTGATCGACGATTGCGAGGCGGTGTCGCGGGCGCTGTCGCCGGTGCTCGACGTCGCAGATCCGATCGACCGGGCCTATCGCCTGGAGATTTCCTCGCCGGGGATCGACCGTCCCCTGGTGCGCCGCTCGGATTTCGAGCGCTATGCCGGCCATCTGGTGAAGGTCGAAATGGCCGTGGCCCATGACGGCCGCAAGCGGTTTCGCGGCGTGCTGGCCGGCGTCGACGGCGACCGCACCCGCCTGCGGCGCGACGATGCGCGCGAGGGCGAGGCGGCCGAGGTGCTGCTGCCGATGGAGGACATCAGCGAAGCGCGCCTGGTCCTGACCGACGATCTGATCGCGGAATCGATGCGCCGGGGCAAGGCGGCGGAGCGCGCCCTGCGCCGCGACCTCGGGCTGGAGTCGCCGCCGCCGCCCCACGCCGAGCGCGACCTGCAGAAAACCGCGGCGGCGCCCGCCCGCGGGCCGCGCGCCAAGCCAAAGGCCGAGAGGCCGAAGACCACGCCGAAGAATACCAAGCAGCACCGCCTCGCGGCGCGCGACGCGCGCAACGGGCACCATCAAGGAGATTGACCATGGCCGCTGTCAGCGCCAACAAGCTCGAACTTCTGCAGATCGCGGACGCCGTCGCCCGCGAGAAATCGATCGACCGCAGCATCGTGATCGCCGCGATGGAGGATGCCATCGCCAAGGCCGCGCGGGCGCGCTACGGCAGCGAAACCGACGTCCATGCGGAAATCGACGGCAAGAAAGGCGAGTTGCGGCTGTCGCGCCACATGCTGGTGGTGGATCAGGTCGAGAACTCCTCGAACCAGATTTCGCTCGAGGACGCCCGCCGCGCCAATCCCGGCGCCCAGATCGGCGACACCATCGCCGACACCCTGCCGCCGCTGGAATACGGCCGCATCGCCGCCCAGTCCGCCAAGCAGGTGATCGTGCAGAAGGTCCGCGAGGCCGAGCGCGACCGCCAGTACCAGGAATTCAAGGACCGCATCGGTGACATCGTCAACGGCACCGTCAAGCGCGTCGAGTACGGCAGCGTGATCGTCGATCTCGGCCGTGGCGAGGCCATCATCCGCCGCGACGAGATGCTGCCCCGCGAAGTGTTCCGCAACGGCGATCGCGTGCGGGCCTACCTGTTCGACGTCCGCCGCGAGACCCGCGGGCCGCAGATCTTCCTGTCGCGCACCCACCCCCAGTTCATGGCCAAGCTGTTCGCCCAGGAGGTGCCGGAAATCTATGACGGCATCGTCGAGATCAAGGCGGTGGCCCGCGATCCCGGCTCCCGCGCCAAGATCGGCGTGACCTCGCGCGATTCCTCGGTCGATCCGGTCGGCGCCTGCGTCGGCATGCGCGGCTCCCGCGTCCAGGCGGTGGTCAACGAGCTGCAGGGCGAGAAGATCGATATCATCCCGTGGTCGCCGGACATCGCCACCTTCGTGGTCAACGCGCTGGCGCCGGCGGAAGTCGCCAAGGTGGTGATCGACGAGGACCGCGAGCGCATCGAAGTCGTGGTGCCCGATACCCAGCTGTCGCTGGCGATCGGCCGGCGCGGCCAGAACGTGCGCCTGGCCTCGCAGCTGACCGGCTGGGACATCGACATCCTCACCGAGCAGGAGGAGTCGGAGCGCCGCCAGGCCGATTTCGAGAATTCGACCCGTGTGTTCATGGAAGCGCTCAACGTCGACGAGGTGGTCGGCCAGCTGCTGGCGTCGGAAGGCTTCTCCTCGGTCGAGGAATTGTCGCTGGTCGATCTCAAGGAGCTCGCCAATATCGAGGGCTTCGACGAGGAAACAGCCCAGGAGCTGCAGAGCCGCGCCCAGGAATACCTTGCCCAGCAGGAGGCGGAATTGAGTGCAAAACTGAAGGAACTCGGCGTCGACGACGCGCTGCAGACCATCCCGGGGACCACCCTGAAGATCCTGGTCAAGCTCGGCGAGAACGGCGTCAAGACCATCGAGGATCTGGCCGATTGTGCCACCGACGATCTGGCCGGCTGGACCGAGCGCAAGGACGGCGAGACCATCAAGCATCCCGGTTTCATCGATCCCTCGGACATGTCGCGCGACGAGGCCGAGACCCTGATCATGAAGGCCCGCGTCGCGGCCGGCTGGATCACCGAGGCCGATCTCGCCAAGCCCGAGCCGGCGCCGGACGACGAAGCCGCGCAGCAGCCGGCGTAAGGACGATGTCACCGCATGCTTGCAACGCCCGATTGCCACGATCTTGACGATGGCCCCCGGACCACCAGGTCCGGGGCGGAGCGGATGTGTGCGGTGACCCGCGAGGTCCGGCCGGTCGAGGAGCTGCTGCGCTTCGTGGTCGGCCCTGACGGCGGCATCGTGGTCGACCTCAAGCGCAAGCTGCCGGGCCGCGGCCTGTGGATTTCCGCGTCGCGGAAGGTCGTCGCGGAGGCGGTCCGCCGCGGCGTGTTCAGCCGGGGTTTCCGCCGCGACGTCCGGGCGGCGCCGGAGCTGGCCGATGCCGTCGAGGCCCTGCTGGTGCGCGCCATCGCCGACGCCCTGGCGATGGCCGGCAAGGCCGGCCAGGTGGTCGCGGGCTTCGCCAAGGTCGAAACCGCGCTCCGGGGCGGCCAGGCGGTCGCCGTTCTGCACGCGGCCGACGGCAGCGCCGATGGAATTCGTAAACTCGACGCGATTTTGCGGCAGACTGCCGGGACTGACCGGGCTTGCCCGGTGTTTGCGCTGGTGTCGTCGGCACAATTGGATTTGGCACTGGGGCGGTCAAATGTGATACATGCTGCCCTGCGCGCGGGCCCGGCAGCCGATACCGTCGTGGCCCGCTGCCGGGGACTGATCCGGTTTCGCGACGGGGTGGATCGCCGCGAGGCCACGGCAGTGTCTCCCGACAGGCCCGGCGTGTCCGGGCCGGAAACGTCGCCTTCGGACAGCGCCCCCCGGGGTAACGAGGCTTCAGCGACCGGAGCTTCACGACTGCGGGACGTCTGATCCGGGCAGGCGGAGACGAGAGATTTGGCCGACGCGCCTCGGTGGCGCGTCGGACGTGATGGACCGAATGAACGGAACGACATGGCGCCAGGCGCGCCGCATGAGATTGGAACTGACTGAATGGCCGAAACCAAGAATCCTGGCGACAAGACGCTGAGCGTCGGTTCGAAGACTCTGTCGCTGAAGCCGCGAACAGAGACCGGCGTCGTGCGCCAGAGTTTCAGCCACGGCCGCACCAAATCGGTGGTGGTCGAGAAGCGCACCAAGCGCAGGCTTCCGGGCGAGGCGCCATCGCCGGTCGCCGAGGCGCCGCCGCGCGTGCCCGAAGC
>JARLJA010000118.1 GCA_031291445.1 Xanthobacteraceae bacterium | reverse complement strand
CTGTTTTTTCCGTCATGGCCGGGCAGCGCGATCCGTCTTCGACGGATCGCTAGGACTAAGGTCTCCCGGCCATCCACGTCTTTCTTGCGGCAGCGCCGTTAAGTCGTGGATGCCCGGCACAAGGCCGGGCATGACGAGTTCATCAATAACGGCCTGAATTTATTGGCTGCAATTTTAAGTCAGACTCTCAGGATGACGAGAAACGTGGGTATCACAGCGCCAGCTTCATGCCCTCATGGGAGGCGACGAAGCCGAGCCGGCGATAGAAGCGCTGGGCGTCGCGACGGTCCTTGTTGGTCATCAGTTGCACCAGCCGGCAGCCCTTGTCGCGCGCCAGCGCTACCGCCGCCATGATCATCTGCTCGCCGATGCGGTGCCGGCGCATCCTGCTGTCGACCCGCACGCCTTCGATCTGGGCGCGCCAGCCGCCCTTGAGCAGCAGGCCCGGCAGGAAGGTCAACTGCAGGCAGCCGACCACGGCGCCGTCCTGCTCCCAGACATAGAGGGCATCGTTGGGCTCGGCGGCGATGGCGTCGAACGCCGCGAGATACGGCGCCATGTCGCCGTCAGGATCGTCGCGGACCGTGCTGATCTGATCCTGCGCCAGGAGCCGCATGATCGCGGGCACGTCGCTGCGCTTCGCCAGTTGCAGGGGCATGTCTCACTCCGAGAAGAAGGCGAGCAGCGCCGCCACGGTCGCCTGCGGATTCTCCTCGCAGAGGAAATGCCCCGCATCGATCGGCGCGCCCGAGACGTTGGTCGCCCAGCGCCGCCAGGTGTCGAGCGGGGTCGCGGCCGACGCCGCGATCCCGGTGCCGCCCCACAGCACCAGCAGCGGCGCCGAAATCATCCGGCCGGCGTCGCGATCGGCCTGGTCGTGGTCGACATCGGCGCCGGCGCCGGCGCGGTAATCCTCGCACGCAGCGTGGATGCGCAGCGGATCACGCAGCGCCGTCAGATAGTGCTGGAGCGCTCGCGGATCGAACGTATTGCCGCCGGACTTGGTCCAGCTGCGCAGCGTATGCAGGACGTAGTCATCGGAATTCGGCGTGATCAGGTTTTCCGGGAGCGGCTGCGGCTGGGCCAGAAAGGCCCAGTGATAGACCCGCAGCGCGAACGCGCGATCCATCTTCGCCCAGTAGTCGAGGGTCGGCAGGATATCGAGCACGGCGAGACGCGACAGCCGGCCGGGATGATCGAGCGCCAGGCGATAGCCGACGCGGGCACCGCGGTCGTGACCGGCGAGCGCGAAGCGGGCATGGCCGAGCTTCTCCATCACCTCGATCATGGCCTGCGCCATGGCGCGCTTGGTGAAGGGGGTGTGATCTGCGTCGCTCTGGGGCACGTCGGACCAGCCGTAGCCCGGCAGATCGGCGATCACCAGCTGGAAGCGCCGCGCGAGCTCAGGCGCGACGCGGTGCCACATCACATGGGTCTGCGGATAGCCGTGCAGCAGCAGCAGCGGCGGGCCGGCGCCGCCGACACGGGCAAAGATCCGGCCGCGACTGGTGCTCACCCATTCCGACGCGAAGCCGGGGAAGAGATCGGCGAGATCGGCCATGGGTCAGTCCCCGTCTTGACTCAGTTGCGGTCTATTGCTGCTCGCGTGCAACCGCCTGCCAGCCAATGTCGCGCCGGCAAAATCCGTCCGGCCAGCGGATGCGGTCGACCGCCTGGTAGGCGCGGCGCTGGGCCTCGCGCACCGTCGGCCCGGTGGCGGTGACGGCGAGGACCCGCCCGCCATTGGCGAGGATCCGCCCGCCGTCGGCGCGCGTTCCGGCATGGAAGACCTCGACGCCCTCGGTCTCGGCCGCAGCGTCCAGTCCCTCGATCACACTCCCCTTGGCGTAATCGCCGGGGTAGCCCTTGGTTGCCATCACCACGGTCAACGCGGCGTCGGGGTACCAGCGCAGGCTGAAATGCTTGAGTTCGCCATCGCAGGCCGCGAGCAGGGCCGGAACCAGGTCCGACATCAGCCGCATCATCAGCACCTGGGTTTCCGGATCGCCGAAGCGGACGTTGTACTCGATCAGCTTCGGCCCGGCGGCCGTGATCATCAGGCCGGCGAACAGCACGCCCTTGTAGGGCGTGCCCCGCGCCTTCATGGCGCGCAACGTCGGCTGGATGATCTCGCCCATGGTGCGACCGATCATTGCCTCCGTCATCACCGGCGCCGGCGAATAGGCGCCCATGCCGCCGGTGTTCGGCCCCTTGTCGCCGTCATAGGCGCGCTTGTGGTCCTGCGCCGCAGCCAGCGGCAGTGCGCTCTCGCCGTCGCACAGGACGAAGAATGACGCCTCCTCGCCGGCGAGGAACTCCTCGACCACGGCCTCCGCGCCGGCGGCGCCGAGCCCGCCCCCCAGCATCGTGTCGACGGCGGCTTCGGCCTCGGCGACCGTCGCCGCCACCACCACGCCCTTGCCGGCGGCGAGCCCATCGGCCTTGACCACGATCGGTGCGCCCCTGGCGCGGATATAGGCCTTGGCCTTGTCGGCATCGGAGAAGCGCTCATAGGCAGCGGTCGGAATCCCGTGCTCCCGGCACAGATCCTTGGTGAAGCCCTTGGAGCTTTCGAGCTGCGCCGCGGCCCTGCCGGGCCCGAACGCCTTGATGCCGGCGGCGACGAGGTCGTCGACGATGCCCGCGGCGAGCGGCGCCTCGGGGCCGACCACCACGAGCTCGACGGCGTTCTGCCGGCAGAAGGCGATCACCGCTGCATGATCGGCGACATCGAGCGCGACGCACTCGGCCTCCTGCGCGATGCCGGCATTTCCCGGCGCGCACCACAATTTCGTCAGCAGCGGAGATCCTGCCATCTTCCAGGCCAGCGCATGCTCGCGACCGCCCGAACCCAGCAGAAGGATGTTCATCTCGCGCGACCTCGCCATTTTGCGGATTCGCGCTCTAACCCGCCGGAAGCCCCGAGACAAGGGGCGCCGTCAGCCGCCGCTTTCGATGATCTCGCGCAGCGACGCCACGTGGCGGGCAAACGCGCCGCGGCCAGCGGCGGTGGTCGTGACCCGGGTCTGCGGCCGTTTGCCGACGAAGGACTTGTCGACCGCGACATAGCCAGCCTTCGCCAGGGTCTCGATATGGGCGCCGAGATTGCCGTCGGTGGCGCCGGTCAGTTTCTTGAGGCGCGCGAATTCCAGGCCCTCGCCAGCGGGCAGCGCCTGCAGCGCCGCCATGATCCGCAGCCGCAGCGGCTGGTGAATGATATCGTCGAGTTCCGGCATGGCGTTCGTTCAGTTCCGGCGCATCCAGAGCCCGCCCAGCACAAGACCGCCACCGTTCACCACAGCCATCCACAGGTCGAACCACGCACCGGCGAAGAAGTAGCCGATCAGGGTCAGCGCGGCGATGCCGAGCCCGATCGCCACGAAGGCGGCGCCGAGCCACAGCCCGGCGATGGCATAGGCCAGCATGAAATAGGTGGGCCAGAATACCCCGAGCAGACGCGGCGGCAGGTGGACCAGGCCCACCGTCCACAGGAAGCCGAAGGCGAAGAACAGCAGATAGGCGGCGAGCATGCGGTATTCGAACGTTCGCGCACCCGCGCGGCCGTTTTCCATGCCCGCCCCGACGATGGTTCCGGCGACGCCGAGCACCCAGACGCCGATCCACGCCAGTTTGGCGAGAAACGGCGCCGCGAAGGTGACGAGGTTGCCGAGCGCGACGAGCACGCCCCACAGCACCATCATCGCGCTCGACAGGCGATAGAACTTCGATTGCCGCACCCGCCGGGTGATGGCTTCGATCTCGTCCAGCGCGGCGCTGGCTTCCCTGCTGTCGATCATCATGCTGACATTCGTCTCCGACAGATTGCGCTCACGCCGCGCATGTTCAGCGCGGCGCGGCGAATTTGGCAACATCGTCGGCAATTGCCGCCACGGCGGCGGGGGCGCTGACCACGGCCATGTGATTGACGCCCTCGATGAGGTGCACCGGGACGCGCGGCCCGACGACGGCCTGGTACTGGTCGGAGATCATCAACTCGTCGGCCGCGCCCGCGTAGACGGCGATCGGCCGCGTGGCCGCCGCGAGATCCCTGGCGTAGTCGTTGGTGGCGAAGTTCCGCATCAGGCGGAACGAGTAGGTGTCGGTCAGCACCATTTTCGAATTCGCCGACACCGCAAACGCCAGCGCCGGCATCGCGTCGGCTCCGTGGAAACCGAGCCGGTCCAGCACGGCCAGCGCCAGGTAGCGCGGCACGTCGGCCCGCGCCCAGCCGCCGCCATCCAAATGGCTGGTGGCCGCGAACGGACCGAGGAAAGGCGCGATCAGGATGGTGCGCTCGAACAGGGCCTGGATCGGCGAGGCGGCGACGCGCAGCGCGAAGGCCCCGCCCGACGAGTGGCCGAGCAGCGTCAACGGCGCCTCGGGACGGGTTTTGCGAATCTCGCCGACCAGATCGGCCATGTCGTCCTCGAGCTGGCCGTAATAGCCGATGTCGCCGCGGGTGCCCGAGACGCCGTGCCCGCGGATGTCGGGAGTGAAGGTCTCCACCCCGGCTGCGGCCAAGGCCTTGGCCAGCGCGTGCACCGCGATGCTGGACGCCGACGATCCGTGCACGACGATGGCGACGCGCTCCCCGGGCTGGCGCGCCGGATAGTGCCGGTAGCCCAGCGTGGTGCCGTCCCGGGCCTGGAACCGGTTCACGTCCGGCATGTCGGATCGATCGACGGCTCGCGCCGTACGGGAGATCGATTCCAGCGTCGGCGGGCGGTGCAGCGGCGCCGCCAGCAGCACGCCCATGACAACGGCGCCCAGCCCCACGAGCATCAAAGCCAGCGCCACGGTTCTGAAGGTGAAGGAAAAGATCTTTCGCAGCATGAACTTACCTCATGAAGACAGGAATTTCACCCAATTACAGATAACTCTGTATCATAGAGTAATCTGTTTTTCAATTGCGACTTCCGGGAATGGCGGTCATATCTGCCCATGCCGCGCGAACCGCCGCCCAAATCCCCTGGATCATGGGCTAGGTTTGGCAGACCCCGAGAGAGTGCGAATCGCAAATGCCCGAGCCAGCCGCCACCCTAGCCAATGCCCCCGAGTTCTCCGTTTCGGAGCTGTCCACCGCGCTGAAGCGGACGGTCGAGGACGCCTATGGCCACGTCCGCGTGCGCGGCGAGATCTCGGGCTTCCGCGGCGCCCATTCCTCCGGCCACTGCTACTTCGCGCTGAAGGACTCCAGCGCCAAGATCGAGGCCGTGATCTGGAAGGGCGTCTACGGCCGCCTGCGCTTCAAGCCGCAGGAAGGGCTCGAGGTGATCGCCACCGGCAAGCTCACCACCTATCCCGGCTCGTCGAAATACCAGATCGTCATCGAGGCGCTGGAGCCGGCGGGCGTCGGCGCGCTGATGGCGCTGATGGAGGAGCGCAAGCGCAAGCTCGCCGCCGAGGGCCTGTTCGACGAGGCCCGCAAGCAGCTGTTGCCGTGGCTGCCGGAGGTCATTGGCGTGGTCACCTCGCCGACCGGCGCGGTGATCCGCGACATCCTGCATCGCCTCGCCGACCGCTTCCCGCGGCGGGTGCTGGTGTGGCCGGTGCGGGTCCAGGGCGAAGGCTCGGCCGAGCAGGTCGCGGCCGCGATCCGCGGCTTCAACGCGCTTGCCGAACGCGGCCCGGTGCCGCGGCCCGACCTCCTGATCGTCGCCCGCGGCGGCGGCTCGCTCGAGGATCTGTGGTCGTTCAACGAGGAGATCGTGGTGCGCGCGGCGGCGGAGAGCATGATTCCGCTGATCTCGGCCGTCGGCCACGAGACCGACGTCACGCTGATCGATTTCGTCGCCGACAAGCGCGCGCCGACCCCCACCGCCGCCGCCGAAATGGCGGTTCCGGTACGCGCCGAGCTCGTCGTCGAGGTCGCGAGCCTGGCGCGGCGCAGTTTCGCCTGCTGGCAGCGCGGCCAGGAGACCCGCCGCAGCGAGCTGCGCAGCGCCGCGCGCGCGCTGCCCACCCTCGCCGACCTGCTGGCGATCCCGCGCCAGCGCCTCGACGGCGCCGCCACGGCGCTGCCGCGCGCGCTCAAGGGCAACACCCACTTCCATTTCCGCCGCTTCGCCCAGGCCGACGCGCGGCTGACCCTGCGCGTCCTGCGCGCGCAGGTGGCGCACGCGGCGCAGCGCCTGGTCATGACCGGCGACCGGCTGGGCCTCGCCGAACGGAGCCTGCTGAACCGGCGCCGGGAACGCTTCGACGGCCTGGCGGTCCGGCTCAAGGCGTCGCGGCTGGCCAATGCCGAAGCGCAGCGCGCCGTGCTGGTGCGCGATCGCGAGCGCGCCCACCGTCTTGCCGAGCGCGCCCGGCGGGCGCTGACGACGCTGGTCGGGCGCGAGCGCGCCCGGGTCGGGCATGCCGCCCAGTTGCTCGCCGCCCTGTCCTATCGCAGCGTGCTGGCGCGAGGCTTCGCGCTGGTCCGCGACGCCAGTGGCGCGCCGGTCCACGCCGCGGCCGGCCTCGGACCCGGGACGCCGCTCGGCATCGAATTCGCCGATGGCCGCGTGGCCGCGACCGTGGATGGAGCCTCGGGTACACCGTCGGCAAGGGCGACGCCGCCGGCGCGGCGGCCGGCCAAACCCCACGAGCAGGGCGATCTGTTCTGACCGCGAGGCTTGACCTGCCGCGCGGCGGTGTCCATGTGCTAGATTACGCGACGCGGCGGCAGCGAAGGAACTGAAGGCGTGCTCAACAAATCGAACCCATCCGGCCAGGGTGAGGCGAAACTGCAATATCTCGACGGCGACTACCGCCTGATCACACCGGGCAGCTACGTCGTCTGCGCGGTGACCGGCGTGCGGATTCCGCTGGATGAACTCAAGTACTGGAGCGTCGACCGTCAGGAGGCCTATGCCACGCCGCAGGCGGTGCTGGAACGGCATTTCCCCGGACAGCCCAGAGGCGAGGCCGGCGGCGACAAGGATCAGGCCTGAGCCGCGGGCGCTGCTGACGGCCGCGCCGCGAGGCCGCGCAGCACTGGCGCCACCACCGCCCGCAAGTCGTCGTCCCCGATCGCCAGCGTCACCCTGAACGGCACCACCGCTTCGGCGGCCGGAGCGAGCGCGGCATTGCTGGTCAGCCGCACGAAGTCCTTCTCCGTGGTCACCAGCGTCAGTCCCTCGCGCGCCGCCCGCGACACCAGCGCGTCGATCTCGGACCGCGTGAAGACGTGGTGATCGGCGAACACGGCTTCGCCCGCGACCTCGACGCCATGACGACGCAGGGTCGCGAAGAAGCGGCCGGGGTCGCCGATGCCCGCGAAGGCGAGACAGCGGCGGCCGCTCACGACGTCGAGCGACTGCGGATCGGGAGCCAGCCGCGCCCGGAGCACCGGCCTGCCGCGTTCGGCCACCGCGGCGACGATCGGCTCGGCGCCGACGCCTTCGCCGACCACGACCAGCGCGCCGGTGCGCGCGAGCTGCGGCGCCAGCGGCGCCCGCAGCGGACCCGCCGGAAAGACGCAGCCGTTGCCGATGCCGCGCGCGCCGTCGATGACGATCAGCGCGAGATCCTTGACGAGCGCGGGGTTCTGAAAGCCGTCGTCGAGCAGGATGATGCTGGCGCCACGTGCGCAAGCGAGACGCGCGCCGGCGGCGCGGTCCCGCGCGACGACGACCGGCACCCGCCGCGCCATCATCAGCGGCTCGTCACCGACGTCGGCGGCGCCGTGCTCACCCACGTCGACCGCGACGGGGCCCCGCAGCCGACCGCCATAGCCGCGGCTCACGACCACCGGCCGTTCGCCGCCGGCCTGCAGCAGCGCCGCGAGCGCCAGCACGGTCGGGGTCTTGCCTGCGCCACCGAGGTGATAGTTGCCGACGCAGATCACCGGCACCGCGGCCCGTTCGCCCGGTTGGGCCAGGCGGCGCGCGGCGATCGCACCATAGACTGAGCCAAACGGCGCCAGCAGCCAGGATTGCCAGGAGGAGCGCCGGTGCCAGAAGGCCGGCTCACGCATCGTTCGCACCGCGCTCGATGCGCAACTGCAGCAGATAGGGCTCGAGTGCGGAGAGCGAGCGCTCCAGCGCACCGCCGAGCCGCTCGACCACGCCGGCGCCGGCGGTGGCGACGCGCTGGCGCGCCGGCTGGTCCGCGAGCCAGCGGCTGATCTGCGCCGCCAGCTGGTCGGCGGTCTCGACCCGGACGGCGCCGCCGGCTTCGTTCAGCGCCGCGTAGACGTCGGCGAAATTGAACACATGCGGACCGTGGACCACCGCGGCGCCGAGCTTGATCGCCTCGATCGGGTTCTGCCCGCCGTGCTCGACCAGCGAGCCGCCCATGAACACGATCGGCGCCAGGCGATAGAACAGGCCAAGCTCGCCCATGGTGTCGGCGACGTAGATCGCGGTCTGCGACGTCGGCAGCTGGTCCTGGGACCGCAGCGCCACCTCCAGGCCTTCGGCCTGAAGCGTGCGCGCGATGGCCTCGCCGCGCTTGGGGTGGCGCGGCACGATCACCGTCAGCAGCGCCGGGAATTTCGCCGCTAGGCGGGCGTGGACGCCGGCCACCAGTTCCTCCTCCCCCGCATGGGTGGAGGCCGCGACGACCACCGGCCGGCCGCGCGTGACCGCCAGGAGACGTTCGAGCCTGGCCTCATCCGCCGGCGGGGCCTCGACGTCGAGCTTGAGATTGCCGGTGGTGATGACGTCCCGCGCCCCGAGCGCGGAAAACCGCGCCGCGTCGACCTCCGATTGCGCCAGGCAGAGGTCGAAGCGGCCGAGCAGTGCCGAGATCGTCGCCGAGGCGCGCCGCCAGCGCGGGAACGAACGCGGCGACATCCGGCCATTGACCAGCACCATCGGTACCCGGCGCGCGGCACTCGCCAGGATCAGGTTGGGCCACAGGTCGGACTCGATGAACAGCGCGAGACTCGGCTGCCAGAAGTCGAGGAACCGGGCCACGAAGCGCGGGGAATCGAACGGCACGTATTGGTGGACGACGTCGGGCGGGAAACGCTTGGCGACGATCGCCGCCGACGTCACCGTGCCGGAGGTCAGGAGGATCCGGACATGGAGCGTGCGCAGCCGCTCGATCAGTTCGGCGACCGCCAGCACCTCGCCGACGCTGGCGCCGTGAATCCAGATCAGCGGGCCGTGCGGGCGATCGACGGTGGCGAAGCCGCGGCGCTCGCCGACCCGCGCGGCATCCTCCTTGCCCTGGCGCAGGCGACGCCCGACCAGGAGGCCGGTCAGCGGCGCCGCCGCCGCCGACAACCGGCGATAGGCCCGCAGCGTCAGCGGCAGGTCATGCACCATGATTGCCCTCGTCCGGCCTGCCGACGATGGCATAGGCCCGGCGGGTCACCTCGTTGAGGTTGCCTTCAAGCTGCAAGCGAAGCGTCTCCATCGTCGCCGCATCGGCGTCGGGCGGGACCTTCACCAGCGATGTCCCCGCGATCACGCCCCGGCCGAACGGCAGGTGGATCACCGAACGATCCCAGTTCTTGAGCCGCACGAACCGGCTGGTGGCGATGGCCACCGGGAGGATGGGACGCCCGGATTCCCGAGCCAGCATGATAATCCCGAGACCGGCAACGCGCGACACTTTCGGCACGTCCGCCGTCAGCGCCATGTTGCAGCCCTCGTCCAGCACCCCGAGCATGGCCTTGAATGCTGCAACGCCCCCTTTGCGGTGGAAGGCGCCGCCATGGTCACCTGACCCGCGCACGGTGCCGACCCCCAGCCGCTCCGCGGCGATGGCATTGATCTCGCCGTCGCCATGGCGCGAGATCAGGACCTTGGCCCGGTAGTTGCGCCGCAGGAACGGCATCATGAAATGCTGGCCGTGCCAGAACGCGATGATCAGCGGGAAGTCCGGTTCTGCCTTCTCATAGATGTCCTGCGGGTCGAGGCTGAAGCGGTTGGTCAGCCAGACCAGGCGCAGAAACTCGGCCGCGAGGAAACCTGCGGCGCGCTGAAACCAGGGCGAACGGGAAATCTTGCGAAACGACATCAGGGCCGGCGAATCTTCGGCTCAGTGCTTGTCGTCGGAGGTTGGATCGAGCAGCCGGTGCAGGTGCACGATGAAGTAGCGCATCTGGGCATTGTCGACCGTCATCTGCGCCTTCGCCTTCCAGGCCGCATAGGCCGAGGCGTAGTTGGGAAACAGCCCCACGACCTCGACCTGGTCGAGGTCCTTGAATGTGACGTGTTCGAGATCCGTCAGTTCGCCTCCGATGACGAGATGAAGCAGTTGCTGCTGCGTGTCGGGCATTGGTCGATCTTCCTGCATCAAAGGGAAGCCGCCGCCCGCGTCAAAAACAGCCCGGCAACAGCACCCTGACTTTAAAGTTCTCAAAGTTCTCAGAGCGGCGAATTGCGCCTGAAGTGCTCGATGATTCGGCCGTGACGCTCGCGCCCCGCCGCCACCAGGGTCTCATGCTTGACTTCCGGGCGGTTGTAGACGATCGCATCGCCCGTAAGCGTGGTCATGGTCCCACCCGCTTCGTGCACGATTAAATCGGCCGCCGCAAGATCCCAGTCGTGGCTTTGACCGCCGGCGAACGCCGCGTCAAGCCTACCTTCGGCGGCCCGGCAGATTTTCAGGGCCAGCGAGCCAATTCGCGGATGAACCGTGCCCGGCTCGAGGGCGTCCCCGAGGCGCTGGATCAGGGGCTTGGGTCCGACGATCCGGGCTGGGTCGAGCCGGGTGCCGGGGCTGACCCGGATCGGCTGGCCGTTCAGGGTGGCGCCCACCCCGCGCGCGGCGAAGAACATCTCGCCGCTGACCGGCACGAACACCGCGCCGAGCAGTGGCGTCGGACCCTCCACCAGGGCGAGGCTGACGCACCAGTCCTCCTGGCCGGCGAGGTACGAGCGCGTGCCGTCGATCGGATCGACCACCCAGACCCGCTCCCGGCTCAGCCGTGCCGCGTCGTCGGCGCTCTCCTCCGAGAGCCAGCCGTAGTCCGGGGTCGCCGCCTCGAGCCGGCTTCGCAGCAGGTCGTTGACCGCGATGTCGGCCTCCGACACCGGCGAGGACTTGCCCTTGGTCCAGTTGCGCAGCTCGGTGCGGAACATGCTGAGCGCAAGCGCGCCGGCGGCGCGCACGGTCTCGGTCAGAAGCGCCGCGTCGGCGCCCGCGTGCCGCCCGCCATCACCGACCGGCAATCGTCAGCCCCTCGATGCGCAGCGTCGGCGCGTTGACGCCGTAGCGGAATTCCAGGTCGTTGGCTGGCGTCAGCGACTTGAACATCGGCAGCAGATGGCCGGCGATGGTGACCTCGCTCACGGCGTAGGTCGGTTCGCCGTTCTCGATCCAGAATCCCGCCGCGCCGCGGCTGTAATCGCCGGTCACGCCGTTGACACCCGATCCGATCAGGTCGGTGATGTAGAATCCTTCCTTGATGTCCGCCATCAGCTCCGCCGGGGTCAGCGTACCGGGCTCCATGTGGAGATTGTAGGCCCCGGGCGACGGCGGCGACGATACTCCGCGGTGAGCGTGACCGGTGGTGGCGAGGCCGAGCTCGCGCGCGGTGGCGCAGTCCAGCAACCACGTGGTCAGCACGCCGCCATCGATGATGGCCAGCTTCCTGACGGCGACGCCCTCGGCGTCGAACGGCTGCGAGCGCAGGCCGCGAACCCGCAGCGGATCGTCGATGATGCGGATCGCGCTGTCGAACAGCTGCTCGCCCATGCGGTCCTTGAGAAAGCTGCTCTTGCGCGCGATCGACGCGCCATTGACGGCGCCGACGAGATGGCCGACCAGCGAATTGGACACCCGCGGGTCGAACACCACCGGCACCTTGCAGGTCGCGACCTTGCGGGGATTGAGCCGGGCCACCGCGCGCTCGCCGGCGCGGCGACCGATCGCCTGCGGCGCGGCGAGGTCGGAAGCGTGGATCGCCGAGGTAAAGTCGTAGTCACGCTCCATCGCGGTGCCCTGCCCCGCGATGGCCGTCATCGACATCCCCTGGCTCGAGCGCAGATAGGCGCCGTGGAAGCCGGTGCTGGTGACGAGAACCATGCCGCCGATCCCGCACGAGGCCGAAGCGCCGCCCGACTTGGCGACGCCGGCGACCGCAAGCCCGGCCGCTTCGGCCTCGAGCGCGCGGCGTTCCAGGTCCGCGGTCGAGGGCATCGCCGGATCGAGCATGTCGAGATCGGGCCAGTCGTGGGCGTGCAATGCCGGATCGGCAAGGCCGACATAGGCGTCGTCCGGCGCGACCCGCGCCATGGCGACGGCGCGCTCCGCGAGCTTCGCCGCGCCTTCGCCGGTGATGTCATTGGTCGAGACCACCGCCTGGCGCCGGCCGACGATGACGCGCAGCCCGACGTCGTCGCCCTCGGAGCGCTCCGCTTCCTCGACCCGGCCGTCGCGCACCTCGACGCCCTGGGACATGCCGCGCACCGCGACCGCGTCGGCGGCGTCGGCGCCGGCCTTGCGCGCAGCGTCGACGAGCCGCTGCGCCAGGTCGCGCAGCGCCGACTGGTCCAGCAGGTCGGTCGCGCGGGTGGACGAGAGGGGCTGCGATGCGTTGAGGGTGGTGGTCACGGGAGATCCTGCAATGGCGGCGGGAACCGGCGATGTCACCGCCGTATCGGAACCTGAGATGTGCCTGATTCCACGCTGTTTCAAGCATACCGGGCCGGCGAAGGAAACATAATTCCGGGTATTCTCAAGGTCTCGTCAAGCATGTCGCCGGGTCAGGGACGGTTAACCAGCCTTGTTAAGCCGATTCCGATCGGGCCGTGGCAAGGTCCTCCCATCGACCGGGAATATAATCCCGGCGGGGAGAACAAAATCGTGAGGCGTCAATTCGGAGCTGGCGGTCCACCCGCCGGGTCGAGCCGCATGATGCGGCTCGACCCTCTTGCCCTGCCCGTGCGGTTCGACACCCGTGATGCACGGGCCGATGGCGGTCTGCGTCACGTCGAGATCAACCGCGACAGAGTGGTGCTGCGGCGCGCCGTGCGCGGCATGCGCATGGCCATCAACGTCCGGGTCCACGACTTCCTCGGCATCGCGGTGCGGGCCGGCGATGACGGACATCTGCTCGTCCTCGTTCACCGCGACCCGTCACTGTCGATTCCGCTCCAGGTCTCCGCCGATCGCGGCGAAATCGAAGACGCCGCGCAGCATTGGGGCGCGACGCTGGCGTTGTCCCTGATCGACGAGGACATCGCCGGAGGCGGCAGCCCTGCGCCACGGCGGAGGCGTCATCACGTCATCAGGTCGCGCCGGCCGAAGATCCTGATGCGGCGCCGCAACGGGGCCGCCATCGCCACCATGCCGGTGCACCACGGCGAGCGCGAGATCATCGCGCGGACCTGACGCCGACCGCGCCTACATCTTCATGCCCGCATGGCCGGAGTGATCCGGACCCTTCATCATGCTATCGGACTTTGCCGCGCCGGGGCCCTTGGCGCCGACGCCGAGGACGTCGAGCGATACCTTCACCGCGCCGGCCTTCTCGAAGGTCAGCGTGGCGGCAACAGACTGGCCCTGGACCAGCGGCGCCTTGAGATCGAGCAACATCAGGTGCAAGCCGCCCGGCGCGAGCGTCACGGTCTTGCCGGGCGCAATGGTCAGCCCGCCTTCGACGGGGCGCATGGTCATGACGCCGTTCGCCATGCTCATCTCGTGCACCTCGACCTTGCCGGCGGCGTCCGACGTCACGCCGACGAGACGGTCCGGCGCGGCTCCCTTGTTCTCGATGGTGAGAAAGCCGCCGCCGACCTTGGCGCCGCCGGGAGTCGCGCGGCTCCACGCCTGGGTGATCACGAGGTCACCAGCCTTGATCTCGTCGGCACGCAGCGGCGAGACCGCGGAAAGGACGACAGCCGCAAGCGCGGCGACACGAATGAGGGGAATCATGAACGCTATCCTTTGCTGAAACCTGTTCGATGCGAGATACCGCCGCGAGCTAGCGGCAGACCTTGACGTAGACGCAGATCTTCTTGAAATTTTCCCATCGGCACTGCTTCTCCATCCGGCAGGCCTTGTCCTTGGCCTCCTGCGCCATGGCCGGCCCAACCGCGCCGCTGGCGCCGAGTGCGGCGATCGCGATCAGCACTGTCAGAACCATCGTCTTCATTGCAACCTCCTGCTCGAACTCGATGTCGATTTGATTTCGTGGTCAACGCTCACCGGCACTGCGCCGACGATACGCCGATTGCGATACGGCGCGTATCGCCGACCAGGCAGCCGTCCTTCCAGAGTCCTCGAAAGCTGCCCTCGAGGCTGGTCAGGGCGCCGGCGCCATTCGGCTTGCCTGCGGCGAATGCGCCCTCGTAGCGCCCGCTCTGCAGCATCAGCACGCCCTGGCCCTGGGGTTCGCCCGCGACCAGGTCGCCGTCGTAGCGTCCCGAGCCCCAGTCCTGGCTGCCGCGCCCCTCCTGGCGGCCCTGCCGCCAGTTGCCGTCGTCGCGCTCGGTCGGCTTGCCGTCCCTCGACCATTGCAGCCGTCCGGCGCCGTCCGCCAAGCCGTCGCGGCAGGCCCCCGACCACGCCGCCGATTCGCCCGGCTGCGGATGCGGATTCCACACCTTGCAGCCGCTTTGGGCGTCCGCCACGAACTGACCGGCCGGCGAGGACTGCGCATGGAGAGGCAGGGATCCCCAGGCCGCCACCAACGCCGCCGCGGCAATCGTACGCACCAGGTTCATGTCTGCGACCGCGGCGGGCACGGGCACCTCACTTGGCGAGCAGCGGAACCACGACGTCGCGGAGCAGCTGCTCGTCAACGTCGACGAACTGCGCCCGCACCACGCCCTGACGATCGATGACGAAGGTCAGCGGAAATCCTTGCGGCGGACCAAAGCCATCGTCGGATATGTGATCGAGGGTCGCGGTCGGATAGGCCAGCGTGGCGCTGACCTTGCGCATCCTGGCGAAATCCCGCGGATGATCGGCGCTGATTCCGACCACCTCCAGGCCATCGTCGTGATGACGCTTGTAGAACGAATTGAGCAGCGGCAGCTCCTTGCGGCACGGCGCGCACCAGGTCGCCCAGTAATGCACCAGAACCACCTTGCCCTGCAGCCCGTGCAGATCGAACGTGGCGCCGCTCAGCTCGGTCAGAACCAACGGGGGCGCAGCGGCATCGATCGATGGCGCGGCGTGCGCGTCGACGCAGGGCAGCGTCGCCGTCAACATGACGGTGAGTGCGATGGCAGTGACTGTCGAGATCCGCATGGTCGATCCGTTCATGAAGCCCTGATTTGCGATCTGGTTGGCCCGGCGCGTCGTCGAACGGCGCGCCGGAGGCCGTTCTCAGAAATTATAGCTCGACACCATCTTCAACAGATAGGGCGCCACCAGCTGGCCGTCGTTACCCTGATTGTTTGCGGCGTTGGCGCGGTAGTAGATCGGCACCTCGACGTCGACGTAGAACTTGAAGACCCGGTGGTTGGCCTCGTCGAGGACCTTGGTGAACTCGATGCCGGGTGAGACCATCACGCGGTCGAAACCGGAGTTGAGCGGGTCGGATCCAGTTCCGGTATCGTGATCGCGGTGCGACACGATGATCTGGGCCAGCGGTGTGATCTTGTCGAAGCCGAGCACGTGATACCAGTTGTTGTAGATGATCCCAACCGCACCATCGACCTGATAACCCGGACGATAGGATTGCACGACCCCGGCGTTACCGTCGAAGAATCCCTGAGGATCCACCGCGGACTTGTACAGGAACGGGATTCGCGCCGTCACGTTCGAGTAGTACTGCCAGGCGTTGTCGCCGCTGAGCAGCCCGCGATGGAATCCGCCGACGATCAGATCCGTGCTGCCCGTTCCGATCTGATTGTCGCGGTCCAACCCCGGAGAGTTATAGGCGCCGGTCGGCAGCTTGAGGCCGAAAATGACGCCGGTCGACATGTCGTTGAAGAAGCCGGTGTACATGGCCATGATCTCGAGGTCGCCGAAACTGCGCGAGTCGAAGGTGGCGACGCCGAGCGGGCCGCCGGTATCGGTGGTCAGACTCCGGTTGCTGTAGGGCACGAGAGCCATCACGCCCCAGTCGCGGTTGAAGTTGTAGCTGAATCCCGCCGAGTACCACGTCGTCTTGATCTCCTTGTCGGAAAGCAGATTCGACGGCGCCCGCGAGCTGCCGATGTAGTTCCTGGTCTGATCCTGCGACCAGTACTGGAAGAAGACCCGGCCGCCGTGATCGTCCTCCTGCGGCAACAGTCCGCCGCCGACGTCGAACACGCTGCAGCCGCAGGCGCAGGCCCGCGCCGCGGTGGTGGTGAAGCCGAGCAGCGGCGCGAAGGCCAGCAGCAGCGCGGCCGCGACATGCCGCAGGGAGGCTGAACGCCGTCGCGCAGCGCCGGCGCGCGCCCGAGGGGCGAAGGTATTGAACGTGATCGTCATGGGATGCCCCCGCTCAGAACTTGTAATTCAGGCCGAGACGGGCGGTCTGGATCGCGAGGTTTGCCGAACCGCGCAGCGCGTTGGCGCCGCCCGCCGGATCGGCGATGGCGCCGAGTGCCGAGGTCGAGGGGAAGCTGGCGTAGATGTATTCGAGCCGGAACGTCGCGTGATCGGTGAAGGCGTGCTCCCAGCCGGCGCCCGCAGCCCACCCCACCAGCGCCTTCGACGCGCTGGCGCCGCCCGTGCCGGGGGTGACGATCGTGCCGCCGGATGGCCCATCGGCATAGGTCTGAGCATAGTTCACGCTGGTGAAGGCGACACCGCCGGTGAGATAGGCGAGGTTGCGGTCGGCTGCGATGCCGATCCGGGGCCGAATGGTGGCGATGTAGTTGGTGGTTGCCGACTGGTTGATCGTAAACGGAGTCCCGTCGCTCAGCGTATTGGTGCCGTTGCTGAACCGGGACGCGCCATGGAAATAGTCGACGTCGCCCTCGAGGCCGTAGACGAAAGCACCGGACTGCAGGTTGCAGCCGACCTGGCCGCCGCCGGCGAAACCGGTCGAATTGGCCGAGCCGGTACCGGCAAGTCCGGCCGCGGCTGCGTCCCCAGTCGCCGCCAGCAGATGGGTGCCGGCACCGACCGAGGAGCCGAAATCCGAGGACGCCCAGCCGAGGCCAGCATTGGCGCCGAGATAGCAGCCGCTCCAGCTGTAGGCGACGGCGGCGGGCGCCTTGAGTGCCAGGTCCGCAGCCTCGGCCTGGCCGGAGAAAACGGCCGCGGCGGCGACGACGGCTGCAAGGCCGGCATGGCGCAGGCAGGTAAGCTTGTAAGTCGATTCATCCTGCACCGCAGGGGTGGTCCGTGAAATCTCGCGCATGGGATTGGGTCCGCATAATCGAATCGCGCCACCGAGGGCGGAGTTCGAAGGAAGATGGCGGCCTGAACGGCCGGGCTGAGAACGAGAGTGGTCTCAGGCCGCCAGCGGCGGAGCGCGGGAACTATAGGGGACGGGCGCGGCGGCGGCGTGCGGCGCCTGATCGGCGGTGCCTTCGAGCCGCGACGACGTCGTCGGTTTCAGCACGATGGCGGGCGCCGCGACGGGGGGAACGGCGAGCTTCGCCGCGTGGAGCAGCGCGCAGATGCTGCAGCAGTCGTTGAGGTCCTTATCGGCGGGCGGCTGCGACGGATCGCCTGACTGCGCCTCGGCGTGAGCGGCACAGATCACTCCGGCGACCGCCAGCGGATCCTGCGCCTTGGCCTGCGCCGCGACCACGGGCACCAGCATCTGGAACACAAGCCCGAACGCCACCGTCCACGCCACCAGGGCGCGGAGCGTGGTGTCTCTCAGCCGTGCCAGAATGGAGGTCATCGTCACCCACTGCGCCCGGGTCCCGCCGGACCCTGGTTCGCCGGCAAATTAGCCGCCACCTGCGAAATAGCAACTGGTAATATCCTCCACGGATCGCCCGGATCTGTTTGATTCAGCGCAAGCACCGGTCGCCTCCAGGAGAATAAGTCTCCACCATTCCAGCGGTTGCGCGCGATGTATGATCTCAATCCCTCCCTGATGCTGGCCGGCTTGCTGCTCGGTTTCTCCTCGAGCCTGCATTGCTTTGCCATGTGCTCGGGGATCGCCGCGAGCCTGCACATGGCGGCGGGTTCGCGGCCGGGCGGCGGACACGCAGTACGGACCGCGCTCGTGATCAATTCGGGACGGATCACCGGCTACATGGTCGCCGGCGCGCTGGTCGGCGCAGCCGGATCCGGCGTGCTCGGGCTGCTCGATCGTTCGGTGATGAACGCTGTGTTGCGCTGGGCGAGCGCCTTCGCGCTGGGCGTGATCGGCCTGTCGATGATCGGCGTCTTGCCGCTGCCGCCGGCGCTGTCGCGCGTCGGCGCGACGATCGGCAGCCGGATCGCCACGATCGGCGGCGCCGTGCGCCTGCCGTCGATGGCGGGACTGTTCCTGTCCGGCACCGTGTGGGGGTTCTGTCCCTGCGCCATGGTCTACGGCACGCTGGCCTACGCCATGCTCGCCGGCTCCTGGCTCGGCGGCGCGCTGGTGATGCTGGCGTTCGGCCTCGGCACCCTGCCGGCCCTGCTGGCCTCGGGCCTCGGTCTCGCGACGCTCCGCCGCCGCGCCGCCTCGGACCGCTGGCAGCCGGCGGTCGGGATCGCGCTGCTGGCGCTCAGCCTGGCCAGCGTCGCAATTCCTCCGGCGACTTTCGCCGAGTGGTGCCACATCGGCTGATCACGCCTCAGGTCGAGGTCCCGGCAAACGCGGCAAAACGCGCCGCCGCAGGCTCGAGCGGCAGGTCGAGAGCGTTGGCGACATACGACACCATGCGGTAGAAGCCGCACAGCTGGATCACTTCCAGGATCTGGCCGTCATCGAAGTGGGGCCTGAGCGCGTCGAACTCCTCGCCGCTCCAGCATGCGCGATGGTGCAACGCGTCGACCGCCGCGATCAGGGCGCGCTCGCGCTCCGACCAGCACGCGGCATCGGCCGCCGCGTTGACCAGCGCACCGATCTCCGTTTCCGTCAGCCGCGCCGGGGCGGCGAAGATCGCCACGTGAACGCCCCACTCGTATTCGCAGCCGGCAAGCGCGCAGGTGCGGTCGATCACGATTTCCCGCTCGCGCAGCGGCAACGGGCCGCGGTCCAGCAGGCTCCCTGCGGTGAACTTGCGCCAGGCCCGCGGGCTGGTGGCGATGGTGCGAAACAGCAGCAGCGGCGGCACGCCGTCGGGCATAATCCTGGCGAAATGCTCGCGGATGTCCTCGGGGTAAGGCGGATCGAGCGGCGCGATGCGTGACATGCCTGCGTCCCTTCGCTACACTTTGTGTAGCGACGTATGCTACATAAAGTGTAGCGAATGACAAGGAGGAATCGTCGATGGCGCGACAGCCGAACCACCCGGGCCGTGGTGGCAGAACGACAGCGGTGCGCGGGTCGCGGACCGGGCGCCCGATCATGGTGCTGCTCGACCTCCTGGGCCGGCGCTGGACGCTGCGGATCGTCTGGGAGCTGCGCGACGCCGCGCTGACCTCGCGGGCGCTGCGCGCCGCCTGCAACGAGGCCTCGCCGACCATCATGCAAACGCGCCTGACCGAGTTGCGCGACGCCGGCTTCGTGGAGTTGACCGAGGCCGGCTATGGCCTCACGCCGCAAGGCCGCGACCTGATGCAGCTGTTCATGCCGCTGCACCACTTCGCCGAGCGCTGGGATCGCGCGAGGCGGGATGCGGGCGCGCCGGACCGGCGCAAAACGCTTGCGTGATTGTATATTGTATAATGTCGACCAATCTGCGATAGACGCTCATCATTCCCACATGACGCTCGGTCCTCCGCCGAGACGGAATCCCGACGGACACTACTTTCAACCCGGCTCGGGTCGGGGCGTTGAAGACAATCTGGCATGGTCTGTGAAAGAAAGAACATGGCGCGCAACATTCTGATCCTCGGAGCCTCGTACGGGTCCCTGCTGGGGACCAAGCTCCTGATGGCGGGTCACAACGTGACCCTGGTGTGCCGGGAGAACACCGCGAAGCTCATCAATCGCGACGGGACCGAAGTTCGCATCAAGCTGCGTGACGAGGCCGTGCATCGGGCGATCTTCTCGCACGACCTGCCCGGCACCCTGGACGCGGTGACGCCCCAGAACGTCGACGTGTCCCGTTACGACATGGTTGGTCTGGCGATGCAGGAGCCGCAATACGCCAACCACACCGTCCGGGTTCTCATGATCAAGATCGCCGAGGCGCGGCTGCCCTGTCTTTCGATCATGAACATGCCGCCCCTGCCCTATCTCAAGCGGATACCGGCGCTGGCGGACATGGATCTCGAGGAGGCCTATACCAATGCCCAGGTCTGGGAACGGTTCGAGCCGGGGCTGGTGACGCTCTGCTCGCCTGACCCGCAGGCGTTCCGCCCGCCGGAAGAGGCGGCGAACGTCCTGCATGTCGGCCTGCCGACCAATTTCAAGGCGTCGATATTCGCGGACGAGCAGCACAACAAGGTGCTCCGGGAACTGGAGGCGGACATCGACGCCGTGACGCTGGACGGCCATGACGTGCCGGTGAAGCTCAAGGTGTTCGACTCGCTGTTCGTCCCGCTGGCGAAATGGTCGATGCTGCTGACCGGGAATTACCGCTGCATCACCCGCCACGAGCCGCAGTCGATCCGCGACGCCGTGCACGGTGACCTGAAGCTGTCCCAATCAATCTACGACCATGTCGACGCGATCGCCCGGCGCCTGGGCGCCGACCCGAAGGACCAGGTTCCGTTCGAGAAATACGCCAAGGCCGCGGAAAGCCTTCTGAAGCCCTCGTCGGCGGCGCGCGCGGTGGCCAACGGCGCGCCCTTCATCGAGCGGGTCGACCTGCTGGTGAAGCTGATTTCGCATCAGCTCGGCATGCCCAATGCCGAGATCGACCGCACGGTCGAGACCGTGGACCAGAAACTGAATGAACGGATCGTGGTCGGCGGATCCAGCCCGTCGTGACGTGCTGGGCCAGGCGCATCTCCGCCTTCCCCCGGAAGACCGCCATCTGGCGGTGATGAGGCAGGTACGCCAGCTAGGCCGGCTCGACCCGCAGCGCGGCGCCATCGGCGGTGACGATCCTGACGCGGTTTCCCGCGGGGGTATCGGGCCCCGCCACCCGCCACACCGTGTCGCCGACCCGTACCGTGCCGGCGCCGTCAACGATCGGTTGCTCGAGCGTGAACACCTGGCCGACCAGCGCGTCGGCGCGGCGGTTGAGAAACGGCTGGTCGGTGTCCTCGAGCTGGCGGCGGCCGAGCCGGCGATAGAGCGGCACCGCGGCGAGCGCGAAGGCCGCGAACGCCAGAAGCTGCAGCTGCCACGACCAGTCCACGACGAACGACAGCAGGCCGACCAGCAGGGCTGCGAGCCCGAGCCACAGCATGAAGACGCCCGGCGCCAGCATCTCGACGCCGACCAGGATCAAGCCCGCGATCAGCCAGTTCCAGTTGCCGAGTGTGGCCAGCAAATCGATCATGGCCGATCAGCCGCCGGACCGGCGCCGACGCCGGTATTGGGAACGGTGGTCGTCCGGCGCGCCGCCGCAGCCGCGGACGCCGCGCTTTCGCCGAAGGTCGCCTTCGCGATCTCGCCGATGCCGGCGAGCGAGGACAGGATGCCGGTCGCCTCGATCGGCAGCATCACCAGCTTCTGGTTCGGCGACTGCGCGATCTCGCCGAACGCCTTGATGTACTTGTCGGCGATGAAGTAGTTCAGCGCCGCGACGTCGCCGGCGGCGATCGCGCTCGACACCATCTGGGTCGCCTTGGCCTCCGCTTCCGCGGCGCGCTCGCGCGCCTCGGCGTCGCGGAAGGCAGCCTCCTTGCGGCCTTCGGCCTGAAGGATCTGCGCCTGCTTGGCGCCCTCGGCGCGCAGGATGTCGGACTGCCGCTGGCCCTCGGCCTGCAGGATGTCGGCGCGCTTGACCCGTTCGGCCTTCATCTGCCGCCCCATGGCCTCGACCAGATCGGCGGGCGGCACGATATCCTTGATCTCGATACGGTTGACCTTCAGTCCCCATGGCGACACCGCGGCGTCCACCACCCGCAGCAGCCGCTCGTTGATCTCGTCGCGGTGCGACAGCACCTGATCGAGGTCCATCGAGCCCATCACCGAGCGGATGTTGGTCATGGTGAGGGTGACGATCGCCTGGTTGAGATTGGAGACCTCGTAGCTCGCCTTGGCGGCGTCGAACACCTGGAAGAAGGCCACGCCGTCGACCGTCACGGTGGCGTTGTCCTTGGTGATGACCTCCTGTTCGGGAATGTCGATCACCTGCTCCATCATGTTGATCTTGCGGCCGACCCGGTCGAAATAGGGCATGATCAGGTTGAGCCCCGGCCGCAGCGTCCGGGTATATTTGCCGAAACGCTCGATGGTCCAGTTGTAGCCCTGCGACACGGTCTTGACGCCGGCAAACAGCGTCACCACCACGATCAGCACCACCGCGATCGCAAAAATATCAAAGCCGCTCATCGATATCCCCCACCAACGCCGTCGGCATCCCGTGCCCGGCAAACTCTCGACGGTCGCGCCGCCATTGTTGTTGGTCGCCGGCGCAGGATGGCCGGTTCGAGGCGATCCGTCGAGGGTGAAAAGGGGCGTTCCGGAGGACGCTGTTGCAACGCGATGTCACACGCCCGACGCACGATGCGAAGCGGTCTTCACGATCGACGATCGATCAAGGTGAGGGCGCCCGCTACAGGCAGGCGGCGCGTTCGGCGGCGACGTAGCCCGCGAGCAGGCCGGCGCCGAACAGCAGCACCACGACGGCGGCGCCGAATTCGATGCCGCGCAGCAGCAGCGTGCCCGGCCCGTCGCTGCGTGCCGCGAAGCGGCGGGCCAGCCGCTTGGCCGACACCGCGAGGATGGCGATGGTGGCGACAGTGACCGCGGTGCCCAGCCCCATCAGCAGCGCCGCGGCGACGCCGACGCCGAACAGCCCCTGGGCCATCGCGAACACCAGCACCAGGATGGCGCCGGAGCACGGCCGCAGCCCGACCGCGACGATTGCGCCGAGGCCGCGCCGCCAGCCGCCGGGGCCAGCCAGTTGATCGGGCGTCGGGCCGTGGCTGTGGCCGCAATGCTCGTCGTGAACGTGGTCCGGATCGCGAGGCTTCGAGGCCTCGGGACCATGATCGTGATGATCATGACCGTGGTGGTGGTGCGCCCCGTGGTGTGATGCCTGGTGGTCGGGCACGGTCTGCGGCATCGGCTCGATCACGGAAAGCAGCGCCGGTGCCAGCGACGGCGACGGAATCGAGGCCACGTCGCGTCGCGCCGCCCGCAGCGAGCGCAGCAGTCCGCGGCCCTTGCCCCAGCACAGCCACGCGCCGAAGCCGGCGATCAGCGCGTAGCTTGCGATCTCGATCGCGCGCTGGGCGCCGCACATGGTCTTCGCCGTGATGTTGAGGAGGACGGCGCCGAGCCCGACGATCGCCACCGCGACCAGTGCCTGCAGCAACGCCGAGGCGAACGCCAGCACGACGCCCCGGCGCGCGGTCTCCTCGTTGGCGATCAGATAGGACGAGATCACCGCCTTGCCGTGTCCGGGCCCGGCGGCATGGAAGACGCCATAAGCGAACGAGATCGCCAGCAGCGTCCACACCGCGTCGCCGTCCTGCTTGGCCGCGCGAATGGTCCCCGAGATCTGGCGATAGAAGCGCGACTGCATCTCGATGATCCAGCCGACCACGCCCGTGCCCGGCGCATCCGATGCCGCCGCGCCGGCCGCGCCGAACGGCGGCTGCGCGGCTGCGGCATGGCCAAGCCCGTCGGCCAGCAGCGCCAGGGCGGCAACCGCGAGAACGACGCCGCACGCGCCAGCCATTCGCCCCATGGGACGCGCCGATCCGCCTGCGACCGCAGCATTCCCGAAAACCGGCGTCGGAAGCGGCGCGCCCGGCGCGGCGTGAAAATCCTGGGTCATGGACAGTCCACCGTGATCCTGTTGGCGAAGTTGGCGCCGAAATTGGCGTTGCCACCGTCCAGAAAATTCTGTTCGCCGAGCATCTTCGCCTGGGCGGTGCCGTCGGAGGGACGCACCACGGTGAGGTTGCATCCGGCCGGTGCGCCGATCAGGCGGACCGGATCGGTTTCGACGAGCGAAAAATCGATGAAGTAGGTCGGGTCGTAGACCTCGAGCACCAATTCCCGACTCTTGACCGGCGCCTTCAGCGGCAGCGTGAAATGCAGGGTCAGCGCGCCGTTCTTCTGCTCGAGGTAGTAATCCACCGGCTCCAGGAACTTCTGCTTCTTTCGGCCGTTCTCGTCGCCGGCGCGCGCAAAGGTAAAGAAGCCGAACTCCTTCAGCGACTCCACGTTGGTCTGCGCCAGCGGCGCCAGGTCTTCGCGGGTGTAGACCCCCTTGGTCCTGGTTTCGATGCCCTGCAGGGCAAACGACGAGAACATGTCGTCGAAGGTCCAGGCGTGCCGTACCGCCGTCAGCGCGCCGTCGGGCGCGTAGATCAGTTCGGAGCTCGCGGTGATCCAGACATGCGGATGGGCCGAAGCGATCCCGGCGCCCCCGCACAGCATCGCGAGCACGATGGTGACGCGCCGCGCCAGGCCGGCGATCGCTGCGCCATGGCCGGGGCCGGCGCCTGAAACGACGGAACGAAGACGGGCGTGTCGCACCAGGCTGACCTCGCGTACCGCTGCCGACCCTCCGGCGGCGTGCCGTGGATCGCATGTTATGCCGAAGTACGGCCGAATGGAGACACTCATCGCGAATTGCAGGGGACACCGATCCCGTCGCGACCACGCCCCATTTTTGGTCAGGCGCGCGACCTCACTCTCTCTACATTCTCACAGTCCCGCCGCGCCGCCGTCGGCGCGCGGATCATGTCCGCCCTCCATGACGCCCGCGGGATGAAGGATCACGGCACCGGCATGGCCCATGGTATCGGAATAGGATTCGTCGAGCACCTCGACATCGTGCCTGGCCGACAGCAGGCGGTCGATCAGGTTGCCGTCGAAGCGGGCTTCGAGGCGCAGATTGGTGTGGCTCGATCCCCAGGTGCGGCCGAGCAGCCAGCGCGGCTGGTCCAGCGCCACTTCCAGCGGCTGGCGGTAGAGCACATGGCGCGAGAACACCATGGCCTGGGTCTGCGGCTGGCCGTCACCGCCCATGGTGCCGTAGGCCATCACGCGGCCGTCGCGCAGCACGGCGAGCGCGGGATTGAGGGTATGGAACGGCAGCCGGCCCGGCGCCAGCGGGTTGGTGGCCCGGGCGTCGAGCGAGAAGCTCGCGCCGCGGTTCTGCATCAGCACGCCGGTCTTCGGCAGCACGCAGCCCGAGCCGAACTCCCAGAAGATCGACTGGATGTAGGACACCACCAGACCCGAGGCGTCCGCCGCGCCCATCCAGATGGTGTCGCCCTCGCTCCACGGCGACGGCCACGGAGCGGCCTTGGCCCGGTCGATCTTGCGTACCTCGGCGTCGAGGAAGGACGGCGCGAGAAACTTCTGGAGGTCGGTGGTCAGCCGGCGCGGATCCGTGACGAAACGGTCACGCAGCCGGAACGCACGCTTGGTCGCCTCGACCAGGCCGTGAACATAGTCGAAGCCCTCGGCCTCGGCGACGTTGAGCCGCGCGAACAGGCCGAGAATGATCAGCGACGCCAGCCCCTGGGTCGGCGGCGGCGCGTTGTAGAGCGTGCCGGCCTCGATCGCCGTCGACAGCGGTTCGGCCACCACGGCCCGATAGGATTCGAGATCCGCTCGGGTCACCGGGCTGCCGATCCGTTCGAGGTCGGCGGCGATCTCGCGCCCGACATCGCCGCGATAGAAATCGTCGAGCCCGGCCTGGACCAGATGCTCCAGCGTCGCCGCCAGCGCGCTCTGCCGCAAGATGGCGTCCGGCTCGGGCGGCTTGCCGTCAACCAGGAAGGTCTCGGCAAATCCGGGGACGCCGCGCAACTCCTCGAGCTTGACCCTCGTCAGTTCGGCCTGGCTGCGCGTCACCCCGTAGCCGTCGCGGGCGCTGGCGATCGCCGGGCCGAGCAGCACGTCGAGCGGCAGCCGGCCGCCCTGCATCCTCGCGGCATCCAGCGCCAGCATCCAGGCGCCGATCGCGCCCGGCACCGTCAGCGCCGCCAGCGGCCCGCGCGGCGGGATCATGTCGTGGCCGTGCTCGCGATAGAAGGTCGGGGTCGCCCCGCTGCCCGCCGGACCGG
>JARLJA010000117.1 GCA_031291445.1 Xanthobacteraceae bacterium | reverse complement strand
GCTGGCCTGTGCGTTCTCCTGCCGACGCTTCGCCCTCGCCCTCGCGGCCGACGGCGCACGGCTCGGGGCCAGTGCGGTTCGCTACACCTTCACTGCAGAGGACTTCCACCTCCTACTCCTTGCCGGTTTGACCGGCGCTCAACCCGGAATCCATAACCACGAGAGTCAACTTCTGTCGAAACACGAGCCGCGTGTTTCCTCGACTCCGACCAACGCGAACACCGGGGTTATGGTTTCCGGGCTCGCGCCGCTATCGCGACGCGCCCCGGAATGACGTCCACCGAAGTCTTGCCCCCCTCAATCCGCCCTGCTCGGATCAATCAGGAATTTCTCGCCGGTCGCGCGCCGGCCGTAGACCTTGATGTTGTCGAGCGACAGCGCGCCGCGCAGCGACACCGTCCGTGTGTAATGGCTCGCGAAGGTGGTGGTCAGTTCGTCGACCACGCGCTGGCGCAGCCGCGCCGCGTCAGCGGCGCCGATCTTCTGCAGGAACGGAAACAGCAGCCAGCCGCCGACGCCCCAGGCCATGCCGACGCCGCGGGCCAGTTCGATCGGGGCCGGATCGAGGCTGCCGTAGACATAAACCTGCTTGTGGACGTTGGAGCCGTAGCGGCTGTAGGTCGCGGCATTGCGGTTGATCGCCGCCTCCATGGCGGTGAGGATCTGGCCGGCCAGCCTGCCGCCGCCGATGGCATCGAAGGCGATGGTGGCGCCGGTGTCGACCAGCGCCTGGGTCAGGTCGTTCATGAAGCCCGGCGCGGTCGAATTGACCACGTGCACGGCGCCGATCTGGCGCAGGATCTTCTCCTGCTCGGCGCTACGCACGATGTTGACCAGCGCGATGCCGTCCTTGAGGCAGATGCGGTTGAGCATCTGGCCGAGATTGGAGGCGGCGGCGGTGTGCACCAGCGCCTTGTGGCCCTCGCGCCGCATGGTCTCGGTCATGCCGAGCGAAGTCAGCGGATTGACGAAGCACGAGGCGCCCTGCGCCGCGGTGGCGCCCTTCGGCAGCACCAGGCAGTCGGCCGCCTTGATAACGCGGTAGCGGCTGTACATCGCCCCGCCGATCATCGCCACCAGCCGGCCTTCGAGCGCACGCGCCGCCTCCGACGATCCGGTCCTGACCACGGTGCCGGCGCCCTCGTTGCCGACCGGCATCGACTGGTCGAGCCGCGCCGCGAACGCCTTCAGCATCGGCTCCGGCACCTGGCCCCTGACCACCACGTCGTCGCCCGCGCCGGTCGACGTCAGCGTCGCCGGATCGACCGGGCCGAGCAGCAGGGCAAGATCGGACGGATTGATCGGGGTCGCCTCGACCCGGACCACCACCTCGTCGGCGGCGGGCTCCGGCACGCCGAGGCGCTGGAGCGACAGTTCGAGGGCGCCGGCCCTGGTCATCAAAGTGCGGAGTTCCAGCCCCGCCATCGCCTCGCCTGCCACTGTCGCTTCTCCCTGTCGCCGGTGCGCCGGTGGCCGCCACTGTTCCATCGCCGGCCCTGAAAATCAAACGCAGTCGCATCGCCCGGCAATCACGATCACCGGCGCTCGTCCGCCGCTTCCCGCAGAGACGCTAACCCGGCGCTAACGATAACCCCGCTTCGGCCAAGTTTACGGGATCGATCAGGGCTATCTAAACCGAACGACAAGGCCCCTAAACCGAACGACAAGGCCCCGGGCGCATGCTCGCCGCCCCATGGACCTCGGATGGATGACGCCTGCCATGCAACCTCTCGGAGCCCGGAACATCAGCGAATGGTCGCCCGGCGCGCCGCCCGACGGCTCCGGCCACGTGATGTCGGTGTCGGGCTCGCGGGTCAGCATCATGCTGCCGCGCCGGCACGCCGCCGATCCGTCGACGCTGCGCGCCACGGTGGGTCGGTTTCTCGGCATCCGCGTCGGCACGGTAATCCAGGTCGGCGTCGTCACCAACGTGTCGCTCGAGACCAATCCGGCGCCGCGCGACCAGGACTTCATCTCGGCGGCCCAGATCGACCTGATCGGCGAAATCCATGGCCACGGCACGGTCGCGGCGCGCTTCAACCGCGGCGTCACCGACTATCCCGCGATCGGCGACCCGGTGATCACCATCGGTCCCGACGAGTTGCGCCTGATCTTCAACGTCTCCGGCGCCGGCGTGGTCGATGTCGGCACGCTGCAGCAGAACACCGCGCTCGCCGCCTACGTCAACGTCAACGACATGCTGAGCAAGCATTTCGCCATCCTCGGCACCACCGGGGTCGGCAAGTCCAGCAGCGTCGCCTTCCTGGTCGATCAGGTCACGCGGGTGCGCCCCGACCTGCGCGTGCTGATCCTCGACGTCCACAACGAATACGGCCGCTGCTTCGGCCCGCGCGCCCAGGTGCTCAACCCGGCCAACATCCGGCTGCCGTTCTGGCTGTTCAATTTCGAGGAGATCGTCGACGTGTTCTTCGCCGGCCGCCCGGCCGTCGAGGAGGAGGTCGACGTGCTCGCCGAGGTCATCCCGCTGGCGAAGGCGGCCTATGCCCAGTATGTCGGCGCCGCGGACCGTTCCGGCGGGCGCGACCCCGAGGCCGGCCCGGTGCGCTACACCGCCGACGTGCCGCTGCCCTATCGCATCGTCGACCTGGTGTCGCTGCTCGACGCCCGCATGGGCAAGCTGGAAAACCGCGCCTCGCGGATGATCTTCCACAAGCTGATCGCGCGCATCGAGAGCGCCTGCAACGATCCGCGCTACGCCTTCATGTTCGAGAACGCCAATGTCGGCGGCGACATCATGGAGGAGGTGCTGTCGCGCCTGTTCCGTCTGCCGATCAACGGCGTACCGGTCTCGGTGATCCAGCTTGCCGGCTTCCCCTCGGAAGTGGTCGACGCCCTGGTGTCGGTGGTGTGCCGCATGGCCTTCGACCTCGGCCTGTGGAGCGACGGCCACGATCCCCTGCTGGTGGTGTGCGAGGAAGCCCATCGCTACATGTCGGCCGACAAGACCGCGGGTTTCGGCCCGACCCGGCGCGCGGTGGCGCGGATCGCCAAGGAGGGACGCAAGTACAACGTCTTCCTCGGCCTGGTGTCGCAGCGGCCGGCCGAACTCGACGCCACCATCCTGTCCCAGTGCTCGACGCTGTTCGCGATGCGGCTGACCAACGACCGCGACCAGGAGCTGTTGCGCTCCTCGGTCTCCGACACCGCGGCCAACCTGCTGTCGTTCCTGCCTTCGCTCGGCACCGGCGAGGTGTTCGCCTTCGGCGAGGGCGTGTCGCTGCCGACCCGCTTCAAGTTCCGCACCCTGCCGGCGCACCTGTTGCCGCGCAGCGAGATCACGGGACCCAACGGTCTCGACACCAATCCGGCCGAGACCGATCCTTCACTCGGCGCCGTGATCCAGCGCTGGCGCGGCCTCGCCCGCCAGAAGGCGGTGACCGGCGAGGCCGCGCGCACGCCGAGCCCGGGCATCGTGCCGCCGCCGCAGCCGGTCCGCACCCTCGACCCCGACCGCTACAAGCTCTTGAAGAAACCGATCGAGGCCGGCGCGGCGGGGGGCGGCTTCCCCTCGCAGTTTTCGAGATAGGACTTTCACCGCCCGCCGCCGCGCACGTGAGCGCGCGTCGACGGACGACGGCTTTTGGGACGACGAGGTCTCCAGACGATGGATACGGGTTCCGGCGGTGAAACGACAGACGGCGCGACGGCGCCGGCGGAGGATGCGGTCATCGCGGTCCCGGCGATGGCGCCGGCCGTACTCGACGCGGTGCTCGAGATGCTGCCGGTCGGCGTCACGGTGCAGGACGCGCGCGGCAACTTTCTCCTGATCAACGAGACCGCCTTCACCCAGCTCGACGCCGCGGCGCTCGCCGAGCGCCAGGCCATCGCCGGCGCGGTACTCGACACCGCCGGGACGGTCGAGACCGAGGAAACGAGCGCGCAGAACCGCCAGGTGCTTCTGACCCAGCATCGGCCGATCCGGATCGGCGGCGACGGCCTCGTGTTGTCGACCTCCGTCGACATCAGCGCGCGCAAGGCCTACGAGCGCGAGTTGATCCGCCGGGCGGAATACGACGATCTCACCGGCCTGCCCAAGAGCGCCGCCGTCGAGGCGCGGGTCGCCGCCGCGGCGCACGCGGGCACGGCGCGCCGCTTCGCGCTCGCCTTCTTCGACATCGACAATTTCAAGCACATCAACGACTATTACGGCCACGCCGCCGGCGACGCGCTGCTGGTCAAGGTGGCGCAGCGGCTCACCGCCGCGCTCGACCCCGACGACCTGCTCGCCCGTGTCAGCGGCGACGAGTTCCTGCTGTTTTTCGCCGACGTCGGCGACTCCACGGCGCTGCCCGGCCGCATCGGCGAGCTGTCCGAGAAGCTGCGGGCGCCGTTTTTCATCGACGGCTTCGAGGTGCTGGCCTCGGCCTCGATCGGCGTCAGCATCGCGCCGGACCACGGCGACACCTTCCAGGCGCTGCGCCGCAACGCCGACACCGCGATGTATCGTGCCAAGAACCGGGCCAAGGGCTGCTTCGCCATCTTCGACGCCGAGATGGAGCGCGAGGCCGCCGAGCGCACCGCGCTGGAGCAGCGGCTGCGGCTCGCGATCCTGGAGAAGCGCTTCGTCTGCGCGTTCCAGCCCAAGGTCGACATCCGAACCCGCAAGATCCACGGCGTCGAGGCGCTGGTGCGGCTGTGCGACGAGAACGGCATCATCCAAGGGCCCGGCACCTTCGTCGCGCTGGCGGTCGAGCTCGGCCTGATCGACGAAATGACCCATCTGGTGGTCGAGGAGATCGCCTCCTCGCTCGACCTGATCGACGACCAGTTCGGCGCCGATGCCAGCATCAGCCTCAACGTCGCGGCGCGCCAGGCCGGCGACATCGCCTTCATGCGCTCGCTGGCGGAGGCACTGCAGCGCACCGGCTGCGCCCAGCGCTTCATGATCGAGGTCACCGAGGACGCCGTGGTCAGCAAGGCCCAGTTCCAGACCGAGATCGTGCCGCTGTTGCGCGGCATCGGCGCGCGGGTCTCGATCGACGACTTCGGCACCGGATTCTCGTCGCTGTCGGCGCTCGCCGACATCACCGCCGACGAGGTGAAGATCGACCGCTCCTTCATCACCGACATCCACAAGCGGCCGCGCAGCCAGAGCGTGCTGCGCGCCATCGAATCCTTGAGCGCCTCGCTCGGCATGACCGTGATCGCCGAAGGCGTCGAGACCTTCGAGGAGCTCACCTACCTGCAGGCCGCGACCAACATCCGCTACGCCCAGGGCTTCTATTTCTCGCGCCCCCTGTTCGTCGAAGACTTCGCGCAGGCGAGCGGCCGCGCCGACCCCAACCGCGGCATCGACCTGGCGCGCCCGTCCCACGAGGACCGCCATCGCCTGAACCGCACGCCGGTCTTGCGGCGGTGAGGCGGGGCGGCCCCGCGGAATGCAGCGGCAACCACTACCCTCGTCAAGGCCGGCCTTGATTCGCAAAAGAGCGTGCCGCGAAGGGATGCGAATGTCAGGCCCCGAACACCAGCCCGTCCATCAGCGCGTCGCGCTCGATGATGAGCCGCGCCAGCCGCCGCCGCATCTCAAGCAGGTCGCTCGCCACCGCCGCGCCGTCGACGCCGCTGGCGATCAGCGTCTCCATCTCGGCCTCGCGCAGCCGCATGTCCTGCCTCAGCCGGGCGATCTCGCGCCGCTTGGCCGAGATCTGATGCTCCAGTGCCCGTCCCGTCATCATGTCCATCGGAAAGTGTCCGTTCGCGCGTGCACCGGCCTGGCCGGGTCCAAAATATTTCGTCCCACTACAGAACAAACATAGAACATTTTCAAGACTTCTGTAGGATGATCCCACAGCGACTCACACCATGGGTGGAAAAATGGGCCTCCTGAAACAAGATGCAGTATGTTTGAAGCAGATCAGCCTCTATTGCGGGGAACTCGAGCGCCTCCACCTGTGGGGCAGCGACGAGGAAATCGACCGCGAATTCAATCGGGTCTGCCAGACCATCTGGGGCTACACGCTCGACGACTTCGACGATGACGACATCTCGGCGGAAGACCACCGCTGGCTCGACCGCCTCACCGCCCGCAAGGCCTATGTGTTCGCGCTCAAGCACGGCTACGACCTCGGCGACTACGAGGACATGGTGTCGGACTGGTGGGGCTTCGTCTGGATGATCCTCGCCGAGAAGCGCGGCCTGCTGACGCCGGCGCAGCGGGCGCGCGCCTGGCAGAAGCACGACGAGCGCATGCGCGCCGCCGCAGGCAACGTCACGGTGCTGCGGCGGTAGCGTATCGGACCCGTGGAACAGCAGCCCCGCTCGCGCGTTGTCAGATCGCACGATGCGCAACTCGGGCGTTGCCGGATCGCCCGCCTCGCGGTGTCGTCGTGACACCGCGGCGGCAATGCGACCCGTGACGCCAATCACGGAGACGATCGACCGCCATGACCGATCCGCTGCAGGACGTTCTCGCCCCCGCCGCCGTCGAGCGCGCGCTCGAGATCTATCGACAGATGCGCGAGTGCGACCACACCGAAATCGTGCAGGCCCGCAAGGTCGCGACCGACCACGTGTTCGCGCTGATCGACAGGGGCGAGCGCGACGGCCAGGAGCTCGTCATCGGCGTGCTGGCGCATCTCAAGGCGCTGGAGCGCGCGCGGGCGAAGCCGCAGCCCGGCCGCCGCCCCGCCCCCGCGAAGGACCAGGCCAGGGCCTGAGGATTCCCCGACGGCGTCCTGCCGTCGGTCATCGCTTGACGTAGCGCAACCCCGGCGCCCGAGCTTCGCGTAAACTGAACACCAGTTTGCCAAGGGAGCCCGGTCATGCACGCCCTGACGATCTTTCTCGCCAAGCTGATCGGCCTCTACTGCGTCCTGTTGGCCGGGGGAATGCTCATCAATCGCAGGGATTCTCTCGCCGCCATCGAGGCCATGATCCGCAGTCCGCAGATGCTGCTGATGTCGGGCGTGGTGGCGTTGCCCGCGGGGCTTGCGCTGGTGCTCGGCCACACCGTGTGGTCTGGCGGCGCGCTCGCCATCGCCGTCACCATCTTCGGCTGGGCGGTGCTGATCAAGGCGGTCGCGCTGCTCGCGGCGCCGCAGGAGCGCATGATCCGGCTCTACCGCGCCATGCAGTACGACCGCTGGTTCACACCCTGCATGGCTGTCGTCGCCGCGCTGGGACTCGCCCTGGCCGTCGCCGGCTTCGCCGCCTGATCGCCGCCGCACCCGCCCGACCGACCGATGCCCCGCAAGGAATTCCACCGCACCCAACGTACCGGCTGGCTGCGCGCCGCCGTGCTCGGCGCCAATGACGGCATCGTCTCGACTGCGAGCCTCGTGCTCGGCGTCGCCGCCGCCAACACCAGCCATAGCGACATTCTCGCCGCCGGTGTCTCCGGCCTGGTCGCCGGCGCGGTGGCGATGGCCGCTGGCGAGTATGTCTCGGTGTCGTCCCAGGCCGACACCGAGGCCGCCGACCTCGCGCTCGAGCGCGCGGGGCTCGACGCCGACGACGCCTTCGAGCACGACGAGCTGGCGGCGATCTATGTCGCGCGCGGGCTCGACGCCGACCTCGCCAGGGAGGTGGCGCAGCAGCTGATGGCCTATGACGCGCTCGGGGCCCATGCCCGCGACGAACTCGGCATCAGCGAAACCCTCAAGGCGCGGCCGCTGCAGGCGGCGTTCGCCTCCGCCGCGAGCTTCATCACCGGCGCCGCGATGCCGCTGGCGACCGCCGCGCTGCTTCCGGCCGCGCTGCTGCGCCCCGGCGTCGCCGGCGTCTCGCTGGTGGTGCTGGCGCTGCTCG
>JARLJA010000116.1 GCA_031291445.1 Xanthobacteraceae bacterium | reverse complement strand
GGACCGGATCACGAAGTTGGCCAACGACTGGCTTCCACGACCACGCATCCTGCACCCCTGGCCCCACGTCCGCTTCGCCGTCACACACCCGAGGTGGGAGCCGTATGCCCGAATTGGGCCCGTACGGATCTGTGCGGGGGGCGTCCAGTAATGGACGTCCCTACCGCGACCGCGCGTTGCACGCGCGCCCCGGAATGACAGAAATGACGGGGGGACGGAAGAAGGGGCCCTCGTCGTGGACCGCCAGGAAAAGGAGAGCCGCCATGCGCGTGATCGTTTCCTCACTCGTGGTGCTGGCGCTGGCCTCGATGCTCGGCCTCGCACCGCCGGCGCGGGCCGGCGACGATGCAGCTGCCGCGCAAAGCGTGATCCGCGCCCAGGAGGAAGCCTTTGCGCGCGACGACGCCTTCGCGGCCTTTGCCTTCGCCGCGCCGGCCATCATGGATATGTTCCGGAGCGCCGACACCTTCATGTCCATGGTGCGGCGGGCCTATGCCCCGGTCTATCGCCACCGCAGCTTCGAGTTCGGCGTCACCACGCATGTCTCCGGCGGCCGGATCTCGCAGCAGGTCCACATCATCGACGCCGACGGTGTCGCCTGGGAAGCGCTCTACACGCTGGAGATCGAGCCGGACGGCACCCTCAGGATCACCGCCTGCGTGCTGACCAAGGCCATCGAGGCATGAGCCGGCGGAGTCGGTTCGTGGGCCGCGAGGAGGGCGAGCGAAACTTGCGTTGCTGCGCCATCCTGCCACTCATTGGCATCGGCTGCGGACGACGGTAGCCAGTCCTTAAGGATGATCACCTTCCGCCCGCGCGCCGCGCGACCGTGCAACCATTTTAATACCGCATGAACGATATGGTGCGCGCCAAAGTGGTGCTTTTCCGCCGCGGCCGGGCCGTGGCGGCTTTCGGCAGGCATCAAGGCGGAACGATGAGCGTACCTGAATACCACGGGATGGAGCCTCCCGATATCCTGCTGGCGGCGCTCGATCAGGCGAACGATGCCGTTGTGATTGTCGATGGCGACGGTCGCGTGAGCACCTTCAACGCCGCCGCCGAGCTGCTGTGGCGGCGTGATCGCGCCGAGGTGCTCGGCCGTGACGTCGGCTGCCTCGGGCTCGATGACCTGCGGCCCGACGATGCCGCCGCGCCGGCGGTGGTCCGGACGGAGGGCGATCCCGCGGGCCAGCGACGCGCCACGGAGATCAGGATCGAGCGCGGGGACGGCAGCTGGATCCGGGCCGAGCTCTCGCTTTCTCAGGTTGCGGTCGGCGGTCAGGACCGCACCATCGCCTACGTGCGCGACATCACCGCCGAGGTCGAGCGCCGCGAAAGGCTGGCGCTGCTGATGCAGGTGGCCGATGCCACCGATCGCACGGCGGTCGTCACCGATCGCCATCTCAAGATCGTCTATGCAAACGCCGCCTTCGAGGCGATGTTCGGCTACACGTTCGCCGAGGTGCAGGGGCGACGGGCCGACGATCTGATATTCGGCCGCCATACCGACCGCGCGGCGCTGGCCCGGTTGCTGGGCGGGATCGACGCGGAACGCGGCGGCGAGGAAGACATCCTCGCCTACGACAACAACGGCGACGAGATCTGGCTCTCGGCCAACGTCAAGGCCTTCCGCAGCGGCAGCGGGCGGGTCAAATACATCTTCGCCCTGCTCACCGACATCACCGAAACCAAGCAGCTGCGCTCGCTGCAGCAGGTGATCATGAACGCGCTGGCCGAGGAGGTGGCGATCACGGAGATCGCCGACCGTCTGTGCCGGCGGGTCGAGGAGATCGCTCCCGACGTGGTGTCCTCGTTGCTCCACATCGACGCCGGCGGGCTGGTTCATCCGCTGGGCGGCCCCAGCCTTCCCGATGACTATTCCCGGGCGCTGGAGGGCGTCGCCATCGGCCCGGATGTCGGCTCGTGCGGATCGGCGGCCTATTTCGGCGAGCCCGTGCTGGCGACGGACCTCGACACCGATCCGCGCTGGCAGCCGTACAAGGCGCGGCCGCTCGAGGTCGGCTTGCGCGCCTGCTGGTCCACGCCGATCAAGGACAGGGACGGCCGCGTGATCGGGACCTTCGCCTTCTATTTCAGGGAATGCCGCGGGCCGAGCCGCTGGCATCAGCGCATCGTCGATGCCTGCGTCCACCTCGGGGCGCTGGCGATCGAACGCAAGGAAGCGCGTGCCCAGATCGCGCGCCTTGCCTATTACGACATGCTGACCGGGCTGCCCAACCGCGCGCGCCTGCGGGATCTGATCGGCGAGGCGATCGAGGGCTGTCCCGCCGGAAAGCACGTCGCGCTGGCGTTTCTCGACGTCGACAATTTCAAGGACGTCAACGATACCCTCGGACACTCGGCCGGCGACGAGCTGCTGGTCCAGTTCGCCCATCGCCTGCGCGACCAGATCCTGCCCGGCGATCTGCTGGGGCGGCTGGGCGGCGACGAATTCGTCATCGTGCTGCCCAACCGCGACGTCGCCGACGCTTCGGCGGTCGCGTCGCGCATCACCGATGCCCTGGCGACGCCGGTCCAGATCGGAGACCGGCAGGTGCCGATGTCCGCCAGCATGGGCATCAGCATCTATCCGGACAACGCCACCGAGATCGACACCCTGATCCAGCAGGCCGACGCGGCGATGTACAAGGCCAAGGGCGCCGGCCGCTCGACCTACCGCTTCTTCAGTGCCGACATGAACCGGCTGGCCGAGCAGCGGCTCGCCCACAGCGCCGCGCTGCGCAGCGCGATCGCCCATGACGGTCTGACCCTGCACTACCAGCCGCAGATCCGCACCGGCGACGGCGCCATCCACGGCGTCGAGGCGCTGGCGCGCTGGTACGACCCGGTGCTCGGCGAAGTGTCGCCGGCCAAGTTCATCCCGCTGGCCGAGGAATGCGGGCTGATCGAGCACATCGGGCTGTGGTCGATCCGCGAGGCCTGCCGGCAGATGGCGGTATGGCGCAAGGCCGGCCTCGACATTCCCTGCGTGTCGGTCAACCTGTCGCCGCTCAATTTCCAGAACGTCGACCTGGCGGCGAGGGTCGCCGAGATCCTGAAGGAGCACGGCCTGCCGCCGGAGGCGTTGATGCTCGAGATCACCGAAAGCGTGATCTTGAACGAGCGCTCGGTGGCGATCGACACCATGAGCGCGATCCGCAGGCTGGGCGTGGGGTTGTCGCTGGACGATTTCGGAACCGGCTATTCGAGCCTCAGCCGGCTCGCGCACCTGCCGATCCGCGAACTGAAGATCGACCGCAGCTTCATGCGTGACCTCGAGACCGATCCCACCGCGCTCGCCATCGTCACCACCGTGGTCCGGGTCGGCCAGAGCCTGCGGCTCACGGTGGTCGCGGAGGGCGTCGAAACCGAGGGCCAGCGCAACCTGCTGGCGGAGCTCGGCTGCGACGTGGCGCAGGGCTTCTTCTACGCTCCCGCGCTGTCGCCGATTGCGTTCGGGCGCTGGCTGCTCGACCACAGCACGAGCCGCGCCAGCATGATGCTCAGGCGGATCGGCCGCGCCTTGTCGCGGCCGCCGGCCGACGACGCGCCCGCCGCCTCCGTCGCCGCGCGGCGGGGTTAGCGCCCATCGTCTTCCCCGGGCCGGCGAGCCCGCGCGCTTTAAGAAAATCCCGCCACTGCGTGCGGCACGTAGTGCGCTTCCAGCGTCGTGATCTCGTCCGTGCTCAGCTTCAGCCCCAGCGCCGCCACCGCGTCGGTGAGATGCGACGGCTTCGAGGCGCCGACGATCGGCGTCGTGACGCCTGGCTTCTGCAACAGCCACGCCAGCGCAACCTGGGCGCGCGGCACGCGCCGCGCCGCCGCGATGGTGCCGACCGCGTCGATGATGCGGCGATCGGAGTCGGGAAAGCGGGTATAGAGCGTCTTGCCGTACTCGTCGGTTTCCAGCCGCGGCGTGGTGGCGTCCGCAGCGCGCGCCAGCCGGCCGCGGGCCAGCGGCGACCACGGCATCACTGCGATGCCCTGGTCCTGGCACAGCGGCAGCATCTCGCGCTCCTCCTCGCGGTTGAGCAGGTTGAGATGGTTCTGCATGCTGATGAACTCGGTCCAGCCGCGGTGCCTTGCCAGGTAGATCGCCTTGGAGAACTGCCAGGCGAACATGCTCGAGGCGCCGACGTAGCGCGCCTTGCCGGCCTTCACCACGTCGTGCAGTGCCTCCAGGGTTTCCTCGATCGGGGTGTGGGGATCCAAGCGGTGAATCTGGTAGAGGTCGACGAAATCGGTGCCGAGCCGCTTCAGGCTGGCGTCGATCTCGTGGAAGATCACCTTGCGGGAGAGACCGGCGCCGTTCGGCCCGGCGCGCATGCGGCCGTGCACCTTGGTGGCGATCACGATCTCGTCGCGCCGCGCCATCTCCTTGAGCGCGCGGCCGACGATCTCCTCCGAGGTGCCGTCGGAATAGACGTTGGCGGTGTCGAAGAAGGTGATGCCGAGCTCGAGGGCCTGGCGGATCAGCGGCCGGCTTCTGGCCTCGTCGAGGGTCCAGGTGTGGGCGCCGCGTCCCGGCTCGCCGTAGGTCATGCAGCCGAGGCAGATCCGCGACACTTCGAGGCCGGTGCGGCCGAACCTGACATAGTCCATGGCGTTTCTCCGATGGCGGGGCCGGTGGTCAGCGCGGCGGCGGGCGTCCCGGCGCGCCGGGCGGGGTCTCGATCAGGGCCTCGCTGAAGGGGAACTCGAGCACGATCTCGCCGTCCGCATCGACCACTTCGAGCACGGCGGTCAACAGCTGGGCCTGTGGCGCACCGCCCGCGATCAGGCCGCGGATGGTGCGTCGCGCGGTGTCCCAGGCCTGGTCCGGATCGCGCAGCTCGATGCCGTCGGGGTCCTCGAGCAACTGGTCGCCGATCCGGGTGTGGAAAAAATAGCGAGGCATGCCCCGGACCTAGGGTTTCGGCACGGGGCGCGCAAGCCTGGGGTTGTGCAGATCACCGTTGCGGGGCGCCGCTCTCGGCGCGCCAGCGGTGGATGCGCCGCATGGCATCCACGTGGCAGTGCGGTGACAGGCAGCATTTAGCTGTGGTTCAGGTCGATCGTGCCACTCTCTCGCGCGCGGGGCGGATTTCTGGAGCGCAGGAGCTGGCCATGAAGACTCTGCTCGTTTCGATCGTTGTTTCAGGCGCGGTGATGTTCGCGGCGTCGACGCAGGCGATGACGGTGGCGCCGGTCAATCCCGATCAGGTCGGCGGCATCACCAGGGTGGCCGGTGGCTGCGGTCCCGGCTGGCATCGCGGTCCCTATGGCGGCTGCCGCCCGATGTACAACTGCCCGCCCGGTTGGCATTCGGGGCCGTTCGGCCGCCATTGTTTCCGGAACTGGTAAGACCGGCGGCGCGGAAGTTCCCCCTCATTCCGAGACAGAGAGCGTGCCTCCGTCTCGGAGGATGGGCCCGATGCGCCCCGGCCTCATGGTTCGAGACGCGCGGCCAACGGGGCCGCGCTCCTCACCATGAGGGGGCGCGCTGCGGCGCCGCCGGGCCTGATCTTTGCGAAAAGCGGAAAAGAGAGTTTCCTTTCGGCGGATTTATCTCGCAACGTGACGGTACCATCATCTGAAAGTGGTGGGCCCGGCGACGGAAGAGGTGCCCATCCGCAAGCCCTCGGCCCCCAGCGCGTCCCGGGCCGCGGGTGTGTTTTCCGGGGCCAATCAAGAGATCGAGAACCGGCGCCGGCCCGCGACGCGCAGGCGAGCGTTTCTGTTCGCCGCAACGAGACGGTAAAACCGCAAAAAACATTTTGGGAGGAAGCACAATGGCTGGACAGATCTATCGCATGCGCGGCGGCCCGACCCGCCGTGAACTGCTTGCCGGCGGTGCCGCGCTCGCCGCGGGTCTCTACGCGCCCGCGGTCCACGCGGCCCGCTCGATCAAGATCGGCTTCGTCACCCCGCGCACCGGGCCGCTGGCGCCGTTCGCCGAGGCCGACGACTTCATCATCAGCTCGTTTCGCGAAACGATGAAGGGCGGCATCAAGATCGGCGCCAACACCTATCCGGTCGAGGTCCTGGTCAAGGACAGCCAGTCCAATCCCAATCGCGCCGCCGAGGTGGCGAAGGAATTGATCGTCTCCAACGAGGTCAACCTGATGCTGGTGTCCTCGACGCCGGAGACCACCAACCCGGTCGCCACCCAGTGCGAGATCGAGGAGGTGCCCTGCATCTCCACGGTGGCGCCGTGGCAGCCCTATTTCATCGGCCGCCAGCAGGATCCGGCCAAGCCCGACAGCTGGAAACCGTTCAATTCGACCTTCCATTTCTTCTGGGGGCTGGAGGACGTCATCGCCGTATTCACCTCGATGTGGGGGCAGGTGGCGACCGATAAGTCGGTCGGCGGCCTGTTCCCCAACGACGGCGACGGCAACGCCTGGGGCGACAAGGTGGTCGGATTCCCGCCGGTGCTCGACAAGCTCGGCTACAAGCTCACCGATCCGGGCCGCTACCAGAACCTCACCGATGACTTCTCGGCCCAGATCGCCGCGTTCCAGAAGGCGCAGTGCGAGATCGTCACCGGGGTGGTGATTCCGCCGGACTTCACCACCTTCTGGACCCAGGCGGCGCAGAAAGGCTTCAAGCCGAAGGTCGCGAGCGTCGGCAAGGCGCTGTTGTTCCCGGTGGCGGTCGAGGCGCTCGGCAAGAACGGCAACAACCTGTCCTCCGAGATCTGGTGGACGCCGGCGCATCCGTTCAAGTCGTCGCTCAACGGCCAGAGCGCCAAGCAGGTCGCCGACGCCTTCGAGCAGGCCACCAAGAAGCAGTGGACGCAGCCGATCGGTTTCGCCCACGCGCTGTTCGAGGTCGGCGTCGATGCGCTCAAGCGCGCCGCCGACCCCACCAGCAACAAGGCCGTGATCCAGTCGATCGCCCAGACCAACCTGGAGACCATCGTCGGCAAGATCCAGTTCGGCCAGGACAACGTGCCGCCGTTCGCGCGCAAGAACGTCGCCAAGACGCCGCTGGTCGGCGGCCAGTGGCGGATCGGCGGCACCGGCAAATACAGCCTCGTCATCACCGACAACAAGAACGCGCCGGCGATTCCGGTCGGCGGCAAGATGGAGCCGATCGCCTGATCGGCGCCTTGATCTGATGGATGCGCGCGGGACTTCGACCCGCGCGCTCCTCGAATGCGATGGTCGCGCGGACGCAACCGGTCATGATCCTCGAACTCGATAGGCTGCGGAAATCGTTCGGCGCGCTGCGCGTGACCGAGGACGTCTCGCTCGGCGTGGCGCAGGGCGAGGCGCTCGGCATCATCGGCCCCAACGGCGCCGGCAAGACCACGCTGTTCGCGCTGATCTCCGGGGCGCTCAGGCCCGATGCGGGCAACGTCCGGCTCGACGGCGTCGACATCACGGCGATGCCGGCGCAGGCGCGCTGCCTCGCCGGCATCGGCCGCTCGCACCAGGTGCCGTTGCCGTTCGAGAAGCTCACCGTGTTCGAGAACGTGCTGGCGGCGGCCTGCTTCGGCCAGAACAAGCGCGAGCGCGAGGTGGTCGGTTGCTGCGGCGAGGTGCTGGACCAGACCGGGCTGTTGGCCAAGGCCAACCGGCTCGGCGGCACACTGACCCTGCTCGATCGCAAACGTCTCGAGCTCGCCCGCGCGCTCGCCACCGCGCCGCGGGTGCTGCTGCTCGACGAGATCGCCGGCGGCCTGACGGAGGGCGAATGCCAGGTGCTGGTCGCGACCATCAGGGCGATCAACGCCCGCGGCGTCACCATCGTGTGGATCGAGCACGTGGTGCACGCGTTGACCGCGGTGGTGTCGCGGCTGGTGGCGCTCAATTTCGGCAAGGTGATCGCCGAGGGCGCACCGCGGGAGGTGATGGCGTCCGCGCCGGTGCGCGAAGTCTATCTCGGCCAGCCGGTGTGAGGCTGTGATGGCATCTGTTCCCGCTTACCGCCATTCCGGGGCGGCCGCGTCAGCGGCCGAGCCCGGAATCCATGACCACGGCTGCGGAGTATGGATTCCGGGCCCGCCGCCAACTGCGTTGGCGTCGTCCCGGAATGACGCCGGAGGACTTGAGGCGCGCGCAACCGCACCACCGACCGTCATCCCGGGGCGGCGCGAAGCGCCGAGCCCGGGATCCATAGCCCCGGCGTCGGAGATGTTTACGACGTCATCCGTTCGCGGGAGGCACAACAGCGATCCCGGTGTCCCAAGCCGGCACCGGGAGTATGGTTTCTGGGCCCGACGCTTCGCGTCGTCCCGGAATGACGGGGTCAACTGGCACGGACGATGACCATGGCGCTGCTCGAAACCCGCGATCTCTCGGCCTTCTACGGCGACTTCCAGGCGCTGTTCGGGATCTCGATGGCGTTCGAGGCCGGCGACACCGTGGCAGTGATCGGCGCCAACGGCGCCGGCAAGTCGACGCTCTTGAAGGCGATCTGCGGCCTGGTTGGGGCGCGGCCCGACGCGGTCGTGTTCGACGGTCGACCGATCGGCGGCCTGCGGGCATCGGAGATCATGCAGCTCGGGATCGCGATGACGCCGGAGGGGCGCAAGCTGTTTCCCTCGCTCACGGTCGAGGAGAATCTGCTGATCGGCGCCGATCACCGCAAGGGCTCGGGCTACTGGCGGCTGGAGACGGTCTACGAGCTGTTTCCGGGGCTCGAGGCGCGCCGCACCGCCGCCGCGACCGCGCTGTCCGGCGGCCAGCAACAGATGGTGGCGATCGGCCGCGCGCTGATGTCGAATCCGCGGCTGCTGCTGTGCGACGAGATCTCGCTCGGGCTCGCGCCGGTCGTCATCAGGGATATCTACGCCGCGATGCCGGCGATCCGCGCCCAGGGCACCACCGTCGTGATCGTCGAACAGGACATCGTCCAGGCGCTGGCGGTCGCCAACAAGGTCTACTGTCTTCAGGAGGGGCGGGTGACGCTGTCGGGCGCGCCGGCCGAGCTCAGCCGCGAGGCGATCCACGAGGCCTATTTCGGACACTGAGACGCTGACATGGTATCGGGAATCGACATCGTTCTTCAGGGGGTGCTGCTGGGCGGCCTCTACGGCCTGTTCGCCGCCGGCCTGTCGCTGATCTTCGGCGTGATGCGGCTGGTCAACCTCGCCCATGGCGATCTCATCGTGCTTGCCGCCTTCGTCATCCTGGCGCTGGTCAACGGGCTCGGGTTGCCGCTGCCGCTCGCCGTCGTGGTCGCCGCGGTGGCAATGTTCGTCGTCGGCTACGTCCTGCAATATGTCGTGCTCAACCGCACCCTCGGGCGCGACATCCTGCCGCCGCTGCTGCTCACCTTCGGGCTGTCGATCTTCATCCAGAACGGCCTGCTGGAAGCCTTCACCGCCGACAGCCGCCGCTTGAGCGCGGGCGATCTCGAGACCGCGTCGATCGCGCTCGGCGGCGGGCTCGCGGTCGGCGTGGTGCCGCTGATGACCTTCGCCACCGCCGTCGCCGTGATCGTCGCGCTCAACCAGGTGTTCTACCGCACCGCCATGGGGCGGGCGTTCCGCGCGGTGTCGGACGATCCGGTCACCGCCCAGCTGATGGGCATCGACAATCGCAGGCTGTTCGCGCTCGCCATGGGCATCGCCATGGTGGTGGCGACCATCGCGGCGCTGTTTCTCGGCGTACGCGCCAATTTCGATCCCTCGATCGGTCCGGCGCGGCTGATCTTCGCCTTCGAGGCCGTGATCATCGGCGGGCTCGGCTCGCTGTGGGGCACACTCGCCGGCGGCATCGTGCTCGGCGTGGCGCAGACGGTCGGCGCCTCGATCAGCCCGGAATGGCAGCTGCTCGCCGGCCATCTCGCCTTCCTCGCGGTGCTTCTGGTCAGGCCGCGCGGCTTCTTCCCACGGGCGATCGACTGATGCGCGACCCCGTCACCGCCGCTACCGCGCCGCATTTCCGGATCGAGGTCCGGACCCGGCTCTCGACCGCCGCCGCCGTCGCCGGCCTGTGCGTGGTCGCCGCGTTGGTCGCGCTGCCGTGGTACGCGCCGCGCACCGCCCTGAAGGACATGTTCTTCGTGCTGACGCTGATCGGGCTCGCGCAGTGCTGGAACCTGCTCGCCGGCTATGCCGGCATCCTGTCGATCGGCCAGCAGGCCTATGTCGGCGCCGGCGCCTACGTGCTGTTCGCGCTGTCGATCTTCCTCGATCTCGATCCGCTGCTGTCGATCCCGCTGGCCGGCGCACTCGCCGCGCTGCTGGCGATCCCGACCGCGAAGATCATCTTCCGCCTCAACGGCGCCTATCTCGCGGTCGGCACCTGGGTGGTCGCCGAGGTTTTCCGCCTGGTCTGCGCCCAGATCAAGTCGCTCGGCGGCGGTACCGGCACCTCGCTGCCGACCGACGTCACCAGCGGCGCCGCCTCGGTGCGCTTCCTCGCCGAGACGATGGGGGTGCGCGCCCCGGTGGCCCGCGACATCCTCGCCTACTGGCTCGCGCTCACGTTCGCGGTCGGCATCGTGGCGGCGTGCTATGTCGTGCTGCGCTCGCGCCAGGGGCTCGCGCTCGCCGCCATTCGCGACAACGAGGCGGCGTCGGAATCGATCGGCATCGACCGCGCCCGCACCAAGTTCTGGGTCTACTGCCTGGCATCGCTCGGCGCCGGCCTGATCGGCGCGCTGGTGTTCTTCCAGACCGCGCGGATCTCGCCGGCGGCGGCCTACAGCGTTACCGATTTCACCGCCTACGTGCTGTTCGTGGTGGTGATCGGCGGGGTTGGCACCATCGAGGGACCGATCGTCGGCGCGCTGGTGCTCTACCTGCTGCGCGACCAACTGGCGTCGCTGGGCGCGTGGTACCTCATGCTGCTCGGCCTGCTCGCGGTCGCCGCCATGCTGTTCTTTCCGCGCGGCCTGTGGGGCTCGCTGGCGGAACGCTTCGACATCCACCTGTTCTCGACCCGTCGGCGGCTGGTGATGCCGCGCGCCGAGCCGTCCGAAGACCTGCAACCGCTGCCGCACATGATTCAGGAGGAGCACTGATGTCCACTATGATCGAAACTGACGTTCTGATTGTCGGCACCGGCCCGGCCGGTTCGGCGGCGGCGGCGCTGCTCGCCACCTACGGCATCCGGCCGATGGTGGTCACCAAGTTCAACTGGACCTGCCGCACGCCGCGCGCCCACATCACCAACCAGCGCGCCATGGAGGTGTTCCGCGATCTCGGCATCGAGGACGAGGTCAACGAGAAGCGCTCGGCGCAGGACATCATGGGCAACAACGTGTTCTGCACCTCGCTGGCCGGCGACGAGCTCGGCCGCCTCTTGACCTGGGGCAATCATCCGCTGCGCAAGGGCGACTACACGCTGGCGAGCCCGACCGAGATCTGCGACATCCCGCAGAATCTGCTGGAGCCAATTCTGGTCGGTACGGCGGCGCGGCGTGGCGCCCGGATCTGCTTCAACTGGGAGTATCTCTCGCTCGTCCAGGATGCCGACGGCGTCACCGCCAAGGTCAGGGACCACGTCACCGGCGAGGTCCACACGGTCCGCGCCAAGTATCTGCTCGGCGCCGACGGCGGCCGTTCCAAGGTCGCCGAGGACGTCGGCCTGCCGATGGAAGGCAAGATGGGGGTCGCCGGTTCGATGAACATCGTGTTCGAGGCGGACCTGTCCAAATACGTCGCGCACCGGCCGAGCGTGCTCTACTGGGTGCTGCAGCCGGGTTCCGACGTCGGCGGCATCGGGCTCGGCCTGGTCCGCATGGTGCGGCCGTGGCACGAATGGTTGATCGTGTGGGGCTACGACATCAACGAGCCGGCGCCGGAGGTGACGGACGCGATGGCGACCGAGATCGCCCACAACCTGATCGGCGACCATTCGATCCCGGTCCGGATCAAGTCGACCTCGGTGTGGACCGTCAACAACATGTATGCCCGCGAGAACACCCGCGGCCGGGTGTTCTGCATGGGCGATGCGGTGCACCGCCATCCCCCGTCCAACGGGCTCGGCTCCAACACCTCGATCCAGGACGCCTACAACCTCGCCTGGAAGCTCGCGCTGGTGCTGAAGGGCAGGGCCGCTCCGTCGCTGCTGGAGAGCTACGACGCCGAGCGCTCGCCGGTGGCGAAGCAGATCGTCACCCGCGCCAACCAGTCGATCGCGGAGTTCGGACCGATCTTCGAGGCGCTCGGCCTGACCTCGACCAAGGATCCCGAGCAGATGAAGACCAACATGGAGAAGCTGAAGGAGGGCACGGCGGAGGCGGCGGCGCGGCGCGATGCGCTGCGCAAGGCGATCGCGTTCAAGTCCTACGAGTTCAACTGCCACGGCGTCGAGATGAACCAGCGCTACCAGTCGGACGCGGTGGTGTCCGACGGCACGGCGATGCCGGAATTCAGCCGCGACCGCGAGCTCTATCACCAGGCGACGACCTGGCCCGGCGCCAAGCTGCCGCATGTCTGGGTGTTCGGTCCCGACAACCGGCCGGTTTCGACGCTCGACCTGTGCGGCAAGGGGCGCTTCACCGTGCTCACCGGGATCGGCGGCGAAGCCTGGGTGGCGGCGGCGCAGGAACTCGGTGTTGCGTTCGGCCTCGACATCGCCACCGTCACCATCGGGCCCGGCCGCGACCACGTCGACAATTTCGGCGACTGGGCGCGCGCCTCCGAGGTCGAGGACGGCGGCTGCGTCCTCGTGCGCCCCGACATCTATGTCGGCTGGCGTCACGCCGGTGCGGCGGCAAACGCAAAGGACCTGTTGCGCGACGCGCTGGCGTCGATCCTCGGGGTCAAGGCCGGCGCCGCGCGCAGCGCGGCGTGAGAGATGGCTGCGGGCGTCGCGCTCACCGTTGGGCGGGACCGCGGACTTGACTGCAACTGTTGCTATGGATTCCGGGTTGAGCGCCGGTCAAACCGGCAAGGAGTAGGAGGTGGAAGTCCTCTGCAGTGAAGGTGTAGCGAACCGCACTGGCCCCGAGCCGTGCGCCGTCGCCCGCGAGGGCGAGGGCGAAGCGTCGGCAGGAGAACGCACAGGCCAGC
>JARLJA010000115.1 GCA_031291445.1 Xanthobacteraceae bacterium | reverse complement strand
CTGGCCTGTGCGTTCTCCTGCCGACGCTTCGCCCTCGCCCTCGCGGGCGACGGCGCACGGCTCGGGGCCAGTGCGGTTCGCTACACCTTCACTGCAGAGGACTTCCACCTCCTACTCCTTGCCGGTTTGACCGGCGCTCAGCCCGGAAACCATACTCACGGTGTCAGCCTGAGTTTCGTGAAGAGATTTATCTGTCCGGCCTGGAGATGCTGCAGGTCACTACCGATGCAGGGGATATAGATTCCGGGCTCGCGCCTTCGGCGCGAGCCCGGAATGACAAACCCCTTTCACCCCACCACCGCCGAGAACGAATCCGGCCGCGCCATGGCCCAGGCGTCGCGGAAGCGCGCGTCGGAGGTGCCCTCCAGCAGTTCGCCCGGACGCAGCGTCGGGTAGAGGCGGCTGAACGACATCACCTCGACGCCCGACACCCGGCGCGAGAAGTGCGCGGGCTTCATCTCGCCGGGATGGGAGAAGCCGCCGGCCGCGGTCAACTCCGCCAGCGCGTGCAGGGTGGCGTGATGGAAGTTGAACACCCGCTGCAGCTTGTCGGGCACCACCAGCGCGCGCGACCGGGTCGGGTCCTGGGTGGTGACGCCGGTCGGACAGCGGTCGGTGTGGCAGCTCAGCGACTGGATGCAGCCGAGCGAGAACATGAAGGCGCGCGCCGCGTTGCACCAGTCGGCGCCGAGCGCCATGGCGCGGGCGATGTCGAACGCGGTGGCGATCTTGCCGGCGGCGCCGATCCGGATGCGGTCGCGGGCGTTGATGCCGAGCAGCGCGTTGTGGACGAAATTGACGCCCTCGCGCATCGGCATGCCGATGTGGTCCATGAATTCGAGCGGCGCGGCGCCGGTGCCGCCCTCGTTGCCGTCGACCACGATGAAATCGGGATAGATGCCGGTCTCCAGCATCGCCTTGCAGATCGACAGGAACTCCCAGGGATGGCCGATGCAGAGCTTGAAGCCGGCCGGCTTGCCGCCCGACAGCCGGCGCATCTCGCCGATGAACTGCATCATCCCGATCGGCGTCGAGAACGCCTTGTGGTAGGCCGGCGAAATGCAGTCCTGGCCGAGCGCGACGCCGCGGATCTCGGCGATCTCGGCCGACACCTTGGCCGCCGGCAGCACCCCGCCGTGGCCGGGCTTGGCGCCCTGGCTGACCTTGAGCTCCACCATCTTGATCTGGTCGATGGTGGCCAGTTTGGCGAATCTGTCGGGATCGAAATTGGCGTCGGCGGTGCGGCAGCCGAAATAGCCGGAGCCGACCTCCCAGACCAGGTCGCCGCCCATCTCGCGGTGATAGGGGCTGACCCCGCCCTCGCCGGTGTCCTGGGAGAAGTCGCCCTTCCTGGCGGCGCCGTTGAGCGCGCGCACCGCGTTGGGGCTGAGCGCGCCGAAGCTCATCGCCGAAATGTTGAAGAGCGAGGCCGAATAGGGCTGGGTGCATTGCGGCCCGCCGATGGTCAGGCGGAATTTCTCCGAGGCGATCGGCTTCGGCGCCACCGAGTGGTGCATCCACTCGTAGCCTTCCTGATAGACCTCTTCCTGGGTGCCGAACGGCCGCTTGTCGAGAACCATCTTGGCGCGCTGATAGACCAGCGCGCGGGTGTCGCGGCTGAACGGCTTGCCGTCCTTCTCGCTCTCGAAGAAATACTGCCGCATTTCCGGCCGGATCTCCTCGAGCAGGAAGCGCAGATGCGCCGAGATCGGATAGTTGCGCAACACCGCGTGCCGCGTCTGCATCAGGTCGCGGATGCCGAGCAAGGTGAGCGCGGCGAACACCACGGTCGGCAGGATGACGATGTCGAAAACCTTGGGGTCTGCGATGCCGATCGCCAGCAACAGGGCCGTCACGACGACGCAGAGCGTGAAGACGATGAAGCGCGGCGTGAACGGCAGCATCAGGGTTTCCATCTCAGCCTCATATCTCTGGCGTATCTCTGGCGGGTCCAGACCGCGACGCGCGGCGCGGCCGGCGCGCAACTTACAGACAATTCGCGCGACCGTCCGCACCATATTGTGAATGAAGGCCACCGCGCGCCGATGCAGTGCGACAAGCGCACGCCGTCCCCCACGATTCGCACGTCACACACATGAGCGTGATGACGGTTCGATGACGCGGTTCAACGACGGATATGACCGTGTGGCCGGCTCTGGCGCATCACTTGATGGAACAGGTCGACGGAACAGGTCGACGGAGCAGCGCCGCGGCGCCCCCGGGGCGTCGGTCGATCAGTTGCCCTCGATGACGCGGCGGCAGGCGGCCGACAGCCGCTCCCGGTTGTTCTGCAGGCACTGATAGACCGCCATGTCGCCTTCGCTGACATAGCGGCGGCAGTGCCGCGAGACGTCGTGGCTGCAGGCCCGCTCCTGGGCGGACCGGCTGCCCTGCGCGCCCACCGGCGTCGCGACCGCGCCGACCGCGAGCACGGCGCCGCATGCAAAAATCCAACGGACCGCTCGACCCGACCGCGTCATGGCTCATCTCCCCCCGAAGCTGCGTTGAGCTTCACTATACTGCACCCCGGCGGGGACGCCACCGCCCCGCGGCCTCGGCGCCCGACCGGCCGGCGGCGACGCGCTCAGCGCTTCGCCCCCTGGATCGCCGACCACAGCTTCTCGCGGGTCAGCGGCATGTCGAGATGGACCACGCCGAACTCCTCGAGCGCGTCGACCACGGCGTTGACCACCGCCGGCGGCGCGCCGGTGGCGCCGGCCTCGCCGCAGCCCTTGGCGCCGAGCGGATTGGTCCGGGTCGGGGCGTCCTGGAAGAGCTCGAGCGTGATCGGGGGCAGGTCGTCGGCCCGCGGCAGGCTGTAGTCCATGAACGACGCCGTCACCAGCTGGCCGCTCGCGTCGTAGCGGGTGTCCTCGTAGAGCGCCTGGCCGATGCCCTGGACGATGCCGCCGGTGACCTGCCCGCGGACGATCAGCGGGTTGATGATGCGGCCGAAATCGTCGACCACGACGTAATTGACGATCCGGGGAATACCGGTGGCGAGGTCGACCTCGATCTCGCAGACATGGGCGCCGTTGGGATAGTTGAAGCCCTCGCGCTCATAGCGCGCGGTCTCGTCGAGCCCCGGCGCCATGTCCGGGCCGAGCCGGGCGGGATCGAACGACGCCGTCACCACCTCGGTGAAGCTGACGCCGCGGTCGGTGCCGGCGATGGCATAGCGCCCCGGCCGATACTCGATGTCGGCTTCGCCGGCCTCGAGCAGGTGGGCGGCGATGCGCTTGCCCTTCGCGATGATCTGCCGCGCCGCCAGCAGCACCGCGGTGCCGCCGAGTTGCAGCGAGCGCGAGCCGCCATGGCCGCCACCTTCCGGCGTGATGTCGGTATCGGCCTGGCGGTAGGCGATGGCGTCCGGCGCGATGCCGAACTGCGCCGCCGCGATCTGGGTGAAGCTGGTCTCGTGGCCCTGGCCGTTGGACTGGGTTCCCACCGAGATCACCGCGCTGCCGTCCGGCGCGAACGCGATCCGGGCCGAATCCGCCGGCGGGCCGAGCGTCGCCTCGAGGTAATAGGCGATGCCGAGGCCGCGGCGCGCGTTGTGTTTCTTCGCCAGTGCCGCGCGTTTGGCAAAGCCCTTCTCGTCGGCGAGCTCGAGGGCGCGCGTGAGCACGGTCTCGAACGCGCCGCTGTCGATGTCGCGCCCGAGCGCGGTGCGGTACGGCAGCTGCGCCGGCCGGATCAGGTTCTTGCGCCGCAGCCGCGCGGCCGGAATGCCGAGCTGGCGCGCGGCGACGTCGATGGTGCGCTCCAGCAGGTAGATCGCCTCGGGCCGGCCGGCGCCGCGATAGGCATCGACCGGCACCGTGTTGGTGAAGGCGGCGTGGACCTGCATGGAGATCGCCGGGATGGTGTAGGCACCGCCGAGCACCGCCGCGGTCGGCAGCGTCGGGATCAGCGCGCCGTTGGTGGACATGTAGGCGCCGAGATTGGCCACGGTCTCCACCGCCAGCGCGACGAAGCGGCCCGAGGCGTCGAGGCCGAGCCGGACCGTGGTCGAGAGGTCGCGGGCATGGGCGTCGGAGACGAACGAGCCCGAGCGATCGTTGACCCATTTGACGGTGCGCTTCAGCTTCTCGCAGACCAGCACCATCATGGCGTGCTCGGGTTGCAGCTGGTTCTTGCAGCCGAAGCCGCCGCCGACGTCGTCGGCGCGGCAGCGCAGCTTGTCCTTGGGCCAGCCGAACAGCTCGCACAGCAGGCTCTGGAAGCCGAACGGATTCTGGATCGACCCCGACAGCGTCACCCGCCCGGTCGCGGCGTCGTGGCGCACCACCACCCCGCGCGGCTCCATGGAATTGGGCACCAGGCGGTTGTTGACGAGGTCGAGGGTGACGACATGGGCGGCGGACGCCAGCGCGCCGGCGGTCTTGTCGGCGTCGCCGACCCGCCACAGGAAGCCGAGATTGCCCGGCGCATGGTCCGGCCACAGCGCCGGCGCGGTCGTCTGCAGCGCCTCGCGGGCGTCGACCACGCAAGGAAGCGGCGCGTAGTCGACCGCGATCAGTTCCAGCGCGTCGAGCGCCGCACGCGCGGTCTTCGCCACCACCAGGGCGACACAGTCGCCGACGTGGCGGACGCGGCCGACCGCGAGCCCCGGCCGCGGCGGGGTGGCGATCGGCGAGCCGTCGGCCTGCTTGATGGTGGGACGCAGCGGCAGCCCGGTCAGCCCGGCGGCCTGCCAGTCCGCCCCGGTAAACACCGCGACCACCCCCGGCGCGGCGGCGGCCGCAGCGACGTCAACCGAACGGATCCCGGCGTGGGCATGCGGCGAGCGCAGGAAGGCGGCATGCAGCATCCCCGGCTCGCGCTCGTCGTCGGTATAGAGCCCGGCCCCGGTGATGAAGCGCCTGTCCTCGATGCGCCGCATCGGCTGGCCGACGCCGAACTTCGCCAGCGCGTCCGCGGGGTCAACAGGCTCCGCCGCGAGCGCCTCGATCTTGGTCTGCATGGTGATGTCCGTAACCTGGTGCCACTGCCCAAAAGAACGGCGATTGCTACAATATCCGGAGACGGGAGGGAACGTGCGATCCGACGCCACCTGCCCTGCCCGGACCGGGACGCTTCATTGCGCCATGGGCCTGCGGCTCCGGCGCGAGGCGCGAACCATCGAACCTCGTCGGTCGAACCCGCGACCAAGGGCCATGATGCCCGTCCCCGAACCATTAGCTGCGTGTGCCGATGCAGATTGCTGATGCCGGATCCGTCGCGCTGGCGTCCCTCCTGGGGGGCGGGGGCATCTGGTACCTGTGGCGGGGCGTTACGATCCTGAGGCGCGGCCGCGCCACCTGGCGCTGGCCGGTCACCGAGGGAACGATCGTGTCGGCCGGCCTCGGCACCTGGACCATGATGGGCGAGGTCGGGAGCGCCGACCTCGTCATGTACATTCCGCGGATCGAATACGACTACCCCATGGGCGACGCGCCGGACGGCCGGAGCAGCCTGCGCGGCCGCACCGTGATGTTCGGGCTCGACCATCTCGGTTATCTCGCCGAGCGCGGCGCCCGGGCGCATCTGGCGAGCTACCAGCCGGGACAGACCGTGAGCGTGATCTACAATCCCGCCGACCGCACCATGGCGGTGCTCGAGCGCGGCCAGCGCGGCGGATATCTCTGGCTGTTCGTCGGGTTGATGGCGGCGCTGGGCGCGCTGATCCTCATCCTCGGTGCGGCGTTCGGCACTACGGGCTGATCACGCCGCGGCGGCTGAAACCTGCCGGTCCCACTCGTCCCAGGTCATCAGGCGCAGGCCGAGCCGGCCGTAGTCGACCCGCAGGAACCCGTCGGCGCCCTCGACCACGGCGGCGCGATCGATCCGCGCGACCTCCTGGGCCATGACGCCGACATAGACCTGCTCGCTCCACAGGTAGCGGTAGCGATAGAGCACGAGCCCATTGGCGAGCCGGCCGACCGCCGCGATGTCGCGCTTCAGCCGGATGTCCGATGGGCCGATGAACGTGGTGGTCGGGGCGACCGTGGTCGGGGCGGCCGTCGTCGCCGGCGAGGACGCCGCGTGGGCGGGCACCACGATGGTCCTGACCACCGGGCGGACCCAGCCGTCCGGCACGACCAACGCGCCAAGCGCGCCGCCACCCAGAGCGGTTCTCAAAAGACGCCGCCGATCAGGTGTCATCATCACCCCCCTGCGATATCACCGATGGCTGGAATTGGAGCATGACTGTCTGCGGCGCGCAACCGAGAGGCCGCGCCGGCCCCTTCGGGTGCGCGCAAGCGACGCAGCCCGCTGTCGCCCGCCGCTTCTTCCGGGCTGAGCCCCGCGACGTTGGCCCGAATCGGGGATGCCGCGGACAAAGGAGAAATGGCGATCCCGGGATGACTCGAACATCCGACCTGCGGTTTAGGAAACCGCCGCTCTATCCGGCTGAGCTACGGGACCGTGCCGAGGCCCTTTTAGCAGGGCGGGCGCCGGCTCTTCAAGCGATCCGGCCGCGGCGCATCCGCGGTGCAGCGATTGCATTTCCCGCCGGGGATCGGAGGCCACCGGAGGCGGCGCAGAGAGGCCGCGACGCTTATGATCCCGACTTCCTCACGATCGTGGACACCACGATCGGTCCAGGCAGCAACCCCAGCGCCAGGAATGTATCGGCGATGCGCTGCTGCTCGGCGACAACGTGGTCGGCGAGCGAGCGGATGCCGTAAGTCTGGCGCCTGAGCGCGATCTCGAGCACGGGTGCCGGGATGCCGGTGCCGGGGCTCAGCTCCTCGGCGACGGCCCCGACCTTGTCCCTCGCCCAATCGTCGAGTTCGGCGATCGAGGCGATCACCGCGTCGATCACCTTCGGGTTGGCCTCCGCAAAGGTCCGGCTGGCGAGGTAGAACTGGTGGTTCGGCGCGAGCCCTTTGCCGGTCGCGAGCGTGCGCGCTCCTGTGGAGACCTCGGCCGCGGCCTGGAATGGATCCCAGATCACCCAGGCGTCGACGGAGCCGCGCTCGAAGGCCGCGCGCGCATCGGCCGGCGCCAGGAACACGGTCTGGATGTCGGCATACTTCACTCCGGCGTTCTCCAGCGCCCGAACCAGCAGATAGTGGACGTTGGAGCCCTTGTTGAGCGCGACCTTCTTGCCCTTGAGGTCCGCGACCGTCCTGATGGCGGAATCCTTCGGCACCAGGATCGCTTCGCCTTCCGGTGCCGGCGGCTCGTGCGCCACGTAGATGAATGGCGCGCCGGCGGCCTGAGCGAAGATCGGCGGCGTCTCACCCGCATGGCCGAAATCGATCGCCCCGATGCCAAGCGCCTCGAGCAGCGGCGGTCCGGACGGGAACTCCTTCCACTCGACCGTGTAGCCGAGCGGCCGCAGCTTGTTCTCCAGCCAGCCCTTGCCCTTGAGCAGGATGAGATTGCCGTACTTCTGGAAGCCGACGCGAATGACCTTGTCCTGCGCCGTGGCGGTGCCGGCGCCCAGCAGGACAACGACGGCGGCAACGGCGCCGAACAGCCGGCGCGCATACATCATGATGGGATCCCTCGCTTGATCGGCACACGCCGCGAAAGAGAGAGCAGAGAATAACCGGCCGGCTTTATCAAGGGACCCGCCGACAAAACGACGTTTCTTCGGCGAAGCGAAGGGCCGCGCGCGAATTCTTCCACGTTCGATCGCAAGCGTAAAAGATTTACGGCCCCGCACGGGGTCTATCGCTTCACCGTTCAGGCGCTCGACGCCGGCGGCAAGGTCCTGGGCTCAGCCTCCGCGTCGCGGCCGTTCCCGCCGCAGTGATGGCGCGGCTCGGCCAGCCTATTCGGACACCTGGCTCCCCGTCAGTTCGTCAGGACCGAACCTCGTTCAAGCCATTGGCCTTGAGCCGGACGCCGGTCATGGACTGGAGCGCCACGGACTGCGGAGCGCGCGCACGGCCTCGTGCAGCATCAGGCCGTCGCGCAACGGGATGTCGTCGCGGCGAAGGATGCCTTCCATGATGTCGAAGCCGAGCGAGCGGTAGCTTTCGAACTGGGATTCGGTGAACCACTGATCGGCGGTGGTCTCGTGGGGAAAGCTCGGATGGGCTTGCGCGTAGCTCCTGATCCCCGCCGCCTCGTCGCCGTGGCAGGCCGGCTTGACGTAGAGAATGAAGCCGCTGTCGCAGCCGGTCTCGGCGCCGTCCACCGCGTAGTCGATGGTGCCGATGGCGTAGCACGGAATCTTCTCCAGGTCGTCGGCCGAGACCGTCGCCGGGGGGCGGTTGCGCATGGCGCCGAGCCCGTCGAACCTGATCGTGATCCCGAGATCGATCTGGATCTTGCGGACCGCGTTGCCGAGATCGTCGAAGGCGAGATCAGGATCGCAGCCGGCGTCGACCGCGACGATGAAGCGGCATCGCCGCCGGACCATTTCGTAGAGCCCGAGGTTCTCGAAGTGGCCGCCGTCGGAGAGGTAGACGTAGGGGCGGGTGTCGGTGGTGAGGCCGAACGCTTCCTCGAACAGCGGCTTGGCGGCGAAGGACGATCCGGACGATCCACTGCTCCGCCGCACCGCGCCTTAAAGACTCCAGCGCCGCGTCGCATCGGGGCGCGACGCCCCCGTGACCGCTGCATTTCAGGCCGAGCGCACCGAGGCAAGAAAGGCGCCGACTTCGCGTTTCAGTCTGCCGCTGTTGCTCGCCAGCGACTGTGCCGCCGACAGGACCTGCGCGGAGGCTGTTTCCGTTTCGTGAGCGCCGTGCTGGACGTCCAGGATGTTGGAGCTGACCTTCATGGTTCCTGCCGCCGCCTGCTGCACGTTGCGCGAGATTTCCCGCGTCGCGGCGCCCTGCTCTTCCACCGCGGACGCAATGGTCGAGGCGATCTCCGACATCTTTCCGATCGTGCTGCCGATGTCCCTGATGGCGGCCACGGATTCATCGGTCGCGGTCTGAATGCTGTTGATCTGCTGACTGATTTCCCCGGTCGCTTTCGCGGTCTGCTCCGCCAGCGCCTTGACCTCGGACGCCACCACGGCGAAACCGCGGCCGGCTTCGCCGGCGCGCGCCGCCTCGATGGTGGCGTTCAGAGCCAGCAGATTGGTCTGCCCCGCAATGTTGTTGATCAGATCGACCACGTCCCCGATCCGGCTCGCCGCCCGCGACAGCTCTCCGACCCGGTCGTTGGTCTTCTGGGCCTGCTCCACTGCCGCATTCGCGATCCCGGCCGCCTCCTGCACTTGCCGGCTGATCTCGTTGACCGACGAAGCCATTTCCTCGGTCGCCGACGCCACCGACTGGACGTTCGTGGACGCTTCCGTCGACGCGGTCGCAACCAGGTTCGTCAGCCTCTCCGATCGCTCGGCCGAGGCGGTCAACATCCCGGCGGATGCCTCGAGATTGCCGGATGACGACGAGACGGTCTCGACGATCTCACCGACGGTCGCCTCGAAATCATTGGCGAGCTTGATGGTCGCGGCCTTTCTTTCCTGTTCGCTTTTCACCGCATCGTCGATGTCCACCAGCGAACCACAGGCCCGCCTCGGCTTGCGATTGGCATCCAGGACGACCCCGCCCGTCGCCCGGAACCAGCGGTAGCTCCCGTCCTTGACCTTCAGGCGGTACTTGATGTTGTAGCTGATCCCGGTCGTACAGGTGGCGCCGAAGGCGGCGAAGGTGGCGTCCCTGTCGTCCGGATGCAGCCGGTCGGACCAGGATTGAACCACGTCGGGAAATTCGGCCTGGGTCGTAAAGCCGCAGAGGCGGCGGAATTCAGGCGACCACGTCCAGCGCGCCTTGGGATGCAGCGCGTCGCCCTCGTGGAAGATCGCGTCCCAAAGCCCGATCCCGGCATGCTGCGCCAGGGTATCGAGCCATTCCGCCTTGTTGACGAGTTCATCTCTCGAAGATTTCCACTTGCGCAGCATGCTGACGTTTCCTTTGGCGCGGGGCGACGGGTACAACGCCGTCTTTTCGCGGGTTCCCGACCTCGGGAGACTTGCAAAAAATGGTTAACTTAGTCCTGTTTGAGCCGACGCCTTTGAGCCGACGCCCGCGTGGCGCGGTTGCCGTCCGCCGGAGTCTTGTGGCGCGCAAAATGCCGCACTGCTATCCGCGGTTGTGCCGAGGGACTGTCGACGTCGCCGTCGAAGGCTTCACAGCCAGCACGGCCGTCATCGTCCCGCGCAGCGGGGCCGCAAACCTGCGTAAGACGCCGCGCGGAGCCTTCGGGGAAGAGACGATTGATGAAGAGACGATTGATCGGCCCGAACTGCGAAGGGCGCCGCCCCCAGGATTCGAGCACCTCATCCCCCGTCGGCCCCGCGTGAGCCGGACGGTCTGCGTCGCGGACACGACGTCGTGCCGTACCGGGCGGCACGTCCGAGGACACAGCAGCACCTCCCGACTGCGGCCGCGATCGATCGCTCTACCGCACCGCACCCTGAATCCTGGCCCCTGTATCAGCGCATGCTGCGCGACAGGGCCGCGGTCGCACCAATGCTGCTCTGCAACCGAGCGCGGTTCACAACAACGATATACCGTTCCACCTTGTCAAAGTTCCGCGAGTACGCGAGACTTCGATCGAACTGTCTCTTGAACAGCCGGTTCATCCAGGCACAGTTCACCCAAACCAGAAAAAATCTCACGGGGCAGGAAACATGAGCAGATTTGCGATTGCATGCGCCGCGGTCGTCGGCGTGAGTTGCCTTTCGATCTCCGCAAGCGCCCAGCAGGAAGTCAAGCAGGAAACCAAGACGGCGTCCGGGCAGGCGATGATCGCGCCCGTCACCCAGGAGCAGCTCAACGCCGCCGACAAGAACGCCAAGAACTTTCTTCTGACCAACGGGAACTACGCCCAGACCCGCTTCCATCTGGCCCGCCAGATCACCCGCGACAACGTCAAGAACCTGCACGCCGCCTGGATCTTCCAGACCGACGTCAAGGAATCGATCGAGACCTCGCCGATCATCGTCGACGGCGTGATGTACGTCACCACGTCGTTCGACCACGTCTACGCGCTCGACGCCAAGACCGGCGCGGAGATCTGGCACTACAAGCACAAGATGGGGCCGGTCACCACGTTCTGCTGCGGGCCCAACAACCGCGGCGTCCAGGTGCTGGGCGACCTCGTCTACGTCGCCACGCTGGATTCCAAGCTGGTGGCGCTGAAGGCGAAGACCGGCGAGATCGCCTGGCAGAGCGACATCGCGGATCCGGAGCTCGGCTACAGCGAAACCATGGCGCCGACGGTGATCAAGGACAAGGTCCTGATCGGCACCAACGGCGGCGAATACGGCATCCGGGGCTTCCTCAAGGCCTATGACGCCAAGACCGGCAAGCTGCTGTGGACGTTCTCGACGATCCCCGACAGTTCGGTCGGCGTGTGGGCAACCAAGGACGCCACCGGGCGCGACATGCACCGCGACATAGCCGCGGAGAAGGCCGCGCTCGCCAAGACCGGCGACCCGGCCGCCAAGCTCGGCGGCGGCGTCTGGCAGAACCCGGCGGTCGATCTCGCCACCAACCGGCTTTATTTCGTGGTCGGCAACCCCTCGCCGGACCTCGACGGCTCGGTCCGCCCCGGCGACAACCTCTACACCGACTCGCTGGTCTCGATCGATCTCGACACCGGCAAATACGTCTGCCACCTCCAGTACATCGCCCACGACGTGTGGGATCTCGACGCCGTCAGCCCGCCGGTGCTGGTCGACGTCAAGGACAAGAACGGCAAGACCATCCCCGGCGTGATCCATGCCGGCAAGACCGGACACATCTACGTCCACGACCGCAAGGACTGCAGCCTGATCCGCTTCTCCGAGGCCATGGTGCCGCAGGAGAACATGTGGGTGCTGCCGACCAAGGAAGGCGCCCGCATGCTGCCGGGAGCCAACGGCGGCGTGGAATGGTCGCCGATCGCGACCGATCCGTCCCAGAGCCTCGCCTACGCCATCAACCTGCACCAGCCGATGACCTACCAGGTCGAGAACTCGGCCTATCCCAACGGCAAGCTGTGGCTCGGCGGCGCCTTCAAGGCAATTCCCAGCGAGGCGCAGTCGGGCAACATCACCGCCGTCGACTACGACACGGGCAAGATCAAGTGGCAGGTCAAGACGCCGCAGCCGATGATCGGCGGCATTCTCGCGACCGCCGGCGGCGTCGTCTTCACCGGCGAAAGCAACGGCAAGTTCGCGGCCTACAACTCCTCCACCGGCAAGGAACTGTGGCACTTCAACGCCGGCGCCGGCGTCAACGCGCCGCCGTCGACCTACACGCTGGACGGCAAGCAGTATGTCGTGGTCGGAGCCGGCGGCAACGTGCAGGTCGACTCCAAGCGCGGCAACAGCATCATCGCGTTCACGCTGGATTGAACGTTCGCAAGATCCGGAGGCGGGGCGTCGCACGCCCCGCTTCTTGTTTGTCACCTCTCTGGAAGCAATTGATGCGTCTGAGTATGAAGCGGTGCCTTGGCATCGCGCTTGCGGTGAACATCGGTTTGACCGCCTGCAACGTCCCGGCATTCGCGCAGGGCATCGAGGATAAGGTCGCGGTCTGCGCCGGCTGTCACGGCGCCGACGGCAAACCCATCGACAAGACCTACCCGGTCATCTGGGGCCAGCAGCTCGGCTACATCTACATCCAGCTGCGCGACTTCAAGCGCGGCGACCGCAAGAACGACTTCATGCAGCCGATGGTGGCGCAGATGGAGCGTGACGACATGCTGGCGATCGCCGAATATTTCTCCAAGAAGCCGTGGCCCGACCTCGGCCAGCCGCGCGCGCCGAAGGATGTCGCCGCCCGCGCCGTGCGCGCCAACGGCTCGATCGGCTGCACTGGCTGCCATCTCGACCAGTTCCAGGGCGACGGCACCGTCCCGCGGCTGGCTGGCCAGAGCCGGGAGTACCTCGCCAAGGCGACCTCGGACTTCCGCACCCACACCCGCGGCAACAATCCCGGCATGTCGGACCTGATGAACGCGACCGACCTGGACGATCTCACGGCGTTGTCGGACTATCTCGCCGGGCTTTGAGAGCAGAGGCCGACTAAAATGAATAGCTGGTGACTTTGCAGCCTCTACGAAATCGCTCAAGCAGCAGCAATGGTATCCGTCATGCGCGGGCTTGACCCGCGCATCCACGCTTCACAGCAGAACCCTGGAAGAAAGAGTGGATTGCCGGGTCAAGCCCGGCAATGACGATGAGAGCCGGGGTCGAGCCCGCCCCTCACGGCCGCGCCAGCCGCCCGCGCAGCGCCGACACCACGGTGAGATCGGCGGCGCGCTTGCCGGCCTTGTCGGTGAGCGCGGGATCGGCGCCGTGGGCGAGCAGGGCGTCGACGACCTCGCCATGGCCGCCCTCGGCCGCGATCATCAGCGCGGTGCGGCCGCGCGCGTCGCGGTCGTCGACCCGCGCGCCGCGCTCGAGCAGGAACGACACCAGCTTCAACGCCGCCGCTTCCGGCACCCCGTCGTCGGGACCCGCGGCCCACATCAGCAGCGTGAGGTCGTTGGCATGGCGGGCGTTGACGTCGGCGCCGTGCTCCAGCAGCCGCGCCACGATGGCGAGGTGTCCGGCCGCCGCCGCATAGACAATCGCCGGCTTGCCGGTCCGGTCCGGCGCGTTCGTGTCGGCGCCGTGGTCGAGCAGGACCTCGACGATCGCGTCGCTGCCGGCATAGGCGGCGGCCGACAGCGGCGAGACGCCGCTGCGGCCGGTCAGCGCGATGTCGGCGCCGTTCTCGATCAGCCGGCGCGCGATGGCGGCGTGGCCGCCCTCGGCGGCGAAGAACAGCGCGGTGGCGCCGTCGAGGTTGCGGGCATCGATCGGCGCGCCGCGCGCCAGCAGAAGATCGACCATGTGCCGATGGCCGGACCGCGCCGCGTGGCTGAGCGGCCGCGCGCCCATGCGGTCCCGCGCGTCGACCGAGGCGCCGAGGTCGAGCACCTGCGTCGCCAGGTCGGTGCAATCGCCGTCGGCGGCCGAAAACAGCATCAGCGACATCTCGATGGCGGTGATCTGCGGCCGGATGGTGTCGAACCGGCGGCCAAGCTCGAGGCAGCGATCGGTGATCCCCGCCGCCGCGGACGGCACCACGCCGGACCAGCCGGCCACCAGCATGCAGCACAACGCCAACCGGACGCGCGACATCGTTTCCCCCGACGTGCAGTGCAGAAGCTTCTCGTCTGCTTGTCGCACAGGGTGGCACGACCTGGCGGTCGTGCCAAGCGACGCGTCCTACGCCGCGCGAACCGTGCCGAGGAACTTGCCGACCTGGTCCTTGAGGCGGCCGCTGTCGCGCGACAACAGCTGCGCCGCCGACAGCACCTGGCTCGAGGCCGACCCGGTTTCGCCCGCGCCCTTGTCGACGTCGACGATGTGGGCGCTGACCTGCTGGGTGCCCTGGGCCGCCTGCTGGACGTTGCGGGCGATCTCCTGGGTCGCGGCGCCCTGCTCTTCCACCGCCGCGGCGATGGTCGAGGCGATCTCCGACATCCGGCCGATGATGGTGCCGATCTCGCGGATCGCGGCCACCGATTCATGGGTCGCCTGCTGCATTCCGGAGATCTGCTGGCTGATCTCGCCGGTCGCCTTGGCGGTCTGGTCGGCGAGCGCCTTGACCTCGGAGGCGACGACGGCGAAGCCGCGGCCGGCGTCGCCGGCGCGCGCCGCCTCGATGGTGGCGTTCAGCGCCAGCAAGTTGGTCTGGCCGGCGATGGTGTTGATCAGGTCGACCACGTCGCCGATCCGCGACGCCGCGGTGGCGAGATCGCCGACGCGGTCGTTGGTCTTCTGCGCCTGCGTCACCGCCGCGCCGGCGATCCGGGCGGATTCCTGGACCTGGCGGCTGATTTCGTTGATCGAGGAGGCCATCTCCTCGGTGGCGCTCGCCACTGACTGGACGTTGGCCGAGGCCTCCTCGGACGCGGACGCCACCGTCCGCGTGATGCCCTGGGCCTTGGTCGTGGTCGTGGTGAGCGTGTGCGCCGAGGCCTCGAGCTGGGTCGACGCCGACGACACCGTCGCGATGATCTCGCCCACCGCACCCTCGAACTGGTCGGCCAGCGCGTACATGTCGTGGCGCCGCCGCTCCGCCGCCAGCCGCTCGGCGGCCTGCTGCTCCTCGCGCAGGCGGGCGACTTCGAGCCCATTGATCTTGAAGATCTCGACGGTCCGCGCCATGTCGCCGACCTCGTCGCGGCGCTCGCGCGCCGGGACCTCGGCGCCGAGGTCGTTGGCGGCCAGCCGCTCCATGATCGCCTTGAGGCGGTTGATCGGCTTCGACAGTCCGTTGACCGCGATCCAGGCTGCGCCTGCCAGACTGAGCAGGAGCCCCGCCAGCGCCGCGATGGCAACCGTCATGATCGAGGCCTGCGACGAAGCCGCGATCCGCTTCGAAGCCTCCTGGGCATAGGTCACCACCTCGTCCACCAGCTTGGCCTGATCCTCGATCGCGGTCTCGATCAGTTCGTCGCACTCCGCGTGCATGCGCTCGGCCGCCTTCTGGTTCTGCTCATGGTCGCGCGCGGTCGAGGCGAACTGGATCACCGGAGCGCAGGCCGCGAACACCTTGGTGAACTTCGCCCTGACGTCGGCGATGCGTTCCGCCTTTTCCGGCAGGTCGCCCTCCATCTTGGCCATCACCCTTTCGAAGACCTTCTGGCCCTCAACGGTGCGCGCCAGCAATTTCGCATCACCTGCCTCGGAGGTCTCGGTCAGCAGCTCGAACGCCGCCGAGCGGTAGTTCTCGATCCGGCGCGCGGCCCGCGCCATCAGCGTGGCCGATGCATCGACCCGGGAGACCAGATCGGCATACTGGCCGCCCACCTCGTGCATGCGCAGCACCGCAAAGCCCATCGCCGCGATCATCACCGCGCCGAGCACCGCGACGATCAGGCCGACCTTGTGGAAAATCTTGAGATTGTTGAGCCACGACATGGGGGGATGTTTCCGTCGAAGGGGATGGGCAGGAAAGCCGCACGGCAACCTCCGCGCCCCGACGGGGCACGACCGCTTCCGATTTGCAGAAGCAGAATCGAATCCTGGAAAATCGGCTTTGAGATTGAGTTAATCGTGTCCTGCAAGGATCGCAGGCCGGCATGAGCGCCATGCATACGAGCAGGCCGGCGCGGGCCCGAAGCCTCGTGCCCTACGACAGGTAGAGCCGATAGCGGGCTTCCGCCTCGCCATCGTTCTGGATGTCCGGATCGAGCGTGTATAAGTTCTGGGCATGGCGCAGCCCGCGCAGGGCGAAACGGCCGGTGAGCACCAGATGGTTGCGTCCGGCCTCATCCAGTCCGGCCTGAAACACCGAGGAGATCAGGAGCTCACGATCGACGGAGGCGCACATCGACGCGATCCGGCTGACCTCGTTGACGGCGGGGCCGACCACGGTGAAGTCGAGGCGGTCGGCGCTGCCGATATTGCCGTAGAACACCTCGCCGACATGGAGGCCGACATAGGCCGATGTCACCGGCCGGCCCTCAAGGCTCCGCCGCGCGCTGATGGCCGCGAGGTTCTTGCGAAACTGGTGCTCCGCGCGCAGCGCCGCACGCCGCGCCGCCGCCATGTCGCCGCCGGTGAACACCGCGAGCACGCCGTCGCCGATCAGCTTGAGGACGTCGCCGCCGAACTGGTGGATCGTGACGATGGCCGCCTCGGCGTAGTCGTTGAGGAAGGGAATGATCTCGTCCGGCCCCATGGTCTCGGCGATCGCCGTCGACTGGCGCAAGTCGGAGAACCACAGCACGGCATTGATGCGCTCGGTGGTGCCGCGCGAGATGCGGCCGTGCATGACCTGTTCGGCGGCATCGCGCCCGAGATAGACTTGGCCGACCGTACGGGCGATGTGGGCGTGCGCGGCCGATTTGACCGCGAGCCCCAGCACCGGCACGATGTCGCGCAGCGCCGACAGATGCTGCTGTTCGAAGCCGCCGGCGTCGCGCGTCAGCCAATAGGAATAGAGGCAATCCATCTGGCCGATGGTGCCGGCCTCGCCGAACCGGTGCACGAAGGCCACGAGATGCCTGTGGCCCTTGGCGACAAGGTCGCCGATGGTGGAAAAGCCCAGCGACGACGGATCCGTGAGGTCGATGCAGAGTTCGGTCGTGCCGCGCTCCAGCATGTGATGAAACACCGAACGCCGCCAGTTGTCCGCGGCCTCGCCCTCGCTGCTGGAGCCGTATTCGAACGCCTCGTTCTCGGCCGGATTTTCATCGCCCCAGCGAAAGCCCCGCCCCTCGAACACCGGATGCAGAGTGTCGATGATGACGAGGCCGCGCGACAGCGCCAGCCCGCCCGACCGGCACTGCTTGCAGAAGCCGCGGACCAGCTCCGCTTCCGGCACGCCGGTCACCAGCCAGTTCGTCAGTCGCTGTCGGTGTTGAGGATCCACGCCCGTCGCCGCCGTCGTCGATACCCCTTAACTGGGTATGAACTTTCGGACCAAAGATCAATGGGCGGCGGCTTCGGAAACCAGGGGAATCATAGGCTTGCTGGTGCCCCTTGCTCTTCGAAGTTCGCGAAAGAAGTCGCCGCGACGTCTCACGAACGTCGAAAGGCGCGCCCTGGGCACCGCGCCCAAACGAAAAGCCCCGCCGAACCGGCGGGGCTTCGATCGTCAAGTCCGACGCGCGAGGCGATCAGAACTTGTAGGCCACGCCGCCGCCGATCAGCCACGGATTGATGTTGGCCCGGCCGTTCACCGCGATGACGTTGTTCACGGTGGCGTCGAACTTGGGCTCCAGGTAGAGCTTCTTGACGTCGAAGTTCAGACCCCAATGGCGATCGATCATGTAGTCGAAGCCGACCTGGGCGGCAGCGCCGAACGTGCTGCCCACGCCGAGCGAGGTCACCGACAGCGGACCGCCGGCATTGGCGGCGCTGGTCGAGAAGAACGCGGTGTAGTTCACGCCGACGCCGACGTAGGGCTGAAAGGCGCCGAAGTTGGTGAAGTGGTACTGGACCAACAGGGTCGGCGGCAGCAGCCAGGTCTTGCCGATGTCGAGGCCGGCCAGCGCGCCGGTGCCGGTGATGTGGTGCGGCGTGACGCCGAGAATCAGCTCGGCCGCGAGGTTCTTGCTGAAGAAATACGAGATGTCGAGTTCCGGAACCACCGAATTACCGATCTTGAGCCCGGAATTCGGCGAGGACAGCCCAGGGAAGCCGATGACATTGACGGTGCTGCCGGAGGCATCGGGCAGGACGCCGAGCGCGCGAACGCGCAGCTCCCACGGGCTCCAGGTGTCGACCGGAGCCGCCTTGGTGTAGACCGGAGCAGGCGCCAAGTCGGCCGCCAGTGCCGGCTGCCAAGCCGCGCCGGCCATGGCCGCAGCGATCGTCCCCAAGATAATTGCATTCTTCATCATCAGTCCCCTTCAGTGATTCGCCGCGCCCCAACGCGTGCTCGACTGGGCGCACCAAACGCCATGGCGCGGCGCGGGGAACTGATCTGGATCAGTTTTGCTGCAAAACGAAAGAGGTTGTGGCGCATCGGCAACATAGGCCGAAAGTCGATGCTCAGCGCGCGCCCGATGATACCGCGGACTCCGCCTTGCCGACCAGCGCCGCGAGCGTCGCGCGCTCCTTGATCCGCACCGTGCGCCCGCGGCCCACGTCGATGAGCCCCTTGCGCTTGAACGAGGTCAGCACGCGCGAAACGGTTTCATGGGTGAGGCCGAGATAGTCGGCGATGTCGGTCCGCAGCATCGGCAGGATGACCGCGCCCGCGCCGCCGACATGCAGCGCCGCCCGGCCGTCGACGTCGAGCAGGAAGGCCGCGACGCTCGCTTCCGCGTCGTGATGGCCGAGGATGGAAATCAGGTCATAGGCCTTGCACAGCTCGGCGACCGCGATCTCGTGCAGCCGCGCCATGAAGCGGGCATCCCCGCTGGCGGCGGCGCGGAACAAGGCCAGCGGAAACACCCGCAGCTCGACCGCCGTCATGGCCTGGGCGCTGAAGCGATGGGGTCCGTTGGCCGCCGGAATGATGAAGTCACCCGCGAACTTGAAGGCGACGATCTGCCTCCGACCGCCACGCAGCATCTTGTAGAGGCACACCGCGCCGCTTCTGATCAGGTAGACGTGGAGCTGTTCGTCGGATCCGACGAACAGGTGCTGCCCGGATTCCATGTTGCGCTTGGCGCAGGTCAAGCCTGCGATCAGATGCTCGTTGGAGCGGTCCCTCGCGAGACACCCTTCGCACGCAGTGAGGACGTCGGAATTCAGGATGCAGGCGGGAAGCTTTGTCACGTCAAGTCGTTACGACCTCTTCGCTGTCTCGTTCATGCGGACATTTGGCGGCGAAGGGCATTGACATGGGTCAACCGGGTCCGGCGCGTGCCGCCGAAACCTTGGAAAATCCGGGCCACGGCGGCTTGGTGACTCCCGCCGCTGTCCGAACTTTGGTATTTTGTAACCATCTCCCGGCCGACCGGTCGTCGGCCCGCCACTCCGCGCCTCATGGCGCTTTTCGAAGTTGACCTCGCCCCGATGCGTAAGCGTGCAGTGATACCGGCCTGCCTTTTTGTTCTCGCCTCGACCGCGGCGCAGGCGCAGTGGTGGCCGTTCGCGCCGCGTGATTACGAGGATTGCGCGGCTCAAGCCGAGAGGTCGGATGCCGGCAAGGAGGCCCGCGCCAAGCAGGTCGCCGAATGCGAAGCGAAGTTTTCCGGCCGGCGCAAACCCGGCGGCGGCTACGCGTATTACGATTTCATGCAGGACCGGACTTTCGACATCGCCGGCCCCAATCCGACGCCGGACGAACTGAAACGCATCGACCAGGAATACACCGCCTATCTCGAACGTCAGCGCCACGACGCCATCGTCGCCGCGCTCACGGACAAGCAGCGTCGGCAGAACGAGGCCGCAACGATCCGTTCGATCATGGCCGACAAGCCCGACGGAATGGCGACGGGTTCGATCGTGGCCGCCCCGCCGGCCGCGCCGGCGCGCCACGCTCCGGTCAACCGCACGGCGGCGGTCCATGCCCCGCGACCGCATTGCGAGTCACGGCTGTCATGCACCTGGACCGACTTCTCCGAAGGGGTCCGCAACCTGTTCGGTCCGCCGCCGAAAACGCGTCCACCTGCAAGGATTTGACCGCGCTGCGGCTGCTCCGGGTTCGCACCCTGGAGCAACCGGGCCGCCCCCGCGACAACGTGGCGCGGACGACGCCAATTGAGGCATTCAAAATTCGGCCAAAATTGCCCAACCATCTTGCGGGCGTCCGGGATCATCGCCAGATGGAACTCGCCGGATCGATGCTCGTTGCAGGCTGACCAGACTGGAACCAGCGTGAAAAGGATCTTGCCCCCCATGCCCATGAAGCCCTTCGCCGCTCTCCTCATCCGCGCCACCGTCACCGCCGCCGCACTGTCGGGTGTGCCGTCGCTCGCCCTCGCGCAGAGCGCGCCATTCGCGGGCCTCGCCGGGGTGTGGAGCGGGTCGGGCTCGATCGCGCTCGCCGACGGCCACAGGGAGCGCATCAAGTGCCGCGCGAGCTATGCGGTGAGCGCCGCCGGCACCGACCTTCAGCAGACCCTGCGCTGCGCCAGCGACAGCTACAAGTTCGAACTGAGCAGCAACGTCAGGAGCACCGGCGGGCAGATCGAAGGCACATGGTCGGAAGCGACCCGCAACGTCAGCGGATCAATCGAAGGGCGCGTGCAGGGCGGCCTGTTTCAGGTGGTGGTGTCGTCACCCGCCTTCACCGCCAACCTGTCCATGAGGACCCACGGCAACAGCCAGACCGTCAGTATCTCGTCGCAGGGTACCGAGTTCTCGGGCGTGACGATCACGCTGGCGCGTTCCTGATCGCGGACGCCGCGGCCGGCCGCGCGTCGCGGCAACACCAGATCAGACCGCGCCCGCGCGAATCTGATCCGGATTCAGCCGCGGCGAGCCCTGGCCGAGGCGTTCCGCGTGCTTGATCAGCTCGACGATGCCCCTCGTCAGCGGCACGTCGAGATGACGGCGCCGCGCGATCTCGACGATCACGCCCTGCAGGTAGTCGATCTCGGTCACCCGGCCGCGGTCCAGATCGTCCGCCATCGACGATCGCGCCCTGGGATCGATCTTGATCATGCGACCGGCCACCAGCCGGAAGGCCCAGTCCGGCAGCCGCAGGATGCGCGGCGTCCAGGCCGCCGGAAGCGGCGTGGGCGCGACCGGCGCGATGCCTTCGGCCGCGGTCGCCCGCAGCGCTTCGTCGATCTGGTCGGCCAGGAGTCGCCGCCACGGGCGCTGCGACAATTGATCGCGCAACGGCAGGCCGGACAGCGCATTGATGGCGTTGTTGAGGTTGACCAGCAGCTTGCCCCATTGCACGGCGACGATATCGTCGGTCGGGCGCAGCATCAGGCCCGGCACCGACAGCCGCGCGGCGAGCGCCGTGTCGTCGGCCTGCACCACGATGTCACCCGAGGTCGAGCGATGAAATCGCCCGTTGCCCAGCGCCACCACGTTGAAGGGCACCATGCCGGCGACGATGCGGTGACCCGCCAGATGCGTCTGCAGGGTGGCGACGTTGGAGACACCGTTCTGCAGGCTGACGACGATGGCGTCGGACGGCGCGTAGGCGGCGATCGTCGCAGCCATTGCGGCGGTATCGGCGCTCTTGACGCACACCAGCACGATGCCGGCCTCGCGCAGGCGCGCGGGATCGTCCGACAGTTCGATGGACGACCCCGGCAGCCGCCGATCGATGCCTTCGAAGCTGGTGAGCCGCAGTCCGTTGGCGCGGATCTCGTCGATCATGCGCGACCGCGCCAGAAAGCGGACCGGCTTTCCGGCCGCGGCGAGCATGCCGCCGACGAAGCAGCCGATGCTTCCGGCGCCGGCAATCACGATCGGTCTCGCGGCGTTCATTGTGCCCCACCCGCGTTCATTGTGCCCCAGCGGCCGGCGTCGCCCCGCTCGCGCGCGTGATCTTACCGCATCCGTCGACAAGGAGAGACGCTGAATCGACGCTGGCAACGTCTGCGCCAATGATTCTCGCAATGCGTCATGGTCGGCTGACGTCTTGTCACCTTCATGACGCATCACTATCCTGCCGTCGCGGGGCAGACACGCAGACACGACGGGAGACCGCAATGGGACTGCTAGATGTTCTGAACGGCATGCAAAATGGCCCGCGCGGCCCCAGCACTCCGGGCGAGAAGGGCGGAATGTCGCCGCTGACCATGGCGATCCTGGCCCTGCTGGCCTACAAGGCGGTCAAGAAGATCAGCGCGAACAATGCCGCGACGGCGCCCGCGAGCCCCGCTCCGGCGCCCGCGTCGGTGCCGGGAGCAAGCGGCGGCGGGCTCGGCAGCCTGTTGAGCGGCGCGCTCGGCGGATTGCTCGCCGGCGGAGCCGCGGGAAGCGTGCTCAGCGGCGGGCTCGGCGATCTCGTCAAGCAGTTGCAGGACAACGGCCACGGCGAGACCGCCAACTCCTGGGTCGGGACCGGTGCCAACAAGGCGATTGCGCCCGGCGACCTCGCCAATGCACTGGGCGCCGACCAGATCAGCTCGCTGATGTCGCAGAGCGGCCTGTCGCGCGACGAATTGCTGCAGGGCCTGAGCCAGCATCTGCCCGAAGTGATCAACCATCTCACGCCGGACGGACGGCTGCCGACCGAGCAGGAAGCCGCGCGTCTGCTCTAGGTTTTACCAGATCTGCCGTCCGGCGCGCCGGACGAGATCCTCGCTATCCTCCTCGCGGGGCGCCATCACAGGATAAGGAAGCGATCATGAGCGGAATTCTCTGGATCATCGTCGTCGGGTTCGTCGCCGGCATCATCGCGCGGATGCTGTCGCCCGGCCCCAACAATCCCAAGGGCTTCCTCCTCACCACCGTGCTCGGGATCGCCGGCGCGTTTCTCGCGACCTTCATCGGCCAGGCGATCGGCCACTACGCGCCCGACCAGGGCGCCGGCTTCATCACCGCCACCATCGGCGCCCTGGTGGTGCTGTTCATCTGGAATCGGCTGGTCGCCGCCCACGTCATCCCCGATCACGGGCTCTGAACGGCGCCGCCACGTCTCACGTCGCCAGATGCATGCCGGCGTCCATGCGCACCAGTTCGCCGGTCATGTGGGCGGACGCCGGGCCGGCCAGGAAACAGACCAGGCCGGCGATATCGGCGGCACTTGACGCCACCCGCAACGGCACTTTCTGGGTGACCATGTCGCGGACCCGGTTCGCGGCCTCGGCGCCGCGTCCCTTTTCGAACCACTGGGTGTCGATATAGCCGGGACACACCGCGTTGACGCGGATGTGCGGCGCGAGCGCGCGCGCCAGCGAGATGGTCATCGAATTGAGGCCGCCCTTGCTCGCCACATAGGCCAGCGACGAACCGACGCCGCTGAGGCCGGCGACCGACGAGACGTTGACCACCGTCGACGACCGCTCAGTGGCGCGGGCTCCAGCCTCCAGCAGCGCCCGCGCGGCGCGCACCATCTGGAACGGGCCGATGGTGTTGACCGCGAAGATGCGCTGGAAATCCTCCGCCGACAGCTGGTCCATCTGGGCGTGCTCGACATGCTTGGTGATGCCGGCATTGTTGACCAGGGCGTCGAGACCGCCCCAGGGGGCTGCCGCCGCTGCGATCCGCCGGCAATCCTCGTCGCGGGCGACGTCGCCCTGGACCACGACGACCTCGGCGTTGAGGCTCCGGCAGCGATCGGCGGTCTCTTCGGCCTCGGTCTTGCTCGATGCATAGTTGATCACCAGCCGCGCTCCGGATCGGGCGAGGCCGATGGCGGTCGCCGCCCCCAGTCCCGACGCCGACCCCGTGACAATCGCGCGCAACCCCGTCATCGCCTCTCCTCCCCAAGTGACATTGTTCAAGTGACATTGTTCAAGTCATGGACATCGATTGAGTGTCGAGAGCCGGGCGCCACCAGCGACCGACTCGCAAGTGGTCGGCACGGTAGCGGCTGCCGCTGTCCGGCGACAGAGGGTTCAGAGGGTTCGCGGGACCGGCCCGACGCGGACCTCATGTTCCCGTCGCAGGCGGCAATGCGGCGGGGCAGCTTGTCAGCCCCCGTCCTTTTCCTCATCATGGCAACATCGTGCGGATACCCCGTCCCTCGCGGTCAGCGGGAGATGAGAAGCGTGCCGCGTCGGGGAGGTTAAGTGTCGGAAAGCGAAAACATCGTCGTCGAGACCGCGGAGCGGATGTTCGCGGATCTCGCCGATGCCCAATCCATCATCGCCTCGAAGAGCGACGCCTGGAAGGCGCCGGTGTGGGACGCGCTCGCCGACGCCGGCCTGACGCTGCCGTGGATCGACGAGACTCTCGGCGGCGCGGGCGCCGACCTTGCCACCGGGTTTGCCCTGCTGCAGGCCGCCGGCCGCGCCGCGCTCGCGGTTCCGCTGGCCGAAACCATGATCGCGGGCTGGCTGCTGGCGCGCGCAGGGCTGGCGTCCCCGGCGGGCGCCATGACCGTGGCGCCGGCACAGCCCAACGGCCGCATCACTTTGTCGGCCGACGGCACGCTGAGCGGGCGGGCCCGCAACGTGCCGTTCGCCGCCGACGCGCGCCACATCGCCGTCCTCGCCGCCACCGCCGACGGCGCCTCGGTGATCGCGCTGGTGGAGGCTGCCGCCTGCCAGATCGCCGCGGGCAAGACCCTCGCCGGCGACGCCCTCAACGGCGTCACCTTCGACCGCGTCAAGCCGATCGCGCAGGCGCCGGCGCCCACCGGCGTCGATCTCACCGCGCTGATGCTGATGGGCGCTGCCGCGCGCAGCCTGCAGATCGCCGGTGCCTTGGAAACCGCGCTCGACATCACGGTGCGCTACGCCAACGAGCGCGTCGCGTTCGAGAAGAAGATCGGCAAGTTCCAGGCGATCCAGCACAGCCTGGCGCGGCTCGCGGGCGAGGTCGCGGCCGCGGTCAGCGCCGCGGGCTCGGCGGCCGATACGCTGTCCGGCGGCCGGGTCGCCGGCGATGCGCTGTTGCTGGAAGTGGCCGCCGCCAAGATCCGTTGCGGCGAAGCCGCCGAGGTCGGCGCCGCCATCGCTCACCAGGTTCACGGCGCCATCGGCTTCACCAGCGAGCACATCCTGCACCGCTTCACCCTGCGCGCGCAGTCGTGGCGCGACGACTTCGGCCCGGAAAGCCACTGGGCGGTCGAGCTGGGACGCCGGGTCGCCGCGCGCGGCGCCGACGATCTCTGGCCGCTGGTGGCGTCGCGATGAACCGGGAGCACCTGCCGTCATGACCGCCGCCCTGACCTTCGATCCGATCCGCCTGCCGCCGGAATGCGAAAAGCTGCGCCAGGAGGTCCGCACCTTCCTGGCCGAGGAGATTTCCGCCGGCACCTTCAGCCCGCAGCGGGCGCAGAAGAGCGACGACACCGACGCCCCGGGCTTCAGCAAGCGCGTCGGCGCGCGCGGCTGGATCGGCATGACCTGGCCGAAGAAATACGGCGGCCACGAGCGCAGTTTTCTCGAACGCTACGTCGTCACCGAGGAAATGCGGGTGGCCAACGCGCCGGTGCGCCGCTTCTTCGTCGCCGACCGCCAAAGCGGCCCGGTGCTGATCCGCTACGCCAACGAGCGCATCAAGATGGACATCCTGCCGCGGATCTGCCGCGGCGAGGTCTGCTTCGCCATCGGCATGAGCGAGCCCAATTCGGGCTCCGACCTGTTCGCCGCCAAGACCAAAGCCACCAAGACCGACGGCGGCTGGCTGATCAACGGCACCAAGATCTGGACCACCTCGGCCCATGTCGCCGACTACATGCTCGGCATCTTCCGCACCTCGGCCCCGACCAAGGACAACCGGCGCCACGGCCTGACCCAGTTCCTGGTCGACATGAAGACCCCGGGCATCACGGTCAACCCGATCGGCCAGATCAGCGGCCAGAGCGAATTCAACGAGGTGGTGTTCGAAGACGCCTTCATGCCCGACGATCACGTGCTCGGCGAGATCGACGGCGCCTGGAAGCAGGCGACCAGCGAGCTCGCCTACGAACGCAGCGGCCCGGAGCGCTTTCTCGAGACCTATTACGTGCTGACTGAGCTGGTGCGCGCGCTCGGCCGCGAGCCCGACCTGCGCGGCGCCGAGGGCATCGGCCGCCTGGTAGCGCAGCTGCACACCCTGCGGCGCATGTCGGTGTCGGTGGCCGGCATGCTGCAGGCCGGCAAGGAGCCGGTGGTGGAAGCCGCCATTGTCAAGGACGTCGGCACCATCTGGGAGCAGCAGCTGCCGCACCGGGTCCGCAACCTCGCGGCGTTCGTCGAGCCCAACGTCTCCAATCACGAGACGCTGGAGCGCCAGCTCGACTTCGCCATGAAGATCGCCCCGAAGCTCACGCTTCAGGGCGGCACCACCGAGGTGCTGCGCGGCATCATCGCGCGCGGGCTGGGGTTGAGGTGATATGGCCGCAACGGCAGGCCGCGACAGCTAACCGTTCTTCCGTCATGGCCGGGCTTGACCCGGCCATCCACGACTTTCTTGCGGCAACGCTGTTAAGACGTGGATGCCCGGCATGAAGCCGGGCATGACGCTGAGTGAGGCGAAAAGCCTTGATGGACAGCAGCGTCAGTGAGGAAACCACCATGACCACCGCCCGCGATATCGCCATCGAACAGAATGGCTTCGTCGCCACAATCGAGATCCGGCGGCCGCCGCTCAACTTCTTCGACATCGCGCTGATCCGGCAGATCGCCGACGCGCTCGACGAGATCGACGCCGATCCCGGTCTTCGCGCCACGGTGCTGGCGGCGCAGGGCAAGGCGTTCTGCGCCGGCGCCAATTTCAACGATCCGGCGCGCCAGGACAGCGAAGCCGCGGCCAAGGCCGACCCGGCCGCGAGCCTGGGGCCGATCAACCACCTCTATCAGGAGGCGGTTCGCATCTTCCGCGCCAAGAAGCCGATCGTCGCCGCGGTGCACGGCGCCGCCATCGGCGGCGGACTGGGACTGGCGCTGTCCGCCGACTTCCGCGTCACCTGCCCGGAAGCCCGCTTTTCCGCCAACTTCACCAAGCTCGGCTTCCATCCCGGCTTCGGGCTGACCGTGACGCTGCCGGAAGCCGTCGGCAAGACCAACGCCGCGCTGATGTTCTACACCAGCCGCCGCGTCACCGGCGAAGAAGCCTTCAAGATGGGCCTCGCCAGCGTGCTGGTGCCCCAGGCCGAGGTGCGCGCGGAAGCCGTCAAGCTCGCGGCCGAGATCGCCGAGTGCTCGCCGCTCGGCGTGGTGTCGACCCGTGCGACGCTGCGCCAGGGCCTCGCCGACCGCGTCAAGGCCGCAACCGACCACGAGCTCGCCGAGCAGAGCTGGCTGCGCGCCACCGAGGATTTCAAGGAAGGCGTCAAGGCCACCGAGGAACGCCGCGTTCCCAACTTCACCGGACGCTAGATCCTCGGCGCCCGACCATGGACACGCTTGCGGCTGTTTTCCGTCAGGTCGGCGCCCCGGTCGCGATCGAGCGCGTCACGCTCGATCCGCCGGGCCCCACCGAAGTCCTGGTGCGGATCGCCGCGGTGGGACTGTGCCGCACCGACTACCACGTGATGCGCGGCGAGCGCCGAGTCGCCATGCAGCCGATGGTGCTGGGCCACGAGGCCGCCGGCGTGGTCGAACAGACCGGCGCGGCGGTGAACGGCATCGCCCCCGGGGATCACGTGGTGCTCACCTTCATCCCGGCCTGCGGCACGTGCCATTGGTGCAAGCAGGGCCTGCATCACCTGTGCGCCGAAGGCCCGCGGATCACCCAGGGGCCACAACTCGACGGCAGCTATCGACGGCGCGACCACCAGGGTGCCGATGTCGGCGCGTTCTGCATGATCGGCGGCTTCGCCGAACGCACCGTGGTCGATCAGGCGTCCGTCGTCGTCATCGGCAAGGACATCCCCTTCGACCTCGCCAGCCTGGTCGCCTGCGGCGTGCCGGCGGGCGTCGGCGCCGCGCGCCGGCGCGCCCGGGTCCAGCCCGGCGACAGCGTGCTGGTGGTGGGCTGCGGCGGCGACGGGATGAACGTGGTGCAGGGCGCGCGCCTGTGCGGCGCGTCCCGGATCATCGCCGCGGACATCGTGCCGGCCAAGCTCGACTGGGCGCGGGCGTTCGGCGCGACCCACGGCATCAACGCGCGGGGCGAAGAGTTGACCCGGGCGGTGCTCGATCTGACCGAAGGACGCGGGGTCGATCACGCCTTCGTCTGCATCGATCCGCCCGCGACGTTGCTGCCGGCGTTCCGCGCCACCGCGAAAGGCGGCAACGTCGTGGTCACCGCGCTGACGCCGGACACCGTCACCGAGATCAGGATCCCGCCGCTGGAGCTGTTCGTCACCCAGAAGGCGATCATGGGCTCGGTCTACGGATTTGCCAGCCCTCGGCTGCAGATCCCGGAATTGCTGGACCTCTATCGCAAAGGCGAGCTGAAGCTCCGCGAACTGGTCACCCGGACCTATCGCCTCGACGACATCAACCGCGGCTATGCCGACCTCGACGCCGGCAAGAACCTGCGCGGCGTGGTGGTATTCGACCCTTGAGCAAGGCGGTCACCACACGGCGGCGGCGAGGCTTCACGCCGGCGCGCCGACCACCAGCGCGTCGACGATGGTGACGCCCTGCCCCGCCGGATGAACGATCGCCGGATTGATTTCGATCTCCGCAACGCTGGCCGCGAGGCCAGCGGCGAGCTGCGACACCTGCGCCACCAGGGTCGCGAGCGCATCGACGTCGGCCTTGGGCGATCCGCGAAAACCATCGAGCAGCAGCGCCGACACCAGGCTCGCGAGCATCGCCGCGGCCTCGGCGCGGCCGACCGGCGCGGGCCGATAGACCACGTCCCTGAACAATTCGGTGGCGACCCCTCCGAGTCCCACCATGACCATCGGTCCGAAGGTCGCGTCGCGGAGGGTGCCGATGATGATCTCGACGCCGCGCTTCGCCATCGGGCCGACCAGCACACCCTCGAGCGCGGCGTCGGGGCGGTGGCGCCGCGCATTGGCGATCAGCAGGTCATAGGCGGCGAGTGCCGCATCGCGGTCGGCAATGTTGATCGCGACGCCGCCGGCCTCGCTCTTGTGCGGGATCTGCGGCGACTGGATCTTCATCGCCCAGGGAAAGGCGATCCGCGCCACGGCGGCGTCGAGCTCGACGCGGTCGCGCAGCAGCACCTCGTCAGGCACGGCGATGCCGGCCGCGCGCAGCAGCTGCTTGCTGCCGTGCTCGGACAGCGCACCGGTCGCGGCCCCCGATGGCGGAATGGTGACCAGGGGCGCGGCGGCGGCGCCTTCCGGCGTCGGCACGAACGCGGCGCGGCGCACCAGCGCGCCCGCCGCCTTGCCGACCGCGGCGAGGCCGGCATGCACCACGATCCCGGCGCCGCCGAGCCTGTCCCGGGAAAACTGCGACGGCAGCGTGTAGGTGTGCACCAGGATCGGCTTGGCCTGCCGCGCGACCACCGGCCCGATCTCCTCGGGCTTCAGCGGCAGCCGCGTCTCGCTCGAAAGCGACACCACCACCGCGATGAGGTCGACCTCGTCGGAGCGTACCAGCATCTCGACGATCTTCTGCAGGCCCCCGGTGTGCACCGCCTGGGCGGTGATGTCGACCGGATTGCGCGCCGAACCGTAGGAGGGGATCAGCGCGCGGATCTCGGCCTGCAGCGCCGGCGACAGCTCGGGCAGCGACAGCCCCTCGCCCGCCAACGTGTCCGCCATCCAGGCGCCGGCGCCGCCCGAGACCGTGACCACCGCGACCCGCTCGCCTTTCGGCCGCGGATTGGACGCGAACGCCGCCGCCACCGCAACGGCCTCGTCGATATCCTGCACGGCGATCACGCCATGGGCGGCGAACACCGCGTCATAGGCCGCGTTCCATCCCGCCATGCTGGCGGTGTGGGAGGCGGCGGCGCGCTCGCCGGCGCTGGTGCGGCCGACCTTGCAGACGATCACCGGCTTGCCGGCTTCAGCCGCGGCGCGCAGCGCGGCAACGAAATTGTCGGGGTCGCGAACGCCCTCGATGAACAGCAGCACGACGTCGGTCGCGGCGTCCTGCACCAGGTAGCCCAGGACCTCGCCGGCCGCGAGATCGGCCTCGTTGCCGGTCGAGATCACGTGGCTAACCGCGACCCCCATGGCCTTGGCGCGGTTGTAGATGGCGAAGCCGATGCCGCCGCTCTGGGCGACGATGCCGAGCCGCCGCGGCGTCGCGATCAGGCGCGGCGCCTCGGGGCGAACGTCCACGGTGGGGCTGAAGGTCGCCGCAATCCGACGCGGCTCGTTGTAGAAGCCTTCGGCGTTCGGCCCGGAGATCCGCATCCCGGTGCGGCGCGCCAGCGCGGTGATCGCACCCTGCAGGTCGGCGCTGTCGCTGCCGCCCTCGGCGAAGCCCGAGGAGATGACGACCGCGTTCCGAACGCCGGCCGCGGCGCAGTCCTCGAGCATGCCGAGCACGAGGCGCGCCGGGATCACCACGATGGCGAGATCGACCGGGCGCCCCACCGCCGCGATCGACGGATAGCAGCGCAGCCCGTCGATCTCGTCGTAGCGCGGGTTGACCGGAAGGATCGCGCCGGCAAAGCCGTTCTTCCGCAGGAAGGCGAGCAGCAGCCCCGGGATCTTCAGCGGCTCTGGCGACGCGCCGATCACGGCGATGGACTCGGGAGAAAACAGCGTGTCGAGCGGGTGCGTGGTCGCGCGCGGCGCGGGCCGTGCCGTCATGGATCAACCATCCTCGTTGTGATTGGTCTTGTCGCCGCCGCTCATCGACCGGCCAGGCGAAGATCGACGCCGCCGATGGCAAAGGATCGAGGTCCGACGGCGTAGCCGCGCCGGCGCGCGACCTCGAACACGGCAGCAGGGTCGGCGACCTCGAGGTCGAGGCCGGTCATTGCCTCGCGCGGCCCCAGCGTGAAGCGGAAGGTGGCGTTGACGAGCGCGATTTCCCAGGAGCCGTCGTGCGCGGCGCGCGGAGCGACGGAGAGCAGCCGGCCCCAGTGGGCGGCGAGCGAAGCAGGATCGGGGCTCTGCATCTCGACCCCGCTGAGGCTGCGGGTCACTTCGCGCCGGATGCTGCGGGTCCAGTCCGGTCCCGCCGGCGGGTATGGGCCAAATATGTTGTCGCTGCCCGCGGTGGTGTTGAACTCGATGAAGGCGCCGCGGCAGTCGCGCGGATGGAGCTGCACGCCGTGATAGGGCGGGCGGTCGATCTCGTGGGCGACGCGAACGCCGAGCTGCTCGGCGTTGCGCTTGCGCTCGGCGGGATCGCGGCAGGCGAAGATCGCCATGTAACCGCCACGCCCGCCCGACCTGGCGAGAAAGCGTCCGGCGGCGGTGTCCTCCTGCACCGGCGCGACCACTTCGAGCAGGATGCTGTCGATCGGCAACAGCGCGTTCTCGAGGCCGTAGCGGGCGACGTTGGGGTCGCGGTGGCAGACCTCGAGGCCGAAGATCGCCGCGAGATCGCCCACCACCGGCTCGAGCGCCGGCGCGACCAGGCAGATCTGGCGCAGCCGGAGGCCGGGCTGCGGGGATGAAGCGATCGGCGTGCTCACGGCGCGGTCTCCCGACGTCATCGTCCGGTGAACACGGCCGCGCGCTTCTCGACGAAGGCGCGCGCCGCTTCCTTGTGGTCCGCGGTGTCGGAACAGCGCGAGTGGTGCAGCGCCTCGGCATCGAAGCAGGCTTCGAGCGACAGGGTCTCGGCGTTGTTGATGTTCTTCTTGATGTAGCCGAGCGTGATCGATGGACCTTGCGCCAGCGACAGCGCGAGCTCGCGCGCGGCGGCGTCGACCTCGGCGTCGGGCACCACGCGGGTCACCATGCCGAGGTCATGGGCCTCCTTCGCGGTGAGCACCGGCGACAGCAGGTAGAGCTCGCGCGCCTTGGCGCTGCCGAGCAGATGGGTGAGGAAGAAGGTGCCGCCGTAGTCGCCCGAATAGCCGACCTTGGCGAAGGCGGTGGTGATCTTGGCGGAGGCGCTGGCGACCCGCAGGTCGCAGGCCAGCGCCATCGACAGCCCGGCGCCCGCGGCCGCGCCGTCGATCTGCGCCACCACCGGCTTCTGCATGATATGGAGCAGGCGCGACACTTCCATGCCGCGCCGCAGCTGCGTGACCTTGTCCTCCAGCGGCGGCGGCTCCTTGACCTCGGCCATGGCCTTGACGTCGCCGCCGACGCAGAAGGTGCCGCCGGCGCCCTTGAGCAGCACCGCGCGCACCTCGCGGTCCTCCATGGCGCGCCGCGCCGCCTCGACCAGGCCGCGCGTCATCTCGGGATTGAGCGCGTTGCGGCGCTCGGGGCGATTCATGGTGATGGTGAGAAGGCCCTGCTCAAGATCCTGAAGGACGATATCGCTCATGTCATTTCCTCGGAATGGAGACGCGACGTCGCGCAACTGCGCGGCGCCGGTGTCAGTGTCAGTGTCGGTCAGCTACTTCTTGATCAGCGGACAGCGCGAGGCCGACAGCGGCTGGAACGCCTCCTCGCCGGCAACGGTGGCGAGGAGCTTGTAGTCGTCCCACCGTCCCCTGGATTCTGCCGGGGTCTTGACCTCGAACAGGTACATGTCGTGGACCATGCGGCCGTCCTCGCGGATCCGGCCGTTCCTGGCGAAGAAGTCGTTGATCGGGGTCTCCTTCATGATCTTCATGACCGCGGCCGCGTCGGTGGTGCCCGCCGCCTTCACCGCCTCGAGATAGTGGGTGACCGAGGAATAGACCCCCGCCTGGGCGGAGGTCGGCACCCGCTTGGTGCGCTCCATGAAGCGCCGGGAGAACGCGCGCGTGTCGTCGTTGAGGTCCCAGTAGAAGGCTTCCGCCAGCAGCAGGCCCTGCGCGGTCGGCAGGCCGACGCTGTCGATGTCGGTGATGAAGGCGAGCAGCGGCGACAGCTTCTGGCCGCCCTTGATGAGGCCGAATTCGGCCGCCTGCTTGATGGCGTTGATGGTATCGCCGCCGGCATTGGCGAGCCCGATGACCTTGGCCCTGGAACTCTGGGCCTGCAGCAGGAACGACGAGAAATCCGAGGTGTTCAGCGGATGCCGGACGCTGCCGAGCACCTTGCCGCCCGACTTCACCACCACGCTGGTGGTGTCCTTTTCGAGGTCGGCGCCGAAGGCGTAGTCGGCGGTCAGGAAAAACCAGGTGTCGAGCCCCTGCTTGACGGCGGCGAGCCCGGTGACGTTGGCCTGGGCGAAGGTGTCGAACACGTAGTGAACCGTGTAGGGCCCACAGGCCTCGTTGCTGAGGCGGATCGAGCCGGGTCCGTTGAACATGATGATCTTGCCGCGCGCCCGCGCGATCTCCGAGGCCGCCAGCGCGGTCGCCGAAGCGGCGACGTCGACGATCGCCTCGACGCCCTGGTTGTCGAGCATGTCGCGCGCGATATTGGCGGACAGATCCGCCTTGTTGAGATGGTCGGCGGCGACGATCTCGATCTTGCGGCCGAGCACCTCGCCGCCGAAATCCTCGGCGGCCATCTTCGCGGCGGTCTCGCTGCCGGGTCCGGTAATGTCGGCATAGAGCCCCGACATGTCGAGGATGGCGCCGAGCTTGAGCGGCGGTTTGCCCTGGGCCAGCGCCGGGCCCGGAAAACCGGCGAGCGCCACCGCGACCCACGCGACGCTGGCGAGCGTCCACGCGCCGAATCGCGCGCTGCGCGCGCCTGGAAACCGTGCCACGGCGACCTCCCCTGTGCGGCAGCGCTGCCATGCGCGACCATTCGTGATTGGCCGAGATCATGCCGCAACGCCTGAGCACCGGCAAGCCGCGCGCCGGAAGGCCGGGAGGGCAATATCTCATGGCGAACCCACGGGTTCCGCCGCGGAATTTCGCCAAACGGAATGGGTCGCATCGTCACTGATCGCACGCGGCGCCGCTTGCGCTTTGCTCCCAGGAATTGAATCATGACCGATACGCAACCTTGGTTCGATCGAGGGCGATGGGTGAGGCCGCGCTGGACGACAACGACCGCCATGGCGAACGGTGCAGGGTTCTGCGCCGGCTTGATCACGCTGGCGTGGGCCGCATCGGTGCCGTCCTGGGCGGCCTGCACGGTCGATGCGCAGGGCAGCGGCCATGTCGGCGCGATCGTCGATGGCCGCACGCTGCGCCTCGCCGACGGCCGGGAGATTCGCCTGGCCGGGCTCGCCTACCCGGTCGGCCCGCATGCGGCGGCGGTACTCGCGGCGCTGGTCGGCGATCGCGATGTCGTGCTGCGCGGCCAGGACGACGCTCCGGACCGCTATGGCCGCCAGAGCTTCTACGTCTTTCCCGACGGCGCCGGGGTGTCGGTTCAGGCCGCGCTTCTGGCCCGTGGGGAAGCGGTCTATTCAGGGCTGGTCGCCGACCCCGGCTGCGCCGCCGAACTGGGGCAGGCCGAAGCCACCGCCCGGACCGCCCGGCTCGGGGTGTGGGCCGACCCCGATGCCATAAAAAACGCCGAAACACCGGGCGATATCTTGGCGCTGAGCGGGCAATTTGCGGTGGTCGAAGGCAAGGTTGTGTCGGTTCGGCAGGCCGGGCCAACATTTTATGTCAATTTTGGCCGGCGATGGACAGAAGGCTTTGCCGTGACTATTTCAGGGCGCATGATGGCGGCGTTCGAGGCTGCGGGGGTTCCGCCCCGATCGCTGGAGAACCGGCGGGTGCGAGTGCGGGGCTGGGTCGAGCGACACGGTGGGCCACGGATTGAGCTTTTCCGGACGGGGCAAATCGAGCTGATCGCCGGCCGATGAGGCCGCGGCGGTCCGGAGGGGATTGATCCCTCGCCCGAGGCGCGGATGTGGGGACGGCCCCGAACCATGGCCATGAGCGTCAGAGACGCAGTGGCCGGCCGGGAACGAACGTGAGGTCAGGGGCTTTGGGGCCGGTAGGGACCAGCTGCACGTGATTGGGACTGCGAAGCGAACGCAACAGCCTCGATCGGGGCGGCCGCGCATGGTCGCCGCGATCGGGCTTGCTTGTCTTGCCGCTGGCGGCCTGCTCGGCGGATGCAGCGATGGAACCCGCTTCCAGTCGGCCGCGGCGCCGGCGACCACCAATGCCGCGAAGTTTCCCAAGCCGGTGGTGCCTTCGGCGGCGGCCGAGCGCGAGCACGAACGCATCCTGTCGACCTATGGCGGCGTCTATGACGACGCCAGGCTCGAGGCCCTGATCACCAAGACGGTCGATCGCCTCGTCGCCGCGTCCGATCATCCCGAACAGGGCTATCGGGTCACGATCCTCAACTCCGGCGCGGTGAACGCGTTCGCCCTGCCGAACGGCCAGCTCTACGTCACCCGCGGCCTGATCGCGCTGGCGAGCGACACCTCGGAACTGTCGTCGGTGCTGTCGCACGAGATGGCACACGTGCTCGCCAAGCACGCCGCGATCCGCGAGGACGAGGCGCGCAAGGCCGCGCTGGTGAGCAACGTCATGACCAACATGGGCGACGATCCCGACCTCACGGCGCTGGCGCTGGCGAAGACCAAGATGACCATGGCGAGCTTCTCGCGCACCCAGGAGTTCGAGGCCGACGAGATCGGCGTGGCGCTGTCGGCCAAAGCGCATTTCGATCCCTATGGCGCGGCCAGGTTCCTGAGCGCGATGGAGCGCAATGCGGCGTTCAAGGCGGCGCAGGCCAGCTTCGATCCACGGTCGCAGGACTTCCTGTCGTCGCATCCGGCGACGCCGGACCGGGTGCACAACGCCCAGAACGCGGCCCGCCAGTTCACCGCGCCGCGCACCGGCGAGGCCGACCGCGACGAATATCTCGCGGCGATCGACAACATCGTCTACGGCGAGGATCCGAGCGAGGGTTTCGTCCGCGGCCGCCGGTTCCTGCACCCCAAGCTCGGCTTCACCTTCACCGCGCCGGACAGCTTCACGCTGGAGAACACCGCCCAGGCGGTGGTCGGAGTCCGCGAGGGCGGCAGCCAGGCCATGCGTTTCGACGTGGTGCGGGTGCCCGCCGAACAGTCGCTGGGCGACTACCTCAATTCCGGCTGGATGGAGAACGTCGACAAGTCGTCGACCGAGGACTTGTCGGTCAACGGCTTTCCCGCCGCCACCGCGGTCGCCCACGGCGAGCAGTGGCAGTTCCGCGTCTACGCGCTGCGCTTCGGCAGCGACGTCTATCGCTTTATCTTCGCCTCGCGCCAGCGCAGCACCGAGAGTGACCGCAGCTTTCGCGAGACCGTCAATTCGTTCCGGCGCCTGACCTCGGCCGAAATCCAGGAGGCCCGGCCGTTGCGGGTCAAGGTCATCAACGTGCAACCCGGCGACACGGTGGAATCGCTGGCGCACCGGATGGCCGGCGTCGACCACCAGGCCGAGCGCCTGCGCGTGATCAACGGCCTCGACGCCAGGGCCACCATCAAGGCCCGCGACCGCATCAAGATCGTGGTCGACTGATCCGGCGGCGCGGGCGGCCCCATCGTTGCATTTTGTCGTCCTGGCCGGGGCTTGCGGCACTTAGCAAGAACGCAACGCTGCAAGTCCGCGTTGCTGTGCCATCCACGCTTTACCACACGGCGAAGCACTGAAGAGTGGGCCCGCGGGTCAAGCCCGCGGGCGACGCTGAACAATTGGCGACGCAGCGCCCCCACCACCCCGTCATTGCCGGGCTTGACCCGGCAATCCACGCTTTGCGACGCGGCAAGGCCCAGACAGGGTGGATGCGCGGGTCAAGTTTACAGCCGAACCGGCCGAAGGCCGGATCCGGTTGCCCGCGCATGACGAGTTCATCCATGAAAAGCAAAAGCCCGGCGCTGGGCCGGGCTTCGCAAATCATGTCGTCGGTTCATCACGATCGCGCGGAACGATCCGCGGCGGCGTCAGGCCGCCTCGTCCTCGGCGACCGAATCCTCGCCTTCACCGTCCTCGCCTTCGACGTCGGCTTCAGCCTCGCCTTCGGCTTCGGCCTTGGCGACGCCGCGGCGCGGACTCTTGGCGAGCGAGGCCTCAATCTCCTTGACGGCCTCGGTCTCGGTGACGTGCTGGACCACCGCGATTTCGCGCGACAGCCGATCGAGCGCCGCTTCGTAGAGCTGGCGCTCGCTGTAGGACTGTTCGGGCTGCGACTCCGAGCGATAGAGATCGCGCACCACCTCGGCGATCGCGACGATATCGCCCGAATTGATCTTGGCTTCGTATTCCTGGGCGCGGCGCGACCACATCGTGCGCTTGATCCGGGCGCGGCCCTTCAGGGTTTCCAGCGCCCTCTTCACCAGCGCCGGCTCGGACAGCTTGCGCATGCCGACCTGGGCGACCTTCGCGGTGGGAACGCGCAGCGTCATCTTGTCCTTGATGAAGTTGATCACGAACAGCTCGAGCTTGGCGCCCGCGATCTCCTGCTCCTCGATCGACAGGATCTGACCGACGCCGTGGGCCGGATAGACCACGAACTCGTTGGTCTTGAAGCCCTGGCGCTGGGTCAGCGGCTTCTTGGGCTCCTCGACGCGCGGCGCGACCGGCGCCGCCGGCTTCACCGCAACCTTGGCAGCCGGCGCCTTGTCGACGGCCGGCTTGTCGACGGCAGCCTTCACGGGGGCCGCCTTCGCCACCGGGGCCTTGGCCGCGGACACCTTGGCGTCGTGCCCCTTGGCCGCCGGAGGCTTGGCGGGCGCCACCTTCGAAGCAGTTACCTTGGCACCGGCGGTCTTGGCAGTCTTGGTCGAGTTTGCTGGCATTTCACTTCTTGTGTTCTTGGAGGACTTGGAAGGCGATGGTTTGACCGACGCCTTATGGGAAGCCGACTTCTGGGAAGCCGACTTGGCAACCGCGCTCCGAGAGTCCTTCCTGGCAGGTCCCTTGGCACGAGATTTCGAGGCATTGCGGGCAACCGCAGACGCCTTCTTGGCGGATTTGGCGGTACTCTGGTTACGCGTTTTGTTGGCCACAACCTGCGCGTGGAAACGCCACGCCCCTGTTCATTGATTATGGGTCACCCAGCAGGGCGCCGAACCGAGGCGTCACCGGGTCCGAATTATAGAATAATTTTGCTACAATAACACATTTCCCGCAAAAATCAATGATTTATGCGGCTTCCGCGGCCCCGAACTGCGTTCGTGCACGGCTCTCTGACATTTAGGGTTAAAAAAACCGGCCCGGTGCTCCCGGTTCCCAATCGGAACCGGAGCGGACAGGTCAGTCCCCGGTGCCGGGCTTCGGCGAAAAATACTTGTCGAACTTGCCTTCCTGGCCGTCGAACTCCTTGGCGTCCGCGGGCTGTTCCTTCTTCTGGGTAATGTTCGGCCACTGCTTGGCGAAGTCGGCGTTGACCGTCAGCCACTTTTCCAGGTTCGGCTCGGTATCCGGCTTGATCGCGTCGGCCGGGCATTCAGGCTCGCAAACCCCGCAATCGATGCACTCGTCCGGGTGGATCACCAGCATGTTCTCCCCCTCGTAGAAGCAATCGACGGGGCACACCTCGACGCAGTCCGTGTACTTACACTTGATGCAGTTATCGGTGACGACGTAGGTCATCCAAGGCTCCGGAGGAGATCAAATCGTGGGGCTGGGTAGCGCAGGATGCCCCCGGCTGCAAGCCGCTTCACGCATTCGCGCCGGGCGGAGGGCGCTGCAGGTCGGTATACAGCACGCGCGCCGCCGCCGCATCGCCCCTGCGCTCGGCGAAGCCCTCGACCCTGAGAATGCGAACGCCTCCGTCGAGCGCGATGGTCAGCACGTCACCCGGCTTCACGGCGTGTCCCGGCGAGGTCTCCCGGCCGCCATTGACGCGGACGCGGCCGCCCGCCACCAGCGCCGCGGCATCGCTGCGGGTCCGCACCACCCGCGCGTGCCACAGCCACTTATCGATGCGCTGACGCGCGCCGCGCGGACTCTCCACGGCGCGAGCGGTCACGCCGCGGCAGGACGGACGAGGTCCGCCTCAGCCATCCTTGCGGTTGGCGGCCAGCTGCTCACGCAGCGCGGCCAGCTTGGCAAAGGGCGAATTGGGATCGATCGGCCGCTCGCGCTCGCGCGGCGTATTGGGCGCGGCGCCGCGCTGGCCATGGGCCGGCCGGCCGTCGTTGCGTCCGCCGCCGCCGGCGCCGCGGAACTTGCCCTTGAAATTGTCGCGGCCGCCGCGCTGGTTGCGCTGGTCCCGCTGCTGGTCGCGCTCGTGTCCCTTTTGCGGCGCTGACCCGTCGGCGGCAGCCGCGACCTCGGGCCGCGGCGGGCGGGGCTCGTTGCGGTGCTCGCGCCGGGGCGGGCGGTGCCGCGACTGGCCGTCGCGGGCTTCGCCGCCCTCGGCCTGGGCAGCGCCGTCGCGGCCGTGACGCGGATTGCGATTGTGGTGGCGCGGACGGCGCTCCTCGGAGCGCCCTCCCGGCCGCCAGACCTCGACCAGCTGCGGCTCCGCCGCGGCGGTCTCGGCGCCCGCAGCCTCGGGCGCGGCAGCCTCGGAAGCGGCAACCTCGACCTCGGAAGCGACAACCTCGGAAGCAACGGTCCCGGAGGCCTCGGCCTCCGTCGCTGGCGCATCGGGCGACACCGTGGCATCGCCCGCTTCAGCCGCCAGATCGGGCTCCGCGGCAACCTCGCTGACCGGCGTGTCCCCGGCCTCGACGTCGGCCGGCTCGGCTTCGGCGACGGCCGCTTCGGCAACGGGGGCCTCGGCGGCGGCCGTTTCAGCCACCGGCGTCGCCTCGGCCTGATCGTCGACGACCGGTTCGGCGGGAGCTTCGGAAGCGGGTGAGGCCTCGGCCGGCGCGGTGTCCGGCGCAATCTCGGCGACAGGGTCCACGGCCGTGTCCAGGGCCGTCACATGATCGCTATCGGCCCCGTGATCCGCGGCTTCAGCCGCGGGCGCAGCGTCGCCCTCGGCGGGCGTCGCAGCCGCTTCCGCCTCGGGCGCCACCGGCGCCGCCACCACCACCGGAAGCGGCGGCCGGCGCTCCATGCGATAGCCCAGCGCCTTCAGGATCGAGGCGAAATCCTCGCCGGCCGATCCGGTGAGCGAGGTCATCGCCTGGGTCACGGTGAAGCCGCGGCCGTCGAACGCCCCCGGCGGCTTCGGACCCGGCGCGGTGTCGCGCCATGCCAGCGCGGGACGGATCAGGTCGGCGAGCCGCTCGAGGATATCGACCCGCACCGCGCGCTCGCCGCACTGCTTGTAGCCGAGCACGCGATAGGCGTCGCGATTGAGCGCCTTGTCGACCGGGAACGAGGTGCGGCCGCTGGCGGCCAGATGCTGCGCCCCGAGCAGCGCGGTGACGTCGACATTGTCCTGCTTCTGCGCCCACAACAGCGAGGCGATGCCGCGCGCCGCCGGCTTGAGCAGCGAGGGCACGTAGATGTGATAGGCGCCGAACCGGACGCCGTACTTGCGCAGCGAGGCGCGCGACGGCTGGTCGAGGTCCTTCATCTCGGCGGCGATCTTCTGGCGCTCGAGCACGCCGAGCGCCTCCACCAGCTGGAAGGCGATGCCGCGGGCGATGCCGGTGATGTCCTCGGCCTTGGTCAGGTCGAACAGCGGGCCCAGCAGCTTGGTGATGTGGGTCTTCAGCCACAGGTCGAGCCGCGCCTGCACGGCGTCGCGCGGGGCGCCGGTCAGCCGCTCGTCGGCGATGATCCGCAGCCGCGGCTGCAGCGCGTCCTCGGCGGCGACCAGCTTGGCCACCGCGTCGCCGGTCCAGCGCAGCGTGCCGTCGGAGGCGAGCACGAACTGATCGTCGGGCGCCACCGACAGCTTTTCGGCGCGGGCGTTGATTTCGCCGGCGAGCGCCTTCAGCGCCGCGGCCTGCAGCGCCTTGGCCTCGGAGCCGGCCTCGGCCGTGTCCGGCGCGAACATGAACCCGTCGAGGCGGCCGATCACATGGCCCTCGACCACCACTTCGCCGGTCTTTCCAATCTCGGTATTCAGCATCGTGTTTTCCCGCAAGCGGCGCATCAATACACTGGTCCGGCGATCAACGAAACGCTCAGTTAGGCGTTCGTGCAGGGCATCGGACAATTTATCTTCGACCGCGCGCGTGAGTTTCTGCCAGTGATCGGGGTCGGCGAGCCAGTCCGGACGATTGGCCGCGAAGGTCCAGGTCCGGATCTGGGCGATCCGGGCCGACAGGGTGTCGATGTCGCCGTCGATGCGGTCGGTCTGGGCGATCTGGGCGGCGAACCAGTCGTCGGGGATCCGGCCCTTGCGCATCAGGAAGCCGTAGACCGTGGTGACGAGCTCGGCATGGGCCGCCGGCGCGACCCTGCGATAGTCCGGGATCTGGCAGGTCTCCCACAGCCGCTCGACCGCCGCCGCGCCCTGGGCGAGGTCGCGCACCTCCTCGTCCCGCGCGGCATGGTCGAGCACGCGCAGATCCTCCGCCACCGGCGCCCGGGCCAGCGCCTCGTGGGCGGGCACCTGCGCCAGCGAGACCTGCAGGGCGGCGAGCGAGGAGAAGTCGAGCTTCGCATTGCGCCATTGCAGCACCTTGACGCTGTCGAAAGCGTGGTTCTGCAGGGCGTCGACCAGTTCGGGCTCGAACGGCGCGCAGCGCCCGGTGGTGCCGAAGGTGCCGTCGCGGGTGGCGCGACCGGCACGGCCGGCGATCTGGGCGAATTCCGACGGCGTCAGCCGGCGAAACTGGTAGCCGTCGTACTTGCGGTCGGAAGCGAAGGCGACGTGATCGACGTCGAGGTTGAGGCCCATGCCGATCGCGTCGGTCGCCACCAGGTAGTCGACGTCGCCGGACTGGAACAGGTCGACCTGGGCGTTGCGGGTGCGCGGCGACAGCGATCCCAGCACCACGGCGGCGCCGCCGTGCTGGCGGCGGATCAGTTCGGCGATGGCGTAGACCTCGTCGGCCGAGAACGCCACGATCGCGGTGCGGCGCGGCTGCCGGGTGATCTTGCGGTCGCCGGCGAACATCAGCTGCGACAGCCGCGGCCGCGTCACCACGCTGGCGCCGGGCAACAGCTTGTCGATGATCGGGCGCATGGTCGCGGCGCCCAGCAGCAGCGTCTCGTCGCGGCCGCGGCGATTGAGAATGCGGTCGGTGAAGACATGGCCGCGCTCGAGATCGGCCGCGATCTGGATCTCGTCGACCGCGAGAAACGACACGTCGAGATCGCGCGGCATCGCCTCGACCGTCGACACCCAGTAGCGCGCCTTCGGCGGCTTGATCTTCTCCTCGCCGGTGATCAGCGCCACCTCGGCGTCGCCGATCCGCGCGACGATCTTGTTGTAGACCTCGCGCGCCAGGAGCCTCAGCGGCAGGCCGATGATGCCCGACGAATGCGCCAGCATGCGCTCGATGGCGAGATGGGTCTTGCCGGTGTTGGTGGGGCCAAGCACCGCCGTGACGCCGGCGCCGGGCGCGCGCCCGTTCGCGGTCTGACTGAAGGGGGACAACGCGGACATCTCGTCGGAAACTCTCGGCGCTCTCGGATCGTCAGGGGGCTCACACCACGGCGGCGGCGTCAATGACGACCATCGGATTCCGCGCCGCAAACCTCGTCATGTGTCTCACATTGCGACGCTTTGCAGTGTCGCGATTAAGCTCTGGAACGAGTCCGGAACGAACCGCGTCCGAATCGGTGACTCTGCGTGAGCCGCGCCCGGGTGTCGCAAGATATCGCGGTCCTCACACATGACTCGGCACTAGATCAAGATGGCACCCGCCGAATCGTCCACACACTGCCTGATCCGTGTTGAGCTTTGACGACCGCTTCCGCCGTCCGGGAGTCAACAGGATTCTTTGGCTTCGTGCGACGCAGCAGCCGCCAATCGCCGCCAGCCCGAGAACCAGGATCGATGAGGACCGTGTCTCTCGCGCGCCTATTGGGTCTTGGCCGTACGCACCACCGCGGTCGAGACGAACTGGGTGGCTTGCAGCGCGGCCATCCCGATCGGCGTCGGCACCAGCACCTTGAACGGAACCAGCACCCGCGTGCCGGCGATCGGCGCCAGCCAGACTTCCATGTTGCGCTGGGCGGCCAGGTATTTGATCGCGGCGCGGTCGGGTACGTAGCCCGCGATCGGGGCGAAATAGAGCGCACAGACCACCACAGGCCCCTGATACCCCTTCGCCTTCACGGTCTCCAGGCGCTTGAAGCCGAGCTTGAGGTCGTAGCGCATGCGGCCGTCGAACACCGCGGCCGACCACGCGCAGGCTTCGGGGCTGATGGGATCGGCGGTGCCGGCGACGTGGATCAGCGATCCGGTCATCGGATCGATGACGCCCTTGCGGTGCGCCTCGGTGACCGGCAGCCGGTCCGGGTTCGGCTCGGGCTCCGGCTCGATGGTCGACTCCTTGATGTTGCCGGCGGCAAGCTGGATCCGGATGGTTTCCGACTGTTTGGAGTCCGAGGCAATGGTTGCGAGGTAGCTCGACGGCGCCAGCAGGCCGTTGACGACGCGGCCCTGCGCCGCGCCGCTGCCGTGGCCGCCGGCGAACGCCTTCAAAATCCCGGTGGTGCCGCCGTCCGCGGCCGCGGAATACTGGTCGTCGGCGATCTCGATGGTCCACGATCCCTTGCCGACCAGGATGCCCGCCAGCGACGCTTCGTAGTGCGCATCGAGCCGGCCCTGGGCCTGCGCCGGAACGGTCGCCAATCCGATGATGACGGAGGCCGCCAGCGCGGCAACGCCACCGAAAATGCGTCCGATCCGCTGCAAACCGCAATTCACCACGTCACTGTCCCGCGCTAGCATTCCGGGCCAACAGATAGCGACGACGGCCGCATCGCGCCATCCCGAACGCTTGCCCGGCCCGGCACGGACCTCGGCGATCGCGAAAACCGGCCGCACCTGCCGATGGGCTCGATCCTTCGGTGGCGATTGCGTCGTTAGTATGTTGACTGAACTGGCGCAATTTGGCCGGTTTGGCCGCGATGCTGGGGCGAAACGCCCGCGGTTCCAGCCGAATCCGGCGCAATCGCCGGCCTGGCCGGCAGGCTGGTTCTTGACCTTTGCGGCCCCACCCCCTATACGTCCGCGGTTCCTGAAATGGACACGAGTTTGAACCCCTGTACGGTCGCATGACCGGGGCGGGGATGACAGAGGATTTCGCCATGTCGCGGCGCTGTGAACTGACTGCAAAATCTCCCCAGGTGGGCCACAAGGTGAGCCACTCCAACATCAAGACCAAGCGCCGGTTTCTGCCCAACCTGTGCAACGTCACGATGATCTCGGACACGCTCGGCCGCTCGGTGCGCCTGCGGGTGTCGACCAATGCGCTGAAGTCGGTCGACCATCGCGGCGGCCTCGATGCCTACCTGATCAAGGCCCGGGCGGACGAGCTGTCGCCGCGCGCGCTCGATCTCAAGCGCCAGATCGAGAAGAAGCGCGCCGCCGCGAGCTGATTCCGCAGCAAACGGGTTTTGCCGACCAAGCCGGGTTTCGACCCGGCTTTTTGCTGTCGCCTGGACTGATTGGGCCAAGATGAAATGAAACTGAATCAGACCCGTCATCCTGAGGTGCGAGCGAAGCGAGTCTCGAAGGATGAACGGCCAAGATTCTTAAACGACTGATCCGATCTGATCTCAGCTCGCTTCACGGCGCGATCAGCCTGAACTGCAGCAGCAGGGTCCGCTGCAACAACGAAAAATTGTCGTCGGAGATCATGGTCAGCATGATGTCGCCGTCCGCGGTGCGGTGGACGTCGAGGCCCTCCATGTTGTCGACCTCGTCGTCGAGGTCGGCGTCGAAGATCGCCTCGCCGTCGACCACCGCGCCCGGCGCGATCGCTGCCAGCGCGATGCGGCGGATCCGGATCCGCACGCCCTCGATCAGGTTGAACTTGCGCTCCAGCACCAGGAGATCGCCGGAGGGCAGCAGCGCCGCATCGCTGACGTCGAAATCGTTGCGCCGGCGCAGGCTGAACTGGCCCGGCGACGGGCCGCCGATCAGGAACGCCCGCAGATTGCCGGCCGCATCGAGGCCGCGTTCCGAGATCGCGATCAGGGTGCCGCCGAGCGGCCTGTCGCGCGGCACGAACACCAGCGCCTCGAGCCCCTTGTTGCGGGGCAGGTCCAGGATCTCGCGCGGCACCGCGATCGCCTGGCCGCGGGCGCGCACGCCGTCCTGGCCGAAGCGGTCGAGCCGCAGGATCTGGTTGACGCGCTCGATGCCGACATAGGCGACGTCGCCGTCGAGCGCGATCGATTCGGTATCGAACCAGCCGCGCGCGGCGACCGGACGCCCGTCGGCGCCGAGGATCGGTGCCGCCACCACGTCGTCGAGGCCGACAAGCATCCTGCCGCGATACACCAGCCGTCCGGTGAACCACTCGCCCTTGTCGCTGAGCGCCGTGAAGCGCGCGCCAGCGGCGTCGAGCCGCAGCGCCGACAATCCGCCGAAGCCCCGGTACGACGAGGTCAGCGCCAGCCCGCCGACGAATTCCAGCGCGCCGAACCGCGTCTGCGACGGCTCGCGCCGGGAAAACCCGGCGATCGGCGACGCCTTGACGGTGATCGCGACCGGTTCGGCCGCTTCCGCCTCAGCCGCGCCGGCGCGCGAGGGCGTTTCCGGCACCAGCTGCGCCACGGCGCAGGCCGCCGCGGCGACCAGGAAACGCCGGCGTCCGGGGCGCCGCGGCAGGGCCGTCATGCGGTGATGTGGTTGCCGGTCAATGCAGCGCGCGCCGCGATCGCGGCATCGGGGCCGGCGCGCTGGTCTGGGTCTCGCTGAACAGTTCCGCGAGCTTCTCGGTGATGGCGCCGCCGAGTTCCTCGGCATCGACGATGGTCACCGCGCGACGGTAGTAGCGCGTGACGTCGTGGCCGATGCCGATGGCGATCAATTCGACCGGCGAGCGGGTCTCGATCTCCTCGATGACGTGGCGCAGGTGGCGCTCGAGGTAGTTGCCGGGGTTGACCGACAGCGTCGAGTCGTCAACCGGCGCGCCGTCGGAAATCATCATCAGGATCTTGCGCTGCTCGGGCCGGCCGAGCAGGCGCTTGTGGGCCCAGTCGAGCGCCTCGCCGTCGATGTTCTCCTTCAACAGGCCCTCGCTCATGATCACGCCGATATTCTTGCGCGCCCGGCGCCACGGCGCGTCGGCCGACTTGTAGATGATGTGGCGCAGGTCGTTGAGGCGGCCGGGATTGGCGGGCTTGCCGGCGGCGAGCCAGGCCTCGCGCGACTGGCCGCCCTTCCACGCCCGGGTGGTGAAGCCGAGAATCTCCACCTTGACGCCGCAACGCTCCAGCGTCCGTGCCAGGATGTCGGCGGAGGTGGCGGCCACCGTGATCGGTCGGCCGCGCATCGAGCCGGAATTGTCGAGCAGCAGCGTCACCACGGTGTCGCGGAAGGTCGCCTGCTTCTCGTGCATGAACGACAGCGGATGGAACGGGTCGGTGACGACGCGCGACAGCCGCGCCGGATCGAGGATGCCCTCCTCGAGGTCGAACTCCCAGGCGCGGTTCTGCTGCGCCATCAGCTTGCGCTGCAGGCGGTTGGCCAGCCGCGCCACGATGCCCTGCAGATGCGCGAGCTGCTTGTCGAGATAGCTGCGCAGCCGCTCGAGCTCGTCGTGATCGCAGAGATCCTCGGCCGCCACCACCTCGTCGAATTTCGGCGCGAAAGCGTGATATTCCGGGCCGCGCGGCTCGTTGCCGCCGCGATGCGGCGGCCGCGAGGTCTCGCCGGGGGTGTCGTCGTCGCCCATCTCGCCGTCGTCGAAGGAGTCGCTCGCGGACGCCTGGGCGCTCTCCATCGCGCTCTCCGACAGCTCCTCGCTGGTGGCCTGGGCCTGGTCGGCGCTCATCTCCTGGGCGGCGTCGCTGTCGGGCGAGCCGTCGGCGCCGGACTGATCCTTCTCGCCCTCGCGCTGGTCGTCCTGCTGCTCATCTTCGTCCTGGTCGGCGTTGCGCTCGTCGCCGAGGTCGAGCGCGTCGAGCACGTCGTGGATGGCGTCGCCGAAGCGGGCCTGGTCCTCGGCGAGGCGATCGAGGCGGTCGAGCCGCGGGCCGATCCGCTCCTCGAGCAGCGGGCGCCACAGGTCGAGGATCCGCCGCCCGGCGGCGGGCGGCGCCTGGCCGGTCAGCCGCTCCCGCACCAGCAGCGCCAGCGCGTCCGACAGCGGCGCGTCGGCGCGGTCGGTGATCTCGTCGAACTTGCCGCGGTGGAAGTGATCGTCGAGCATCGCGGTGAGGTTCCTGGCGACGCCGGCCATGCGCCGCGATCCCAGCGCCTCGACCCGCGCCTGCTCCATGGCGTCGAACACGCCTCTGGCCTGCGGATTGGCCGGCATCAGCTTGCGGTGCACCTTGGGGTCGTGACAGGCGAGCCGCAGCGCGATGGAATCGGCGTGGCCGCGCACCACCGCCGCGTCGCGCTTCGACATCTTGCGGGCCGGCTCCGGCAGCCGCGCCTTGCCCGGCGCCAGCCCCGGCCGCTCGGCCGCGAAGGTCACTTCCAGTTCGGGCTGGCGCGCGATCGCGCGCAGGCACGAGGTCACCGCGCGCTTGAACGGCTCGGTCGGCGCCTCCTTGGACCCGCCCTTGAACTTGATGTTCGATGTCATCGCCTGGCGCCTTCCGCCCGCAGCCCCGTCAGCTCAGCGCGACGTTGACCGCCGATTCCGGCAGTTCGGCGTTGAAGCAGCGCTGGTAGAACTCGGCCACCAGCGGACGCTCGAGCTCGTCGCACTTGTTGAGGAAGGTGACGCGGAAGGCGAAGCCGACGTCGCCGAAGATCTCGGCGTTCTCCGCCCAGGTGATCACCGTGCGCGGGCTCATCACCGTCGACAGGTCGCCGTTGGAGAAGGCGTTGCGGGTGAGGTCGGCCAGCCGCACCATCTTGTTGACGATGTCGCGGCCCTGCTGGTTGCGGTAGTGGCGCGCCTTCGCCAGCACGATCTCGACCTCCTCGTCGTGCGGCAGGTAGTTGAGCGTGGTGACGATCGACCAGCGGTCCATCTGGCCCTGGTTGATCTGCTGGGTGCCGTGATAGAGGCCCGAGGTGTCGCCGAGCCCGATGGTGTTGGCGGTGGCGAACAGCCGGAACGCCGGGTGCGGCTTGATCACCTTGTTCTGGTCGAGCAGCGTCAGGCGGCCGGAGACCTCCAGCACCCGCTGGATCACGAACATGACGTCGGGGCGGCCGGCGTCGTATTCGTCGAACACCAGCGCGACGTTGTGCTGCAGCGCCCAGGGCAGGATGCCGTCGCGGAATTCGGTCACCTGCTTGCCGTCGCGGACCACGATGGCGTCCTTGCCGACCAGGTCGATACGGCTGATGTGGCTGTCGAGATTGACGCGCACGCAGGGCCAGTTGAGCCGCGCGGCGACCTGCTCGATATGGGTCGACTTGCCGGTGCCGTGATAGCCGGTGACCATGACGCGGCGGTTCTTGGCGAAGCCGGCGAGAATGGCGAGCGTGGTGGCGCGATCGAACCGGTAGTCCGGATCGACGTCCGGAACGTGCGGATCGACCTCGGAATAGGCCGGCACTTCGAGGTCGCTGTCGATGCCGAACACCTGGCGAACCGAGACCTTCATGTCCGGCAGGCTGGTGATCTCGGATGCGGTGGGCGTGGCGGCGGCGGTCATCAGTCCTCCGTGATTTCGGGCGCTCCCGAAGCCAGGCGCAATCAAGCTGTGCTGTAAGGGTGCTGGTTCAGCGTACCAGACAGACGCGGCCGGCAGAAGCCCGCCGCAAAATGAAAGTTCCGCTGCGATATCATCGATATAGGAGCGCAACGCCGGATTGGAAGGCTGCCTTGCGAATCGGGATGACGATTTCCACCTGTGAGAGACGACGCGGCCGTCCTGGCACCCCGGGTCCGACGGCCCCGATGGAGCGCCCGCAATGTCGACGCTGAACGGCCTTCTGGCCGTCCTCTCCGCCCACCCCCTGTGGTCCTGCGCGGCGGTGTTTGCCGCCGCCCTGCTCGAAGCCGTGCCGGTGCTGGGCTCCTTCGTGCCCGGCTCGACCCTCATTCTGGGGATCGGCGCGGCGGCGGCCTTCGACGCCCTGCCCGCCCTGCTCGTCAGCACGATCGCCGGCGCGCTGATCGGCGACGGCGCCGCGTACCTCCTGGGCTATCGCGCCAAGCGCGAGATCCTGGAGGCGTGGCCGCTGTCCCGCTATCCCCGTGTGGTCGCGCGCAGCGAACGCTTCTTCACGCGCCACGGCATGCTGGCGGTGTTCTTCGCCCGCTTCATCCCCCCGATCCGCGCCTTCGTGCCGGTGACCGCCGGCGCGCTCGGCATGCCGCCGCAGCGGTTCTTCCCGGTCAATGTCGCGGCGATCCTGGCGTGGGCGCCGCTGCATGTGGTTCCCGGCGCGCTGGCGGGATCGGCGCTGCGCCACTGGGGGACGACCGAGTGGCATCATCCCATGGTGCTCGCGGCACTGGCCGCAGTCGTCTGCATCGTCGGCTGGACCGTCTGGCAGCATCTGCGGCATGCGCTGCCGTCGCTGGCCGCCGACATCGGCGAGCCGAACTAAGCCTTGACCGCTTCTGGCGCCTCCCGCTCGCCACGCCGGCGGGCCTGGGCCATCGAAATGGACATACGGCGTCTTCAGGGGACGGTCTGCAGGAATTCCAGCGCACTGGTGTTGAAGGCGTCCGCCTTTTCGATCTGCGGCAGGTGCCCGCAGTTGTCGAACACCACGACGCGGCAGGAGGGAAGCTTCGCCTTCAGTATCTGCGCCTGCGCGACCGGCAGCAGCCGGTCGTCACGCCCCCACACCACCAGCGTCGGCTGGGTCATGCCGGACATCGCAGCCTGAATTTCGTCGAGCGGCCCGCGACGGAAACCACCGAGTCCCACAAATCCGCGCAGGGTCCGCAGGAATGCGGCCTGGGCGCCCGGCAGGCTCGCAAGCGCGTACTTTTCCTCGACCAGTTCTTCGGTCACAAACGCGGAATCGCTGAACGCCGAGCGCCACAGCATGCGCATGCCGGCGCGGCTCGGCCGCGTCATCAGTTCGCCGAGCACAGGCACCGTGGGCAGCCGCATGGTGATCAGGGTCTTGCGGCCAACGCCGGCGGGCGCAACCAGCACCATGGCGCGAACACGCTCCGGCGACAGCCGCGCACATTCCAGGGCGATCCGGCCACCGAGCGAATTGCCGATCAGGCAGGCACGCTCCTCACCCTGGGTCGACATGAAATCGAGGGTAAAGCGCGCAAGCTGCGGAAGACTGTAGCGGTCCCCGTCCGGCTTGTCGGTCAGGCCGGCACCCAGCATGTCGAGGGCGTAGATCCGATGGGACTGGGCAAGCCCAGCGATGTTGGCCCACCATTCGCGCACCGAACAGCCAATTCCCGCGAGCAGGACGACCGCCGGCCCGCTGTCGCCCAACTTCCAGTACCGTGTCCGCACGCCGCTCACGTCGACGAACCGATCCTGCGTCTCCTTTGCCATCTGCTCTCCCCGTTGGCTTTCTGCCGCTGCTTGACAGCCGATCACGTTGCTGACGAGACTAGAGAGCCAGCCGCCGGTTGACTTGGTCAGGCGGGAACGGTTCTGGACGACAGGGAACATGCGCTGCGAGAACGCATCCCCGGGGGCGACTGATTGGGCATGCAGGAAACAATGCCGGTCAAGGCGGACAACCAGGCGCCGATATCCGCCTTGCCGCGGATCTGGGATACGCGCGACGTCGAGCAGCGCCAGGCATTGGCCTACTACCACGACGCGATGTGCGTCGCGTTCAGCCCCGTGGTGCCGCGGATCGCGGCCAACGAGCGGGCCGGATTCTCGGCGCGCGTTGAATCGCGCGCAGCCGGCAGCGGCTTCGTCAACCGGGTCGAGGCGGTCACTCACCGTATCGCCCGTACGTCGCGCGAGGTCGCTCACGCCCCGGACGACTGGCTCTACCTGTTCCATGACCCAAGAGGCTGCTGCAGCGTCACGCAGAACGGCACCGAGGTGACGACCCGTGCCGGCGACGTGGTGCTGTTCTCTGGCGCGGACCCGTTCGAACTGGTCCACGCGCGCGAACCGCGCTTTGCGGTGACGACGCTGCTGACGAGCGGCGAGACCTTCCGGCGGCGGCTTGGCCGAGCCGGGCCAGCGCACCCGATCGTGGTGTCTGATCATCCGGCGTTCGGAGCACTTATACGCGAAGCCGTGCGGCTGCTCGCATCGCAGCGCGCGCAGCTCTCACCGGAGGCGGCCGCCGTGCTGTTTGATTCGACCGTGCAGGTGACGCGCCTCGCCTGCGCGCCACCGTCAGCCGCCGGGGCTTCCCTGGAATCTCGTTCGGGCGCGCTGTTCCAGCTCGTGAGCGATCACATCGAGCGCAACTTTCGCAATCCGCAGCTCGGCGCCGCGGAGATCGCGGCCGTCCACGGCATATCTTCGCGTTACGTCCACAAGCTGTTCGAGCAGCACGGCCCCGGCCAGACCCTGACCGAATATGTGATCGACTGCCGCCTTGCATGGGCTGCGCGGCGGCTCGCCGATCCCCGGGCGCGGCACGCGACCGTCACCGACACCGCCTACGAGGCCGGGTTTTCCGACCTTACACACTTCTATCGCGCGTTCCGGCGACGCTACGGCACCGCACCGGGTAAATTTCGCGTCGCTCCGCCCCTGGAGAAGCCTTCTGCGGGCTAGCCTCGGTAGCTTGCGGAACGTGATCCGGACAGGAACGGCCGCGCTGGCGCAAAGTGGGCACCGGCTTTCCGAAAAGCATGCCCCCCGGGACTTGATCCGGGGGATCGCGCTCGATCAAAAAGCTGAAGCGAGATAGCGCTTCAATCACGAGCCATCACGCTTCAGGCGCGCGGCACCGGCCCCGTATAGCGGGCGCGCGGCCGGATCAGGCCCCCCGAGCGCAGTTGCTCGCTGGCATGGGCGATCCAGCCCACCGTCCGCGCCATGGCGAACAGCGCGATCTCGCTGCCGGGCGGCAGCTTCAGGCTCTGGGTCAGCACGGCGAGCGCGTAATCGATATTGGCGAACTCGCCGGTGGCCTCCAGCACATGGGCGGGAATGTCCCGGGTGAGGCGCGGCGGGGCGCCGGCGCGCGCCAGGGCCTTCAGGAGCGCGCGGGCCCGCGGATCGCCCTGCCGGTAGACGCCGTGGCCGAAGCCGGCGAAGCGCTCGCCGAGCGCGACACGTTCGCGGATGACGGCTGCGGCGTCGCCGTCGGCCAGCGTCCGCACGAACTGGGCCGCCAGCGCGCCGGCGCCGCCGTGGCGTGGCCCCTTCAGCGCGGCCAGCCCCGCGATGGTCGAATCGTAGAGATTGAGCCCGGTGGACGCCGCGCAGCGCACCGTGAAGGTCGAGGCGTTGAGTTCGTGATCGGCGAGCAGCACCAGCGCGCGCCGGATCAGGTCTGCGGCCGCGGCGTCGCCGGGGGCCCAGCCCTCCGCGATCTGGCGGTGCAGCGGCGCGGACGACGGCGCCGCGTTGAGCATGGTCGCGACCACGAGCCGCAGGATGCGGCCGCCGACCAGGGCGCGGCCTTCGGCGGCGCGCGAATAGGCCCGCGGATCGGCGCCGGCGGCCAGCGCCAGCACCGCGATGGCGCGGTCGATCGGCGGCGCCGATGCCGCCGCCCTGGCGATCGCGCGCATGGCCGGCGACACCGCGGGCATGTTGTCGGCGGCGAACGGATCGACGCTCGCGGCGTCCCACAACAGCGTCGCGGCGTGCTCGAGCGTGGCACTGTCCGCCAGCGTGATGCAGTTCACCCCGCGATAGACCGGCCCTGCTTCGGTGATGGTCGACACCGCGGTGTCGAGCGCCGGCAGATCGGCGTCGAAGCTCTTCAGCCCGCGCGGCTCCTGCGACGGCGTCCGCCGCTCCTTGAGCGCGCGCACGTCCTCGGCCCGGTAGCGGCGCCGGCGCGTGTCCTGACCTGGCTCGGAGCGGATCAGGCCGCGGCTGACATAGGCGTAGAGGGTGGCCGGCGAGATCGCGAGCTCGGCCGAGGCCTCGCGAGCCGAGAGGTAGAGCTGGTCGGATTTTTTCATATTGATTAGCATAATCAAGATTGATCAATCTGTCGAGCGACCCCACCCTTCAGGCCATGAAGGAGGTCCCGACCATGAACCTGCAGATCCAAAAGTCCCCGATCGGGCTGGACGGCGTTCCGGCTGCCGAGACCGCGCTGAGCGATGTCGACGGCGAGCGCGGCGAACTGATCATCGCCGGCGAGCGGGTCGACGCGCTGGCGCGCGCCGCGAGCTTCGAGGGCGTCACCGCGCGGCTATGGTCGGCGGGCACCGGGCAGCCGATCGGCGAGGCCGAGGTGCGGGCCGAACTCGGCGCCGCGCGCCAGCGCGCCTTTGCCCGGCTGCCGCAGCTGCTGGCGGCCACCGCCGGCCTGTCGATCGTCGACGGCGTGCGCGCCG
>JARLJA010000114.1 GCA_031291445.1 Xanthobacteraceae bacterium | reverse complement strand
GTCGATCGTCCGCACCAGCTTCACCAGCGGGTGGCCCAGATCGATGATCGCGTCCAGCCGCGAGCGCAGAAGGTCGGTCTGCCCCGTCTCTCGTCGTTCCTTCGGCCGCATCGTCCCCTCCGATGCCACGAATGCCACGAAGGAATCACGACCGGCGATTCGAGGGAAACCCAAAAACGAAATTGCAAGATTTCGCGCTCTCAAACCCCAAAAGCTGGCAATCTCAAATGCCGCCACACTCAGAAAATCAAAACCCGATCAATGATTTGGGAGATTATTCACGGCCGACCCACCAACGGAGCCGTTGGTGGGCCGTCCGGAATGACGATTTGGTAGGCCGCCTCTTGGCCCCTACCACCCCGCGGTGCCCTTCATGGTCGGCTGGCCCGCGGCGTTGGCGGTCCACAGCGACAGGCCCTCCGGGGTTTCATCGGCATTCATGGTGAACTCGGCGCCGTCGAACAGCGGCGCGACGCCGCGGTAGTCGAAGGTCTTCGGGCTGCCGCCACGCAGCTCGGCGGCGAAATTGGTCAAAAGCGCCGCCTGCAGCGGCCCGTGGAACACGAGCCCGGGATATCCCTCGACCTTGGTGACGTAGTCGCGATCGTAGTGGATGCGGTGGCCATTGAAGGTCAGCGCCGAATAGCGGAACAGCAGCACCGGATCGGCCATGTGGCTGCGTCGATGCTTGCCGGGAGCCGCCGCGGCCGGCGCCGCCGCGGGGGCAGTGGCGCCGGGCGCCGCGGCCTCGCGGTAGACGATGTCCTGGCGCTCGCTGATGGCGGTGCCGCGCGGCGTCGTGATCTCGTGGTTCACGGTGACGAAGCACAGCGCGCCGCTACTGCCCTGCTTCAGCGTGACGTCGGCGATCCGCGACGTGCGCGTGACCTCGTCGCCGACGCGAATCGGGTCGAGAAACGTCAACTTGCCGCCGGCCCACATCCGGCGCGGCAGCGGCACCGGGGGCAGGAAGCCGCCGCGGTCCGGATGGCCGTCGGGACCGAGCGCCGACATCGGCGCCACCGGTTGCGCCAGGCACCAGTGCACGGTGAGCGGGGCGGCATCGCCCCAGGCCGGTGCGCCGATGTCGAGGAACAGGGTGGCGCGCAGCGCCTTGGTCAGTTGCGGCGTCACCAGGTCGGTGGCGCTGTCGGTGTTGCCGATCCAGCGGCGCAGGTGATCGAGATCGATGGTCTGGCTCATGCGGACGCCTTTCCGGTCGGTGCCGCGGGGCGCAGCAGGTCGTCATCCGCGCCGATCGCCGGAACGGCGCCGAAGCTGCGCGGCGCGTCCGTGAACTGGGCGCCCGGCGCCGGGTAGCTCACCGGCCCGGCCGGCGTGTCGACGGTGATCCGGCGCAGATGCGGATGGGTGGTGAGGTCGGCCATGGTGTTGACCTCGGCGAACGCGATGTCGGCCTGGTCGAGGCGTTGAAGCAGGAGATCCCGCGTCAGCGTCGCGAACACATCGCCGACGGTCTTGTCGGTCAGCGCACGGTTGCGCACCCGCTCCACCATGTTGGCAAAGCGCGGATCGTCGGGCAGTTGCGGCGCGTCCAGCACCTCGGTGCACAGCTTCTTCCACTCGCGCTCGCTCTGGATCGAGATCAGGATATCCTTGCCGTCGCTCGAGCGAAACACGCCGTAGGGCGCGATCGAGGGATGGGCGAGGCCCATGCGCTTCGGCGGATTGCCGGCTTCGGCGTTGAGCAGGGGCACGGTCAGCCAGTCGGCCATGACGTCGAACATCGAGATCCGGATGTCGGCGCCCTGGCCGCTGCGGCCGCGGCCGATCAGCGCCTCCAGCACCGCCGCCTGTGCGGCCGCGCCGGTGGCGATATCGACGATCGAGACGCCGACGCGCGAGGGACCGTCCGGACCGCCGGTGATGGAGGCGAGGCCGCTCTCGGCTTGGATCAGGAGGTCATAGGCCTTGCGGTTGGCGTAGGGCCCCTCGTCGCCGTAGCCGGAGATGGTGCAGCTGATCAGCGTGGGATAGTCGCGGTGCAGGCGCTCCAGCGAGAAGCCGAGCTTGTCCATGGATCCCGGCTTGAGGTTCTGCACCAGCACGTCGGCGCCGGCGATCAGCGCCTCCAGCTTGCGCCTCCCGTCGTCGGTCGACAGGTCGATCACCACCGACTTCTTGCCGCGGTTGAGCCAGACGAAATAGCTGCTCTGGCCCTTGGCCGCCGCGTCATAGCCGCGGGCGAAGTCGCCCTCCGGCCGCTCGACCTTGATCACGGTGGCGCCGGCGTCCGCCAGGCGCGAGGTGCAGAACGGCGCAGCGACGGCCTGTTCGACGGCAATGACGGTGACGCCCTCGAGCGGAAGCATGAGCCCTCCGGCCTAGTACGAGCGCGGCATGCCGAGCACGTGCTCGGCGACATAGGACAGGATCAGGTTGGTCGAGATCGGCGCCACCTGATAGAGCCTGGTCTCCCGGAACTTGCGCTCGACATCGTATTCCTCGGCGAAACCGAAGCCGCCGTGGGTCTGAACGCAGGCGTTGGCGGCCTCCCACGAGGCGTCGGCGGCGAGCATCTTGGCCATGTTGGCTTCCGCGCCGCAGTCGAGACCGGCTTCATACTTGCGCGCCGCCTCCTTCACCATCAGCTCGGCCGCCCGCATCGCCGCATAGGCCTTGGCGATCGGGAACTGGATGCCCTGGTTCTGGCCGATCGGCCGGCCGAACACCACGCGGTCGCGGGCGTAATTGGTCGCCTTGGCGATGAACCACTTGGCGTCGCCGACGCATTCGGCGGCGATCAGGATGCGCTCGGCGTTCATGCCGGAGAGGATGTAGCGGAAGCCCTTGCCCTCTTCGCCGATCAGGTTCTCCGCCGGTACCCGCATGTTGTCGAAGAACACTTCCGTCGTCGCATGATTCATCATGGTGCGGATCGGGCGGATGGTCAGCCCGTTGCCCTTCGCCGCCTTCATGTCGACGATGAAGACCGAGAGGCCGTCGGTGCGCTTGGCGGCCTGGTCCTTCGGCGTGGTGCGCGCCAGCAGGATCATGAGGTCGGAATGCTCGGCGCGGCTGGTCCAGATCTTCTGGCCATTGACCACGTAGTGGTCGCCGTCGCGCCTGGCAAAGGTCTTCAGCGAGGAGGTGTCGGTACCGCTGGTCGGCTCGGTGACGCCGAAGGCTTGCAGCCGCAACTCGCCGCTGGCGATCCGCGGCAGCCACTTCGCCTTCTGCTCGGCGTTGCCGTGACGCAGCAGCGTGCCCATGGTGTACATCTGGGCGTGGGTGGCGCCGCCATTGCAGCCGGCGCGCTGGATCTCCTCGAGGATCGCCGCCGCCGCCGACAGCTTCAGCCCGGCGCCGCCGAATTCCTCGGGGATCAGGACCGAGAGGTAGCCGGACTTGGTCAGCGCGTCGACGAAGGCAGCCGGATAGGCCATCTCGCGGTCGAGCTTGCGCCAGTATTCGCCCGGAAACTGCTCGCACAACTTGGCGACGGCGTCGCGGATATCCTTGTAGTCATCGGGTTCGCTGTGGGTCATCGGCGCTGGATCGCTGCTGGAAGCCTTGGATGGAATTTTCTTGTGAGTGATCGTCCCAGGCTTTGCAACGCCAATCGGCCTGCGGCTTTGCATGGCTCCGGCGCCGGCCATGAAATGAGCGCCGACCGCGCGGTTCAGGCCGGGATCCGCACCGGCAGCACCTCGTAGCCGCGAACGAAGCTGGAATACACCCGCTTTGGCTCGCCGACCACCTCGATGCGGGGGAAGCGCTTCAGGATCTCCTCCCAGATGATGCGCAGCTGCAGCTCGGCGAGCCGCATGCCGACGCAGCGGTGGATGCCGAAGCCGAACGACATGTGCTGGCGCGGCCGGGCGCGGTCGATGATGAACGCGTCGGGAGTTTCGATGGCGGTCTCGTCGCGGTTGCCGGAGACGTACCACATCACCACGCGGTCGCCCTTCTTGATCAGTTTGCCGCCGAGCTCGGCGTCCTCGACCGCGGTGCGCCGCATGTGGGCGAGCGGGGTCTGCCAGCGGATCACCTCGGGCACGAAGCTGTCGATCAGCGCCGGGTTGGCCCGCAGCTTGTCGTACTCGTCGGGGTTCTCGTTCAGCGCCAGCACCGATCCGGTCATGGTGTTGCGGGTGGT
>JARLJA010000113.1 GCA_031291445.1 Xanthobacteraceae bacterium | reverse complement strand
AGCGCGAGATAGGCCGCCTCGAGCTGGAACAGCTGGTTCTCGGCGGTGGCGTCGAGGCTCTCGACGCTGCGCAGGTTGCTGCCCCAGACGTCGGGAACGAAGCTGATGTTGAGCTGCACGGTGTGCAGCCCGAACGGGGTGGTGATGTTGGAGTTGGGATTGAGTGCCGATTCCAGGTTGTAGGACGGCGTGTAGTTGGCGCCGACCTGCGGGAAGAACAGGCCGCGCTGGGCCAGCGCGTTGAACTCGGCGACCTTGATGGCGGCCTCGGCGGACTGCAGCGACGGATTGTGCTCGACCGACATCCGGATCAGGTCGTTGAGCGGCTGGGAGCGGAACGCCGCCCACCACTTCGCCGCCACTTCGCCGCCATGGACGAAATGCTGGCTCGCAACCTTCGGGCCCTCGCGGTCGCTGGCCGCGGCGGCGAGCGGACTGGCGGTGAAGCGGTCGACGTCGGGCGAGGCCGGCGGCGAGAAGTTCGGCCCGACGGCGCAGCCGCCCAGCGCGAGCGCCAGCACGCTGGCGCAGGCGCGCCAGCGGCGGAACGCCATCCGGCCCGATCGCTTCGCATCGGGCGCCATCAGGCTCGGCGGGTTCATCAGCGACGCCTCAAGCAACGACATGGGACTGGTCCCCTCAAACACCACCGCACTACCCCCGATCAGTCAATCATTTCCGGACCGGCGGCGATACCGCCGGCACCGCCGTGCGATTCCGGCTGGGCCTTCTTCATTTCGGCACGGGTCAGGAAGATCTTGCGCAGCGCGGGCGCGACGATCAGCAGCAGGATCGGGCCGATGAACATGCCGCCGACCACGACGGTGGCGAGCGGCCGCTGCACCTGGCTGCCGATGCCGTGGGACAGCGCGGCGGGCAACAGGCCGACGCCTGCGGACAATGCCGTCATCAGCATCGGCCGCATCCGCTGCTCGGCGCCGTGGAACACGGCCTCGGCGACGTCCATGCCGCCGGCACGCAGCTCGCGGAAGTAGGTGATGTTCAGGATGCCGTCCATCACCGCGACGCCGAACAGCGAGATGAAGCCGATCGCCGCCGAGACGCTGAAGTCGAGGTCGGCGAGGTAGAGCGCGATCAGGCCGCCGCCGATGGCGAACGGAATGCCGGCGACCGCGAGCAGACTGTCGCGCAGCGTGTTGAACAGGCCGTAGAGCAGCACCATGATCAGCAGCAGCGTGATCGGCACCACGACCAGCAGGCGGGCCTTGGCGTTCTGCAGGTCCTCGAACTCGCCGGCCCACAGGATCTGGTAGCCGTTGGGCAGGTGGATTGCCTTGCCGACGCGCTCCTGGGCCTCGGCGACGGTCGAGCCGAGGTCGCGGCCGCGCACCGAGAACTTGACCGGGATGTAGCGCTGGCTGCGCTCGCGGTAGATGAACGAGGCACCGGTGTCGACCGAGATGTCGGCGAGCTCGCTGAGCGGCACGTAGCCGTTGCTGCCGGCCGGGGTCTGGTAGGCGACGTTGACGGTCTTGATGGTGTCGATGTTCTTGCGGAATCGGGGGTCGAGCCGCACCGCCAGCGCGAACTGGCGATCGCCTTCCAGCACCGTGGTCGCGGTGGTGCCGCCGAGCGCGGCCTGCACCACGGTGTTGACGTCGCCGGTGTTGAGGCCGTAGCGGGCGGCCTTCTCGCGGTCGACGCGAATGTTGAGGTTGGGCTGGCCGAGCACCCGGAAGATGCCGAGGTCGGCGACGCCCTGGACCTTGTTCATCTCGGCCATGACCTGGTCGGCGAGCTGTTCCAGGATCTGGAGGTTGGGGCCGACGATCTTGACCGAGTTGGCGCCCTTGACGCCCGACAGCGCCTCCTCGACGTTGTCCTGGATGTATTGCGAGAAGTTGAAGCCGATACCGGGCAATTCCTCGGCGAATTCCTTCTGGATCTCCTCGGTCAGCTTCTCCTTGGTGAGGTCGGAGGGCCATTCGTCGAACGGCTTCAGCGGCGCGAACAGCTCGACGTTGGAGAACGGCGAGGCGTCGCTGCCGTTGTCGGGCCGGCCGTGCTGCGACACCACGGTGATCACTTCCGGATGGCGCAGCATGATTTCGCGCATCTTGGCGGTGGCCTCGGTGCCCGCGTCGAGCGAAATCGTCGGCGGCATCGAGGCGCGGATCCAGAAATTGCCTTCCTCCAGCGCCGGCAGGAATTCGCTGCCGAGCCGCGAGGCGGCGAGCCCGCTGACGACCAGGAACACGACGCCGAAGGTAACCGCGAGCGTGACGTTGTTGAGGGCGAAGCGCAGCACCGGGGTATAGCTGGCGCGCAGGCCGCGGACCACGATGGTCTCGACCTCCTCGATGTGCTTGGGCAGCACCAGGGCCGCGAGCACGGGGGTCACCATGAAGGTGGACAGCAGCGCGCCGGCCAGCGCATAGCCATAGGTGCGGGCCATCGGGCCGAAGATCTGGCCCTCGACGCCCTGCATGGTGAACAGCGGCACGAAGGCGGTGACCGTGATCGCCGCGGTGAAGAACACCGCCTTGTCGACCTGCAGCGCGCTGACGAAGATCATCTTCAGCCGCTCGGTCCACGGGTAGGTCGCGCCGGAATGCTGCGAGGTCGGATCGTCGCCCCAGTAGCCTTCGGCCAGCCGCGCCAGCAGGCCCTGGCGCTGCTCCGTATGCGACTGGAAGTTGCGGAAGATGTTCTCCATCATGATGACGGCGGAATCGACGATGATGCCGAAGTCGACGGCGCCGAGCGACAACAGGTTGGCGTCCTCGTCGCGCAGCACCAGGATGATGATGGCGAAGAACAGCGCGAACGGGATGTTGGCGCCGACGATGATGGCGCTGCGCAGGTTGCCGAGGAACACCCACTGGATCACGAACACCAGCAGGCAGCCGAACACCAGGTTGTGCAGCACGGTGTGGGTGGTGACGCCGACCAGCGACGAGCGGTCGTAATAGGGCACGATCTTGACCCCGGGCGGCAGGCTGCCGTCCGAGTTCAGCTTCGCGACCATGTCCTGGACCTTGGGAATGATGTCGTTGGTGTGCTGGGTGCGGCCCATCACCACGATCGCTGTGGCGACGTCGTCGTCCTTGTCGCGGCCGGCGATGCCGAGCCGTGGCACGAAGCCGATCGAGACCTTGGCGACGTCCTTGATCTGGATCGGCAGGCCGCCGGACTGGGTCAGCACCACGTTCTCGATGTCGGCGACCTTGTAGCCCTTGGTGACGTCGTCGGCGCCGCCGGAATCGACCAGGCCGATGCCGCGGATGTTGACCGACTGCTGGCCGATGGTGATCTCGCGGCCGCCGACGTTGATGTTGGCGTTGCTGAGCGCCGTGATGATCTGCGGCACCGTGATGTTGTAGGCCTCGATCTTCTGGGTATCGACGTCGACGTTGAACTGCTTGGTGGTGCCGCCCCACGAGTTGATCTGCACCACGCCCGGAATCGTGAGGAAGCGGCGGGTGACCACGTAGTCCTGCAGGGTGCGCAGGTTGGTCAGCCCGAAATGCGGCGGGCCGACCAGTTCGTAGCGGTAGATCTCGCCGACCAGGCTCGATTGCTGGATGGTCGGCACCAGGTTGCCGGGCAGGTTGACGTTCTGCTGCAGGCTGACCGCGGCCTGGCTCAGCGCGAAGTAGAAATCGACGCCGTAGCGGAAGGTGACGCGGACGAAGGACAGGCCGTAGAACGAGGTCGAGCGCACGTTGACCACGCCCGGCGTCGGATACAGGCCGACCTCCATGGGAATGGTATAGTACTTCTCCATCTCCTCGGCGGACAGGCCGGCGGCCTGGGCGGTGATCTCGAGAATGACCGGCGCCGGGTTGGGATAGGCCTCGATGTTCAGCCGGCTGAACGCGACGAGGCCGGCGGCGCAGAACACCGCCAGGCCCAGCACGATGATCGCGCTGCGGGTCAGGCCGAACACAAGCAGGGATTTGATCACGTCATTCTCCTCGGAGCGTCAGCAGGCACGGGGCGGCTTACGATCAGCCGCTGGTTCCGAGCAGGAGCTTGTTGCTGAGAAACACCGCGCCTTCGCTCACCACCTGTTCGCCGGGCTTCAGTCCGCTGAGGATCTGGGCGAGGCCCTCCTGCTGCGGGATGCCGAGCTTGACCACGCGCTTGGTGAAATGGCGGCGATCGGTGGTGACCCACACGGTCATGGTGCCGTCGCCCTCGCGGACCACGCTTTCCACCGGCACGCCGATGGTGGTCGCCGCATCGCCCATCCGGATCAGGAAGCTCGCGAACATGCCGGGGCGCAGCTCGTTCTGCGGATCTTCGATCTCCGAGCGCACCAGCAGGCGGTGGGTGGTGGGATCGATGTTGGACCCCAGCGCGGTGACGTGGCCCTTGAACACGCGCTCGGGGTAGGACGGCACCGTGACCTCGACCTGCTGGCCGAGCCGGTAGAACGGCGCGTCCGCCTCGATGACGTTGGCGAGCATCCACTTGGTCGCGAGGTCCGCCACCGCGAACGGCGCCGGCGCGGTGCCGGGCTGGGTCAGGAAGCCGGGAGCGGCGTTGCGCGTCACCACCCGGCCGGTGATCGGGCTCGGCACCAGCAGCGTGGAATCGACCTTGCGCTTGGACAGGATGGCGTCGATCTCGGCATCGGTCTTGCCGAAGATGCGCACCGCGTCGCGCGCCGCCTTGTAATTGCCTTCGGCGGTCTGCTGGTCGGAGGTCGACTGGTCGACGTCCTTCTGCGCCGCGCCGCCGGACTTCAGCAGGTTGGTGACGCGGGAGAGCGTGCGGGTCTGCAGTTCGAGCACGCCGGCGGCGGCCAGCAGCGTCGATTCCGCCTGCAGCAGGTCGGGGCTGTCGATGGTGAAGAGGGTGTCGCCCTGCTTGACGTCGTCGCCGATGTTGTAGAACGCCTGCAGGATCTTGCCCGAATACTGCGAGAACACCTGAACGTTCATGTTCTCGTTGAAGTCGATGGTGCCGACCGCGGTGCGCAGCGTCTCGAAGGTGTGGGTCGCCGCCGGCACGATCCTGACCGACGCCGCCTGCTTGTCGGTGAGGTCGACCGACTGGTTTTCCTCATTGGGGAGCGGCACCACGCCGCTGGCGTTGGGCTCCTCCTTGGCGACATGGGGGCCCGGCTGCAGGACGGTCCGATACAGATAGAGCCCGCCGAAGCCCACGACGGCGATGACCAGCAATGTCAGGATGGTAGCTCGCACCGCAGTGCGGGAGGTTTCGGGATGAGGCGAATCCACGTCTGCTCTTTCTGATGGGCTGGTCGAAAGGCACGACTGAAGATATTCGGCGGCCATGCCCCTCCGCCGAACGTCTTTCCAAGTGGTTACCAGGCAGCCTTAGACCACCCGACTTACGCCAACATTACAAGGTGAATTGTCGGGATATCAACGACATAGCAGGCTATTTTTAGTATATGGAACTGCGCCGTCTTCACCACGGCACCGTTATGGCGGCAGTTTCCCCTTGCCTCGCGGCAGCCTTCGCCGCAAGCGTTGGCGACGCGCGCCGCCAGTATTGGTGCTGTGCAGCGAAAAGGTCCGGACGAGGCGGGCGGATGCGTCTTCTGGTGGTCGAAGACAATGAGGAGCTGGCCGAGCTGCTGGTGCGCGGCCTGCAGTCGGCCGGCTACGAGGCGGACGTGCTGTCGCGGGTCGAGGATGCCGCCTCGGTGCTGCAGACCACCCATTATGCCGCGCTGATCCTCGATCTCGGTCTGCCGGACGGCGACGGGTTGGCGCTGCTGCGCGACCTCCGCCACCGCCGGAACCCGATTCCCGTTCTGGTGCTGACCGCCCGCGGCGGCCTCAACGACCGCGTCCAGGGGCTGCGCTCTGGCGCCGACGACTACATGGTCAAGCCGTTCGCGCTGGAGGAGCTGATCGCACGGATCGAGGCGCAGCTGCGACGGCCGGGCCATCTGCTGGGCTCGAGCCTGCGCATCGCCAATCTCGAATTCGACACCCGCAACCGCCAGGCTTCGATCGACGACACTCCACAGGTGCTGTCGGCGCGCGAGACCGAGGTGCTGGAGCTGTTGATGCGGAGCAAGGGCCGGGTGGTGTCCAAGAAACAGGTCGAGGACCACATCTTCGGCCACAGCGGCGAGGTCGCCTCCAACGCGGTGGAGGTCTATGTCCACCGGCTGCGCAAGCAGCTCGCCGACAAGGGCGCGCGGGTGGCGGTCCACACCATTCGCGGGGTCGGCTACCTGATCGCCGAGGACAAGCCGACGTGATCCGCTTCCAGTCCATCCTGTCGCGGATCGTGATCCTGCACGTCGTCGCGGTGGCGATCACCTCGATCCTGATGTCGCTGGCGCTGTCGTGGCTCTTGAACTATTCGGCGGACGCCATCCACGACAAGGCGATGCAGGAGCAGGCCCAGCGGCTGGCGGGCCATCTGCGCGTCGGGGGCAACGGCGACCTCGTGCTCGAACTGCCGCCCGATCTGCAGGGCCTCTATTCCCAGGCCTATGGCCGCTACCGCTACGCGGTGCTCGACGGCAACCGCCACGTGCTGTTCTCCTCGCTCAAGGACGGCGACGCGCTGTTTCCCGCCGATACCGAGTCCGGCGAGGTCGAATTCCTGCAGCAGCACCACGGCCGGGCCACCGTGTCCGGCGCCAGCATCCGCAAGCTGGTGGGGACGCGGACGGTGTGGGTGCAGGCCGGCGAGGACCTCGCCAACCGCGACGTGCTGACCGACGACATCGTCGCCAGCTTCTTCAAGAATGTCGGCTGGATCACCCTGCCGATTCTGATGGTGCTGCTGGTCGCCGACATCGCGATCTTCCGCCGCGCGCTCTTGCCGCTGCGCCAGGCCTCCGAGATCGCGGAAGCGATCGGTCCGAGCCGCACTGACCTGCGGCTGCCGGCCGAGACCGTGCCGCGCGAGGTGCGGCCGCTGGTGCTCGCGGTCAACCAGGCGCTCGACCGGCTCGAGGCCGGCTTCCGCAGCCAGCGCGACTTCACCGCCGACGCCGCCCACGAGCTGCGCACCCCGCTGTCGATCTTGAGGACGCGGATGGAAACGCTCTCGGACCAGGCCGCCGGCAAGGCGCTGGTGCGCGACGTCGAGGCGATGGCGCGCATCATCACCCAGCTGCTGGAGATGGCCGAGGTCGACGTCTTCGAGGTCGATCCGTCGGAGCGCGCCGACCTGCATCGGGTCTGCGCCTCGGTCGCCGAACTGGTGGCGCCGCTGGCGCTGGCGCAGGGCAAGGAGATCGCGCTCACCGGCGCCGACCGGCCGGTGTGGGTGCACGGCAATGCCGAGATGCTGACCCGGGCGATCCGCAATCTCGCCGAGAACGCCATCAACCACACCCCGCCCACCACCACCGTCGAGTTCGTGGTCGAGGACAACGGCACCGTCAGCGTGCTCGACGAGGGGCCCGGCATCGCGGTCGGCGAGCACGAACTGATCTTCCACCGCTTCTGGCGGCGCGACCGCCGCCGCGCCGGCTCGACCGGGCTCGGGTTGTCGATCGTGCGCCGCATCGCCGAGCTGCACGGCGCCACCATCTCGGTGGAGAACCGCACCCCGCGCGGCGCGCGGTTCAAGCTGTGGTTCGTGCGCGCGGCGTGAACGCGCTGTGCGTCATCCCGGGGCGCGCGCATGGCCTCGTCACTCCGGGGCGCGCCGCGAAAGCGGCGCGAGCCCGGAGTCCATATCCACGATCACCCGTTGCTGGATCGGTGCGCGCGTTGTCGTTGCTCACGAGCAACCAGCACCACGGGTCGTCTCAGCCACCGGGGTTATCGATTCCGGGCTCGCGCACGGCTTGCGCCGCGCGCGCCCCGGAATGACGATCGCTCAGAACCCGACCTTGACGCCGGCGCGGCCGGTGACGATCGAGCTCGAATCCGAGTACTCGGAGAATTCGCCGCCGGCGAACAGCGTCGCGCCCCACAGCGTCTTCCAGTCGAACTGGCCGGCGACGAAGCCGCCGGCGATCGAGGCCTTGCCAGGAGTGGCGAAGGCCAAGGCCTGGCCGAGGATCTGGGCGTTGATGGTGCTGCCGCCGACACGTTCCTGGCCGATCACGCCGATGGTGGCTGAGACCTGGAAGCGGCCGAGGTCGGAGCTCTGGGTGTTGGTCAGCGTCAGTTCGCCGCGCTCTTCCAGCGCCTGGGCAAGCCGGCCGCCGACCGTCAGGTTGGCGGTCGAGCCGGTCTCGGTGTAGCCGGCGAAACCGGCGGCGAGATAGCGCAGGCGCGCCGCGGGCGTCAGCGTCCACTGCGGCACCACGTCGAAGCGATAGCCGGCCACGGCCTCGGGGCTGACGAACCAGCCGCCGAAATTTGCCGTCGCGGTCTCGAGGCCGCCGGCGAGCAGGTTGTTGTTGACGGTGCGGCTCGAGCTGTTGGCGGAGGCGCCGGCGAGAACGTCGAAGTCGACGAAGGCGCGGCCGAACTCCTTGTGGCCGTAGAGGCCGCCGAAGCCGAGGTCGCTGGCGGAAGACCCGCTGTTGAGATCGATGCTGGTGCCGATATGGCCGCCGCCGGCGAGCACGCCGAGCTTGAGGTCGGGCGCGAACCAGCTGTCGACGCCGATCATGCCGCCGTAGAAATTGGTGACGTTGCGCAGCACCGGACCGTCGGCCTCCTGCACCCGCTGGCCGAGGAAACCTCGGGCCCAGATCGTCGAGCCGGTGCCGAAGGCCACGCTCGGGTTCTTGAACGCCACGGCGTCGTTCGGCGTCTTGGCATAGCTGAACAGGTCGGCGAAGGCCTCTTCGGCGCTGGCCGCCACATAGCCCGGTCCGGCGAAGCCGAGCGTGCCGCCGTCGGCGGCCGGGGCGGCATTGGCGCTGCCGAGGCTGCCGGCAACCGCGCCGATCACCGCCAGCAGGTTGCGGTCGCTGCCCGAAAACTGTGTCGGGTCGAGCGAAACGATGCGGTTGCCGACCACGACGTAAGGCGCGGTGCCGTCGATGGTGGTGCCGGCGAGCGAGCTGAAGGTCAGGTTCTGGTTGCCGGCGTTGACGTGGATGGTGTCGTTGGTGCCGAGATCGATGGCGCCGATGATTTTCGAGCCGGGCAGCAGCGTCAGGATGTCGTTGCCGCCGTTCAACGCGATCGCGGTGCCGCCGGGGCTGGAGATGACGCCGGCATTGGTGACGCTCACGGCGCCGCCCGTGGAGAGGATAGCGGCAAAGCCGCCACTGATGGTGCCGGTGTTGACGATGCTGCCGCCCTGCTGGGCGCCGATACCGATCATGCCTCCACTGATGGTCCCGGAGTTGGTCACGCTGTCGGTACGCCCGGCGAGGCCGTAGGTCCCGGAGACGGTACCGGAATTGATCAGAGTGAGGTTTCGCTGCGCGGCGATGCCGTAGTTTCCTCCGATGATCGTGCCGGAGTTGACGACACTTGCGTTGTTGCCGGCGATGATACCGAACTGTCCCCCGGCGATTGTCCCGGAATTGGTGACAACCGTGTTTCCGGCATAGGAAAGGATGCCGGCTTCACCGCCGGAGATGGTGCCGGAATTGGTCACGGTCGCGGCGCCGTCGTAAGTCTCGATCCCGAAGCCGATGCCGGAAATCGTGCCGGTGTTGGACACCGTGGCGCCGGTATTGCCGAAAATGGCGGCATTGCCTGGAAAGCCGCCCGTGCCCTGGGTCTGTGTGATGGTCCCGGAGTTGGTCACGTTGACCGTCCCGGCGTTCGAGTAGACGGCAAAGGTCTGCGCGGTGACCGTGCCCGAATTGACCAGGGTGACAGTGTTCTGCGCGCCGATACCGTCCATCAAACCACTGATGGCGCCAGAGTTGGTGACGAGAACTTGGTTCCCTATCACGCCGAAGCTCTGCCCGGTGATGGTCCCGAAGTTCACGATATTTGCGAAATTTGCGCTGACCCCCGCGAGGCCGGTGATCGCGCCGTAGTTGGTGACGATGGCGGCGTTCGTGGCATTGATTCCGCTATGGCTGAACGAGGTGCCGATGATGCCGCTCGCGGTGTTGGTGACCGTCAGGGTGCCGTTGTCCGAGAGCGCCGGCGTCGCGGTGTTGGGGAGCACGCCCGAATTGGTGCAGGTCTGGTTGGTGCCGCTCGCGCTGCACTGAGCCCATGCCGTGCCGGGTGGGGCGATCAGGGTGGTGACAGTCAGCGCAGCGGCGGCAAGTCGGGCGTTCGATCGTGGGGTCATTCGCGGCACGGCAATTCCAGCTTCAACATGCAAATCAACTGCAAAATGCAAATCAACGTTCGAAGACCGGCTGGGAGCCGGTTCGGTCAGGGTATCAAGACCTTGTTACCTCCCTAGCGCGATTTGGAACCGGGAGTCCCGGCTGCGGCCGGATCGAGGCTACCAAATCGGCTCTCGAAGGTGAGTTTTCCTCGCCATTGTTGCAGATTTGTCGCATCGCCGGGGTGTCGATCGGGACCGTCCGAGGGCACGGGCTTCGGACTTGAAAGAGGGAATCACGGGCGCGTCCGCAGTCGGTTGCCATCGGACTTGTCTGGCGCCCGTTCGGCAGCACTGAAAATTTTTAGGTGATGAAATTCCGGCGTCCGGAACAGGCGTTGCGATCGCGACTCAGCCTAGCCGTGAGCCACGACGGTGTCTCGCGTGCCCCGCAGCCGGATGCCCCGATTCGATCCCGCTGTTGCGGCGAAGCCGCAGTTTCTGCTCCGCCTCTGCAACGAAACGGCGCGTGTGCAAGGATCCGCATTGCGCCGTCGGGCCGTTGCGCTACCACTCCTGTAACCACCTTCGCGGTGGATCCGACATACGAGGGGACAACGACCATGGCGATTTCATTCTACGACCTGACGGTGCCGGCCTTCGTCCAGACGCTGGCGGCGTTGGAGAAGGTGCTGGAGCGCGGGCTCAGCCACGCCGTTGACACCGCCATCGATCCCGAGAGCCTGGTCGAGACCCGGCTGTTTCCCGACATGCTGCCGCTGCGCTTCCAGATCATCTCGGTGGCGCACCACTCGGCCGGCGCGCTGGAAGCGGCCAGGAGCGGCGCGTTCATGCCGCCGGACGGCCGGCAGGCGCTGACCTATGCCGGCCTGCAGGCGCTGGTCGCCGATACCCGCGGCAAGCTCGAGGCGCTGTCGAAGGACGAGATCGACGCGCTGGAGAACAACGACATCACCTTCCATTTCGGCGAGCGCCGGCTGCCGTTCACCGCCGCCGGATTCCTGCAGTCGTTCTCGCTGCCCAACTTCTACTTCCACGCCGCGACCGCCTACGACATCCTCCGCATGAAGGGCGTGCCGCTCGGCAAGCGCGACTTCCTCGGGCGGCTGCGGATGAAGGGGTGAGGCGTACAACGCTGTCATTACGGGCGCGCCAGGTCGTCATCCCGGGGCGCGCCGCGAAAGCGACGCGAGCCCGGGATCTAACCACCAACTGTGGTTGGTGGATTAGAACGCGCGACTAACTCACGTTGGAAATTCGACCGCTGGTGGTTATGGATTCCGGACTGAGCGCACGAGTGTGCCCGCGCCCCGGAATGACGAAGCGTTTGACGCCCCGGTCCATTGCACCATGTCCGTCTCGTCACCACATCTTGCTAAAGTCACCAACCTCCTCCCTTTCCCTCATGGCTGCGAAGACCACCGTCGCGATCGGCGACACCCACGGCGAGCTGGACAAGCTCACATCCCTCATGGACCACGTGCGCCGCTTTCTCGGCGACGCGGCGTTCACTGAAGCCAGCTTCGTTTTCCTCGGCGACTATGTCGACCGCGGCCCCGATTCCCGCGGCGTGATCGACTATGTCCGCGGGCTCCGCAACTGCGTTGCGCTGATGGGCAACCATGAGGACATGCTGATCGACGCCTATGTGGGCGATGACGCCGAGAGCTGGATGAGCGACTACGGCGACGCCACCTGCGGCAGCTTCGGCGTCGGCCACGTCAAGGAGATCCCGCAGTCCTATGTCGCGTGGATGAGCGCGCGGCCGTACTATCATCACGACGGCTTGCGCACCTTCGTCCATGCCGGCATCGACCGCCGGCTCGGCGACGTCCAGCAGCAGCCCGAGGAGGTGCTGATCTGGATCCGCGACCGCTTTCTGAAGGACCGCTCGCGACGCGGCGGCTTCGTGGTCCACGGCCACACGCCGGTCACCACCGGGGTGCCCGAGCTGTGCGGCAACCGGCTCAACCTCGACACCGGCGCGGTCTATGGCGGCTTCCTTTCCGCCGCCGTGTTCGACGACACCGACGAGAAGCCGACCCACTTCGTCACCCATACCGGGCTGGTCGAAGCGTTTCGGCGGTGAGGGGGGTCGTCATTCCGGGGCGCGCCGCGACAGCGGCGCGAGCCCGGAAGCCATACCCCCTGTGCCGGTGATGATCTCCGCGCAAGTCACGCCGTGCCTTCACACGGACGCTGCGGTGTATGGATCCCGGGCTCGCGCGCGTTGCGCGCGCCCCGGGATGACGCGGTGTGGCCGCAGCCTGCGCTACCCCGCGCCGAGCGCGACCGCGATGGTGTAGGTGATCAGGCTCGCCAGGTAGGCCAGCGCGAACATGTAGGTGAAGGTGACCGCCATCCAGCGCCAGCTGCCGGTCTCGCGACGGATCACCGCCAGCGTGGAAGCGCATTGCGGCGCGAAGATGTACCAGGCCAAGAGCGACAGCGCGGTGGCGAGGCTCCATTTGGTGGCGAGCACGGCGCCGATCTGCTCCGCCGCCTCCTTGCCGCCCTCGATCGAATAGACCGTGCCGAGCGCCGCCACCGCGACCTCGCGCGCCGCCATGCCGGGCACCAGCGCCACCGCGATCTGCCAGTTGAAGCCGAGCGGCCACAGCAGCCATTCCAGCGCGTGGCCGACGTAGGCGGCGATCGAATAGTTGATCGCCGGGCCCTCGGCGCCGGCCGGCGGCTGCGGAAACGACGCCAGGAACCAGATCAGCACCATCATCGAGAAGATCGTGGTGCCGGCGCGCTGCAGGAACATCCAGGCGCGGGTGAACAGCCCGATGGCGACGCTTTTGAGCCGCGGCAGCTTGTAGTCCGGCAATTCCAGCATGAAGGGCGCCGGCTCGTAGTCGCGCAGCATGAAGAACTTGATGACGAACGACACCGCCAGCGCGCTGCCGATGCCGGCGGCGTAGAGGCCGAACATCACCAGCCCCTGCAGGCTGACGACGCCCCACACCTGCCTGGCCGGAATGAAGGCGGAGATGATCAGGGTGTAGACCGGGATGCGCGCCGAGCAGGTCATCAGCGGCGCGATCAGGATGGTGGTCAGGCGGTCGCGGCGGTCGTCGATGACGCGGGTCGCCATGATGCCGGGAATGGCGCAGGCGAAGCTCGACAGCAGCGGGATGAAGGCGCGGCCGTGCAGCCCGGCGCCGCCCATGATGCGGTCCATCAGGAAGGCGGCGCGCGCCATGTAGCCGAAGTCTTCCAGCAGCAGGATGAACAGGAACAGGATCAGGATCTGGGGCAGGAACACGATCACGCTGCCGACGCCCGCGATCACCCCGTTCTGCAGGAAGCTCTGCAGCAGCGGCACGCTGGCCGGGAGCACGGCGTGGATGCCCTCGCCGAGCGCGTCGAAGCCGGCCTGGATCAACTCCATCACCGGCTGGGCCCAGGTGAACACCGCCTGGAACATGACGAACAGGATCGCCGCCAGCACGATCAGGCCGGCGACCGGATGCAGCACCACGGCGTCGACCCGCCGCGTCAGATTGTCGGGCTTTTCCGGCAGCCGGATCGAGGCGGCGATGATGCGGTCGGCCTCGCGCTGGCCGGCGCGCAGCTCGGCGGCGGACGGCGGCTGCCACAGGTTGGGTGTGCGCTGGGCGCCGGCGCCGCCGGCGAGCTCGTCGGTGCGCCGCAGCAGGTCGTCGGTGCCGCCCTTGCGCACCGCGACCGAGGTGACGACCGGCACGCCGAGTTCCTGCGACAGGCGCTCGAGATCGACGGTGACGCCGCGGCGGGTGGCGATGTCGAACATGTTGAGCACCACCATCAGCGGACAGCCGGTGCGCTTGAGCTCGAGCGCGAGCCGCAAGGTCAGCCGCAGGTTGGTGGAATCGGCGACGCAGAGCACCAGGTCGGGCAGCGCCTCGCCGCTCTTGCGGCCGAGCACGACGTCACGGGTGATTTCCTCGTCGGGGCTGCGGCCGCGCAGCGAATAGGTGCCGGGCAGGTCGACCACGGTGACGACACGGCCGGACGGAGTGGTGAAGGTGCCGGTCTTGCGCTCGACGGTGACGCCGGGATAGTTCGCGACCTTCTGCCGGCTGCCGGTGAGCGCGTTGAACAGCGAGGTCTTGCCGCTGTTGGGCGTGCCGACGAGGGCGAGGTTGAAGGTCTGCGACGCGGTGGTCATCTCGCGATCAGCGGATCACGGAGATCGCCATGGCCTCGCGCCGCCGGATCGCCACGGTGATGGTGTCGACCCGAACCGCGATGGGATCGCGGCCGACCATGCCCTGGTGCAGGACCTCCACCCGCGCGCCCTCGACGAAGCCGAGTTCGAGCAGGCGGCTTTCCAGCTCGACGGCCGACAGCGCCGAGGCGACGCGGCGGGCGTCGATGGCGCCGATGGTTCCCGACATGCCGCGTTCGGCGTGGCCGAGCAGGATTTCCGAGGTGGGAGTGGTTGGCGAGGTCATGTCATCTACTTCGGCTGATGGGGGCCTTGGGTCAAGCTGTCCCGGGGCTCCTGGAGGGGAGTTTAGAGGGATTGTAAATAAAGCAGTTTCTGTCCCGTGGCGGGCCACAGGGCAGGTGGGGTGTCACGGGAGCCGCCCCCCGCCGCCTCGGCCGGAGGACGGTATCGGCAGGGGCGGCTCCCTGACGCCTTGATAAGGATTGCAGTTGCGAGGCACCGGCGCGTTGATCCAGCGCAACTGGGGGGGGCGGGGGTGGCGGGTCTCGATTTCCTCGTCATTCCGGACGGCCCGCGCATGCGGGCCGATCCGGAATCTCGACATTCGCCGCGCCGTTGAGATTCCGGGTTCGCGCGCATTGCGCGCGCCCCGGAATGATGGGGTGGACGGCCCCCAACGGCATCAGTGTGCCAGAATGAGGTCGTTGAAGATCTCAGACGAGGGAGCCGTCCATGAACAGGATTAGCACAATTGGGCTGGATATTGCGAAGAACGTGTTCCAGGTGCATGGGGT
>JARLJA010000112.1 GCA_031291445.1 Xanthobacteraceae bacterium | reverse complement strand
CCGCCAACCTCACCGCAACGTGCGACCGGCTGCGCAACCCCGACCAGCTCCGCCGATCGCACGTTGCTCTACCGGCGCCTGATGGCGTAAAATCCCCCGAGACTCTAATCGCCGCTGGATGAAAGTTCAGGGGCAGGTCAGCGGGACGCGGACGTCGTCGAAGAACACCTGGTTGACCTCGTGGTCGCCGCCGATGGTCTGGATCGGCCGGATGGTGATGCCGGGCAAGGTCATGTCGATCAGCAGGAAGCTGATGCCGTCCTGCTTGCGCGGGGTGTCGGCGGTGCGCACCAGCGCGAACATCCGGTTGGCGTGATGGGCGTGGGTGGTCCAGATCTTGGTGCCGTTGACCACGTAGTGGTCGCCGTCGCGCACCGCCCGCGTCTTCAGCGACGCGAGGTCCGATCCCGAGCCCGGCTCGGAATAGCCCTGGCACCAGTAGTCGGCCCCCGACAGGATCCGCGGCAGGTAGAAGCTCTTCTGATCGGCGTTGCCGAAGCGGATGATGACCGGTCCGACCATGCGCAGGCCGAGCGGCGACAGCGACGGCGTACCGGCGCGGGCGCATTCGGTCTCGAAGATCCAGCGCCGGACCGGCGTCCAGCCGGTGCCGCCGTGCTCGGCCGGCCACGCCGGCGCCACCCAGCCGCGCCGGTGCAGCGCGCGCTGCCACGGGCCGGAGACGTCGGGCTCGGAGAACACCGACGCGGTCAGCGCCTGGGCGCGCTTGAGGTCGGCGGTGAGGTGGCTGGCGATGAAGTCGCGGACCTCGCGCTGGAAGGCGAGGTCGTCGGCGGTGAACGGCAGCTCGGCGGTCGCGGCGCCGTCGGCGTCCCGGTCGGACGCAGCCGCCAGCGCGATCCTTCGGCGATGGTGATGATCGGTGCCGCCGAACAGGGTCTCGAACGCCATCACCCGGCGCAGATAAAGCCCGATGTCGAGTTCGTCGGTGACGCCCATGGCGCCGTGGAGCTGCACCGCCTGCTCGGCGACGAAGCGCGCGCAGGCGCCGACCTTGGCCTTGGCCGCCGACGCGGCGCGGCCGCGCGCGGGCGCCGCGGCATCGGCCTTCAGCGTCGCCGACAGCGTCACGGCGCGGGCCTCCTCGCAGGCCACCGCCATGTCGGCGAGACGATGCCGCACCACCTGGTTGGCCGACAGCGGCCGGCCGAACTGCTCGCGCATCCGGGTGTAGGCGCCGGTGGCGGCAAGCAGATGGTCGACCATGCCGACGGCTTCCGCGCACAGCGCGATCAGCGCGCGGTCGATCGCCGCCGTGATCGCCGCCCGCGCATCGCCGTCGCCGAGGCGGGCGTCCTTCGGCAGGCGAACGTTGGACAGGGTCAATTCCCCCGCGCGGCCGCCGCCGACGCTGCGATGCGCCCTCAGCGTGGCGCCGGCGGTGCCGGCGGGCACCAGGAACAGGCCGATGTCCTCCGCAGTGCGCGCGCTGACGATCCACTGACGCGCCGACGGCGCGTCGAGCACCGCGATCTTCTGCCCGTTCAGGGTCCAGCCGTCGCCGGTCGGCGCGGCGCTGGTGTCGATGGCGAACGGATCGTCGCGGTGGCCGCGTTCGGCATAGGCGAAGGCGAGCCGCAGCTCGCCCGCGGCGATCCGCGGCAGCAATGCCGCCTGCTGGGCCGCGTCGCCGGCCTCCGCGATCAGCGCGGCGCCGAGCACCGCGGTGGTGAGATAAGCCGTCGGCGCCAGGCCGCGGCCGAACGCCTCCATCAGGATCGCGACCTCGCGCGCGCCGCCGCCGAGGCCGCCATGGCGCTCGGCGATCGGCAGCGCCAGCCAGCCGAGATCGGCGTAGCGCGCCCACAGCCCGGCAGCGTCGTCGTCCGCCGCCGCGGCGTCGGGGCGTCGCTCGGTGGTGAAGGTGTCGGTGACGAAGCGCTCGGCGCTGTCGCGCAGCAGCCGCTGCTCGTCGGTGAAACCAAGGTTCATTGTTCTCTCCTCCCGGGGACTGTTGTTGGTCGTGTTGGGGTGTGTCGTGGCCGGTCCGGCGGAGCGGTCATGCGATCCGTTCGACCTGCGCGCCGATGGCGCTCTTGATGCGGGCGAGCCGCGCGTCCCCGGTGTCTGGCCAGTCGAGATAGCGCAGCGCGATCGGCCGGGCGATGCTGAAGGCCGACAGGCTTGAGATCAGGAGCAGCGCCTGGATCTTCGCCGCCGGCGAGGTCGAGCGTTCGCCGACGATGCGGCCGATCAGTTCGGCGGTGATGTCGACGCCCGGCGCCCACAGGTGCTTGAACAGGATATCGAAGGCGGGGCCCTGCTCGGCGATTTCGCGGAGCACGAACGACATCCAGATGTCGGCCTCCCGGTTGGCGATCTGCAGGTCGACCAGCGCCCACAGCACCTCCTTCAGCCGTGCGCGCGCCGAAGCCGCCGACATCGGCGCCTTCAGGCTGGCGCGGACGCCCGACAGCAGCGCCAGCATGTGGCGGCCGTAGCGGTCGACGATCTCCTGCGCGCAGGCGAGATAGAGTCCGTCCTTGCCGCCGAAATAATAGGCCAGCGCGGGCAGGGCGACGCCGGCCTCCTCGGCGATCTGCCGCGTGGTCGCGCCCTTGAGGCCCGCGGTGCCGAACACCTTCAGCGCGGCATCGAGGATCCGCTGCCGCGTCTCCTCGCCCTTGCGGGTGCCGCCGGCGGCCGGCGCGGTCCGCACCGGCTGCAGTTTCACCGCGCGGCTCGGGCCGCTGCGCATGGCTCTTCTCCACGGCCGATCGTTACTCTTCGCGCGCCGTTGCGCGCGGTCGGGAGGCCGACTTGCGTAAAATATATCACATGATATAAATTGAAAAAAGAGGATCGATCGCGGGCGCGTGATCCGCGGCGTCCGACGCGGAGGATGCCATGGAGCAGATCACCTCTTACCTCGGCTGGAAGGTCGACTTCGGCCATCCCCGCGGCGAGCCCGCCCTGCTGCATCCCGGCGCGGTGGCGTGGCGGATCTACAAGAACCCGATCGCCATGGCGGTCGGCGGCGTCGCCGCGGTGCTGATGGAATTCGCCGATCCGCGCATCCGCTCCGGGGTCTGGGACCACTCGATCTACAAGGTCGATCCGATCGGCCGTTCGCTGCGCACCGGCATGGCGGCGATGGTCGGGGTCTACGGCCCGCAGAGCGCGGCGCGCCGGGTGATCCACGGCATCACCAACATGCATGCCAGGGTCGCCGGCGCAACGCCCGGCGGCGAGGCCTATCGGGCGCTCGATCCCGAACTGCTCGACTGGGTCAGCGCCACCGCGGCCTACGGCTTCCTCAACGCCTATGACCGCTTCGTCGACACCGTGAGCGAGGCCGACAAGGCGCGCTACTACCGTGAGGGCGAGACGGTGGCGCGGCTCTACGGCGTGCGCAACCACCCCAAGTCGACCGCGGAGTTCCTCGCCATGATGCACCGCCTCGAGCACCGCTTCGAGCCGCATCCGATCGTCGGTGAGTTTCTCGCCATCATCCAGTCCGGCAAGGCGGCGCCCAACGCGCCGCGGTTCCTGCATCGGGCGCTGGCGCGCGGCGCGGTCTCGCTGCTGCCGCCGCCGGTGCGCGACAGGCTGGCGCTCGGCCGCGCCTTCGACCTGACCTTGCTCGATCGCCTGGCGCTGCGGATGGCCGGCGGCATTGCCGATCGCCGCTGCGACCCGCAGTCGCCGCCGTGCCAGGCGAGCCTGCGGCTCGGCCTGCCGGGCGACTTCCTCTACCGCCGGCCGGCGGAGCGGCAGCGGCTGCTGGCGCAGCTCGCGCCGATCGGCGAGGGCGTCGGCGCGGAGGCCGCGGGCGCCGCCACGGCCGTGAAGGGGTGAGAGTGACAGCGCTGCATTTTTCTCCGCGTCATCTGCGTTTCTCCGCGTCACCCGCGGGCTTGACCCGCGGGTCCACTCTTTCGGGCGACTGCTGCAAAGAAAGCGTGGATTGCCGGGTCAAGCCCGGCAATGACGAAAATAGGCGTCGGTGGATCTGCCTGACGATTTAGTCAAACGTCTCCGGCGAGCGCACCATCCACAGTTCGAGCGCGGCGAGATAGGTGACGATCACCCCGATGGTGACGCTGACATGCATGAATGAGGTGTGGGCAAGCCCGAGCGCCCAGGGCGCGGCGATGAGCCAGAGCCCGAGCGCGAGCTGCAGCCATTCCTCCCACTCGGCGAACAGCACGATGGCGGCGATGGCGAGCGCGGTGAGCGCGAGGCCGGTCAGTTCGGTGTCGAGGCGGCCCGAGCGGCTGACGAAACCGAACAGCCACGGCGCCACCAACAGGAACAGGCCGCAGCCGAGCTTGTAGAGGTCGAGTGGCGCGGCGCGCCGCCAGCGCAGCGCGTGGGATCCTGAAGGTGGTCCGGGATGGGCTCCGCTCTGCGTTTGCATCATGGACGCTGCTCCTTATTCATCCGGACGCGAAGGCGGGCGCTCCGCCGACCGAGATAACGATCGAGCGATGACGAAGTTCCTCGGGGAGGCTGCTCTCTCTGCGTCACCCGCACCCTCTGCGTCACCCGCGGGCAACCGGATCCGGCCTCCGGCCGGTCCGGCTGTAAACTTGACCCGCGGGTCCACTCTTTGAAGCAATTGTAGCAAGGAAAGAGTGGATTGCCGGGTCAAGCCCGGCAATGACGAGTGGTGAAAAGGCGCGCGCCCATCGACATCGCAGCGCCCGCGCCCCCCGGCTCACGCGCCGGCCTTGTGCTCCCGCACCGCATCGCCGAACGCCTGAAACAGCGCGCGGTTGATCGGGTTGACCTGGGGGTCGTGTTCGGCGTGCCACTGCACCCCGAGCGCGAACGACGGCGCGTCCTTGACGCGAATCGCCTCGATGGTGCCGTCCTCGGCGACGCCTTCCACCACGATGCGCGCGCCGGGATCGAGGATGCCCTGGCCGTGCAGCGAGTTGACGCGGATGGTGTCGCGGCCGAACAGGCGGGCGAAGGCGCCGTCCTTGATCAGGCGAACCTCGTGGCGGTCGGCGAAGATCACCTTGGGATCGGGATGGATCTCGCCGTTCTCCAGCCGCGGCATGCGGTGATTCATGCGGCCGGGCAGGTCGCGGATCTCCGGATGCAGCGAGCCGCCGAAGGCGACGTTCATCTCCTGCAGGCCGCGGCAGATGCCGAACAGCGGCACGCCGCGCGCCACGCAGGCTTCCGTCACCGCCAGCGCCACCGCGTCGCGGCGCTCGTCATAGGGCTCGAAGGCCGGGCCCGGCTCGGCGCCGAACCGCGACGGATGGACGTTGGCGCGCGCGCCGGTGAGCACGATGCCGTCGACCACGTCGAGCAGCGCGCCGACGTCGGTGACCTTGGGAAGCGCGGCGAACATTAGCGGCAGCGCGCCGGCGACGTCGGTGACCGCGCGCATCATGCGCTCGCCGGCGATCTGCACCGGAAATCGGCCTTCGATGACATATGCGTTGCCGATCACGCCGATCATCGCCGTCATGCGCATGTCGCTCCCGGAGGCTCGGGAGCTCAGGTAAATCCTTCTCCCGTCCTCGTCATCTTCGTTCGATTTGGCCTGTTTGGCCGCTGCGCGACAGTATGCCTTTCTCCGGCGCGCGCTTCAATCCGCGTCGCCGGGGCATGGCTGGCATGCCTCATGCCCCCCGGCGCCAGCTCCCGGCCTCCACCGCGTGGAGGAAGCGCTCCACCGCGGCCTGCTGGATGTCGGTTCGTAGCGCGCGAACCGCTGCACGATGGCGCCGAACAACGCCAGGTGCCGCTCAGTCAGGAGGTCTCGTTGGGTTCCCGCCATGGCAAGTCTCCGATGGACTCTTGGTTGGCCGCACCCCGGGGCGATCCGTGCCAGCCGCTCGTGACAAACTGCGGTAATGGCCGCCGCCGGTTTGATCTAGATCATCGGTACTTCGGTCCACCCTGCCACAGTGAATCGTGACGAACATCACGGGATCAAGCCATCGTGACACCGGGACTGCGCGTAGTGACGGCGACGATCATCTTCGGCCTCGCGCCGGCGGCCACGGGCGCGGTGGCCGCGCCCACGACGTTCGCCTGTGTGCTGGCTGCCACCGCCACCGCCACCGCCACCGCCGCGCCGCCGGATCTCCAGGAGACGATCACCATCAGCTTCGACGCCGCGGCGCGCACGGCGGCCGTCACGGCCGCATCCGGAGCTTACGCCTTCAGCAAGCTCTCGGTCTCGAGCGTCGCCATCAGCGGAATCGCCAAGGACGCCAGCTTCGGCATCGACCTCTCCACCCTGCACCTGGTGTGGCAGCGCTATGACGACAACAAGAGCGTGATCCGCTATGGCGCATGCCACAAGGCCCCGCCTCCCGGCGCCGCCGGCCAGAGCGGCTAGGACACCCCACCGATGCCGCAAGCCAACAACCACACCCGAAACGTCTGGATCCTCGGCGGTGCCGCCGCGGCGTTGGTGGTGGCGGGCGTCGTCGCCTTCGCATATTTCGGCACCAGCCGGCACGCGGTCAACTACACCGCCGTCGCGGTGACGCGCGGCAAGGTGACCCGCACGGTGACGGCGACCGGAACCGTCAACCCGGTGCTCACCATCGTCGTCGGCACCTACGTCTCCGGCGTGATCGAGAGCCTGTTTTGCGATTACGACGCCCCGGTCCGGACCGGCCAGGTCTGCGCCAAGATCGATCCGCGGCCCAACCAGGCGACGCTCGACCAGTATTCCGCCCAGCTGCAGCGCGACCAGGCGATCCTCGCCAAGGACCGCGCCGATCTCGTCCGCTACAACAAGCTCGCCGAGCAGAACGCCATCGCTCACCAGCAGGCTGATGACCAGGCCTTCGTGGTGAACCAGGACGAGGCCACCGTGAAGCTCGACCAGGCGCTGGTCGATGGCGCGAGACTCAATCTCGCCTATACCAACATCGTCTCGCCGGTGGACGGCACGGTGGTGTCGCGCAACGTCAGCGGCGGCCAGACCGTGGCCGCGAGCTTCCAGACCCCGACCATGTTCCTGATCGCGACCGACCTCAAGCAGATGCAGGTCGACACCAATACCAGCGAGGGTGACATGGGCGGGGTTCGCGAGAACAACAGCGCCACCTTCACCGTGGACGCCTATCCGCAGCGGGTGTTCACGGGCAAGGTGACCCAGATCCGGCAGTCGCCGCAGACCGTGCAGAACGTCGTGACCTACGACGTCGTGGTCGGCTTCGACAATGCCGACCTCGCGCTGATGCCGGGCATGACCGCGGCGACGACGATCATCATCGCCGAGCGCGACGACGTGCTGCGGGTGCCCGACCAGGCGCTGCGGTTCGTGCCGAGCGCGCCGCACGGTGCGGCCGAGCCGGCAGCGCCGGACAAGACCGCGCGGGTGTTCGTGCTGCGCGACGGCAAGGCGGTCGCGGTGCCGATCGTGGCCGGGCTCGACGACGGCAACGTCACCGAAGTGACGGGCGGCGAGCTCAAGGAGGGCGATCTCGTCATCACCGCCGAGCGCACCACCCAGGCCGGCGCCGCCGCGCCGGCAACCCCGCCGCGGTTCTGAGGGGGCGGGGATGCAGCCAGCGGAAGGCGCTACGTTGTTTCTCCGTCATGGCCGGGCTCATCCCGCCCATCCACGTCTTTCTTTCTTGAGAGGCGGCAAGACGTGGATGCCCGCAACGAGTGCGGGCATGACGACGGAGAATGTGTCGGCGCATTGCCCGACCGGACACTGAGGCATCGTAACCCATGTCCGACGCGCCCGCTGAACCATCGATCACCGCGCCCGCGAGCGCGGCAGAAGCGCCCGTAGCCGCGGCCGGCGGCGGACCGGCGTCCAAGGAAGTCATCCGCATCACCGGACTGACCCGCACCTTCATGCTCGGCGACGTCAAGGTCGAGGCGCTGCGCAACATCGACCTCACCATCCACTACGGCGAGTTCGTCGCCATCATGGGGGCGTCCGGCTCGGGCAAGTCGACGCTGATGAACATGCTCGGCTGCCTCGACCAGCCGACCAGCGGCCACTATCTGCTCGACGGCATCGACGTCGCCGGGCTCGACGAGCCGGCGCTCGCCCGCATCCGCAGCGAGCGCCTCGGCTTCGTGTTCCAGAGCTTCAACCTGTTGCCGCGCACCAGCTCGCTCGAAAACGTCAGCCTGCCGCTGTACTATTCCGCGACCGGGCCGGTGCCGGGCGCGACCCGGACCCGGATGGCGCAGGCGGCGCTGGCGCAGCTCGGGCTGTCGGCGCGCGAACGCAACACCCCGGCGCAGCTCTCCGGCGGCCAGCAGCAGCGCCTCGCCATCGCCCGCGCGCTGATCAATTCGCCGAGCCTCCTGCTCGCCGACGAGCCCACCGGCAATCTCGACACCCGCACCTCCCACGAGATCATGGAGGCGCTGACCGCGCTCAATCGCCAGAAGGGCGTCACCATCGTGCTGGTGACCCATGAGCCCGACATCGCCGCCTATGCGGACCGCGTGGTGACCATGCGCGACGGCGCCATCATCTCCGACGAGAGCAAGCCGCGGCCGGCCGCAGCGCCGCCGGCGTCCGCGCCGCCGCCGCCGCTTCCCGCGGTCGAGGACCATGAAACCGGATCGGTGGTCGGCAAGGCCGTGACCTTCGGCCTGATGATCGCGGGCGCGGCGGCGCAGGCGATCGGGCGCAACAAGATGCGCTCGATGCTGACCATGCTGGGCGTCTTCATCGGCGTCGCGGCGTTGATCGTGATGGTGGCGATCGGCGACGGCGCCAGCGACGCGGTCCGCAAGCAGATCGAGAGCCTGGGGTCGAACGTCGTCGTCATTCTGCCCGGCGCGCTGAGCTCGGGGGGCATGCGCGCCGGCTTCGGCAGCGCCTCGACGCTCACGGTGTCGGACGCCCGCGCCATCCATCGCGAGAGCGACGCGGTGGCGCAGGTCGGCTACCTGATCCGCCAGGCCGGCCAGGTCCAGTACAGCAACCAGAACTGGACCACCAGCGTGCAGGGCGTCAGCGAGCTCTATCCGTCGATCACCAACTGGCAGATCGCGCTGGGCCGCGGCATCGATGCCGACGACGTCCGCAAGGCGACGCTGGTCGTGCTGATCGGCCAGACCGTCTATCGTCAGCTGTTCACACCGGGCGAGAACCCGATCGGCGCCCTGCTGCAGGTCAAGAGCGTGCCGCTGCAGGTGATCGGCGTGCTCGGCACCAAGGGCCAGTCGCAGTTCGGCACCGACCAGGACGACCTGGTGATGATCCCGTTTTCCACCGCGGAACGCCGCGTGCTCGGCGTCGCGGCGCCGACCTCGGCCCAGACGCCGCTGAACTGGCCGTATCTGGCGCCGCCCAATCCCTACAACATGCAGCCGCGGCTGACCGGCTACGTCAACCAGATCTACGTCCAGGCGGTGAGCCAGCCGCTGGTGCAGACCGCGATCCGCCAGGCCAGCGACACCCTGATCCATCGCCACCGCATCAAGCCGGGCGCCATCAACGATTTCGACATCCGCAATCTCAGCCAGTTCGCCGAGACCGCGGAGCGCAGCAGCCGCATCATGGCGCTGCTGCTCGCCGCGGTGGCCTCGGTGTCGCTGCTGGTCGGCGGCATCGGCATCATGAACATCCTGCTGGTCTCGGTCACCGAGCGCACCCGCGAGATCGGCCTGCGCATGGCGATCGGGGCGCGGCGGCTGCAGGTGATGCTCCAGTTCCTGGCGGAGGCGGTGTTTCTCAGCGTCTCCGGCGGCGTCATCGGCATCGTCATCGGCGTCGCTTTCGCGCTGGCGATTCCGCTGGTCACCGGCTGGTCGGCGCCGGTGTCGCTGACCGCGATCGCCGGCGGCTTCCTGTTCTCGGCCGCGGTGGGGATCTTCTTCGGCTTCTACCCCGCGCGCAAGGCGGCGAACCTCAACCCGATCGACGCGCTGAGGTATGAGTAGCTTCGTCACGCCTCGCGCGGGCGCTGTCGGTTGCTGGATGGTCCGGTCAGGCGGGGCCACGACGCAGAAGTCCAAGCAACGCATCGCCACATTGTGTGTCACCCGCGGGCTTGACCCGCGGGTCCACTCTTTGGAAGAACTTCAGCAAGCGAAGCGTGGATTGCCGGGTCAAGCCCGGCAATGATGGGGTGGACGGCCCCCAACGGCATCAGTGTGCCAGAATGAGGTCGTTGAAGATCTCAGACGAGGGAGCCGTCCATGAACAGGATTAGCACAATTGGGCTGGATATTGCGAAGAACGTGTTCCAGGTGCATGGGGT
>JARLJA010000111.1 GCA_031291445.1 Xanthobacteraceae bacterium | reverse complement strand
ACCTGCGTCTGCACGAGGTCGGTCATGTGCTCGAGGCCGCGGATCAGTTTCAGCGGCTGGAATTCGCTCTCCAGCGCCGCGACCCGCTTGCCCATGTTCTTGGCGAGATCGCCGATCCGCTCGAGATCGGTGGCGACCCGCATGGCGCCGACGATCTCGCGCAGGTCGACCGCCATCGGCTGGCGCCGGGCGATGGTCAACACCGCGCGCTCTTCGATCACGCGCTGCAGATTGTCGATCTCGGCGTCGGCGGCGACGACGCGCTGGCCGAGCGGGACATCCCGGCGGATCAGCGCATCGACGGAATCGACGATCATGCGCTCGGCGAGGCCGCCCATCTCGGCGACCAGCCGGGTCAATTCCTGCAGATCGCTGTCGAACGCCTTGGCGGTATGTTCGGAACCCATCTCGTTCTCCCTTAGCCGAACCGGCCGGTAATGTAGTCCTGTGTGCGACGATCGCTCGGCGAGGTGAATATCTTGTTGGTGTCGTCGAACTCGACCAGTTCGCCGAGATACATGAAGGCGGTCTTGTCGGAGACGCGCGCGGCCTGCTGCATGTTGTGGGTGACGATGGCGATGGTGTAGTCCTCCGCCAACTCCTGGATCAATTCCTCGACCTTGGCGGTCGAGATCGGATCGAGCGCCGAGCACGGCTCGTCGAACAGGATCACCTCGGGCCGCACCGCCACGGTGCGGGCGATGCACAGCCGCTGCTGCTGGCCACCCGACAGGCTGAGACCGTTGGCGCCGAGCTTGTCCTTGACTTCCTCCCACAGCGCCGCGCGGCGCAGCGACTGCTCGACCCGCTGGTCGAGCTCGCTCTTCGTCAGCTTCTCGTAGAGCCGGATGCCGAACGCGATGTTCTCGTAGATCGACATCGGGAACGGGGTCGGCTTCTGGAACACCATGCCGATCCGCGCCCGCAGCAGGTTGAGGTCGAGGCCGGGATCGAGAACGTTGGTGCCGTCGAACGACACCTGGCCGCTGGCGCGCTGGTTCGGATAGAGATCGTACATCCGGTTGAGGACGCGCAGCAGCGTCGACTTGCCGCAGCCCGACGGCCCGATGAACGCGGTGACCTTGTTCTCGTAGAGCGACATCGTGATGCTCTTCAGCGCCTTCGCGTCGCCGTAGTAGAAATCGAGATCGCGCAACGTGATCTTGGGCTTGAGATTGGCCGGGTCGATCGGCGCGCGCGGCTCCGTCGAAGATGCGGCGGTGGCCAGGTTCATGACGTCTTCCTTGCTGCGGAGAGGGCGCGCGCGGTGATGCTGAGCGCGAGCACTGCCAAGGTGATGATCAGCGCCCCGGTCCAGGCCAGCTTCTGCCAGTCCTTGTAGGGACTGAGCGCGAACTGGAAGATCACGACCGGCAGGCTCGACATCGGAGCATTGAGGTTGGTGCTGTAGAACTGGTTGTTGAGCGCGGTGAACAGCAGCGGCGCGGTCTCGCCGCTGACGCGGGCGACCGCCAGCAGGATGCCGGTCACGATGCCGGAGCGCGCCGCTCGATAGGCGACCTTCTGGATCATCAGCGAGCGCGGCAGCCCGATCGAGGCGGCGGCCTCGCGCATGGTGTCCGGCACCAGCAGCAGCATGTCCTCGGTGGTGCGCACCACCACCGGAATCACGATCACCGCGAGCGCCACGGCGCCCGAGATACCGGAGAAATGCCCCATCGGGCGGACCATGACCTCGTAGATGAAGAGGCCGACCACGATCGACGGCGCGCTCAGGAGAATGTCGTTGATGAAGCGCACGACGTGGGTGAGGCGCGCGTGGCGGCCGTATTCGGCCATGTAGGTGCCGGCCAGGATGCCGATCGGGGTGCCGAACGCCACCGCGAGCACGGTGAAGATCAGGCTGCCGACGATGGCGTTGAGCAGGCCGCCGTCGGAGCCGGGCGGCGGCGTGTTCTCCAAGAAGACCCGCAGCGACAGGCCGCTGAAGCCCTGCCAGAACAGCGAGCCGAGGATCAGCGCCAGCCAGCCCAGCCCGATCACGGTCGCCGCGATCGAGGCCGCGACCGAGATGTGGTTGCGGCGGCGGCGCGAAGCGTAGATCGCGGTGTCCATCAGCCGATCCTCCGCTCGATCCGCATCAGCAGATAGCGGGCGATCGCCAGCACCACGAAGGTGATCACGAACAGGATCAGGCCGAGCGCGATCAGCGACGAGGTGTAGAGATCGCCGACCGCCTCGGTGAATTCATTGGCGATGGTCGCCGAAATCGTGGTGCCGGGCGCCAGCAGCGAGGTCGAGATCCGGTGCGCGTTGCCGATCACGAAGGTGACCGCCATGGTCTCGCCGAGCGCGCGGCCGAGCCCCAGCATCACGCCGCCGATCACGCCGACCCGGGTGTAGGGCAGGACGACGTAGCGCATCACTTCCCAGGTGCTGCAGCCAAGTCCGTAGGCCGCCTCCTTGAGCACCGGTGGAACCGCGTCGAACACGTCGCGGGAAATCGAGGTGACGAAGGGCAGCACCATGATCGCGAGGATGAGGCTCGCGGTGAATATGCCGATGCCGTAGGGCGGCCCCTCGAACAGGGCCGACAGCCCCGGAACGTTCTGGAAGGTCTTGATCAGCGGGGGCTGGATGTATTGCTGGAGGAAGGGCGCCAGCACGAACAGACCCCAGATGCCGTAGATGATGCTCGGGATCCCGGCCAGCAGTTCGATCGCGATTCCGATCGGACGGCGCAGCCATTTCGGGCACAGTTCGGTCAGGAACATGGCGATCAGCAGGCCGAACGGCACCGCGATCAGCATGGCCAGGAACGACGTCATCAGCGTGCCGTAGACCGGGGCCAGCGCGCCAAACTTCTCGGTGACCGGATTCCAGCTTTCGGACACCAGGAAACCGAATCCGAACTCCCGCAGCGCCGGCAGCGAGCCGAGGAACAGGGCGAGGATGACGCCACCCAGGATGGCCAGCACGAACATTGCCGCGCTGCGGGTCATGATTCGGAAGACATCGTCGCTGAGCCGCAAGCGGTTGAGCGCGCGGGCGCGATCCTCGACGTTCTGCCGGGCGCTCACGTCAGGCCCCTGCCAAGTGACTTCGACCACTCTTCGCCTCCTGGCGATTATTGCCTCCGTGCCCCGCACCAGAAGCGGCGGAGGGGCCGTCCGCCGCCAGACCGGCGGCGAACGGCGGTCTTAACTCTCGACCTCAGCCGAGACCATACCGCAGAAACGCGGCGGGAGCAGCGTGGCCGTCCCGCCGCGGCACCCTCAGTTCGTGAGCAGCGGCTTGCCGTTGGCGTCCTTGATCTCGTTGCTCCAGACCGCCTGGATCGCCTTGACCACCGAGGCGGGCATCGGCACGTAGTCGAGATCTTCCGCCATCTTGCCGCCCTTGGCATAGGCCCAGGAAAAGAATTTCAGCGCCTCTGTCGCGGCCGCCGGATCCTGAGGCTGCTTGTGGATGAGGATGAAGGTCGCGCCGGCGATCGGCCAGGACGCGGCGCCCGGCTGGTCGGTCAGGATCAGGTAGAAATTCTTGGCATTGACCCAATCGGCATTGGCGGCGGCCGCCTGGAACGCCGCAGCATCCGGCGCAACCGACTTGCCGTCCTTGTTGATCATGTTGACGGTCGTCATCTTGTTCTGCTTGGCATAGGCGTATTCGACATAGCCGATCGCGCCCTTGGTCTGCATCACGTTGTTGGCGACGCCCTCGTTGCCCTTGGCGCCGATGCCGGCAGGCCATTCGACCGCGGTATTGGCGCCGACCTTCGACTTCCAGTCCGCGCTCACCTTCGAGAGGTAGTCCGTCCAGATGAACGTGGTGCCGGACCCGTCGGAACGATGCACGACGACGATCGCCTGGGAGGTCAGCTTGGCACTGGGGTTGAGCGCCTTGATGGCGGCGTCATCCCAGGTCTTGATTTCGCCGAGGAAGATCTTCGCCAGTGTGGTGCCGTCGAGCTTGAGATCGCCCGAGGTGACCCCGTCCAGATTGACGACGGGCACGTCACCGCCGACGACGGTCGGAAACTGCACGAGCCCGGCCTTTTCGACGTCTTCCGGCTTGAGCGGCATGTCGGACGCGCCGAAGGTCACGGTCTTGGCCTGGATCTGCTTGATGCCGCCGCCGGAGCCGATCGACTGGTAGTTCAGCCCGTTGCCGGTCTCCTTCTTGTAGGCGTCGGCCCACTTCGCGTAGATCGGGTAGGGAAACGTTGCGCCCGCCCCGGAGATGTCTGCGGCAACGGCCGGCAGCGCCGACACGGCCACCAGGCCGGCAGCGACGATCGTTTTGATGAAGTTCACGGGTGTCTCCATGGGTTGAGCAGGATGCCGACCGCATGCCGACGGCGCTTGCGCCTGCTGCACTGGAAGCTAGCGCGGCGAGTTTTATGAGGGTTTGGTGACGGTCATGTGACAACGTTCAAGCAGCTGAATTTGCTCGAGAAACGCTGAACTACGCGGCCGCGGGCGGCTTCGGCTGGGGGAAACAGGCGGTAAAAGTTGCGCCTTTCTTGAGCACGCTTTCGATCAGGAGGCGACCGCGGTGGCGGTTGACGATGTGCTTGACCAGCGACAGCCCGAGCCCGGTGCCGCCCTGGGAGCGGCTGTCGCCGACATCCACCCGATAGAACCGCTCGGTGAGCCGCGGCAGGTGCTCGGGCGCGATGCCGGGACCGAAGTCGCGCACCGCGACCCGGACCTCCGAGGCGCCGTCGACCCCCGCCACGATGACCAGGGAGACCATCACCCGGCCGCCGGACGCGCCGTATTTCAGGGCGTTCTCGATCAGGTTCTCGAACACCCTGAGCAGCTCCTCGCGGTCGCCGGCGATGGTCACCGCCGTCGTCGGCAGGGTGACCTCGATCTCGACCTGGCGGTCGCGGGCCAGCGGCTCGAGGCCATCGACCACCTCGCGGATGATCGGCACGATGTCGATCAGGGTGTCGGGCCGGACATGGGCGCTGAGCTCGACCCGCGACAGCGACAGCAGGTCGTCGATCAGGCGCGCCATGCGGGTCGCCTGCGCCTGCATGATCGCGAGGAAGCGCTCGCGGGCCCTGGTGTCCTCGCGCGCCGGCCCCTGCAGGGTCTCGATGAAGCCGGACAGCGCCGCCAGCGGCGTGCGCAGTTCGTGGCTGGCGTTGGCGACGAAGTCGGCGCGCATTTCCTCGACCCGGCGCAGCGGCGTCTGGTCGTGGAAGGTCATCAGCAGGTAGGACTCGCTGCCGCCGAACGCGGACGGAACGGCGATCGGCATCACGATCAGCTCCATCCAGCGGTCGACCGGCACGTGATCGAGATAGGTGGTGCGCCGCGGCTCGTTGGTGGCGATCGCGCCGCGCAGGGCGGTGATGATTTCCGGCGAGCGCAGGGCGAATTGCGCCAGTTCGTTCTTGCGCAGCGCCGGCGCGAGCTGGCCGGCGGCGCTGTTGAAGTGAAGCACCCGGCCGGCGCGATCGAGCAGCACCGCGGGGTCGGGCATGCCCTCGACCAGCGCGCGCACCACCGCGGTCTCGACCGCCGCGCCGCCGGCCGCCTCGCCCTTGGCCTGCTCGGCGTCCTGCAGCCGCCACGGAATCAGCGTGGCGCCGAGCAGGCAGAGGAACACGACGAGCGCATGGGTGACCGCAACCGCGTCGTAGGCGACCAGCGCCACCAGCGCCACCGCGGCCACCAGCAGGATGATGGCGGCGAGCCGCAGGCGCTCCAGCCCTCTGTCCAGCGCCGAGGCGGACCGCGTCACCTGCGTCTCGCCCGGCAGTCGATTGGGGCCCGATTGATTATATACCGCCATCACCATGATCCCGCACGATACGCGGCCGCTGCGCGGCCTGCTCGTCGAGCGCATGGAGGGCGCTGCGGACACGCTTGTCGCGGGCGCCCAGCATGACTTCGCGATACGTCAGAACGGTGACGGAGAGCACGAAGGGAACGATATAGTACAGCACCCTGAACAGCAGCATGCCGGCCAGCAGCTCTTCCTTGTCGAACTCCCAGAGTCCGATCAGCATCGCGGCATCGAACACGCCGAGCCCGCCCGGCGAATGCGAGGCGAAACCGAGCAGCGTCGCCGAGACGAAGATGACGGCGACGACGACGAAGCCGACATGGGGCTCGCCGGGCAGCAGGATGAACATCGCCAGCGCGCAGAACCCGAGATCGACGATGCCGATCACGATCTGCAGCAGCGTCAGCGGCCCACCGGGAAGCTGCACCGTCCAGGTGCCGCGGCCCATGCGCCGCGGGCTGGTCCAGACCCAGACCACGTAGCCGACCAGCGTGGCGAGGATGACGAGCGCGATCGCGCGGTTGAGCCACGGCGGCAGCTGGTCGACCGCCGAGGCCGCCTCGGGGTGGTAGAGCACGCCGATGCCGAGCACCGCGGCGTTGCCGAGCCAGAAGGTCAGACCGGCGATGAAGCAGATCTTGGCGACGTCGACCGCGCTCATCCCCCGCGCCGAATAGATCCGGTAGCGCACGGCCCCGCCGGTGAAGACGCTGGCGCCGACATTGTGGCCGATCGAATAGCTGGTGAAGCCCGCCAGCGCGGCGACCCGGTAGGGGATGTCGGACCTGCCGATCGTGCGCAGCGCGAACAGGTCGTAGAAGGTCAGGGTGAAGTAGCCGGCGAAGACGCAGACGGCGGCGAGCGCGATGGCGCGACGGTCGGTGCCGCGCAGGGCCTTGCCCAGCGCCACGAGATCGAGGTCCCGCAGCATGTGAAACAGGATGAAGCACGCGGCCACGATGATCGTGACGCTGATCACAATGCCGAGCTTGTGCAGGATTTGCCTTTCGCGCAGGACGGCCACCGTCCTGCGTAGTGATCGCAGCATCTCTACCTCGAATGCCATCCATCGCGGCATCACGACCAGACAGGACCGGCACGCGATCGCGCGACGGCGCTGGGCGCAGTTTGTCGTAGCAGAACCGGAGCGGTGCGGCGAGAGCGGCGTTCCGCCGTAACCGCAGGCAATGCCGCCCAGTTTCGCGCCAGATCGGCGCTTCAGCGCGCCGGCGACCTGGCCGCGGCGTGACGGGCGACGACCCATTGCCGCAGCACCGTTCCAACGGTGCAGCCGATGAGATAGGCCGCAAACAAGGCGAGCCCAAGGTCGCACCAGTAGCCGAAGCGGCCCGGCAGCAGCCGCGCGGCGGCGACCGCGACGGCGATCGCCACGACCGCCGCGACCGCGCCGAGCATCTTCGGCGACAGCGGCCGGCCGCGATGGACCACCGAAATCCACCCCATGCCGAGGCCGAGCAGCAGCCCCCCCGCCAGCCAGCCCCAATGAAATGCCGCGAGATAGGCCATCGCTATTCCTTCACCACGAACTCGATCCGGCGATTTTGCGCCCGGCCGTCCTCGTTGTCGTTCGACGCGACCGGGTGCGAGCTGCCATAGCCGACCGCGGTCAGCCGTTCGGCCGGCAGGCCGGCACGGATCAGGTAGTCGACCACCGCCTGGGCCCGCTTTTCCGACAGCGCCTGGTTGGCGCCGTCGTCGCCGGTGGCATCGGTGTGGCCGGCGATTTCGATGGCCGTCGAGGGACACCGCGACGCCGTCTCGACCAGGCGGTCGAGCAGGCCCAGCGAATCGCGATCGATGGTCGCGCTTGCCGTATCGAAGCGGATCTTGCCCTGGGTGAACAGGCCGGCAAACAGCTGCTGGCACACCGACGCGTCGACCGGGGTCGCCGCCGGCCGCACCGAGATGTCTGCGACGGCCTTCCAGCCCTGCGGCAGATCGCCGCTCAGGCTGGCGCGAATCTGGTCGGCCGCCACCGTGTAGAGCGCGTCGCCGGACAGTTTGACCTCGCGATCGGCGATCACCAGCGAGCCGGTCGACAGCCGCGACAGCGCCCCGATCGCCACGGTGGCGGCGCCGGCGAATCCGGCCGGCGCGCCGACGCTGGCCTTGAGCTGGTCGACCACCTTTTCGTCGAAGAACTTGCGGGTGGCGGCGGCCACCAGCGCGGTGTGGACGGCGCTGTCGGGAACATAGCCGGTGAATGTGACGGTCACCGCGACCGGATCCTTGTTGGCCTGGAAGATGTAGGGCGGCGCCTTGATGGCGTTGTCGACGGCAAACCCTTCGGGAACGTCCTTGAGCGCCGCGGCGATCGCCTCGCGGCCGCCGAGCTCGCGCGCCATGCCCGTGAGCTTCACCGCGGTGTCGGTCAGCACGATCTTGCCGTCCTTCAGCCGCGGAATCTGGTTGACCAGGAGCAGCGCGACCGCGTCGAACTTCGCCGGCGCGCCGCGGGCCAGCCCCATCTGGTCGACGACCTCGACGCCGGCCACCACCGCACGCGCCGCCTCGAGCAGCCTGGCCTTGTCCGCCGGCAGCGGCGCATTGCCGCCCAGCACGACGTGGGCGACGTCGCGTTCCGCGGTCCAGACGAACGGCTTCGCCTCGGGCACCAGGCGGGTCTCGTCGTTGACGAGCCGGACCCCCGCCACGCCCGCAACCCGCGCCAGGGCATCCTTGCGGCCGTCCTCGGAGAAGGCGTCGGCCGCCAGGGTGACGTCCCGGCCGGCGACGGTGAGCTGGGTCTGGGCCAGCACGGCCTCCTTGAGGGAGGCGGTGGCGCGCGCCGCGAGGTCATTTTCCAGCGGGACGGTGCCGTTCCATGCGGCCAGGCACCACAGCAGCGCGAGCGGGAGCAAACCTGGCCACCACTTGCTCGCCCACCTGAAAAAGACACGCATTCAGATACCTAAGTGCTTGATCCGGAAGGTTGGACGGCGGCGGTCCGCCGCGACCATTCCCGGCCGAGCACCGGGAGCGCGATGGTGGCAGTGAAAACAAACGGTTGCGGGGGTGTCAATTTGGAAATCGGAGTAGCAGCAATCGCCATGGCATGGCTAAGACTTTGTTCAGCGCTTGCTGGCACAACCAGCCATGTCGCAATGGGACCGGTGCAACCTCGCTTTCAATGACGCTTCGCAGCAACATCATCCGCGCCGGTTTTGACGCCCTGTATTTTTCCGGGGCACACTATCTGCTGCGGCCGATCCTGGCGGGAGTCGGCGTCATCCTGATGCTGCACCATGTCCGCCCCGCCCGCAGCGATCCATTCCAGCCCAACCGGCACCTCGAAGTCACGCCCGAGTTCCTTCGCACCACGCTCGACCACGTCCGCGAGCTCGGGCTCGACATCATCGGGGTCGACGAGATGCACCGGCGCATGGCCGCGCGGGAGTTTTCCCGCCGCTTCGTCTGCTTCACCTTCGACGACGGCTACCGCGACAACCGTGATTTCGCGCTGCCGGTAATGCGCGAGCACGACGCGCCCTTCACGGTCTATGCCGCCGGCGACTTCGTCGACGGCCGCGGCCAGTTCTGGTGGCTTGCGCTCGAGCAGCTGGTGGCGAAGGCGGAGGTGATCGATGCGCCGATCGGCGACGGCGTGCGTCTCGACGCCGGATCGCCCGCCGCCAAGCAGGCCGCGTTCGACCGGCTGCATCCCTGGCTGCGGGCAATGCCGTCCGACGAGGCCATGATGGATGCACTGCGGACGCTGGGCGCGCCCCACGGCCTCTCGGCCGACGCCGCCGGTCGCGACCTCTGCATGCCATGGGACGAACTGCGTGATTTCGCCGCGGATCCGCTGGTCACCATCGGCGCGCACACGCTCAGCCACTGCACGCTGGCCAAGGCGTCGCGCGCGGTCGCCGCCCACGAAATGGCCGCCAGCCGCAAGCGGATCGAGGATGCGCTGCAGCGGCCGGTGCGGCATTTCGCCTACCCCTACGGCGACAAGATCGCGGCCACCGCCCGCGAGTTCACCCTCGCCCGCGAGCTCGGCTTCAGCACCGCCGTCACCACCCGTCCGGGCATGCTGTTCGCCGAGAACGCCAGCCACCTGACCGCCCTGCCGCGGATCTCGCTCAACGGCCATTTCCAGGACCGACGGTTCCTCTCGGTGCTGACATCGGGCGCCGCGACCGCGATCTGGAAGGGCTTTCGCCGCGTCGACGCCGCCTAGCCCGACGCGCCTTTCGAACGGCAACGGCGTCGGCACAACCGCGCCTTCTTGACTCGCCGCCCCGCCGGCGCTTCAACCCGTCGCAACGCGCGAATGCGCGACAGCCAGCGGGAGGAAGCCAGCCGATGTTCACCGATCTGTTCTCACTCAAGGGCCGCGTCGCGGTCGTCACCGGCGGCTCGCGCGGCATCGGCAGGATGATCGCCGCGGGCTTTCTCGCCCAGGGCGCGGCGCGGGTCTACATCACAGCGCGCAAGGCCGGCCCCTGCGAGGAGACCGCCAAGGAACTCACGCGGCAATACGGCGGCGAGTGCATCGCGGTGCCGATCGACATCTCGACCACCGCCGGCGTCGACATGCTGGCCGCCGAGATCAGGAAGCGCGAACAGAGGCTCGACATCCTGGTCAACAATGCCGGCGCGGCGTGGGGCGCCGAGTTCGACGAGTTCCCCGAGAGCGGCTGGGACAAGGTGATGAACCTCAACGTCAAGGCGCCGTTCTTCCTCACCAAGGCGCTCGCCGCGCCGCTGCGCGCGGCCGCCAGCGCCGAGCGGCCCGCCAAGGTGATCAACATCGCCTCGATCGACGGCATCTTCGTCAATCCGATGGAGACCTATTCCTATCACGCCAGCAAGGCCGGGCTGATCCACCTGACACGGCGCATGGCGGCGAGGTTGATCAGGGACCATGTAGTGGTGACCGCGATCGCACCGGGCCCGTTCGCGTCGGACATGAACCGCGCCGCGCGCGACAATGCCGACACGGTTGCCACCCGCGTTCCCGCCGGCCGCATCGGCAGCGACGAGGACATGGCGGGCACCGCGATCTATCTCGCCTCGCGCGCCGGAGATTATGTGGTGGGCGCGACCATCGCGGTCGACGGCGGCATCGTCTACGCCAATCCCGGCCTCAAGGGCGCGGGCTGGGAGTGAGGGCGACCTTGGCCCCTCATCCTGAGTGTCTGACCGAAAATGCAGCGAGCATTTTCAAGATGTTGCGATTGCTGTTTTTCCCGTCATGGCCGGGCAGGGGGGGGGGGGGGGGGGGGGGGGGGGGGGGGGGGGGGGGGGGGGGGGGGGGGGGGTGGCGGGGGGGGTTTTTTTTGTGTTTTT
>JARLJA010000110.1 GCA_031291445.1 Xanthobacteraceae bacterium | reverse complement strand
CGGGCCCGGCGCTAATAAAAAAAAGACCCCGGGTTTTTTTTTGTCGGGGCGCGCGCCGGTTGGCCCCCCGCCCCGGAATGACGCTCATTCGACGCCTGAATTTCCGCCGCCCGCGGCGTTCAGACACGGTTAAGCCGCGATCGGCTGTGGTGCGCGCGTCTCCCGCGCAGGGAGAGCCCATTGGAGGACGATCAACATGCTGAAGACCTTGATGCTGGGCGCCGCGGTGATCGCCGGCGCCGCGAGCCTTGCCGGCGCCGCCAGCGCCGCGGAAGGATGCGGACCGGGCTGGTGGCGCGGGCCCGGCGGCTTCTGTCACCCGTTCGCGGCCAATCGCGCCTGCCCGGTCGGCTGGCACCTGGGGCCCGAAGGCCAGAGATGCTGGCCCAACGAAGGCTTCGAGCGGCGCTGTCCGCCGGGCTTCCATCTCGGGCCCGGCGGCGCGCGCTGCTGGCCGAACTGAGGCGCGGCGGCTGCCCACCAGCGTCATTCCGGGGCGCGCCGCGAAGCGGCGCGAGCCCGGACTCCAAACGCCGCAGTGTCCGCGTGAAGGCACGGAGTGACTGACGCGGAGATCATCATTGGCACAGGGGGTATGGATTCCGGGCTCCGGCCTTTCGGCCGGCCCCGGAATGACGCGGTGGAGAGATGCGCGCCCCGGAATGACGGTGACGAGGTCGAAAATGCCGCGGCGCGGACGCCCGCGGTCCGGCTGGCCCGAGGCCCGGCCCCATGGTTTAGTCGATCCCCACAGGGCTTTCGATCGCGCACAGAGGTGGCCGGTGAACATTCTGGGAATCAATTGCGTCTATCACGAATCGTCCGCCGCGCTCCTGGTCGACGGCAAGCTGGTCGCAGCCGTCGAGGAGGAACGCTTCAACCGCATCAAGCACGGCAAGCTGGCGAGCTTCGACAACCCGCATCAATTTCCCGAGCGCGCGATCCGCTGGTGCCTGAAACAGGCCGGCCTCGGCGCCGCCGATCTCGACCACGTCGCCTACTCGTTCGACCCCGTCGAGCGGCGGGCGCGCTACCGCGCGGCGTGGTGGGATCCGCGGGTCGAGGAGACCTTTCGGCTGCGGATCGGCCAGGTGCGCAATGTCGCCGAGGAATTGCTCGACCGGCCGCTGCGGCGCAACTTCCATTTCGTGTCCCACCATCTCGCCCACGCCGCCTCGGCGTTTTTTCCCTCCGGCTTCGCGCGCGCCGCCATCCTGGTGCTCGACGGCATCGGCGAGGTCTCCGGCTCGACCCTGATGACAGCGTCCGGCACCCGGATCCGGGAGATCGAGAGCTTCGACTACCCGCACTCGCTCGGCTTCGTCTGGGAGGCGCTCAGCAGCTATCTCGGGTTCTCGCAATACGACGCCTCCAAGGTGATGGGGCTCGCCGCCTACGGCAATCCGGACGTTTTCCGGCCCGCCTTCCAGTCGCTGCTGCGGGTCGGCCGGGAGACCTACGCGGTCGACCGCGAGCTGATCGGCGTCCAGTCGGACGCGTGGTGGAACAAGCTGGAGACGCTGTTCGGGCCGACGCGCTTCCCGGACGCCAGGCTCGAACAGCGCCATGCCGACATCGCGGCGGCGCTGCAGCAGGCGACCGATGCCGCGGTGCTGGCGCTGGTGCGGCGGCTGAAGCGCAAGGCGCCGCTCGACAAACTGTGCATCGCCGGCGGCGTCGCGCTCAACTGCGTGACCAACGGGCTGGTCAAGCAGTCGGGCGCGTTTTCCGACGTGTTCATCCCCTCGGCGCCGCACGACGCCGGCACCGCGATCGGCGCCGCCATGGTGGTGCACGGCGCCAGGGCAAAGAGCCGGCCGAAACCCGGCAGCGCCACGCCCTATCTCGGGCCGGCGTTCGCGCGCCGCGAGATCCTGGCCGCGGTGAAATCGGCCGGGCTGACGCCCCGGCGCAGCAAGAACCCGGCGCGCGAGGCCGCCGGGATGATCGCCGACGGCAAGATCGTGGCCTGGTTCCAGGGGCGCATGGAGTTCGGGCCGCGCGCGCTCGGCAACCGCTCGCTGCTGGCCGACCCGCGCCGGGGCGACATGCGCGCCATCCTCAACCAGCGGATCAAGCACCGCGAGGATTTCCGCCCGTTCGCGCCGAGCGTGATGGCCGAGCACGCCGACGACTGGTTCGAGGTCGGCGCCCACACCGCGAGCCATGCCTTCATGCTGTTCGCCTGCGACGTGAAGCCTGCGCAGCGCAACCGCATCCCCGCCGTGGTGCACAAGGACGGCAGCGCCCGGCTGCAGCTGGTCAGCCGCGCCTTCAATCCGCGCTTTCACGAGCTGCTGTCGCATTTCCACGCACTGACCGGCGTGCCGCTGGTGGTCAACACCTCGTTCAACGACAGCGAGCCGATCGTCTGCACCCCGACCGACGCCATCGTCACCTTCCGCAAGTCCGGCATCGACGCGCTGTTCATGGACGACGTCTGCCTGACGGCGAAGCGCTGAGCGTTTTTCGCGAGCCCGCGCGCAACGCTCCACTCTCCGCGTCATTCCGGGACGGCGCCCGGCAGGGCGCCGGGCCCGGAGTCCATACGCGCCGACGCGCGTGTGAGACGACGGCGTGGCCGGCGCGGAGGTCGCCACCAGCACAGGGGTTATGGTTTCCGGGCTCGCCGCCCTGTCGGGCGGCGCCCCGGAATGACGGGCTCGGGATTCTTCGCGCCATACCACGGCGCAGCAAGTGTTCTCCGCAAGCCTGCGGGCCGCTCTCGCCGCGCCCCACTTTCCGCGTCATTCCGGGACGGCGCCCGGCAGGGCGCCGGGCCCGGACTCCATACGCGCCGACGCGCGTGTGAGACGACGGCGTGGCCGGCGCGGAGGCCGCCACCAGCACAGGGGTTATGGTTTCCGGGCTCGCGCGTTGCACGCGCGAACCGGAATGACGGGCTCGGAATTCTTCGCGCCATACCACGGCGCAGCCAGTGTTCTCCGCAAGCCTGCGGGCCGCTCTCGCCGCGCCCCACTTTCCGCGTCATTCCGGACGGCCCGCGCCGCGGGCCGATCCGGAATCTCGATGCGCGCCGCAAGGTCGGGATTCCGGGCTCGCGCGTTGCACGCGCGAACCGGAATGACGGGCCGTGAAATCTGTACCCGGGGCGCGCCGATCCTGCCGAAGGTCCTCGATTTGCCGTCACGGCGCAAGCGAAGGCGCAAGGCTGTGACTAACTCGCACCGAGGCCATACGCCAAAGCAAAGCGTGGATTGCCGGGTCCGCGGGTCCACGCTTTAGCGCCTACTTCCCCTCCAGCGCCGGCGTGCTCCGCGGCGGCTGGCGCACTTTGGTCGCCTGCTCGAAGGCGTAGGCGAAGGCGAGGAGCCGCGCCTCGCTCCACGGCCGGCCGAGGATGTCCATGCCGACCGGCACGCCGAGCGGCGCGGTCGGCGTCGGCGCCGAGAAGCCGGCCGGCACGGTGATGGCCGGAAAGCCGGTGACGGAGGCGAGAATGCCGTTGCGGTCGGCCTGGTTGAGCTCGGTGACCGGCACCACCAGGCGCCGCTGCAGCGGATAGACCAGGGCCTCGACCCGGTTGTCGTCCATCACCTTGGTCAGCAGCGCGCGGGTGGCGACGTTGCGTTCGAGGCGCAGCCTGTAGTCCGGCTCGGCCAGCCCGTCCCTGAATGCGGTCGCCGATTTCAGGAAATTCTCCAAGGTCGGGTGATCGTAGTTGCCGGAGGCGACGATGGCGTCGACGGTCCTCAAGGGCGCGTTGGCCACGGTGGCGAGATAGCGGTCCATCACCGCCCTGAATTCGTATTTCTGGACGTCGTTGTCGGCGATCAGCTTGACCGCGTTGAGGTCCGGCGCGTCGATGTCGACCAGCACGGCGCCGGCCTCGCCCAGCGCCGCCAGCGCCCGCTGCATCACCGCGTCGACCTCGGCGTGCTCGGGCCGCGTGCCGAACAGGGTGCGCAGCACGCCGATGCGCCGGCCCTTCAGCGCCCCGGCGTCGAGCGCGGCGCGGTAGTCGCCGTGGGGGTGATGCAGCGTCTGCGGATCGGCCGGATCGGCCGCCGCCATCACCTGCAGCATGGCCGCGACGTCGACGACGTGGCGCGCCAGCGGGCCGATGGCGTCCTGGGTCGAGGACACCGGCATGATGCCGGTGAGACTGACCAGCCCGTGGGTCGGCCGGATGCCGACCAGCGCGTTGGCGGAGGCCGGCGAGCGGATCGAATTGACGGTGTCGGAGCCGGTGCCGGCCAGCGCGAAACCGGCGGCGAGCGCGGCGCCGGTGCCGCCGCTGGAGCCGCCCGGGGTGCGGGTGAGGTCATAGGGGTTGAGCGTCTGGCCGCCGAGCGAACTCATCGTGGTGCCCGACAGCGCGAACTCGTGCATGTTGGTCTTCGCCAGCACGAGCGCGCCGGCGGCGCGCAGCCGCGCCACCACGAAGGCGTCCTTCCCGGGCCGGCTGCCCGCCAGCGATCGCGAGCCGCCGGTGGTCGGGAGATCAGCGGTGTCGTAGTTGTCCTTGAGCACGATCGGCACGCAATGCAGCGGCCCCGCCGCGCCGCGTTTCCTCAGCGCGTCATCGCGCCGGTCGGCCTCATCCAGCGCGCGCGGGTTGAGCGTCAGGATGGCATTGAGCTTCGGCCCCCGCTGGTCGTAGGCATCGATGCGGTCGAGACAGGCCTGCACCAGCGCACGGCAGGTCAGGCGATGCGCGCGCAAGGCGCGCTGGACCTCGGGAATGGTCGCCTGTTCGAAGTCGAAGCCGGCGGCGTGTGCGGGCGTCAGCGTCGCGGCCAGGGCCAGCAGCGCGAGGCAGGGTTTTTTCATAGCCCGAGCATGTCACGGAGCGGGCGGCGGACTCAACCGCGCGGCGGACAGGCGAGGCAGTCGCCGGCCTCATGGTTCGAGACGGCGCAAGGGCGCCTCCTGACCATGAGGAGAAACTGCGGGGGTGCGACGCGGCGCCAAGCCTGATAGTCTCCGGCACGGGGGGCGCGAGGGCCGCGGCCGCGCCGGCGAGACGCCGCGCGCAACGGAGACCATGCATGAGACTGAAACGCCTGATCGTCGTCGCCGGGGCGCTCGCGGCAATGGCCTGTGTGCCGGCGGTCGCAGACGCCACCGCGCCGAAACATCACCACGGGATGCACCGCCGCCACGTCATGCACCCGGTCGCGCCGCCGGCGCGCAACGACGGCGGCATGACCGAACTGCACCGCATTCCCAGCATGGACCCGCCGTCCTGCGACAGTCCCAACGTCATCAGCATCGAGAATTGCCGGGCCAGTTCGAACGGCAGGCGCTGAGCTGACGCCCGCTTCAGAACGCGACGCCGAGGCGGAGCCCCTTTTGCCAGACCAGGCGGCACCGCTTCCTGACGCCGCCATAGATAATTTCGAAGCGCTGCGGCAGCTGGACCGCTCCGCCGAGGCCGAGACAGGCGCCGCCGGCCGAATAATCGATCACGGTGCAGTCGATCAGCGGCGCTTTCGGCCCGACCACGATCTGGGCCCGCTTGGACACCAGCCCGGAGGGCGCGACCCGCTTGTACAGCCTGGGGTGCTTCATGGCTCAGCCCCGCGCCGGCTCGACGGCCGCGGACGCGCCGTGTCCGACGGGCTTCTCAAGTTCCGCGACGATGCAAGCCCTGTGTTGCACACCACACCCCGCTGTCCGCATACCGCATGCGGCGAGTTGACGTCAGCCGTTCGAATCCCAGCCTACCCGCCACGCCCTTCGAATCCCTTAACCGGAATTCGGCAACCAGAAGTCGCGCGAACTGCCGCGGCTCGCGCGTTCCGTTAATCCCCGATTAGCTCTCGTCGTCTAAAATGCGAATCGATTGCAGGATATTTTTGCAGCATTTCATTTGGGGCGCGTGACAGCCGCCGGGGTGGAATAGCCGATCCCACGGGGTTCGCATTGACCGGGGGCGGGTCCCAGAGCGGCCGGACGCACTCCAGAGCATCGAAGCCATCGCGACAGCCGCGGGCCACCGTGCCAGGCGCCGGTCGCACACGTGCGCGCATCGGGGGACGGGACATGTCGGGTTCATTGGCGACCGGGACGAAGCCGCGGCCCGCCGCTCCAAAGAGCGGCCTGGCCCAGGAAATCCAGGCCGCGCTCAGGAGCGGCAGCAAGGAGGCGCGCGCCGAACTGCTGATGCGCCTGGTCGGCCGGCTGGTCACCGGCTCGCCGCGGCTCGACATTTATCAAGTCGCCATTTTCGACGACGCCATCGCCCGGCTGCTCGGCCGGGTCGAGTTGCCGGCCCGGGTCGAGGTCGCCACCCGTCTCGCCCATTTCGGCAACCCGTTGCCGGCGACCCTGAACCGGCTGGCGCGCGACGACATCGCCGCGGCGCGCCCGGTGCTGGCGGGCAAGAACGCCCTGAGCGACGGCGAACTCGGGGAGGTCGCGCGGATCAAGGGCGACGGCCACCTGTTCGCGCTCGCCGCCAGGGAGCACGTGTGCGACCGGGTGACCGAGGTGATCGTCGACCGGGGCGGCGTCCAGGTGCTGCGCCGGCTGGCGTCGAACCGCGGGGCGAAGTTCTCCGAGGCCGGACTGTCCAGGATGGTCGCCAAGGCCGCCATGGACGAGGAACTGGCGAGCGTGGTCGGCCTGCGCGGCGACCTGCCTCCCCACGTGCTCGAGCAGCTGCTGTGGGAGACGACCGACGAGGTCCGAAACCGGCTGGTGGCCGGCGCATCGCCCGAATTGCGCCAGCTGATCGAGCAGACGCTGGCGCGGATCTACCGCGACCTCGAGATCTCCGATGCCGACCGGCAGCGGCTGCAGGCGATCGAGCAGGAGATGCGCACCCGGCAGCCGCCGGACGAACAGGCCGTCGTCGCGTTCGCCGTCAACCGCCGGATCCTGGACCTCACGGCCGCGATTTCCATCCTGAGCGCGGCGCGGCTGGATCTCATTTCGCGCATCCTGCTCGGACCTCGCACCGATCTGGTGCTGATCGCGTGCCGCTCGGCGCGGCTGAGCTGGGACGCCATCGAGCCGATCCTGATCCATCGGAGAGGCGACCACGCGGCGTCGCGCCAGGGGATCGCGGCCGCCCGCAGCGAATTCGAGGGCCTGCAGCTCGATACGGCGCAGCGCACCCTGCAGGCGATGGCGGCGATGCCGTCGTCGAGCTGACGCCACCCGCGCGGCGGCGGACGCCTCGCCTGGAAGCCGCCGCCCCCCGGCGGGATTAACCTCCACCCGCGGGAAATGCGCCCGCGGCCCGTTTCCGCCCTGTTCAGACGCATATGAGAACCGCTAGCATGCGGTCTCCCGGCGCCGACAAAAGTTCGAACGAACACCCGGGCAGAACAACTCCAGGGAGGAATGACCATGGCGGGCATCCACGCGCTCGATCGTGCGATCGGCGGCGACTATCCGGTCTTCGCCACCGACGCCGACATCCGTGCCTTCGAACGAACCCCCTACGGCGATCGCATCGCCGCCCAGAGCACCTATGACGCCATCAGGCTCGGGGCGGCGCGAAAGCCGGATGCGCCCGCGATCCAGTTCCTCCCCAATGCCGACCCGGCCGACACGCCGGTGGTCATCTCCCACCGCGATTTCATCGCCCGGGTGACCCAGGCCGCCAACATGTTCCACGCGCTCGGGGTCGGCGGCAACGACGTGGTGAGCTTCCTGCTGCCGCTGCTGCCGGAGGCCTTCATCACGCTGTTCGGGGCCGAGGCGGCTGGCATCGCCAATCCGGTGAACCCGCTGCTGGAGCCGCACCAGATCGCCGAGATCCTGGAGGCCGCGGGCACCACCGTGCTGGTGGCGCTGGGCCCGGTGCCCGGCACCGAGATCTGGACCAAGGTGGAGCAGGTTCGCGGCCAGCTGAAACACCTCAAGGCCATCGTGCAGGTCCACGGCCCCGGCGATCCGGCCAACGGCGTCCATTCGTTCAACGACCTGATCAAGGTGCAGCCGTCCGACCGGCTGATCAGCGATCGGCGGATTGCCGGCGCGGACACCGCAGCCTATTTCCACACCGGCGGCACCACCGGCACGCCGAAACTGGTCCGTCACACCCACGCCAACCAGGTCTACCAGGCCTGGGCCTGCAACCTGCTGCTCAAGGCGACCCCGGGCAAGAACCTGCTGTTCGGCATGCCGCTGTTCCACGTCGGCGGCTCGCTGACCCAGGCGCTGAGCACGTTCGCCGCCGGCAACTGCCTGGTGGTGCTGTCGCCGTCGGGCTGGCGCAATCCCTCCGCGGTGCGCAACATCTGGGGCCTGGTGGAACGTTTCCGGCCCGAAACGCTGTCCAGCGTTCCCACCGTGCTGGCGGCGACGCTGGCGATCCCGCCGGGCGATGCCGACCTGTCGAGCCTGCGCTACGCCGCCGGCGGCGGCTCGGCGATCCCGGTCGCGGTCGGCCGGGCGATCGAAGAGAAATTCAAGCTGCCGGTGATCGAGGTCTACGGCATGACCGAGACCTCGAGCGTCCACACCATCGCCTACCCCGACCGGCCGCTCCGGCTGGGATCGGTCGGCCACCCGGTGCCCTACAGCCGCGTCCGCATCGTCAGGCTCGACGCCGACAACCGCGTCGAGCGCGACTGCGCGCCCGACGAGATCGGCGTGGTGGTGATGGCCGGCCCCGGCGTGTTCGACGGCTATCTCAACCCCGCGCACAACGCGAACGCGTTCGTCGACGGCGACTGGGTCAATTCGGGGGACCTCGGCCGCCTCGACCGCGACGGCTACCTGTGGATCACCGGCCGCGCCAAGGATCTCGTGATCCGCGGCGGCCACAACATCGATCCCGGCCCGATCGAGGACATCATGTTCCGGCACCCCGCCGTCGGCTTTGCCGCCGTGGTCGGCCAGCCGGACCCCTATGCCGGCGAGCTGCCGGTGGGCTACGTGCAGCTCAAGCCCGGCGCCAGCGTCGAGCCGGGCGAGCTGGAAGCCTGGGTCCGCGAGCGCACGCCCGAGCGCGCCGCCGTTCCGGTGCAGGTCATCGCCATCGATCCGATGCCGCTCACCGGCGTCGGCAAGGTGTTCAAGCCGCAGCTGCGGTGGGACGCCGCCGCGCGCGTGTTCACCACCGTGCTGGCCCCGCTGGTGGACCGGGGCGTGGACTGCAGGGTCCAGGTCGGACCGCACGGCAGCCATGGCAGCATCGCCACCGTCACGCTCGCGGGCGTCCCGCAGGACGCGCGCGAGGCGGTGGCGCGCGAGGTCGACACCCTGCTCGCCCCGTTCGTGATGCGCCACCAGATCGAATACGCCTAGGCCGCAGATCGGCTCGACAACGACACCAACGGGATCCGCCACGACGCGCGCGGACGGACAGGGAGGACGACGGCAATGAAGGTCGGTTCGGCAAGGCTTGGCGCGATCGCGCTGCTGCTCGGCGCCATGACGACGCCGGCGGCCTCCGAGATCAAGATCGGCATCAGCTTCTCGGCCACCGGCCCCGGCTCGGCGCTCGGCCAGCCCCAGAGCAAGACGGTGGCGGCACTGCCCAGGGAAATGGGCGGCGAGAAGGTGACCTACATCGCGCTGGACGACGAGTCCGATTCCACCAAGGGCGCGCAGAACGCGCGGCGCCTGGTGCTGGAACAGGGCGTCGACGTGCTGATCGGCTCCTCGCTCACGCCCGTCACCCTGCCGATGCTCGACGTCGCGTCCGAATCCGGCACGCCGCTGCTGTCGCTCGCCGCGGCGAGCGCGATCGTCAAGCCGCTCGACGACAAGCGCCGGTGGGCGTTCAAGGTGGTGCCCAACGACGACCTGATGGCGACCGCGATCCTGAAATACATCGCCAGGTCGGGGGCCAAGACGCTCGGCTATATCGGCGTGTCCGACGGCTACGGCGAGGGCTACTACAAGGAGATCAGCCGGCTGGCGCCGGAGCTCGGGCTGACGCTCACCACCCACGAGGTCTACGCCCGCGGCGACACATCGGCGATGGGCCAGGCGCTCAAGGTCATCGTGACCAAGCCGGACGCGGTGTTCATCGCCTCCGCCGGCACGCCGGCGGTGCTGCCGCAGAAGGCGCTGCGCGAACGCGGCTACACCGGCCCGATCTACCAGACCCACGGCGTGGTGACCGAGGAATTCCTCAAGCTCGGCGGCGCCGACGTCGAGGGCGCGGTGTTCGCCGGCGAAGCCTTCACCATCGTCGACGACCTGCCGGCGGACAATCCGTTCCACCGCGCCGCCGACGAGTTCATCACCGCCTACCAGGCGGTCAACGGGCAGAAGCCGAACCTGTTCGGCGGCCACCTGTGGGACACCGTGGCGCTGGTCAAGCGCGCGGTGCCCGGCGCGCTCAAGGTCGCCAAACCCGGCACCGCGGAATTCCGCGCCGCGCTGCGCGACGAGCTGGAGCGCGGCCGGGACGTCTATCTCAACAACGGGATTTCGAACATCACGGCGACCGACCACAACGGCTACGACGAGCGCTCCGCCATCCTGATCAAGGTCGAGGGCGGACAATTCCGGCTGGTCAAGTGAAGCGGTCGGCGCGCGAGAAGGCGAGACAAGGAGAGCATCAGTGAGCACGGCCCCCCGCGTCGACGTCGACATGCCCGCGTTCTGGGCCGACCCCTATCCGGTGCTGGCGCGGCTGCGCCGGGAGACGCCGATCGCCTTCGTGCCGCAGCTTGGCGCCACCATCTTCACCAATCGGGACGACATCTACGTCTGCGAAAAACAGATCGACGTCTTCAGCTCGCATCAGCCCCAGGGCCTGATGAACACCCTGATGGGCCACAACATGATGCGCAAGGACGGCGACGCCCACATGGCCGAGCGCAAGGCGATCTTCCCGACCATCTCGCCGAAGACGGTCAGGACCCACTGGACCGCGCTGTTCCAGGCCCATGCGGAGCGGCTGATCGCGGCGCTCGGCGCCGCGGGCGAAGCCGAGCTGGTGCGGGACTTCGCGCTGCCGTTCTCGGCCGAATGCCTCAAGGACGTGACCGGGCTGACCAACATCACGTTCCAGGAGATGAACGACTGGTCGCAGGCCATGATCGACGGCATCGCCAACTATGCCGGCGATCCGGCGGTGGAGGCGCGCTGCCACGCGGCCACCGCCGGCATCGACGCCGCCATCGACGCGCGGGTGCCGGCCCTGACCGCGGCGCCCGACCTCAGCCTGCTCGGCGTGATGCTGGCGGCCGGAATGGCGATGGACAGCGTGCGCGCCAACATCAAGCTCGCCATCAGCGGCGGCCAGAACGAGCCGCGCGACGCGGTGGCGGGAACGGTGTGGGCGCTGCTGACCCATCCGGACCAACTCGACCTGGCGCGCTCCGGCGCGGTGAGCTGGATGCAGGCGTTCGAGGAGTATGCGCGCTGGATCTCGCCGATCGGCATGTCGCCGCGGCGGGTGGCGAAGCCGTGGACCATCCGGGGCATCGATTTCGAGCCGGACGAGCGCATCTTCTTCATGTTCGGCTCGGCCAACCGCGACGAGGACCATTTCGCGCGGGCGGACCAGTTCGACGTCACCCGCGACACCTCGAAAAGCATCGCCTTCGGCGCCGGCCCGCACTTCTGCGCCGGCGCCTGGGCCTCGCGGGCGATGGTCGCCGACGTGGCGCTGCCGACCATCTTCGGCGCGCTGGAAAACCTCCGCCTCACCGATCCGGCGCAGGTCCGCATCGGCGGCTGGGCGTTTCGCGGCGTGCTCAACCTGCCGGTGGCCTGGGGCTGACGCACCGCGCGGCGAACCATCCGATGACCACGACACCATAGCCGGCCAGGGCAAGCGCCGAGCCGGCCGAGATGATCACCCCCACCATGTAATAGCCTCCGGTCACGAAATCGAACGGGCTCAGATAGGTCAGGACGGCGCCCCCGACCACACCGGCGAGCAGCAGCAGCCCCAAGGCGGGACGCCTGATCCACCGCCAGTCGACCATCGCGAGCACCGCGCCGACCATAACGACGGCAGCCCAGACGAAATAGCGCGTGATGTCGACAGGCGGGTTCATATCGGGTTATCCCAACGAGATCGTGGTCCGGCGCGAACGCAGCATGAGCGGCCTCTTTCGCAGTCGTGGCAATTCACCTGCGCGTTCAATGGAGAGCGGGGTTCGACCGGTTTTTTTGCGGTGGACCGGACAGCCGCTCCCCGCGCCAGGCTTGCGGCGGGGCGCCGCGGTTTGAACCAGGTCAAAGATCGCTGCGACATCAAGACAAAACCCTCGGTACACACATGGATCGGTTGACCAAGGCGACGCTCTGGATCGCCTTCATCGTGCTGATGTCCTATTTCGTCTGGTTCTATGCCGATTGCGCGATGGACGACACCTGCCATCTCGTCTGCCGCGCCGGCGGTCGCGGCGGCTGCTCGACGCAGCGGACTCCGCCCGATCTGAAGTCACCTTAGCGATGCCGGCAGGGGCGAAAGCCATCGAGGGGGTCGGCGTACCTTGGAGCGCGGCCCCGACCAGACTCTTCGTCATCGCCGCCTTGAGCCACATCAACATCGGCCCCCGTGCGACCGCGATAATTTGCTCCTGCGTTCACCGTCACGGGGAGAGCATGAGAACAGGTCATTGCGTCATGCTGGCGCTCTCTCTGGCTTGCATCCCGACGCAGTCCAGCTTCGGCGACGACGACAGCAGGATCGTCGGGACCTGGAAGCTGCTGTCCTATGTCGTGGAAGTGCAGGCGACCGGAGAGCAATTGCCGGTGATGGGAGACAGGCCCACCGGCTATGTGACGTTCCTGCCGACAGGACGCGTGTTCTTCATGCTGACGGGAGAAGGCCGCAAGCCCGCCAGGTCGGATCACGAGCGGGCGGAGCTGCTGGACACGCTGGTCGCCTATACCGGTACGTACAGCGTCGCGGGAGACACCTGGACCACCAGTGTCGATGTGGCCTGGAATCCGGAGTGGGTTGGCACCAGGCAGGTCCGCGCCTTCAAACTCGACGGCGACCGGCTCGACATCTCGACCCCGTGGCGGATCATGCCGAACTGGTCGGACAAGGGCACGACGCGCAGCATCATCAGCTTCGAACGCGCGCAGTGAGCGGCGCGTCGAGGTGCCGGCTTCGCGCGTCTACCCGTCGCTCCTTGCCCCGGATTGGGGCTTTCTCGGCGGGCCCAATTCGGATAGCGTCGAGCTCACGCTGGAACAGCCTCCCGACCGGTATTTTCATAGTCCGCGATGGAATTGCGCGAAGCCGTTCGCTCCTTCACGGCAGCGACCACCAGAAAACGGCTCTGAGTTGAGCCTCCGCTTGCGATAGACACCATGCGATAGACACCAGACATGTCGGTCACTGGCAGCGTCACCGAAACGGCCTCCGACGGCGAGACCATCGCCGGACGGCGCGCCGCCTTGCCGTGGCTCACCCGCCTGCCGCTGATCTCCAGCGCCGCGGTCGCCTCCCCCTTCACCCTGGCAGGCGGCCAGCGGGAGCTGCGCCTCGACCTGTTCCGCGGCCTCGCCTTGTGGCTGATCTTCATCGATCATGTCTCTCCCGACGTGCTGTCCTGGTTCACCATCCGCAGCTACGGCTTCAGCGACGCCGCCGAGTTCTTCATCTTCATCTCCGGTTTCACCGCCGCGTTCGTCTATGGCCGGGTGATGTTCGACCGCGGCTTCGTGATCGGCGCCGCGCGCATCCTGCGGCGGGTGTGGCAGATCTATACCGCCCACCTGTTGCTGTTCGCCGTGCTGATCGCCGAGATCACGATCGCCACCGCCGTCTCCGGCGGGCCGTTCTACCTGGAGGAAATGGCGGTCGGCGCGTTCTTCAGGGATCCCGGCCCGGCGATGAACCAGGCCCTGCTGCTGCGGTTTCGCCCGCTCAACATGGACGTGCTGCCGCTCTACGTGGTGCTGATGGCGACCTTGCCGCTGGTGCTGCGGCTGGCCCGGTGGCGGGCCGATCTGCCGCTGGCGATGTCGATCGTGCTCTATATCGCCACCATCCGCTACGACCTGCACTTCTCGACCTGGCCGGCCGGCTTCTGGTCGTTCAATCCGTTCGCCTGGCAATTGCTGTTCGTGTTCGGCGCCTGGTGCGCGCTGGGCGGCGCGGCGCGGATCGCGCCGCTGATCCGCCTGCCCGTCGCGTTCTGGACCGCGGTCGGCTACCTCGTATTCTGCTTCTGCGTGACGCTGACCTGGTATTTTCCCCAGCTCGAGGCGCTGATGCCGCCCTGGCTCGCAAGCCTCATCTATCCGATCAACAAGACCGACCTCGACATCCTGCGCTTCGGCCACTTCCTGGCGCTGGCCGTCGTCACCCTGCGCTTCGTGCCCGGCGACTGGCCCGGGCTGGAGTCGCCCTGGCTGCAGCCGCTGATCCTGTGCGGACAGTATTCGCTGCAGATCTTCGCGCTCGGCGTCGCGCTGTCCTTCGCCGGCTATGCCGTGCTCACGGAAACCTCGGCCGGCATCGGCCTGCACATCGCCGTGGGCCTCTCCGGCATCCTGATCATGAGCGCGGTCGCGCTGCTGTTCACCTGGTACAAGCGGTCGCTGAGCGTGGCGGCGCGCCGCCCCAAGCCGCCCGCGGTTCACGCCGGATGACGCCGCCGCTGCGATCGACGGCGTCGGCACTGCTGCCGTCGGACGGCTGGGACCGGGCGACGCTGGCGCTGATCGCCGCGCTGACCGTGCTCGTCGTCGTCACCTTCGGGGATTACGCGGTCTCCAACGACGAGGTGCTGCAGCATCGCTACGGCGAGCTGATCCTGGACTATTACCGCAGCGGTCTCACCAATCGCGCGGTGTTCGGCTTCGACAATCTCTATCTCTACGGCGGCCTGTTCGACATCGCCGCGGTGGCGCTGGCACACGCCATTCCGATCGAGACCTACGACCTGCGGCACATCCTGTGCGCGCTGACCGGCATCGGCGGCATCGCGGCGACCGCGGCGGCGGCGCGGCTGGTCGCCGGCCCGCGCGCCGGCCTGATCGCGGCGGCGAGCCTTGCGGTGTGCGGGCCGTGGTACGGCGCCATGTTCAACCACACCAAGGACATCCCGTTCGCCGCCGCCGTGATGGCCGCCCTGTTCATCCTGATCCGGATCGGCCACCGGATGTCGTCGCCCCGTCCGGCGGACATCGCCGCGCTCGGCCTGTTCGCCGGCGCCGCGCTCGGCCTGCGCAGCCTCGGCCTGCTGCTTGCCATCCATGTCGGTTTCGCCGTGATCCTGTACCTGCCGTGGTCCGGCGGCGCAGCCGCCCGCGTGCGCATGGCGGCTGCGGCGGCGATGCGCCTCGCGCCCGCGGCGGGCCTCGCCTACCTCGTCATGATCCTGGCGTGGCCGTGGGCCGCGCTGGCGCCGCTCAACCCGGTCCGCGGCCTGCTCGCCTTCTCGGACTACCACTACCCGATCCGCACCTATTTCGCCGGCCGGATCTACCAGATGTCCGACGTCCCGCGCGCCTTCGTCTCGGTCTATCTCCTGATCCGCGTGCCGCTCTTGATGCTCGCCGGGGCGGCGATGGCCGTCGGCGCGGCGCTGACGCGGCCGCTTCGGAACGGGATCGACCTTCAACGCAAGGACGTCGCGCTGCTGTCGCTGGCGGTGGCGTTTCCGCTCGCCTGCCAGGCCATCTTCCACGGCCCGGCCTTCACCGGGATGCGTCATTTCCTGTTCGTCGTGCCGCCGCTGGCGGTGCTGGCCGGCATCGGCCTCGACCGCGCGCTGGCCGCAGCCGGCCCACGGCGCATGGTCGCGTCAGGCGCGGCGGCGGCGGTCGGCGCCTGCCTGCTGTGGGACGCCGGCGTCCTCGTCCGCCTGCACCCTTACGAAAACCTCTCCTACAATCCGCTGGTCGGGGGCCTCGCCGGGGCCTATGGCCGCTACGACCTCGACTACTGGTTCAACAGCATGCCCGAGGCGATCAGACGGCTGGAGGCCCATGTCAGGGCAACGGCGCCGCCGGGAGAGGTGCAGCCCGCGCAGCTCTATTCGGTCGCGGTGTGCGGCGAGCGGGCCTCGTTCGAGCGCACCGTCACCCTTCCGCAGCTGCGCTGGGACTTCAAGAGCGAGTGGAACGAGTCCGAATTCTTCATCGCGCCCACTCACATGAACTGTGACCGCGATCTCGACGGCGAGGTCGTCGCGACCGTCGAGCGCTTCGGTGTTCCCATCGCTCAGGTGAAGGACCGGCGCGCGCTGACCACCCGCCCTGTCGCCACGGTCGAGCGATCCGCGACCACTCCGTTCGATTGAATTGATTGAAGGCCTGCGTGCGACGGCGATCCCGCCGCTAGAGCCTGCGCCTGCCCCAACCCCAGCCGCGCCCGAAACCGCCGCTGAGCAACCGCAGCAGCAGCAGCAGCACGACGGCCCCGATGAAGGCGTTGATGATCAGGGCAACCATCCCGACGCCGAGGTGAATGCCGAGCCGCGGCAACAGCCAGTCGCCGATGAAGGCGCCGATCAGGCCGACGATCAGGTCACCAATCAGGCCAAAACCGCCGCCCTCCATCACCCTGCCTGCCAGCCAACCGGCGACGATCCCGACCACGATGATGACGAGCAGACTTTGATTGGACAGGTACATGACCGTGCTCTCCCAGGGGGCGTCCCCGGTTAATGCCGGTCGAAGGCAGGGGTTCCACGGGCAGGCGTTTTCGCCTTGACGATCACCCGGCCCGGATGCCCGCAGCGATGCCCGGTCGGGAGAGCAGCGGGGAGCGTGCCGATCCCCGGTCCTTCGGCCTCATTCGGCGGCGTAGAGCATGGTCGGCGAGCCGCCCTTCCCGAGCTCGAGCACCATCGCGCGGATATAGGCATTGGCGCGCGGCCGGACCTGCAGCTGCATCCGGAGAATGCGCTCCGCCGCATCCAGTTCGTCGCTGCCCTCGACCTTCTTGATGACATCGGCGGGAGGGCTTCCAATGCCCCCGGGCCACGGCTGCACCCGATAGAATCGCATAGACAATTCTCCAGCGAATCATCAACACACCCAGCTTTCACAACGATTCGCATTTCGGCAACTGCATTGTTCGGAGTCACCGCGGCGCAGCACGCCCTGAGCAAGACCATGGCGATTTCGCACTGCGCCTGCCGCGCATGTCACGGCGGGCACAGCTCCTCATCGCCACCGGCGGCACGCGCTCCGGCCTCATGGTTCGAGACGCGCGGCATCGCCGCGCTCCTCACCACGAGGAGAAACGCGTCGGCATCGGGCCACGCGCCGCTCCGCCAGCCCTTGCTTTTTCAGCCGCTGCAGGGAAACGTGTCGCGCCGGGGAAGCGGGACTGCAGGGGCGAAAATCGGATGAGACGGGTGTTGCGGGGCTGCCTCGGGGCGGCAGCAGGCATGTTGACGGCCGCGATCGGGTGTGCGGCCACGGCGCAGGCCGCGGTCGTGGTCCATATCCAGCTGTCACGGCAGGTGATGACGGTCGAGGTCGACGGCCAGACCATGGGCAACTGGCCGGTCTCGACCGCCCGCCCCGGCTATCGCACGCCGGAGGGCACGTTCCGGCCCTACCGGCTGGAGGTGATGCACCGCTCGAGCCTCTACGAGTGGACGCCGATGCCCTACTCGATCTTCTTCGATGGCAACTACGCGATCCACGGCACCGGCGCGGTCGGCCAGCTCGGCCGGCCGGTGTCGCATGGCTGCGTCCGGCTCAGCCCGGCCAACGCCCGCGCCCTGTTCTCGTGGGTCCAGGCCCACGGCGCCGGCGGCACCGTGATCGAGATCACCGACTGAGGGCTGGCTTGCTTGATTTTCCACGGCGTAGACGAAGGCCGCACACCACACTCCGCGTCATCCCGGGGCGGCGCCCGGCAGGGCGCCGAGCCCGCGATCCATACTCCGCAGCGCCAATGTTGACATGACGCGCGGCCGGCGCGGGGCTCGCCACGGACACCGGGGTTATGGTTTCCGGGCTCGCGCCGCTCCGCGGCGCGCCCCGGAATGACAGTCCGGGGCTGAGGCTCCGGCCATTCCTGCAATTTTCTGTAGCGTTCCGCCCCGGATTCAAAACATTATTCGCCCGTCGTGCCTCAGGGCCAAATCGGGTCGCGGGAACAGGCGCGCCGGCCGGCCGCGCCGCGTGCAGCCATGCCCATCACCATCGCTTGATGGGCCGGCGCACGGACCGGTTTCTGCCGTCCGCAACCTTGCGGCATTGCAACAAAGGTTGCATTTTAGAACCCGCGATCGACTCTCAACTGGGTCGCGCCTGACCGACACCGAGGGGCACGTTTTCGCGCATGGGCATTGTCCGCTTCGCTCTCAGGTTCCCGTACACCTTCTACGTGCTGGCGACACTGGTGCTGTTCCTCGGCTCGACCTCGATTCTGTCGATGCCGACCGACATCTTTCCCGAGATCAACATCCCGGTGGTGACCATCGTCTGGCAGTACACCGGGCTGTCGACGCCGGAGATGGAGCAGCGGGTCACGACCTACAGCCAGTTCGCGCTGTCCTCCAGCGTCAACGGCATCCAGGACATCGAGGCGCAGACGCTGAACGGCATCTCGGTGCAGAAGGTGTTCTTCCAGCCCGACGTCAACCTCGACCTCGCCATCGCCCAGATCGTCTCGGCCACCAACTTCATCCGCGTGCTGCTGCCGCCCGGCATCCAGGCGCCGGTGGTGGTGCAGTTCAACGCCTCCAGCGTCCCGGTGCTGCAGATCGGCCTGTCGTCGGACACCCTCAACGAGCAGCAACTCTACGACTACGGCATCTATCGCCTGCGCCAGCAGCTCGCGCCGATCCACGGCGTCACGCTGCCGACCCCCGCCGGCGGCAAGTATCGCCAGATCATGGTCGACATCGATCCCCTGAAGCTGCAGGCTAAGGGGTTGACCCCGATCGACGTCGTCAACGCCGTCAACGCCCAGAACCTGACGCTGCCGTCGGGCCAGGCCAAGATCGGCGACACCCAGTTCACGGTCCGCACCAACTCGGTCCCGACATCGATCGAGGACCTCAACAACATCCCGATCAAGTTCGCGGGCGGCGCCACCGTGTTCGTCAAGGACGTCGGCCAGGTCCATGACGGCAACGCCGTGCAGCAGAACATCGTGCGCACCGACGGCCGCCGCTCGGTGCTGCTGTCCATCATCAAGAACGGCAATGCCTCGACGCTCGCCGTCGTCAACGCCGTCAAGGACGCGATGGTGACCTCGCGCGCCGCGGCGCCGCCGGGCATGGTGATCAAGGAACTGTTCGACCAGTCGGTGTTCGTCCGGGATTCGATCCGCGGCCTGCTCCGCGAAGGCGCGATCGCAGCCGTGCTCACCGCGCTGATGATCGTGCTGTTCCTCGGCTCCTGGCGCTCGACGCTGGTGGTGATGATCTCGATCCCACTGTCGATCCTGACCTCGCTGATCGTCCTGTTCTTCCTCGGCGAAACCATCAACACCATGACGCTGGGCGGGCTCGCGCTCGCGATCGGCATCCTGGTCGACGATTCCACCGTGACGATCGAGAACACCCACCGTCTGCTCACCGAGGAGCACATGCCGCTGCCTTCGGCGACGCTGCACGGCGCCGCCGAGATCGCGGTGCCGACGCTGGTCTCGACGCTGGCGATCAGCTGCGTCTTCACCTCGGTGGTGTTCCTGCACGGCCCGGCCAAGTACCTGTTCACGCCGCTCGGGCTCGCCGTGGTGTTCGCGATGCTGGCGTCCTACGCCTTCTCGCGGACGCTGACCCCGATCACCATCGGCCTGCTGCTGAAGAACGAGAAGCACGGCACCGAGGCCGGCGACGGCTGGTTCGCGCGCCTGTTCAACAGGTTCGAGCAGGGCTTCGAGTCCATGCGGGCGAGCTATACCGACATCCTCGTCGGCGTGCTGAAGCACCGCCTGATCGTCCCGGCGGTCGCCGTCGTTATCCTCGCGCTGGGCGGCATCCTGTTCCTTCTGGTCGGCCGAGACTTCTTCCCGGTCATCGACGGCGGCCAGATCCAGCTCCACGTCCGGGTGCCGGCCGGCACCCGCATCGACAAGACCGAGGCGATCTTCCAGGCGGTCGAGGACAAGATCCGCGAGATCATTCCCGACGAGGAGCGCGACCTCATCGTCGACAACATCGGCCTGCCGGCGCGGTCCTACAACTTCGCCTTCGGCGACGGCACCGCGACCGGCGTCAACGACGGCGTGATCCTGATCGCGCTGAAGGAGGACCACGCGCCGACCGCGACCTACGTCAGGAAGCTCAGGCAGGCGCTGCCGGCGGAATTCCCGGAGAACATCTTCTACTTCCAGGCCGCCGACATGGTGACCCAGATCCTCAATTTCAGCATCCCCTCGCAGATCAACGTGCGCACGGTGGGCTACAACCGCGCCAACAACCTGCGCATCGCCCGCGAGATGCAGCAGAAGATCGCGGCGATCCCCGGCGTTGCCGACGTCCACCTGCAGCAGGAGATCAACGGCCCCGAGCTCTTCGCCCAGATCGACCGCGCCCGCGCCAGCCAGTTCGGGCTGACCGTCAACGACATCGCGCTCAACCTCAACACTTCGCTGTCGTCGTCGGCGCAGGTGGCGCCGAACTTCTGGACCGACCCGGCCAACGGCACGCCGTACTACCTCGCGGTGCAGACGCCGGAATACAAGGTCGACACCATCAACGAGCTGAAGAACATCCCGGTGACGAAGTTCACCATCGGCAACGGCGGCAGCCCGGTGCCGGGGCTGCTCAGCAACGTCGCGACGCTGAAGCGCGACACCATCGTCACCAACGCCAACCAGGCCAACGTGCAGCCGCTCTACGAGATCTACGCCAACGCCGACGGCCGCGACCTCGGCTCGATCGCCCGCGACATCAACGGCGTCGTCAAGGACTACGAAAAGCAGCTGACCCCCGGCAACCGCATCGAGGTGATCGGCCAGATCGACAGCATGAACTCGGCGTTCCGCGACCTCGCCATCGGCATCCTGTTCGCGGCGGTGTTCGTCTATCTGCTGATGGTGGTGAACTACCAGACCTGGGGCGATCCGTTCGTGGTGATCCTGGCGCTGCCGGCGACGTTCTGCGGCATCGTCACCATGCTCTACATCACCAACACCACGCTGAGCGTGCCCTCGCTGATGGGCGCGATCATGGCGATCGGCGTGGCGTCGGCCAACTCGATCCTGCTCGTCACCTTCGCCCGCGAGCAGCAGCTAGCCGGCCAGAGCGCGTTCGACGCCGCCATCGCCGCCGGCCGCACCCGGATCCGCCCGGTGCTGATGACCGCGACCGCCATGATCGTCGGCATGGTGCCGATGGCGATCGGGGGCGCCGGCGAGGAGCAGAACGCGGCGCTGGCGCGTGCCGTGATCGGCGGGCTGTTGTTCGCCACACCGACCACCCTGTTCGTGGTACCCTATCTGTTCGCCCTGCTGCGCAAGGGCAACGACGGCAAGCCGGCGCGAGGCGTATTCGCAGAGGACCCGACATGAACGAGAACTCCCCGCCCCCGTCCACCGGCGTCCCGCTGCGCGAGCGGCCCGACGATCACGGCGTCGTGCCGGCGGCTCCGACCCGGCGCAGTTCCCGCGGCCGCAACATCTTCGGACTGATCGTGATCGCCATCCTCGCCGGCGCGCTCGGCGTGGGCTTCTGGCAGCACTACCGCCTGCACGCCGAGGTGATGGCGACGGCGCAGGCGCGGCGCGACTTCGTGCCCACGGTCCGCACCGCGGCGATCCGCGCCAGCGACGGCGTCCGCTCGGCGATCTGGCCGGGCACGACCGAAGCCTTCGAGCAGGCCAACATCTATGCCCGCGCCAGCGGCTACATCTCCAAGCGCAACGTCGACATCGGCAGCCGCGTCAAGGCCGGCGACACCCTGGTGGAGATCACCGCGCCCGAGATCGAGCACCAGATCGCGCAGGCCCAGGGCACGCTGGCGCAACTGCGGGCGGGGCTGCAGCAGGCCCAGGCCAACCGCGACCTCGCCCAGGTGACGTGGGACCGCGACAGCAAGCTGGTGCAGCAGGGCTGGGTCACCCCGCAGCAGGGCGACACCGACCGGCTGAACCTGCAGGCGCAGACCGCCGCGGTCGCGGTCGCGGCCGCCAACGTCACCGCGCAGGAGGCCCAGCTGCGGGTGCTGAACCAGCAGAAGACCTACCAGACCGTGGTCGCCCCGTTCGACGGCACCGTCACCCAGCGCAACATCGACGTCGGCAGCCTGGTCCAGGCGGACGCGGCGAGCGGCACCTTCCTGTTCGCGCTGATGCACGCCGACGTGATCCGCATCCAGCTCTACGTGCCGCAGGACGACGCCTTCGGCCTCGCGCCGGGGACCGACGCCGTGGTGCGGGTGCCGGAGATCCCGGGGCGCGAATTCCCCGGCAAGGTGACCCGCATCGCCGAAGCGCTGGCGCCCGGCACGCGCACGCTGCTGACCGAGATCGACGTGCCCAACCCCGACCACGCGCTGACGCCGGGGGTCTATTGCCGGGTCGAGCTCAAGATCCCGCGCAAGACGCCGTCGCTGATCGTGCCGTCGGAGGCGGTGATCTTCAACCGCGACGGGCTTGCCGTCGCCGTGGTCGAGGACGGCGTGGCGCGGCTGCGCAACATCACCACGGTGCGCGATTTCGGCACCTCGGTGGAGGTCAGCGCGGGCGTCACCGCCGGCGACCGGGTGATCCTCAACCCGCAGATCGACCTCACCGACGGCCGCAAGGTCATGGTGCGCGCCGACGCCGCGAAGAAGTAGGCGTGCGGCACGGCGGGCGTCTATCCGACCGACGCCCGTAGTCACGGCGCGCCTCGTCGCACTGCAATGTCTTTCGAGCGAACCCGCCAGCCCCGATGCGAGCGTGCCGGCCGCGGCAGCTATCGCGGCCTCACGGCCATGGGCGAGGCGGGAGTCGGCGCGGCTGCCCGAAACTCCCGGGCCCTGATATCGCGGAAGGACACCAGGCGACGCTGCGACTCGTCCCACAGGACCAGCCGCACGCACCGAATGCTTTCCAGGAGCGTCACGCGGCTGACCTGGCGCAATTCGGGATGGTCGCGCAGCACGCGCGACAGCCGGTAGTGGGGAATGCGGCTGCAGAGATGGTGGACGTGGTGGATGCCGATGTTGGCCGTGAACCAGCGCAGCGGCGCCGGCAGATCGTAGTGCGAGCTGCCGTACAGGGCGGCTTGCCGCAGGTTCCAGCGCTCGTTTCGCTCCCACGTCGTCTGCTCGAATTGATGCTGGACGTAGAACAGCCACACGCCCGCCGTGCCGGCGAGCAGCACGATCGGAAGATGCACGAGCAGGAACGCCTTGATGCCGATCAGCCACGCGAGCGCGGCAACGATGAGGGCAATCGCGAGATTGGTTGCCATCGCGCTGGCCCAGGGCCGCCAGCCCTTGCGCATGAGGCTGACCGGGATCCGCTGCTGCAGCAGGAACAGATAGGCCGGCCCGACCCCGAACATGACCAGAGGATGACGGTAGAGGCGATATTTCACACGACCCCACCACGAACGCGCCAGGTATTCCCGCACGGTCAGCGTATCGACGTCGCCGATGCCGCGGCGATCGAGGTTGCCGGTGGTGGCATGATGGATCGCGTGGGTGCGGCGCCAGCAGTCGTACGGCGTGAGCGTGAGCACGCCGATCATGCGGCCGACCCAGTCGTTCGCCAGTGAGTTGGCGAAAAAGGTGCCATGGCCGCAGTCGTGCAGGATCATGAACAGGCGAAGCAGAAAACCGGCAGCGGGAATCGCGATGAGCAACGAGACCCAGGCAAAGCCGAGATAGAAGCTGAACCAGGCCGCGGTCCACAATGCCACGAGCGGCAACGCCGTGATCGCCAGCTCGACAACGCTGCGCGCGTGATCCGGAGCGGCGTAGCCGGCCAGAATGCGCGTCCAGCGCCGGGCGTCGCGCACCGACAGATCCGAGTTATGTCCAATGCTCAAGTTGATATCCAAAATCCGCCGATCGCGCTCACAGTGGTCGGAGCGATACGGCTTCCGCTGCGCGGCGTATTGGGCGGCACGCAGACGGTCGGCAGAGGTCGTGCCGATCCTGCGGTCTGCAACAATGTCGAAAGAAACACGCTGGCCCTCGTCACGCCCGCATCGGCGCAGTCGCCCACACCAACATGGGCGACGTCCTCGCCACCATCTCCGGCTGAATGGAGCCAAAGTCGCTCGGCCGCTGTCGATGCGGACCATATGGAGGCCCATTGCGCCGGCGTCAAGGCTTGCCGCTCCTCATTCCCGACGGCCGTTCGCTCGGCGCCGGCGCAGCGGACGTTCGCAGCTCGGAAACAAATCTCTAGCCCGTCCGCGCCGCCTCCATGCGCGCGAGGTCGTCGACCAGCCGGTTGGTGATCAGGGTCAGCAGATGAAAGGCGATCGCCGGATTCTGGAAGGTGATCCGCGCCACGTCGTCGCGCGAGATCGACTGCACCATCACCTCATCGAGGCAGCGGACCGTGAAGGTCCGGGTCCTCGCCTTCGAGAACATTCCGATTTCGCCGAACAGGTCGCCCTCCCGCAGCACGAAGCCGAGTTCGTCGACGATCAGTTCGCCCTTCGTCACCAGATACATGTTGTCGGCGTGATCGTTCTTGCGGAAGATCACGTCGTCCTTGCGGCGCCGCTGGGCGTGCATGTACGGCTTCAAGGCGTCGAGCGACTGGTCGCCGCGCGCGGCCCTCGCGATCTTCCTGGTCATCTGCAGCATCTGCAGCGTGCGCCAGCCGTTGAGCGGCAGCAGAACGACGTGCAACACCAGCACCGGATAGATGCCGGCCGCGGCGCCGTAGACGATGAAGCAGAGGTTGCTGCCGATCGCGGCCACCCGCAGCGGCACCATGGTGCGCATGCAGAAGGTCGCGAACACCAGCAGCGACGCCGCATAGCCGGCGAGATTGACCCAGGTCATTTCCACCCCAGACTGGCCCGTTGACGCTGCCGCGCAGGCCTTTGCGGCAAGCGTTGCCGATTTGACGTGTCGGATCAAGCCGCCGAGGCTGCGGCCCCGGTCGATGAACCCCGGAGCCGGGAGCGGCGTCTGATGGGAACCTGCAAGCACGCGGCGTACCCGGGCGGCGTGGCGGCGACCCCACCGGGAGGGGGACGATGGAGATCACGGTCAACGGCAAGCGGCGCGACCACCTGGGCGCGGGGGACCTGCGGGCGGTCGAGACGCGCGCGGCAACCGCCGCGGTCGAGGGCGCGGTGCTGCCGCCGGACGAGGCCTCGCGGGCCTACCGGGCCGGGCTGCGGCGCCATTTCGGGATCATGGCGGCGTTGGGCATCGCGCTCGGGCTCGCCATTCTCATTGGTGGGCTGGCGGCGGCGCCGTCTCCCGACCGCATCAAGGTGATCCTCACCGGAACCGTCTGCGCCGGCGTCGTGGTCGGCGGCGCATGGTGGCGCTTCAACCACGCGCTCACCACCTGGACCGCGCGGCTGACCGAGCGGGTCGGTGCGCTGCCGCCCTCCGGCACGCCGGTGCGCGTCGACACGCGGGGCCTCAGCATCGGCGCGCGGGCGGCGCAGTGGCCGGCGCTGGCGCTTGCCGTCATTGAAGTGACCGAGCGCAACAGCGACGACAGCCGCACCATCACCATCGACCGGCTGGTGCTGGCGAACGGCGCCGGACCGATCGTGCTGGACCGGCACCTGATGCAGAACGGCGCGGCGATCGTCGACACCGCCTATTGCAAAGTGGTGCGCGAGCGCGGCGTGACGGAGCTGTGAGGGGAAAGAGATCTTGTCGTTCCGGGGCGCGCCGCAAAGCGGCGCGAGCCCGGAACCCATAACCCCTGCGGATGAAATGGGCTCATCACGTCCGCGCCAACGACAGTCCGCGTCCCGACCTCGACAACCGAGACTGGTGGTTATGGATTCCGGGCTCGCCCGCTGACGCGGGCGCCCCGGAATGACACCTCATGTTTGCTGCGCGCCCCCTCAGCTCCGCAGTCCCGGCGCCTCTTGCCCGGTGCGGGCGACGTATTCGGTGTAGCCGCCACCGTACTGGTGGATGCCTTCAGGCGTCAGCTCCAGCACGCGGTTGGACAGCGCGGCGAGAAAGTGGCGGTCGTGGGAGACGAACAGCATGGTGCCCTCGTATTGCGCGAGCGCCGTGATCAGCATCTCCTTGGTGGCGAGGTCGAGATGGTTGGTCGGCTCGTCCAGCACCAGGAAGTTGGGCGGGTCGTACAGCATCTTCGCCATCACCAGCCGCGCCTTCTCGCCGCCCGACAGCACCCGGCACTTCTTCTCGACGTCGTCGCCGGAAAAACCGAAGGCGCCGGCGAGCGCGCGCAGCGAGCCCTGCCCGGCCTGCGGAAAGGCGTGATCGAGATCCTCGAACACCGTGCTCTCGCCGTCGAGCAGTTCCATGGCGTGCTGGGCGAAATAGCCCATCTTGACGCTGCCGCCGAGCGCGACCGCGCCGTCGTCGGGCTCGGTGGCGCCGGCGACCAGCTTCAGGAGCGTCGACTTGCCGGCGCCGTTGACGCCCATGACGCACCAGCGCTCGCGGCGGCGGATCTGGAAATCGAGGCCATCGTAGATCCGGCGGCTGCCGTAGCCCTTGTGCACGCCCTTCAGGCTGACGACGTCCTCGCCGGAGCGCGGCGCCGGCGGAAAGTCGAAGGCGATGGTCTCGCGGCGGCGCGGCGGCTCGACGCGGTCGATCTTCTCCAGCTTCTTGACCCGGCTCTGCACCTGCGCGGCGTGGGAGGCGCGCGCCTTGAAGCGCTCGATGAACTTGATCTCCTTGGCGAGCATCGCCTGCTGGCGCTCGAACTGGGCCTGCTGCTGGCGCTCGTTGAGCGCCCGCTGCTGCTCGTAGAACTCGTAATCGCCGGAATATTCGGTGAGCGTGCCGCCGTCGATCTCCACCACCTTGGTGACGATGCGGTTCATGAACTCGCGATCGTGCGAGGTCATCAGCAGCGCGCCTTCGTAGCCCCTCAGAAACTGCTCGAGCCAGATCAGGCTTTCGAGATCGAGATGGTTGCTCGGCTCGTCGAGCAGCATGGCGTCGGGGCGCATCAAGAGGATGCGGCCGAGCGCGACCCGCATCTTCCAGCCGCCGGAGAGCTTGCCGACGTCGCCCTCCATCATCTCCTGGCTGAAGCCGAGCCCCGCCAGCACCTCGCGCGCCCGCGCCTCCAGCGCGTAGCCGTCGAGCTCCTCGAAGCGAGCCTGGACCTCGCCGTAGCGCTCCAGGATCGCGTCCATCTCGTCGATGCGCTCCGGGTCGACCATGGCGGTCTCGATCTCCTTGAGCTCGGCGGCGACGCCGCTGACCGGGCCGGCGCCGTCCATCACCTCGGCGACCGCGCTGCGCCCGGCCATCTCGCCGACGTCCTGGCTGAAGTAGCCGATGGTGACGCCGCGATCGATCGAGACCTGGCCTTCGTCCGGCTGGTCCTGGCCGGTCATCATCCGGAACAGGGTCGACTTGCCGGCGCCGTTGGGGCCGACCAGGCCGACCTTCTCGCCACGCAGCAGCGATGCGGAGGCTTCGATGAAGAGCAGGTGGTGGCCGTTCTGCTTGCTGATGGTGTCGAGACGGATCATGGGTGGGGGAGCATTCCAGGTTGATTGACTTGGGCCGTCACCCCGAGGGGCGAGCCGCGTCCGCGGCGAGTCTCGAAGGATGAACGGCCTGGGCCGTCTCCCTTCGAGGGCCGCGCAATGCGCGGCCACCTCAGGACGACGGGTAAACGTTGCGCCGTCGTTTAGGGCATTCCGGACGCAGGTGGAAGGGTATTGAAGGTCGTCACCCGCGGGCTTGACCCGCGGGTCCACGCTTAATCTTAAGCGCCTGAATTTGGAGCAAAGCGTGGATGGCCGGGTCAAGCCCGGCCATGACGGACCCAACCCAGACCGACAGCGGAAAATTAACGGCGGCCCCATAGGCTTCCACGACGGCCGGCGGCGGCAAGATACCGCCCGGCCGCCGGAAACGCCCATGGATCCCACGTCTCAGCCGCTCGCCCAGGCCTCTCCCGGCGTCGATGCCGCCACCGGCCGCAATTGGCTGGTGCTGGCGGCCGTGGTCGCGGCGGCCGTCGCGCTGCGCCAGGTGGTGGTCGCCAACACCGACGTCAGCTGGCTGCTCACCGTGGGCGAGAAGGTGCTGGCCGGACAGGCGCTCTACCGCGACGTGATCGAGACCAACCCGCCGATCGCGATGCTGGCCTATCTGCCGGGGCTGGTGCTCGGCCGCGCGCTCCATGTCCGCGCCGAGACCGTGATCGACGTCCTGACCTTCGCCGCGATCGCGGCCTCGATGCTGGTCACGATCGCCATCGCGCGGCGCACCTTTGCGATCGACCCCGCCCGCGCCTGGCCGGTGGCGATCTTCACCGTGGCGGTGCTGGCCATCCTGCCGATGCAGACCTTCAGCCAGCGCGAGCATCTTGCCCTGATCGCGCTGCTGCCGGCGCTTGCCGCCCTCGTCGCCCGCGGCAATGGCGCGGCGCTGCCGGCCTGGGCGGTGGCAGCGGCAAGCCTCGGCTGCGCCATCACCCTCGCCTTCAAGCCGTATTTCGTGCTCGGGATCGGCGCCGGCATCGTCACCGCCGCGCTCCATGCCCGCTCCTGGCGCGTGCTGTTCGCCCCCGAGCACCTGATCGCGGCGGTGCTCGTCGCGCTCTATGGTGCATTCACCGCCGTCGCGTATCCGGACTACTTCACCACCGTCTATCCGATGGTGCGCGACATCTACATCCCGATGAAGCGGCCGTTCGCCGAGCTCGTCGCCAGCCCCGGCGTCGCGGTGTGGCTGGCGGCGCTGGTGCTGGCGCTGGTGCTGCGGCCGTTCGGCTGGGCGGGCCTGCCGGTCGCCGTCATCACCGCCGAATCCGCGGGCTTCGCAGCGGCCTATGCCCTGCAGCAGAAGGGCTGGGCCTATCAATCCTATCCGATGATCGCGCTGGCGCTGATTGCGCTCGCCTTCGCCATCGCCGGCCTGCCGACGCCGGCCAGGGGAGCGCGTCCGCTGCGCGCCGGCGCCATGGCGCTGGCGGTGGTGCTGTTCGTCGGCGGCGCGACCTGGATGAACGACACCTCCGATGCCGGGGCGCTGATCGCGCCGGTGGCGCGGCTCGGTCCGCATCCCCGCATCCTGATCCTGACCGGCGAAGCCTCGATCGGCCACCCGCTGGTCCGCGCCGTGAACGGCACCTGGGTGTCCGGCCAGCAGGACCTCTGGGTCCACGAGTTCGTGGCGCGCATCGGCCGCGAGCGTGCCCTCGACGAAACCACCCGCGCGCGGTTCGCGACCTATGAGGCAGAGGAGCGCGCGCGCCTGATTGACGACATCAGGCGCATGCCGCCGGACGTGCTGCTGATCGACAACCTGCTCGACGACTGGGGCGCGTGGCTGAACGCCGATCCCGAGCTGAGCGAATTGCTGAAGCCTTTCCACCGGGTCGAGACGGTGCAGAAGATCGACATCCTGGCGCGGGACGATTAGGTCCAGCGGGCGCTGGAGTGCGTGGCTTCGTCATTCAGGGGCGCGCGTGCAACGCGCGAACCCGGAATCCATCCCCCCTGCAGCAGAAGTAGATGGCGGCGCCGGCAAAAACCCGCGTCCAGACTCAAACTGACGTTTGTGGATATGGATTCCGGGCTCGCGCGCGTTGCGCGCGCCCCGGAATGACACATTCACTTCTGCGCCTCCCCGCCGCCCTCCCAGCGCCTGCGAAAGCCCTCGGCGTCGCCGAACTCCTTGAACGCATCGTAGCCCGCATGCGCCGCGATCACGCGGCGCGCATGCTTGATCGGGCAGAAGTATTTCTCGGTGCGGCCAGCGATCTCCCGCGCGTAGGCCAACAGGCCATTGGCATAGGAACAATAGGCGCAATTGATCTTTTGCAGAATGTTCAGGTAGGCGAGCTGGTAGCGGTCGAAGATCAGATAGTCGCGGCGGCGGACCTTCTCGATGCCGTACACCGGAAAGCAGACCGCCTGATAGACCGTCAGGACAACATCGAGCAGGGCGAGCGGAAAGATCAATGCATAGATCACCGGCGACGTGACGACGTGCAGGAACCCGGCGTCCAGGACGTAGCGCACGACGCCGGTTCGCAGCGCGCGGTGCGCCTGCAGGATTTCCTGCTCGAAGCGGGCGCGGCCGTCATCCAGCTTGAAGTTCAGCCTGGTCCTGCGGATGGCAAGCTCGCCCTCGAGCGACCTGATCTTGGCGATCAGGGAATCGACGTGCGGATCCACGGGCGCTGTCCTTGGTGCAGTTCGTCATTCCGGCGCGGCGCCCGAAGGGCGGCGAGGCCGGAATCCATAGCCCCTTTAGCAGACATAAATGGCGGCGCCGGCAAAAACCCGCGTCCAGACTTAAATTCACGCATGTGGCTATGGATTCCGGGCTCGGCGCTTCGCGCCGCCCCGGAATGATGGGGTGGACGGCCCCCAACGGCATCAGTGTGCCAGAATGAGGTCGTTGAAGATCTCAGACGAGGGAGCCGTCCATGAACAAGATTAGCACAATTGGGCTGGATATTGCGAAGAACGTGTTCCAGGT
>JARLJA010000109.1 GCA_031291445.1 Xanthobacteraceae bacterium | reverse complement strand
GCGGAGGGCGGCGGGCCGGGGCGCCAGGGCGGTGGGGGCGCCCGGCGACGGCGCCGCGGCGAAGGACGCCATCGCCGCCGCCCGCGGCTGACCTTACGGCTGCCGCGGCGTCGCCACGGCGGCGACCGCCGCGCCCCGCAGCGCGAGCGCGCTGTCGCTATCGTCCTTGAGTGCGACGCCGGTCAGGCCGCGCCGCAGCGCCTGGTCGATCAGCCAGCTCAGCTTGAATGCCGCGGCGGCGTAGCTCAGCCCTTCGGCGCGGACGTTGGAGATGCAGTTGCGGTCGGCGTCGGCCCGCCCGGCAAACGGCGCGTGCGTGAGATAGATGCCAAGGCTGTCGGGCGAACTGAGACCCGGGCGCTCGCCGATCAGGATGACCGCCAGCCGCGCCCGCATCAGCTCGGCAATCTCGTCGACCAGCGCGACCCGCGCCTGTTCGGCCACGACGATGGGCGCCACCGTGAGGCCGGGCGCCAGCAGCGGCCGCATGGCGCCGAGCAGCGGCGCGGCGTGGCGAGCCACGGCCAGCGCCGACAATCCGTCACCGACCACGAAGCAGAGATCGCAGGGCTGCCGCGGCGTGGCGCGGAGCATGTCGGCGTCGCGCGGATCGAGGCTGCGGCCGAGGTCGGGGCGGCGCAGGTAGGTGCCGCGGTCGCCGGCGCGGCTGCGGGCCCGGAGTACGTCCCAGTGTTGCTGGCGGAGCGCGGCTTCGAGCGCTGCGACGTCGAGCGCCGCGTGAATGGCGTCGCGGGCGAGCGCGTGGGACCAGCTGAAGTGCAGGACTTCGTCGGTCGGCATGCCATTGCCGGCCCGGCCGAGCGCGATTCGCGCCGGCGTCGAGGCGCGCCACTCGCTCCACGGGCTGTCGGTGACGGGCGGCTTCGTCATGACGACAGTGCCGTGAGGGCGGCCATCCCGCCGCGCAGCGGGTTCGATGCCGGCGGCAGCAGCCGCCCGGCCGCGTCGGAAATCCGCATTCGTTGCAGCCAGGCCTCGAATTCCGGCGCGCGCCCGAGGTTCAGCGTCTCGCGGACGAACAGCGCGTCGTGGAACGAGGTGCTCTGATAGTTGAGCATCACGTCGTCGGCCCCCGGGACACCCATGACGAAATTGACGCCGGCGGCGCCGAGCAGGACCAGCAGGGTGTCCATGTCGTCCTGGTCGGCTTCGGCGTGGTTGGTGTAGCAGACGTCGCAGCCCATCGGCAGGCCGAGCAGCTTGCCGCAGAAGTGGTCCTCGAGCGCGGCCCGTATGATCTGCTTTCCGTCATAGAGATATTCCGGCCCGATGAAGCCGACCACGGTGTTGACCAGCAGCGGCTGGTAGCGCCGCGCCAGCGCGTAGGCACGGGCCTCGCAGGTCTGCTGATCGACGCCGAAATGGGCGTCCGCCGACAGCGCGCTGCCCTGGCCGGTTTCGAAATACATCACGTTGGTGCCGATGCTGCCGCGGTTCAGCGCAAGCGCCGCGGCGCGCGCGTCGTCGAGCACATCGATCGTCACCCCCAACGACAGGTTGTTTTTCTCGGTGCCGCCGATCGACTGGAAGACGAGGTCGACGGGGGCTCCGCCCGCGATCAGCCGCAGCGTCTGGGTGACGTGGGCCAGCACGCAGCTCTGGGTCGGTATGTCGAAGCGCTGGATCATTTCGTCGAGCATGCGCAGCATGTCGCCGAGCGCCGGCAGGCTGTCGGACGCCGGATTGACGCCGATCACCGCGTCTCCGGCGCCCATCAGCAGGCCGTCCAGCGTCGACGCCGCGATGCCGCGCAGATCGTCGGCCGGGTGATTGGGTTGCAGCCGCACCGCGAGGCGGCCGGCAAGCCCGATGGTGTCGCGGAAGCGCGTGACCACCTCGCACTTGCGCGCCACCGCGATCAGGTCCTGGTTGCGCATCAGCTTGGAGGCCGCGGCGACCATTTCCGGCGTCAGGCCCGGCGCCAGGGCGGCGAGGCGCGCGGGGCTGGCGTGTTCCGACAACAGCCAGTCCCGAAACGCCCCGACCGTGAGGGCCGAGACCGGCGCAAAGGCGCCGGCGTCGTGGCTGTCGATGATCAGGCGGGTGATGTTGTCGTCTTCGTAGGGAACCAGTGCCTCGGTGAGAAACTGCTCGAGCGGCGTATCGGCGAGCACGTAGCGCGCGGCGACCCGTTGCCGGGCGGTGGTCGCAGCGATCCCGGCGAGGCTGTCACCCGACCGGGCCGGGCTCGCGCAGGCCATCACCTGCCTGAGGTCCTCGAAGACGAAGCTTTCGGACTGTATGGTGGTTCGATAGCGCATTTTCCGCTCGGTTCGCTCCGGCCCAACCGGGTTGGCCAACCATAGCGAGGCCCGGCCCGGCGAGGCAATTGCAGCGATTCCGCGTCGGCATGCCGCAGCGCGTGGGCGGGCGGCCCGGAACAGTGGCGGTGAGCAAACCATACGGACATTGACGAACGGCTCCGGATTGCGGCAAACCCGGCCCGAACGCGAACCGACATCCATGGCTGCGAGGGGAAACCGATGTTTGATCTGACGGGCAGGACGGCGCTGGTGACCGGCGCCACCGGCGGAATCGGGGGCGCCATTGCGAGGGCCTTGCATCACCAGGGCGCCACCGTGGCGATTTCGGGCACCCGGCGCGAAGTGCTGGATCAGCTCGCGTCGGAGCTCAAGGACCGGGTCCACGTTCTGCCGTGCAATCTGGCGAACGCCGAGGAAGTCGAGGCGCTTGTCCCGTCAGCCGAACAGGCCATGGGACAGCTCGACATTCTGGTGAGCAACGCCGGCATCACGCGCGACAACCTGTTCGTGCAGCTGCGCGACGAGGACTGGGCCACGGTGATCGACGTCAACCTCACGGCGACCTTCCGGCTCGCCCGCGCCGCGACCAAGCTGATGATGCGCAAGCGCTTCGGCCGGATCATCGCGATCACCTCCGTGGTGGGCGTGACCGGCAATCCCGGCCAGGGCAACTACGCCGCGTCCAAGGCCGGCCTGATCGGAATGATCAAGTCGCTGGCGCAGGAATATGCCAAGCGCAACGTCACGGCGAACTGCATCGCCCCGGGATTCATCGCCACCCCGATGACGGACGCTCTCAACGAAAAGCAGCGCGAGGCGGTGCTGTCGCGCGTTCCCGCGGCGCGGCTCGGGTCGCCCGACGACATCGCCGCGGCGGCAGTCTATCTGGCGTCCAACGAGGCGTCCTACGTGACCGGCCAGACGCTGCACGTCAACGGTGGAATGGCAATGATTTGAGGGGGCTGGCGGCATCGAGCGCAAGATCCGGGCGGCCTCGTCGGCTGGCTAAGCGCCGGGAAGTGTGCTAACCGGGCGGCGTCGGGTGGGGGACAAGATCGCCATTGCAGGAAACCAAAAGCCTGTATATTGCCGTGGCCGAACCGGTCGCCGTATCCAGGCCAAGCGGGATGCCTTGCGCCCGCGACGGAATGCGCGGAACTGGCAGCAGGGCTTTTGACGAGTTGACGTACCCGGTGGTTTTTGCCGCATTGCGGCTAAATCCCATGGAACAAACACGAGGTTGAAATGAGCGAGATTGGCGAGCGGGTTAAGAAGATCGTGGTCGAACACCTTGGTGTCGAGCCCGAGAAGGTTGTCGACAATGCAAGCTTCATCGACGACCTCGGTGCCGACAGCCTCGACACGGTCGAGCTCGTGATGGCCTTTGAAGAAGAGTTCGGCTGCGAAATTCCCGATGACGCCGCGGAAACGATCCTGACGGTGGGCGACGCCACCAAGTTTCTCGAAAAGAACGCCAAGAGCTGAGATCGCGCGAGGGGAGGCCGGCGCCGGGGAGGCCGATCGATCGGCCCGCCGGCGCACGGTATATTGGCCGCGGCCCGGTCGGGAGCTGACAACATGAGACGGGTCGTCGTCACGGGCCTCGGCCTGGTTTCGCCCCTCGGCTGCGGTGTCGAGGTCTCCTGGAAGCGGATCCTCAATGGCGAGTGCGGGGCGTCGAAGATTCAATCCTTCGATGTCTCGGATCTCCCCAGCCAGATCGCTTGCAGCGTGCCGCGCGGCGACGGCAGCGCTGGCACCTTCAACCCCGATCACTGGATGGAGCCGAAGGACCAGCGCAAGGTCGACGACTTCATCATCTTCGCGATGGGCGCGGCACGCCAGGCCCTCGACGATGCCGGCTGGCATCCGTCGACCGAGGAAGATCGCTGCGCGACCGGCACGCTGATCGGCTCGGGAATCGGCGGTCTCACCGGCATCGCGGAAGCCTCCATCGTGCTGAAGGAGCGCGGCCCGCGCAAGGTGTCGCCGTTCTTCATTCCCGGGCGGCTGATCAATCTGGCGTCGGGCTTCGTCTCGATCGAGCACGGCCTGAAGGGCCCCAATCATTCCGTGGTCACCGCGTGCTCGACGGGCGCCCACGCCATCGGCGATGCCAGCCGGCTTATCGCGCTCGGCGATGCCGACGTCATGGTTGCGGGTGGAACGGAGTCGCCCATCAGCCGGCTCTCGATGGCCGGGTTTTGCGCGCTTCGCGCGCTGTCCACGGGTTTCAACGACCGGCCCGAAAAGGCCTCGCGGCCCTATGACAAGGACCGCGATGGCTTCGTCATGGGCGAGGGCGCCGGCGTCGTCGTGCTCGAGGAATACGAGCACGCGAAGCGGCGCGGCGCCAGGATCTACGCGGAGGTCGTCGGCTACGGCCTGTCCGGCGACGCGCACCACATCACCGCGCCGTCGACTGACGGGGACGGGGCCTATCGCTGCATGGCCGCGGCCCTCAAGCGCGCCGGGCTGGCGCCGGCCGACCTCGACTACATCAATGCGCACGGGACGTCGACGCCGCTCGGCGACGAGATCGAACTCGCCGCCGCGCAGCGTCTGCTCGGAAATGCCGCGTCGCGGGTCTCGATGTCGTCGACCAAATCCTCGATCGGCCATCTTCTGGGCGCGGCTGGCGCGGCGGAGGCGATTTTCTCGGTCCTGGCCATCCGCGACAACGTCGCGCCGCCCACCATCAATCTCGACAATCCGTCGGTCGACACCTCCATCGACCTCGTCCCGCTCAAGTCCAGGCCCCGGGAGATCAATGTCGTCCTGTCGAATTCGTTCGGATTTGGCGGCACCAACGCGTCGCTGATCCTGCAGCGTGTCGTCCATTGATCCGGGCACAAGATTGCTTCAATGTTTTGCCATATTCCACGATGATTTCTGGGATGCGCCGGTTACGATGAATTTGGCCTTGTGTCTGCGCCGGTCCTGGTCCTGGTCCTGCTCGGCGGACGACTGACGGAAGTGGGAATCGGGCCCCGGCGTATCCCGGTTTCAACTCCTCGGAGCGAGCGGGGGCGCAGCGCCCGGAAACGCGCCCGCGGCCCGCACGGAGCCGTTCGCGGGCGGTGTCGAACGACGGTATCGAAGCGGTGAGACGCGCCGGTGTGGGCCTGCCGATGTCCGATCGAGATCCGGGGCATGACCGCGAGGAGAACGATGACGGTATCCGCTTTCGGAAACCGTCAGCAGCATTCGGATTGCATGGATGAGTGAAAGACCGCCCATTTCGCCGAAGAGCCCGCGCGCCGCGTTGGAGCCCGAACAGCTTCCTCCGCCGCCAAAGCGTTCGGCCCGGGCGCGCAACCCGTTCGTCGTCGCCGGAAATGCGATCATCACGATCGTGCTGGTCGCCATGCTGGGGCTCGGCGGCATCTATATCTACGGCCGGCAGAAGATCGAAGCACCCGGACCGCTCCAGGAAGACAAGGTCGTCAACATTCCCGCCCGGTCGGGCATGGGCGACATTGCCGACATCCTGCTGCGCGAAGGCGTGATCGAGAACAACCGCTGGGCGTTTTTCGGGGCTGTGATCGCCCTGAAGGCGCGGGCCGATCTGAAATCGGGTGAGTACGCGTTTCAGAAGAACGCCAGCATGCGCGACGTGATCAGCACCATCGTCGACGGCAAGGTGGTGCAGCACGCGTTCACGATACCCGAGGGATTGACCTCCGAGCAGATCGTCGCGCGACTGCTCGAGAACGATATCCTCACCGGCCAGATCAAGGAGCTGCCGCGGGAGGGAACGCTGCTGCCGGAGACCTACAAGTTTCCGCGCGGCACCACCCGCGACCAGGTGATCCAGCGCATGCAGCAGGCGCAGCGCCGCGTGCTGGCGGAGGTCTGGGAGCGGCGCAATCCCGATATCCCGCTGAAGACGCCCGAGCAACTGGTCACGCTGGCGTCCATCGTGGAGAAGGAGACCGGTCGCGCCGACGAGCGCAGCCGCGTCGCCGCGGTCTTCACCAACCGCCTGCGGCAGAAGATCAAGCTGCAGTCCGACCCCACCATCATCTACGGCCTGGTCGGCGGCAAGGGCACCCTGGGGCGCCCGATCAAGCGCAGCGAGATCCAGCAGCCGTCGCCCTACAACACCTACGTGATCGACGGCCTGCCGCCCGGTCCGATCGCCAATCCGGGGCGTGCGTCGCTCGAGGCGACCGCCAATCCGGCGCGGACCCGGGACCTGTTCTTCGTCGCCGACGGCACTGGCGGCCACGCCTTCTCGGAAACCTACGACCAGCATCAGAAGAACGTCGTCAAGCTGCGCTCGATCGAGAAGCAGCAGCAGATCGACACGGTCGAAACCGACGATACGCCGACCGGCACGCCGGCGCCGGCCGAGGCGGCGCCGGCACCGGCCGCCGACCAGGGCGCAGGCAAGCCCGCGCCGGCCAAGAAGCGGGCGGCAACG
>JARLJA010000108.1 GCA_031291445.1 Xanthobacteraceae bacterium | reverse complement strand
CGGCGGCTTTCGCCCCCGCCTCATGCTCGCGCAGCACGCCGATAATCTGCTCTTCCGTAAACCTGGTTCGCTTCATTGGTCCGTCCTTCACAGGGCCGGACTCTAACTTCATCTGGAGGAAATCGGCAGGGGCAGGTCACTCCACATAGACGACGGCATTGGGCAACATATCGACGCCGACTACCACATCGGGGGAATCCAATCCAAAAAGCTGGTGCTGAAGTTTGGCGTTGATGTTGTCGACGATCTCGTCGACCAGATCGTTTCGTCCGGAGACGCCTCTATATTTCGACTCTTTTCCGTATTTCGCGGCATGTCCGGGGAGGCCGCGAGAGAGATTCAGAAACTTCTTCGTCAACTACAACGCATGCTGCTTTCCGACCAGCGCGCCCATGACGGAACGATATTATTCGATAAAGTTGCTCTAACATTTGTCCTGGCAGGCTCACCCCGCCAAGCAAACACATTGGGTGATCATCTCAGAGCAAAGAGGGATCAGGAAAAAAGATACGAGCAAGAGTACATACTGTTACTCTTGCCAGAATCCGAAAGAAGAAGCGCCGTTAAGACAAAATATCCAAAGAGCAAGTCAAACTCCTCGCGAAGCTTTACGATATTCGCAATCCATATGAAACAGAGAAACAAGGACGACAAGAATTTGCTGGCATTTTCGCCGAGACTAGCAAGCAACGAATGGGACGCGAAGCAATAAACCAAAATGGGTAACGCCCGGTAGTGGATCTATGGCCGCACCATCCACCCACTTTTGCCTCCGCACGATCCCTGACAAAAGCCTGGGAACGAACGCCAACAATATCTGGCAAATCCAACCGCCTCAACTGCCTGATCACATCCGCCGGGTTGGTACGCTCGACGACGACTACCTGCGCCGCGCCCGCGTTCGGCCTTTTCCGCCTTTGCCGCACGGCTGTCCGGGTGTCGACACGCTGCGTGACGAGCCGTTAACTCGCCGCACGAAAGTTACTTACGTCGACCCGGCTTTCGCTTAGAAATCCGCTCTACGGCCTTGTTGAGCCCCTGGTTGATCGCGTTGGTTACGGCAATGGCTGAGCCAACCACCAAGATTCCGGCCGGAACGGTTAGGAAGAGGAGTAAATTCCCATCCGCCGCATGCACGCCGACGTAGGCACCGATGGTCGCCGCGGATGCTCCCTTGATGAGGCTAGCAAAAGGCACCCCTTCGGGCGGGGAATTTTCGATAACAATTAACTGATCAAGAACGTAGGCTACCGCGCTCGGGTTGGTCTCGGGGCCCCCTGCCTCAAGCCGAATGCCTCCCAAAAAGCCGTGCACAGCTTCATTCAGGAGTGATTGATCGATGAACGCGCGAATGATCGCGTCGTCCACCTTACGGCCATTCGCCAAGACCGACAGAATGCCGAGTCGTTCCAGCTCAGTTCCGTCGGTTTTCATCCCGAAAAACGCAACAGAGATCCCTGGATTACCGAAGAGCGCTTCCACTAGCGGCCACTCAAGCTGCAAGGGATCGAAATACATTTCCGTTCGGATCACGCGCAAACCAACCCCTCCCTTTCCAATTCTCTATTATCTCCGTCGAACAAACATCCCTTCTTGCGCTTTTGATGTAGTTCTATGCTACCGCAACTGTGAGGCATTGCATATTGTCTAAGATGCCTGCAAGAACGATTACGTCGCCGGACATCTCGCTGAGATCCGGTCATCCCGACGCGAGCGATTCTTCAGTTTGCGGTGTCGGGGTCAAAGCGCGGACCCGCAGGTCAGGCCCACGGGTGTAGCCGAATTGCAGTCGTGCTCCCCACCAAGACGGGTACCCCGCCCCTTGCCTCCGCAAGATCTCTGACTAAAGTCAGGGAATGGACGCCCGCCAGATCCAGCAGGTCCGCCGCTTCAACCGCCTGATCACGCAGCGGGTCGGCGCGCTCGACCACGACTACCTGCGCCGTGGCCGGCCGCTCGGCGAGGCCCGGCTGATCTACGAGATCGGCACCGGCGGCGCGGAGGTGCGCGCGCTGCGCGCCCGGCTCGGGCTCGACTCCGGCTACCTGAGCCGGCTGCTGCGCTCGCTTGAAACCCAGAGCCTGATCCGCGTCCGCAAGGCCCCCGACGACGGCCGATTGCGGCGGGTCGAACTCACCGCCAAGGGCCGCGCCGAACTCGCGACCTATGACCGCCTCTCCGACCGCCTCGCGCAGTCGATGCTGAGCCCGCTGGGGGCGGCCGGCCGCGAGCGGCTGATCGCGGCGATGGCCGAGGTCGAACACCTGATCCGTGCGGTCGAGGTGCGGGTCGAGGCGCCGACCGGCGCCGATGCGCGCTGGTGCCTCAATCAGTATTTCGGGGAGCTGGCGGCCCGGTTCGAGACCGGCTTCGATCCGGCGAAGAGCAACCCCGCGCCCGACGCCGAGATGATCCCGCCGGCGGGCGTCTTCGTGGTGGCGCGGCTCGACGGCGCGGCGGTGGGCTGCGGCGCGCTCCGGCGCATCGACCGCACCACCGGCGAGATCAAGCGGATGTGGACCGCGCCCGCCGCGCGCGGCTGCGGCGTCGCGCGCAAGGTGTTGCAGACGCTCGAGGCGACGGCGCGCAGCTGGCGCCTGACGACGCTGCGGCTGGAGACCAACCGCACCCTTGCCGAGGCGCAGGCGCTCTACCGCGGGGAGGGCTACCGCGAGGTCGCCGCCTTCAACGACGAGCCTTACGCCCATCACTGGTTCGAGAAGCGCATGTAGCCGATCGGCGCGGCGCGGCCCGTCTCTTCAACGCGTCTTTGAACCTGCTCGCGCGCTCCCGACACTCAGTGTGCGGGGCGCGGGAAATCGTGCGCCCCGCCTCCCCGAAATCTTCGCAGGAGGCGCAGTCCTCTTCATCATTGCCCAAGGAGCATTCCATGCGTCGCATTTCGCTTTTGTGTACTGCCGCCGGCCTCGTCGCCACTGCGCTCGCGGTCGCAACCCCGGTGAAGGCCGACCCGTTCCGGGTCATCCGCTGGGACGGCACCGGCTTCTGCCAGGTGTGGGACGAAGGCATCCCGACCCAGCCGTGGCCGTCGGACTACCGGGTGATGACCAAGCCGGTCCACACCTTCGCCGCCGCGCTCGCCGTCAAGGATCACATGCTGCGGCACCACCACTGCACGTTCTGACGTTCACGCACGGTGCAGGGCGGGCGGCAATGAGCCGGACCCGCCCTGCGCGCTGGTTCGGCGCCCTCCTGTCATGACCCAAATCTCGCCCGCGACCGTTCCCGCGCCTTCTCCGCCTCCACCGCGCGGTCGCGCGCCGGTGCATGCGAATGCAGCGACGCGAGCAGGCGTCGTGCCGCGTCGCTGACCTCGAGCACCGCGCGGTCGAACGCCTCCGCGTTGCCCTGCGACGGCTTGTTGAAGCCGGACAGCTTGCGGACGAACTGCAGCGCCGAGGCGTGGATCTCGTCCTCGGTCGCCGGCGGCTCGAAGTTGAACAGCGTCTTGATGTTGCGGCACATGGTGGCCTCCATCGGGTGCTTGCGGTCGCTGCGCGCCAGCTTGCCGCAAGACAATTGCCTCGCCTATCCCTTCGCGGGTTCCCCGCGCCCGGTTCGTCCACCCGACGCGGGGCGGCAGGGGCAATGCCCTCGCCGCCTCTCATTGGCGCTTGCAGGTTGCGGCACCGTGCTGCGCGGCAGCGCGGAAAGGCGCCGCGATCTCGTCCGCACGACGCCGTTGTCCCCACTTCACGACTTGCGCCGAATTGTACCCGTCATCGCGCGTCTGCTAAGAGGAACCTCAAAGCAGGACGCGGAGGGTGCTCGTGGCTGACGACAGCAGAACCGAACGGCAGGGTCGGCAGGGCCCTCCCGGCAAACCCGGACCACAGGGCAAGCCGGGACCGAGGGGACCGACCGGTCGCCCGGGCGCGCCGGGCCGCCCCGGACCGCAGGGTCATCTGGGCAAGCGCGGTCCCGATGGCCTGCGCGGCAAGGAAGGCCCCCAGGGCAAGCATGGCGCGCCTGGCCCGCAGGGCAAGCCCGGCGTCCAGGGCCCGCGCGGCGAAGCCGGACCACGTGGTCCGGCCGGGCCGCAGGGGCCGGCCGGCGCGCAGGGACCGCGTGGCGAAGCGGGGCCGCGGGGCCCGGCCGGGACGCTGCCGCCGATCGAGGACATCGTGCCCTGGCTGCATCTGATCTTTAGGGAATGGGAAAACTACCGCGAGACGCGCGAGCGCGAAGAGCGCGAGCGCCTCGAGCAGGACCTGCGCGACCGCCAGGCCCAGGAGATCGCCGACGCGGAAGCCAGCGCGGCCGCGCAGGCCGAGGGCGATCTCGACGACGCTGACGGCAACGGCAAGAAGAAGAAGGCCCGCAAGCACAAGAAGGACAAGTAGCGGCCGGCCTGCCGCGGCGCCACCGCGGCCCAAGCGAAGGAGATCGAGGCGTGCAGGACCTGATTCCGCTGGCGGAAAAGATCGCGGCGCGGCTGACCGCCCGCGGTGAAACCGTCGGCGTCGCGGAATCGTCCACCGGCGGCCTGATTTCGGCGGCGCTGCTCGCCGTGCCCGGGGCCTCGGCCTATTTTCGCGGCGGCGGCGTGATCTACACGCCGCGCGCCCGCGCCGCGCTGGTCAACATCACCAAGGAAGAAATGGAGGGCATGCGCGGCGCCAGCGAGCCCTATGCGCTGCTGCTCGCCCGCCGCGCCCGCGACCTGCTCGGCGCCAGCTGGGGACTGAGCGAGACCGGCGCCAGCGGTCCCACCGGCAACCGCTACGGCGATCCGGCCGGCCATTCCTGCCTCGCCGTGGCCGGCACCGTGGAGCGCGTCTCGACCATCGAGACCGCCAGCTCCGATCGCCAGGCCAACATGCGGACCTTCGCGCTGCGCGCGCTGGAGCAGTTCGCCGACGTTCTCGGCTGATATTTCCGCGATCGCGCCTATATAGTTCGCGTCATCCCTCCCACCGGGAACCCGCATGCCGTCTGCCACACCCGCCTCTCCGCCCGCCGCCGAACGCCGTCCCCACCCGGTCAGCCGCCACGGCATCACCGTCACCGACGATTACGCCTGGCTCAAGGACGCCAACTGGCAGAAGGTGCTGCACGACCCCTCCGCGCTGGCCTCCGACATCCGCGCCCATCTGGTGGCGGAAAACGCCTATACCGAGAGCGTGCTCGGCCATACCGCGGCGCTGCAGAAGGCGCTGGTCGCCGAGATGCGCGGCCGCATCAAGGAGGACGATTCCAGCGTGCCGGCGCCGGACGGGCCGTTCGCCTATTTCCGCAAGTTTCGCGACGGCGGCCAGCACCAGCTGATCGGCCGCGAGCCGCGCGGCGGCGGCGCGGCCGAGATGGTGCTCGACGGCGACGCGCTCGCCGCGCAATCGGCGTTCTTCCAGTTCGGCGGCGCGCGCCACTCGCCCGATCACGCGCTGGAGGCGTGGAGCGCCGACACCAGGGGCTCGGAATATTTCACCATCCGCGTCCGCCGCTGGGCCGACGGCAAGGATCTGCCCGACCAGATCGAGGAAACCGACGGCAGCGTGGTGTGGACGGCCGACGCGAAAGCCTTCTACTACGTCAAGCTCGACGATAACCACCGCCCGATGCAGGTCTATCGCCACCGCCTCGGCACCGCCCAGGCCGACGACGTGCTGGTCTATGAGGAGCAGGACGCCGGCTGGTTCACCCACATCCACGAAAGCGCGAGCGGCCGCTACTGCGTCATCGCCGGCGGCGATCACGAAACCTCCGAGCAGCGGCTGATCGACCTCGGCACGGCCGACGCTACGCCGCGGCTGGTCGCGGCGCGCGAGGAAGGCGTGCAGTATTCGCTGGCCGACCGGGGCGACGAGCTCTTCATCCTGACCAATGCCGACGGCGCCATCGACTTCAAGATCGTCACCGCGCCGCTCGCGTCCCCCGAACGCGCGACCTGGCGTGACCTGATCCCGCACCGCGCCGGCATCTACGTGCTCGACATCGAGCTCTATGCCGGCCACCTGGTCCGCCTCGAGCGCAAGGACGCGCTGCCCTCGATCGTCATCCGCGATCTTGCGACCGGCGACGAGCACGCCATCGCCTTCGCGGAAGCCGCCTATTCGCTCGATACGCTGGGCGGCTATGAATTCGACACCACATCGCTGCGGTTTTCCTATTCGTCGATGACGACGCCGGCGGAGACCTACGACTACGACATGGCGAGCCGGGCGCGCACCCTGCGCAAGCGCCAGGAGGTTCCGTCGGGCCACGATCCGGCGCGCTACGTCACGACGCGGATCATGGCGACCTCCCCCGACGGGGCGCAGGTGCCGATCTCGATCCTGCACCGCCGCGATCTCGCGCGCGACGGCCGCGCGCCGCTGCTGCTGTACGGCTACGGCTCGTACGGCCACGCCATTCCGGCGTCGTTCTCGACCAACCGCCTGTCGCTGGTCGATCGCGGCTTCGTCTACGCCATCGCCCATATCCGCGGCGGCGCCGACAAGGGCTGGGCCTGGTACCTCGACGGCAAGCGCGAGAAAAAGACCAACACCTTCGACGATTACGTCGCCGCCGGCCGCGCGCTGATCGCGGCGAACTATACCTCGGCGAAGCGGATCGTCGGGCACGGCGGCAGCGCCGGCGGCATGCTGATGGGCGCGGTCGCCAACCGCGCCGGCGAATTGTTCGCCGGCATCGTCGCCGAGGTGCCGTTCGTCGACGTGCTCAACACCATGCTCGACGACACGCTGCCGCTGACGCCGCCGGAATGGCCCGAATGGGGCAACCCGATCGAGGACGAGGCCGCGTTCCGAACCATCCTGTCGTACTCGCCCTACGACAACGTCGCCGCCAAGCCCTATCCGGCGATCCTCGCCATGGCCGGCCTCACCGATCCGCGGGTGACCTATTGGGAGCCGGCGAAATGGGTGGCGCGGCTGCGCGCCACCATGACCGGCGGCGGCCCGGTGCTGCTGCGAACCAACATGGATGCGGGCCACGGCGGCGCCTCCGGCCGCTTCGAGCGGCTCGACGAGGTCGCCATGGTCTATTCCTTCGCGCTGTGGGCGGTGGGGCTGGCCGACGCGCCGGTCTGACGGCGCCTGCGGTCAGGCCTGCTTGCGGGCCCACTGTGCCCGCCATGCCGGCGCCTGCAGCGGATCGGCGAAATAGAACGTTTCGCGGCTGACCTTGCGGTCACGGAATTCCATGATGCTGACGGCGAAAGCGAGCTTGCCGTCCTGCGACAGCGTGTATTCGGTGACCCACAGGTCGTCCTGGCCGATCACGGTCTTCGCCTTGACGATGCAGCGGGGTGGCCCCGCGGCGCGGCTCGCCTTGATGTTGTCGCGGCCGACGATCACTTCCCCCGACTGCGGATACTCCAGCACCGCGTCATGATGGTAGAACCAGTGCTCGGTGTCGAGATTGCCGCTTTCCAGCGCCTTCCAGTGCCGCTCGACCAAGGCGCGGGTGTCGAGGTTCTCCTCGAAACGGTCGCCATCGACGAAATCGTTCATCACCAGCCTCCTCTGCGCGCGGTAGCGGGAAAACCTGCCTTGCGGCCGCGATCGCGCGTTGATCGGAATCAAGGCAGCGCGCCCACGGCCGCATGCGAAACGTTGACATCACCGGCAACCGGCTCAGCGGCAGCCGGGTCTCGTTCTCCAGCATCCCAATTCCGGCCGGAGTTGCCCAGATTTGGGCACCTCCCGGGAATCCGAATCATCGAATTCTCCACAGCCATGCAACATATCACGCGGATCGCGTCCGCAACGCATGGCTCAGAACCACTTAAGCGCTAAATCGCCGGAACTTAACCTCAACACACAGGTTGCCGGTCTGGAACAAAAATTGAATCTCATTTCCGTCACATATCCCATATACGCGGCGGACCAGATCACTCACAACCTGGCGGTAAATGATGCGGCAAATTCATCTTGCTCTGGCACTTCTTGTTGTATTCATCAGTGCGCCGGTGGCGGCGCAGGAAGCGCCCCAAGGTGGCAGCCAACATGTCTCGGCCTGGCGTGTCGCGATCAGCGAGGTGGCGATTGCACGCTATCGCGCGGCGCTGCGGCTGACCGCAGCCCAGGAAAAGTACTGGCCGGCGGTGGCCAATGCGCTGCGTCACCTCGCCCGGCTGCCGGAGATCAACGAAGCCGCCGTGCGCCACGTGGCACCCTCGATGTCGCCGCTGATCGCGACCCTCGACGATCACCAGAAGCAGGTGGCGATCAACATGGCCGCGCGTGCGGGACTCGCCCAGTACGCCTCGCTGTTCTGAGCACCGCCCATCGTCGGTGAAAGTCGGCCCGCGGCATCGCCGCGGGCCTTGTTGCGTCGGCAGGCGGGCGGCGATTCCTGTCACCCCGAAAATGCTCTAGCTTCCGGCGCATGAGCGAGGCTTCCGATTCCGCCGCAGCCAACGTGGTGTATGTGCTCGGCAGCGGCGACGCGCGCCGCTACGTCACCTATGTCGGCTGGACCAACGACCTCGCCCGCCGGGTTGCCCAGCACAATGCCGGCAAGGGCGCGCGTTCGACGCGCGGGCGCAGTTGGGTCGTGCTGCATGTCGAGACCTTCGCCACGCGCGAGCAGGCGATGAGCCGGGAGTGGTATTTGAAGCGCGACCGCGCGTTCCGACGGCAGCTGGTTGAACGGCACCGATCCAACGTCTCGTCCGGTGGCTGAGGCGCACGGCCGCAGCCTCGACCTGCAGAGCTTCACGTCACTCCCCTCGCATGTGCATGGCCGCAACCCTTGGCAGCGTGCCGGGGCTTGATTAGGCTGGCGCGCCCGAACGGGCCGGGCCGCGTGCGGCTTCGCCGCCGCCAACGAATTTCGCCCATACCAAAAGAAAAATGAGGGAGGCTTCGATGTCCAACCTTCGCGTCATCGCGTCGGGTCTTGAATTCCCGGAGGGCCCGGTGGCGATGCCCGATGGCTCGGTGGTGCTGGTCGAAATCCGGGGCCGCAGGCTGACGCGGGTCTGGCCCGACGGCAGCAAGGAGACCATCGCGGAAATCCCCGGCGGCCCCAACGGCGCCGCGATCGGCCCCGACGGCAAATGCTACATCTGCAACAACGGCGGCTTCAGCTGGGCGCCGTTGCGCGGCGTCTTGATGCCCGGCGCGCCGTCGCCGGCGGAGTATATCGGTGGCTCGATCCAGCGCGTCGACCTGCAGAGCGGGCGGGTGGAGACGCTTGCCACCGCCTGCGGCGACCATCCGCTCAAGGGCCCGAACGATCTGGTGTTCGACCGCCAGGGCGGCCTGTGGTTTTCCGATCTCGGCAAGCGCCGCGCCCGCGACCTCGACGTCGGCGCCGTCTACTACATGAAGCCGGGCAGCGCCGAAGTGGTCGAAGGCCATTTCGGCATGCTGCCGGCCAACGGCATCGGGCTCTCCCCCGACGAGAAGACCGTCTACGTCGCCGAAACACCGACCGCGCGGCTGTGGGCCTTCACCGTCGGCGCGCCGGGCGAGATCCGGCCGACCGACGCGATCTATCGCGGCGAGCGGGGGCGACCGATCGCCGGGCTCGGCGGCTACCAGATGTTCGACTCGCTCGCGGTCGAGGCCGGCGGCAACATCTGCGTGGCGACCCTGGTCTCCGGCTGCATCTCGGTGATCGCGCCGGATGGCCGCCTCGTCGAGCAGGTCCCGACCGGGGATCCGGTCACCACCAACATCGCGTTCGGCGGGGCGGAGCTGAAGACTGCGTTCATCACGCTGTCGGGCAAGGGCGAACTGGTCGCGATGGACTGGCCGCGCCCGGGCCTGCCACTCAACTTCCTCAATACATAGTGGATACGCCGATGACCTGGCTGCAACCCGTCGTGCTCGAAGGCCGCCATGCGCGGCTCGAACCCTTGTCGCCGGCCCATCACGACGGGCTGGTCGCCGCGGTCAAGGACGGCGAGCTCTGGAACCTGTGGTACACGTTCATTCCGGCGCCGGAAAAAATGGCCGCGGAGATCGAGCGCCGCCTCGGCTTGCAGAAGGCCGGCGCCATGCTGCCGTTCACGGTGAGGCAGAGCGACGGCACCATCGCCGGCATGACCACCTACATGAATGTGGACGCCGCCAACCGGCGGGTGGAGATCGGATCGACCTGGTACCGCGGCGCGGCCCAGCGCACCCCGCTCAACACCCAGTGCAAGCTGTTGCTGCTGCGGCACGCGTTCGAGACGCTCGACTGCATCGCGGTCGAATTCCGCACCCACTTCTTCAACCACGCCAGCCGCCGCGGCATCGAACGGCTCGGCGCCAAGCTCGACGGCGTACTGCGCAGCCACCAGATCGCGCCCAACGGCACGCTGCGCGACACCGTGGTCTACAGCATCACCGCGGCGGAGTGGCCGACGGTGAAGGCGCATCTGACGTTTCAGCTGGAGAAGCCGCGATAGGCACGAAGCGGCGGGACCCGCGCCCGCTCATGTGAAGACGCCTGCCCCGATCCCGGGACAGGCGGTTCGAACGATATTGACCGGCTTCACGCGTCGTCGATTTACGCCGGCGGCAGGAAGGTGGTCGGCGGCGTCACGTCCAGCTTGTTGCCCCACGCTCCCCCCGCACGGCCGCCGACATAGAGCCCTTCCCACGGGTTCGACGGCGGCATCGCGACCGGCGCACCGCGGCGGGCTTGTGTGCTTGCCGGCGCCGGGCTCGGCGCCCCGAAGTGCCAGCTGACGCCGAGAGTCACCACCTGGAACTCGGCATGGGCGCTGGCGCCCGGCCCCGTGATCGTCCGGCGGCCGATCGTCGCCGACGGCGCGTCCTGGTTCAGCGTACCGAGGTCGACATACTGATATTCGAGATTGAGCGACAGATTCGACGTCAGCAGGTATTCGACACCGCCGCCGGCCACCCAGCCGACCTGCACCGGTGAGGTCTGCGCGGTCAGCGGCCCCAGGGCGTTGTTCTGGCCGACCGTGCCGAGATTGTAGGTTGTGTTCAGGCTGGCGTGGCCATAGGCGAGACCGGCCGTGCCGTAGAGCAGGAACGGCCCTTGCGCCCATCCGAGACGGGCCCGCGCGGTGCCGTACCAGTCGACCTTCGCGACCACGTCGCCCGTGGGATAGGTGAAGTTGATGTTGTTGATCGGCGAGCTGAAGCCGCCGGTTGATTCACTCCGCAGGTCGGTGCCGGACAGATCGCCCTCGAAGCCGAACACCACCGAACCGCGCTGCCAATTGTAGCCGGCCACCGCGCCCGCCACCCAGCTGCTCGCGCTGGCGGGACCGAACCCCGTCGGCAGCACCAGCGGAGGCCTGGCGAAGGCCGGTTGCGCGAAGCCGAGCACGCAGGCTGCGGCGACGATCGTTCTTGTCTTCATTATTGGTAGTCCCCCGACGACAGGCGAAGTGAAAAAAGCCGGTCGACGCCTCGCGCGACTCGCAGCCCCTTTTTCAAACTACGCCTGTGATGGAAGGCAGGTAAATCAGCAGTCCGCCGGCATCACCAACGCAGCGCAAATAGCAGTGCCATGTTGCGCCGGGGCAACAACATGGATCAACCATGGCCTGTCGAGCCGCCGGCGGATACCACTTGTCGCCCCGCCGACGGACCGCCGTCACCGACTGCCGCCGGACGAGAGCTGATCGGACCGGTAGAGGGTATCGACGGTAATCACGCCGTGCGCGCGAGACACGCAGGGGCAGATCCTGTGGTTCTCCCGCCGCTGCTGCGGGCTGAAGAAGACGTCGCGATGATCGATCTCGCCATCCAGCGCGACCACGTCGATCGCGCAGACGCCGCATTCGCCGCGCTGACAGTCCGACATCACTTCGTGCCCGGCCTTGTTGAGGACGTCGAGCATCGAACGGTTGGGCGGGATCACGATCTCGGCGCCGGAATTGCCGATGCGGACGCGGAAGGCCTCGGTCGGCAGCAGGCCGCTCGACCCGAAGGTCTCGTAGCTCAGGTCGGTCGGTGCGCGGCCGGCGGCCGCCCAGCTCGAACGCGCGGCCTCCAGCAGGCGCAGCGGGCCGCAAACCGCCGCCATTGCGCCCGCCGGCAGACCGGCGAAGGCGGCGTCGAGATCGAGCCGCCGCCCCTCGTCGCCGGCATGGACCACGAGGCGATCGCCGAGACGCGCCGCGAGGTGGTCGAGATAGGCGGCGTCGGCGCGCGACGTGACGCAGTAATGCAGCGTGAACGCGGCGCCGCGCCGCTCCAGCGCCGCGGCGATGCCGATCAGCGGCGTGATGCCGATGCCGCCGGCAACCAGACAATAGGCGTCGCGGGTCCAGTCGAGCTCGAACGAGTTCGACGGCCGCGCCACCTCGAGCCGCGCGCCGGGCTGAAGCGACCACATGTAGCGCGAGCCGCCGTGACCATCGGTCGCGAGCCGCACCGCGATGCGATAGCCTTCAGAGCCGGCATCGCCCACCAGCGAGTAGGACCGCGTTTCCGGACGGCCGTCGACCAGCACGCCGACGTCGATGTGGCTGCCCGCGGCATGGGGCTCGATGCCATGTCCGTCGGGCTGCAGCGTGATTTCGCGAATCCGCGACGTCAGATCGCGCACCTCGCGCACGGTGCAGGTCGACCAGGTCCGGGCAAACCGCATGGTTTTGTTCCCTTGGTTCGTATTTGAGGATCCGCTCATCCCGAGGAGCGGCCTCCTGGCCGCCTCTCGAAGGATGAGGCCACCTGAATTGAGGCCTCATGGTTCGAGACATTCGGCTTCGCCGAACTCCTCGCCATGAGGGGCTCGTCCTTAGACCTCCGCCGCCGACGAACGCACCAGCGCCGGCAGCAGATCGAGATGGGTCCGGTTGCGCAGCGCCAGCCGCAGGTTGCGCGCCGCCAGCCGCGCATGCTCGCGCATGATGGCCTCCGCGCGCGCGCCCTCGCGGTTCTCGATGGCGTCGATCACGGTGTGGTGGTGATCCTGGGCGATCAAGAGGATCTGGCTGGCTTCCGCCAGCGCCGACTGCGCCATGACGAAGCCGCTCGGCGACGCAAACGGCAGCGCGGAGGAGCGATCGACCTGCCGGATCAGCGGCGCACTGCCCGACAGATCGGACAGCAGCGCGTGAAACCGCGCGTTGAGGGCGACATAGGCCGAGAACACCTCGACCGAGTGCGTATCCTGCCGCAGCAGCACGTCGAGCTCGGCGAGGTTTTCCTTGAGCGGCGCGAGATCGCGCGCCGAGACGCCGCGCTCCGCGGCAAAGCGCGCCGCGACGCCCTCCAGCGTGCCGCGGATCTCGATGGAATCGAGGATGTCGCGCTCGGAGAACGCCTTGACCATGAAGCCGCCTGAGGGAATGGCCTCCAGCAGCCCCTCCTCCTCCAGCCGCACCAGCGCCATGCGCACCGGCGTCCGCGACACGCCGGTGAGCTCCACCGCCTGCAGCTCCGAGATCCGCTCGCCGGAGCGCAGGCGGCCGGACAGGATCAGATCGCGGAGCGAGAGCTGCGCGCGGACGGTCTGCGACACCGAACGATCCGACTCGCGATCGGCCATCGACCTACTCCGCCGCCTGCAGCCGCGGCGCGGCCTCGGCCGCAACCATCCGGTCGATCAGCCGCCGCGACCACATCGCGCCGGCGTCGATGTTGATGTTGTAGAATACCCGATCCGGGTTCTCGTCGATGGCGCGCTGCTGGGCCTCGAGAATCAGTTCGTCCTCGCGAAAGATGCCGGACACCCCTTCGCGGATCTCGGTGGTCAGCCGCTGCTCGGTGAGCCGGTAGTTGCGCACGAAGGCCCAGAAGTAGTGGCAGGTCGTCGCCGTCTCCGGGGTCATGGTGTTGAGCACGAAGCCGTTGACGCCCTGCGAACGGTCGCCTTGCGGCGCGCCGCTCCCCGCCGGCGCCACGCCGACATCGATGGTCACCGTCGCCGGCGCCTCGAAGCGGATGATCTGCCAGCGGTCGACCGGCCCCGGTTTGCCGAGCTGCCTCGCCCAGAACGGCGGCGGCTCGATGCCCGCCATCCACCGCGTCACAGTGACCGTCCGCTCGCCATGGGCGACGTCGAACGGCGCCTCGGCGACGGCGTCGTTGCCGATGCTCGAGCCGTGGACGAAGGTCTCGTGGGTGAGATCCATCAGGTTGTCGATCACCAGGCGATAGTCGCACCTGGCGTGAATGGTCTTGCCGTCGCCGGCCCAGGCCGGATCGTCGTTCCAGTGCATGTCGGGCACCTGGGCGGGATCGGCCAGCGCCGGGTCGCCCATCCACAGCCAGACGAAGCGGTGCCGCTCGACCACGGGATAGGAGCGGACGCCGGCCGACGGGTTGATGGTCTCCTGCGAGGGCATGAAGGTGCAGCGGCCCTGGGCGTTGAACTTGAGCCCGTGGTAGCCGCAGACCACGGTGTCGCCTTCGAGACGCCCTTTCGACAGCGGCACCAGGCGGTGCCAGCACGCATCCTCGAGCGCCGCGACCCGGCCATCGGCCTTGCGAAACATCACCACGTGCTTGCCGCAGATGGTGCGGGGAAACAGCGCCTGCTTGATGTCGGCATCCCAGGCGGCGGCGTACCACGCGTTCATGGGAAACGGCTGGGTCATGGAGTCCTCCCGCTTATTGCATTCATTATGTATACAATAAATGAGGCGTGGGCGCAAAATCAATAGGAATCTCCCAATATGCGGCCAAAAATGTATACCGCAATCGGTTATGGTTTAATGATACCAGTCAGATCGGAAAGCCGTGACGCTTCAGCTCCTCGGCCAGCCCGTCCGGGTGCCGGAAGTGGTGGCCATGCATGCCGACGCCCTGTGCCGCCTCGACGTTGGCCAGCATGTCGTCGATGAACAGGCAGTCGGAGGCCGCGAGCCCGTAGCGATCGAGCAGCAGGCGGTAGATCGCGGCATCCGGCTTCAGCAGACGCTCGTCGCCCGACACCACGACGCCGTCGAACTCGGCGAGGAACGAAAACACCTCGCGGGCGACGGCGAACTTCTCGGCTGAGAAATTGGTGATGGCATAGACCGGCACGCGATTGCGCCGCAGCGCCTCGACCATGGCGACACTGGCCGCGATCGGCCCGCTGATGGTTTCCAGCCAGCGGGTGTCGAAGGCCCGGATTTCCGCGGCGAAATCGGGATGGGCCGCAATCCGTTCGGCCACCGCCTCGGCGAACGGCCGTCCGCGATCGAGGTCACGGATCCAGGCGGAATGGCAGACCTCCCGCAGGAACCACTCCATCCGCCCGGCATCGGCGAAGATCTTGCGGTAGAGATAGCGCGGATCGTAGTCGAGCAGCACGTTGCCGAAATCGAACACCGCGATGGTGGCGCGATCGGCCGGCATCCCCAGTCCCTCCAAGATCCCGCTCAAGCGCACCGGGCGCGGATGCTGCCGCAACCAGCGTTCCGCGCCCAATCACATCTGATGTCCAACAAAGACGAGGCAGCGAACGCAATCACTCCGGGGCGTGCGCCAACGGGTCCGCGCGAAGCGCGGCCCGATGACAGGCTCTACGCGCGAACCCGGAAGCCCGAAGTTGGGCATTCAGCGGGCCCAAACCGCGAGATTCCGGATCGGCCCGCTGGCGCGGGCCGCCCGGAACGACACTGCGGAGGCCTGATCACACCTCCCGCCGGCTGAGGAACGCGAGCCGCTCGAACAGGTGGACGTCCTGCTCGTTCTTCAAGAGCGCGCCGTGCAGCGGCGGAATGAGCTTGCGCGGGTCGCGCTCGCGCAACGTCTCCGGCGTGATGTCCTCGTTGAGCAGCAGCTTCAGCCAGTCGAGCAGTTCGGACGTCGACGGCTTCTTCTTCAACCCCGGCACCTCGCGGACCTCGAAGAAGATCCGCATCGCCTCCTGCACCAGCCGCTGCTTGATGCCCGGGAAATGCACGTCGACGATCTGGTTCATGGTGTCGACGTCGGGGAACTTGATGTAGTGGAAGAAGCAGCGGCGCAGGAACGCGTCGGGCAGTTCCTTCTCGTTGTTGGAGGTGATGATCACGATCGGCCGCTTGGCGGCGCGGATGGTCTCGCCGGTCTCGTAGACGTGGAATTCCATGCGATCGAGCTCGAGCAGGAGATCGTTCGGAAACTCGATGTCGGCCTTGTCGATCTCATCGATCAGGAGCACAGGGCGCTCCGCGGAGGTGAAGGCCTCCCACAGCTTGCCGCGCTTGATGTAGTTGCCGATGTCGGAGACCCGCGGATCCCCGAGTTGGCTGTCGCGCAGGCGCGACACCGCATCGTATTCATAGAGCCCCTGCTGGGCCTTGGTGGTGCTCTTGATGTGCCAGGTCAGCATCGGCGCGTTCAGCGCCTTGGCGACCTCTTCCGCCAGCACGGTCTTGCCGGTGCCCGGCTCGCCCTTCACCAGCAAGGGGCGTTCGAGCACGATCGCCGCGTTGACGGCGACCTTGAGATCGTCGGTCGCCACGTAGTCCTTGGTTCCTGTGAATTTCATCGAGACTCCACCGCATCGTTGAACCGGACGACCGTCACCGCGGTCGTCCGGTTGAAAGCTTCGTTTAGACGCGCCTGATCAGCGACAGGATCACCAGCACGATGATGCCGCCGATCGCCGCATCGATGATCTCGCCGACAATGCCGACGGCGAGATGAACTCCAAGCAGCGGCAGGACGTAGCCGGCCACGACCGCGCCGACGATACCGACGACGATGTTGCCGAGCAGGCCGAAACCCGCCCCCTTGACGATGAGCCCCGCGAGCCAGCCCGCGATCGCGCCGACGATGAGCCAAACGATGATTCCCACGTCGTATTCTCCCCCAGTTGCCACGGCGCCCCGCCGCACCGCCAACTCTAGTGAAAAAACCCGCCCGGTCCAGTATGGCGGGGTCCACCCCCCTGAAAAACATGGCTGATCTGAACGACACCGCGGCCCGCCGTGCACGAATTTGTTGCCGTGGACCTTGACGCCGGGACTGTCGCGCGCAACCTTTCGGGCCATGTTCCTGCAATTCTTCACCTCCCTGCGCGACGCTCAGGTCCCCGTCACGCTGCGCGAATACCTGACCCTGATCGAGGCGCTGGATGCCGACCTCGCCGATCAGTCGGTGGAGCATTTCTACTATTTGTCGCGCTCTGCGCTGGTCAAGGACGAGCGCAATCTCGACAAGTTCGACCGCGTGTTCGGCGCCACTTTCAAGGGGCTCGAGAGCCTGCTCGACGCCATGGAGAAGGCCGACATCCCGGCCGAATGGCTGAAGAAGCTCGCCGAGAAATATCTCACCGAGGACGAGAAGAAGCAGATCGAGGCCATGGGCTGGGACAAGCTCATGGAGACGCTGCGCGAGCGCCTCAAGGAGCAGAAGGGCCGCCACCAGGGCGGCAACAAGTGGATCGGCACCGCCGGCACCTCGCCGTTCGGCGCCCACGGCTACAATCCCGAGGGCGTGCGGATCGGCCAGGACAAGAACCGCAACAACCGCGCGGTGAAGGTCTGGGACCGCCGCGAGTTCAAGGACCTCGACGGCAACGTCGAGCTCGGCATCCGCAACATCAAGGTGGCGCTGCGCCGGCTGCGCAAGTTCGCCCGCACCGGCGCGCCCGACGAACTCGACCTCGACACCACGATCCGCGAGACCGCCAATCACGGCTATCTCGACGTCCACATGCGCCCCGAGCGGCGCAACGCGGTGAAAGTCCTGATCTTCTTCGATATCGGCGGCTCGATGGATTCCCACATCAAGCAGGTCGAGGAGCTGTTCTCGGCGGCGAAGACCGAGTTCAAGCACATGGAGTATTTCTACTTCCACAACTGCCTCTATGAAGGAGTGTGGAAGTCGAACCGCCGTCGCTTCACCGACCGGACGCCGACCTGGGACGTGCTTCACAAGTATCCGCACGACTACAAGGTGGTGTTCGTCGGCGACGCCTCGATGTCGCCTTACGAGATCGTGGTGCCGGGCGGCTCGGTCGAGCACGTCAACGAGGAGGCAGGTGCGGTGTGGATCGAGCGGGTGACCCACACCTATCCGCACGTGGTCTGGCTCAATCCCGTGGCGCAGAAGCACTGGGATTATTCGGAGTCCACCACGATCCTGCGCCGTCTGCTGGGCGAGCGGATGTATCCCCTGACCCTCGAGGGTCTCGACGGCGCCATGAAGGAGCTGGTGCGCTGACTTTTCAAGCGCGACGTCGGTCGCGTTGTCACGCCGCCGCCAGGAATTCCATCCCGGACCACACAGAGCAAGAAAAATGCCCCAGACCATCCATCGCGGCTACAAGACGCTGGTCGCGGAAGCCAACGCCCAGATCACGACGCTGAGCGCCGAGGAGGCGATCGCCGCTGCCAAACGCGACGACGTGGTGATCGTCGACATCCGCGATCCGCGCGAGATCGAGCGTGAGGGCCGCATCCCGGGAGCCTTCGCCTGCCCGCGCGGCATGCTCGAGTTCTGGATCGATCCGGAGAGCCCCTACGCCAAGCCGGTGTTCCAGGAGGACAAGACGTTCATCTTCCACTGCGCCGGCGGCTGGCGCTCGGCGCTCGCCGCCAAGGCGGCCCAGGACATGGGGCTGAAGCCGGTCGCCCATATCGGCGGCGGCTTCGCGGCCTGGCGCGACGCCGGCGGGCCGGTCGAGAAGCTCGCGCCCCGCGCCGACGGCAAATCCTGACGCCGGAGAGGACCAGACCATGACCTCAGACGATCCGCTGGTTTCGACCGAGTGGCTGGCGAGCCGGCTCGCCGATCCGAAGCTTCGCATCATCGACGCTTCCTTCAAGATGCCCGGCGTGCTGCCGCTCGCGCGGGACGACTTCCTCGCCGCCCACATCCCGGGCGCGGTGTTCTTCGACGTCGAGACGATCTGCGACCGCGACAACCCGCTGCCGCACATGTATCCCACCGCCGAGCAGTTCGCGCGCGACGTCGCCGCGCTCGGCATCTCGAACGATGATCTCGTGGTGGCCTACGACGGCGGCAACTGGCTCGCGGCGCCGCGCGCGTGGTGGATGTTCCTGAGCTTCGGTCACCGCGACATCAAGGTGCTCGACGGCGGCCTGCAGAAGTGGCGCGCAGAGGGCCGCGCGCTGCAGTCGGGGCCGGCGGCGCCGAAAGCCGGACGCTTTGCCGCGACCTTCGATCCGTCCTTCCTTCGCAGCAAGGCGCAGATCGTCGACAATCTGGCGTCGCGCCGCGAGCAGCTGATCGACGCCCGCGCCCGCAACCGCTTCGAGGGCAGTGTCGCCGAGCCGCGCCCCGGCCTGCGCGCCGGCCACATCCCGTCGAGCGCGAGCCTGCCGTCGTCGGACATGTACGACCCGGCCACCGGACTGATGAAGCCACTCGATGCGCTGCGCTCGCTGTTCGAACGCGAAGGCCTGGACCTGCAGCGGCCGGTGGTGACGACCTGCGGCTCCGGGGTCTCGGCCGCGGTGCTCACGCTCGGACTCTATCGCCTCGGCGTGCGCGGTTCGGCGCTCTATGACGGCTCCTGGTCGGAATGGGGACTGCCCGACGGTCCACCGATCGCGACCGGGCCGGCGTGAGCGAGACGATGGCAGGCTAGCGCGCGGCCGGAAAAACGCCGAACGGGTTGTTCTGCTGGGCCGCGAACGGCGCGGCCTGCGCCTGCGCCCGCAGCAGCAGCCGGTGGTGCCGCAGCCTGGCATGCCGATGGCGCCACCGTCGGACGCGATGAATGGCGGATCCTTCGAGGCTCGCCGGCTTCGCCGCCTTGAGCGCGGCGCCGGGACGCAGCAGCGCGGGGTCGACCAGCAGCGCAAGCAGTTCGCTCGGCGGCAGGGCAGGCACGCACCCCGGACTGTCGGCCTGAGCCGTGGACGGCGCGGCCTTGTCCTCGCGCGCCGCGACAGGTCCCGCCTCCACGCTCGCCGACGGCTCGGGTGAGAGTTTGTCGCCGGCGTCGCCGACCACGATCCGCGGCGCGATCGGCGCGGCATCGCTCGCGACCGTCTCGACGCGCGCGGGGGCGTCGTCGATCCGGACGGGGCTTATGGGGGCGGAAACCACCACCGCGACCGGCGACGGCGTGGCCTCCTCGGCCCCATCGGCCAGCGTCTTCCCGGCTTCGGACTGCTCCGCCATCATCTCGACGCGCAGCAGCGCGAGCGTTGCCTGGCGCGCCTCGGGCTCCCGCGCCAGCATCGGATCGCGCGGCGCCTGGGCCGGCGGCAGCGCGGCGGACTGCTCGCGAGAGGCCCGCAGCAGCGCGGCCGCGCCGAGACCGAAAACCAGGAGCGACACCGCCAGCACGACGGTTGCGACGACGAGACGGAAGCCCGGCAGCATAGGACCCTCCGCGTCACGGCAGGTGGAACCGTGAGGCCCTGCGACGGCAATGGAATTGAAAAAAAACGCACGACACGATCGACCGGCCCCCGGGGAAGGGAGCGGCCCCGATGAGGCCGAATCGGATCGTTTCAAGCATACCGCAAGGCGCGGGCCCGCACTGATGAAAAAGTGATATGGTACCTCTTGCCCAGACGGTCGGATTGCCGGTAACGCGTGCAGAGTCCGACTATTTTCCGGCTTTTCGGCCACATTTCGTGGCTTCGTCTTGAATGCGCCGCTATCGTGGGTGATCAGCTCGTTAACCTTTCGGTGCGGGGCCGCGGGCTATACAGGACCATAATGGACAAGCGCATTCTGACGATCTTTGCAGTGGCTGTGGCCGGCCTCGGGGGAACCCGTGCGGTGCTGGCGCAGGGCTATTCGGACCCGCGCTATTCCGAGCCCCGCTATTCCGAGCCGCCGGGCCTGTCGTATCCGTCGCCGCCGGGCTCCTACGCGCCGCCGGGTCCGGGACGCGCCGCGCCGCCGGATTTCGACGATCTCGAGGATGACGTCCCGGGCGCTCCCGGTTCGACCGCGCTGTCGACCCCCGGGCCGACGCCGGCCCCCGGCGGCCCCGTCCTGTCTCCCGACGACCCGCGCTACGGTCGCCCTGCGGGCGCACCGCCCGTGGTCTATTCCAACCGTCCTCCCGCCGAAGGGTCCTACGCCAACGTCGCCCCCGAGGGCCCGGTGATGTCGCCGGATGATCCGCGGTACGGGCGGCCTGCCGGCCCGCCCCCGGTGATCTATTCCAACCGCCCGCCGCCAGCCAATTACGCCCCGGACAATTACGCTCCGGGCAATTACGCCAATGCCGGCCCCGGCGGCGCTCCGCCCACCGGCGATGGTCCGATGCGGCCGCCGGGAGCGATCGACCCCCAAAGCGCCGGCGCCCCGACTGGCGCCGTGCAACAGCGCGCCCCGATCGGCCCCAACGGCCAGCCGATGAACCTGTCGGCGCTGCCGGTCGACGAGCAGCCCGAGACCGGGCCGCGCAAGGAGCTGCCCGAGCGGCTGCGTCGCCAGGAAGTGTCCTACGTCACCAAGGAGCCGGCCGGCACCATCATCGTCGATACGCCGAACACCCAGCTCTACTACATCCTCGGCAACGGCCGCGCGATCCGCTACGGCGTCCGCGTCGGACGCGACGGCTTCACCTGGACCGGCGTGCAGAAGATCACCCGCAAGGCGGAATGGCCGGATTGGCATCCGCCGCCGGAAATGATCGAGCGCCAGCCCTATCTGCCGCGTTTCATGGCCGGCGGCGACGGCAACCCGCTGGGCGCGCGCGCGATGTATCTCGGCAATACCGTGTTCCGCATCCACGGCACCAACCAGCCGTCGACCATCGGCAAGTTCGTGTCGTCGGGCTGCATCGGCATGCTGAACGAGGATGTCACCGATCTGTTCGACCGCGTGAAGGTCGGCACCCGCGTCGTGGTGCTGCCGGGAGGACCTCCGCCGGGCACGGCGACCGCGTCGGCGCTGCCGCCGGGCGCGGTCCCGGGTCAGGTCCAGATGGCTCCGCCGGCACCGCTGCCGAATAGCCGCGCCGTGGCGAACATTCCGGGCGCCGGACCGACGGTGGTGCCGCCGCTGCCCGCGCCGGTGACGATCCGCTGAGTTCGAACATTGGTGCGAACGAACAAAGAAATCCCCCGGCTTTGCCGGGGGATTTTTTGATTCCGGGGCGGCTTGCCGAAGCAGGCTACGCGATCCGCCGCACCGGCTCGCCCTTGAGCCACGCCGCGATGTCATCGACCATGTCGCCGTAGAAGCGGCGGTAATTCTCCGCGGTGACGTAGCCGAGATGCGGGGTCAGCACCACGTTGTCGAGCGTGCGCAAGGGATGGTCGCGCGGCAGCGGCTCCAGCGCGAAGGTATCCAGTCCCGCGCCGGCGATGCGGCGCTCCCGCAGCGCCTCCAGCAACGCCGCCTCGTCGACGATCGGACCGCGCGCGGTGTTGACGAGGTAGCTCGACGGCTTCATGCGGGCGAGATCGGCGCGGCCGATCAGCCCGCGCGAGCGCTCCGACAGCACCAGGTGGATGCTGATCACGTCCGCGGTCGCAAACAGGTCTTCCCTGGTGGCATAGGCGACGCCGGCGGCCTCGCAGGTCTCGGGCGCGAGATTGGTGCTCCAGGCTTTCACGTCCATGCCGAGCGCCTTGGCCACAGCCGCGACCTTCTGGCCGAGCCTGCCGAGGCCGACGATGCCGAGCGTCTTGCCCTCGAGATCCTCCCCGACCGTGACCTGCCAACTCTCGCCGGCTTTCATTCGCGCGTTCTCGAAGCCGATCCGCCGGGTCAGTTCCAGCATCAGTCCGATGGTCAGGCCCGCCGTCGGATTGCCGACCGAGCCGGTGCCGCAGACCACCACGCCGCGCTCACGGGCGGCATCGAGATCGATCGCGGCATTGCGCAGGCCCGAGGTGATCAGCAGCTTGAGGCCTGGCAGCGCGGAGAGCACCGCGCGGCTGAAAGCGGTGCGCTCGCGCATGGCGCAGACGATGTCGAAGCCTTCAAGGGCCGCGATCGCCGCGGCCGAATCCGCCAACGGCGCGTTGAACACGGTGACGTCGAGCGCACCGCGCAGCGGCGTCCAGTCCGCGAGCGTCAGGGCCACATTCTGGTAGTCGTCGAGAATCGCGCAGCGCAGCGCCATGTCCGGCCTTCCGGGAGATCACGCGGCGCGGCGCCGCAACGGACGCCGATGCTGGCGCGCGTCGACCGCCCGCGCAAGCATCGATCCCGCAGACCGGATGCGCTCGGCGCACGCGTCAGAGGGCGGTGCCGTCGCCGGTCTTGACATGCTTGGCGCGCCAGGCCGGGCCGGGGCCACGCATGTAGTGCTTTTCGGGCCGGTAGGGGTCGAACGCGGCGACCACGAATTGCCGCCAGAACAACGCGATCTCGCCAAGCAAGCCGTGATCGGAGCGTTCGGAGGTCGGTGCCGGGGCGGTCTCGAACACGACCGCAGGTTCAATCCGCATGGCGCACATCCTGTGCTGGTGCAGGTTCCGGGCGGCGGGTGGCGACAGCCTTCGGGCCGCGACGGCATTTGCAGCAGCATTGGCGCCATTCGTTAATATCTGGTAATTGCCGAAAACTTTCAGCGAATCCTCCGTAACAGCCTTACCGGGGTGTTTTCGGCGGGCGGTTGCCCTTTACGGACCGCCCCGCTACATCAGCTGCAACGATTTTTCCCGCGCCGCGTGTCCGCGCGAAGGGTTTCCAAGACGCTTTCCAAGGCTTCCAAGTTCCAAGGCTTCCAAGGATCAAAATGGCCCGTCAATTCATCTACTTCATGCAAGGCCTGTCGAAGACCTACCCGCCCAACCGCAAGGTCCTGGACAACATCCACCTGTCGTTCTACCCGGACGCCAAGATCGGCGTGCTGGGCGTCAACGGGTCCGGCAAATCGACCCTGCTGAAGATCATGGCCGGCATCGACAAGGACTACAGCGGCGAGGCCTGGGTCGCCGAGGGCGCGCGCGTCGGCTATCTCGAGCAGGAACCCCAGCTCGACGCCACCAAGACGGTCCGCGAGAACGTCATGGAGGGTGTCGCCAAGCAGAAGGCCATCCTCGACCGCTACAACGAACTGGCGGTCAACTATTCGGAAGAGACCGCCGACGAGATGACCAAGCTGCAGGACGAGATCGAGGCCCAGGGCCTGTGGGATCTCGACAGCAAGGTCGACCAGGCGATGGACGCGCTGCGCTGCCCGCCCGACGATTCCGACGTCACCAAGCTGTCCGGCGGCGAACGCCGTCGCGTCGCGCTGTGCCGGCTGCTGCTCGACCAGCCCGAGCTGCTGCTGCTCGACGAACCCACCAACCATCTCGACGCCGAATCGGTGTCGTGGCTCGAGGGACATCTGCGGAACTATCCCGGCGCCATCCTGATCGTGACCCACGACCGCTACTTCCTCGACAACGTCACCGGCTGGATCCTCGAGCTCGACCGCGGCCGCGGCATTCCCTACGAGGGCAACTATTCCTCGTGGCTGGTGCAGAAGCAGAAGCGCCTGGAGCAGGAAGGCCGCGAGGAGGCGGCGCACCAGCGCACCCTGTCGCGCGAGCAGGAGTGGATCGCGGCCTCGCCGAAGGCGCGCCAGGCCAAGTCGAAGGCCCGCTACCAGCGCTATGAGGACCTGCTCAAGAAGGCCAACGACAAGCAGACCCAGACCGCCCAGATCGTCATCCCGGTGGCCGAGCGGCTCGGCAACAACGTCATCGATTTCGAGGGACTGACCAAGAGTTTCGGCGACCGGCTCTTGATCGACGACCTCACCTTCAAGCTGCCGCCCGGCGGCATCGTCGGCGTCATCGGCCCCAACGGCGCCGGCAAGACCACGCTGTTCCGCATGATCACCGGCCAGGAGAAGCCCGACAAGGGCACCATCACCGTCGGCGAGAGCGTGCATCTGGGCTATGTCGACCAGTCGCGCGACGCGCTCGACGGCG
>JARLJA010000107.1 GCA_031291445.1 Xanthobacteraceae bacterium | reverse complement strand
TTTGGCGCTTGAGCGTGTGAACGAGTTAGCAGACCTTTGCCGCGCCGATTTCGACAGACTGGTCGGAACGCTGAACCCATTTGAGGCCCGCCATATAGGGGGGCTCCGTTGGGCTGACGTGGCAGGAAGGATCGCGCTCAGGTCAAAGAAACTCAAGGTCATCGACGGGGCGACCTTCGACACCCATTTCAAGTTGCTCGTAGCGCGCGCGTTGAAGGACCTCGACTCGGGCGATCTGGCGTTTCAAGCCGACGTCGACCGGGTGAGGAAGGCACTGATCAGCCGGGCAACCTTCCCCTTCGAAAAAGTTGGCGAGCCGGCAGACAAAGAGGCCTGTGCTAACGGGTTTCGCCGTCAGGATTCGGAAAGCACGCTGGTATAGGTGCGCCAAGCATATCTCGACAAGCTGATCCACCCGAACGATCGCCTGTTGCGCCAACTCGAGCGGAGGCGCTACCTGAAGTTCAACCTCGACAGGCTCAGACTGATGCAGAATGCGAGCCACGCTTAGCTTAGCCTGACCTGAGCCGCGCCATCGACCGCCCGAGCATCTTCTGTGACGCTCGGGCGATCTTCAGCTTTGGGCGGCGACGCGGTGCCGTCACGCCTTGTTGGCGACACCGGCTTCCGCGAACGTTGCCATGCCGGCATGGCAGGCGCCGGCAGCGCGGATGATCGAGGCGGCGAGTGCCGCGCCCGTCCCTTCGCCGAGCCGCATGCCGAGATCGAATAGCGGCGTCTGGCCCATGACCGTGAGCGCGCGGCGATGTGCCGGTTCGGCGGAAGCATGGCTGAAGACGCAATGGTCGATCGCCGACGGCGCCAGCGCAAACACCACGGCGGCCGCAGCGGAGGTGACAAATCCGTCGACAACGACCGGGATCCGCAAGTGACGTGCGGCAATGATCGCACCAACCATCGCCGCGATCTCACGGCCGCCGAGGCGCCGCAGGATCTCCAGCGGATCGCGCTCTCCATCCACACGTGCGACCGCCTGACCGACCACAGCGATCTTGTTGCGCAGCGCCGACCCGACGACGCCGGTGCCGGGTCCGACCCACTGTTCGCCCGTGCCGCCGAAGAGTGCCAGGTAGAGCGCTGAGGCGACGGCCGTGTTGCCGATGCCCATTTCGCCGAGGCAGAGGAGATCCGGGCCGCTCGACAGCGAGTCGATGCCGGCGAGCATGGCTTCGACGCAGGTTGCCTCGTCGAAGGCATCGGCTTCGGAAATGTCCGGCGTCGGCGTGTCGAGCGCGAGCGGGAAGACGGCAAGCCCAAGCGCATTGGCCCGGCAGATCTGGTTCACCGCAGCACCGCCAGCGGCGTAGTTGGCGACCATCTGCTGGGTGACTTCGGCCGGAAAGGCGGAGACGCCCTTGGCATTGATGCCGTGATTGGCCGCATAGACGGCGACCAGCGGCCGTTCGACCACCGCCGGGCTGCGCCCACTCCAGGTGGCGAGCCAGAGCGAGAGGTCTTCGAGCCGGCCAAGCGAGCCGGGGATCTTCGTCAGTTGCGCGTCACGTCGCCGCCAGGCCGCGGCGGCATCTGCGTCGGGACCGGGCATCTTGGCGACGAGGTCGCGAAAATCGGCGAACGTAGTGGGGCGGGCGAATTTCTTCGAATGACTGCTGGAGATGGCTGCGTCCATGATTCCCCTCACGGATTGGTGGCGATCGCCGCTCCGTCCGCGAGCAGCATTCTATCCGTCCGGGCCGGTCTTCCGACTGAGGTTCGTCTCGATCCCGCGCCTTCCCAGCCGTTTAGCCAGTGGCGTATTGCGCGATCGATCCCCTTCACGGCGTTGGGCACGTGGCGGATTCGCACCGCCTTCCCGATTCTCCCGACACGAGGCCGGGCACCCGAACGGCGCGGACTATGGCGATGCAAACGTCGACACGCCATGGGTGACTTTGCTCATGACCTGCCCATTGGTCGGCCCGCTCTTGCCTCGGCAACTCGGCGTCTCCCGGTTCCCTGTCTTGGTGCCGTTCGGAGTAAGACATTGATCAACTATCTATCATTATTGACATTATCGGAATTTCGATATATCGTTACTGCGATGGTTTGGCATGGTGGGTTTCGCCTGCCGCCACTTTTTTGATCCCAAGATGGAGAGTTCGATGCCGAAACCTCGGCCAGATGACAGCTGCCCTGATGAAGAACATAACACGAACACAGAGACCGCATGCAGTGAGGTTGAAGCCCTCGTCGTGCCAACAAGCGGCCCGGCTGCCGAGCGCCTACGCGCGCTCAACGATCGCCTGCGCCGCGCCGACGTCGATTGACCGCCGTTGAGGTTCACCGGACGCTGGCTGCCGAATTCGATGCGGGCGCGACCGATGTGGCCTACGTCGTGGTGCTCCGTGGCCGCTTGAACCACTGGAGCGTTATGCGGGGCGTGACGCCGACGGGCTTTCTCTTATTCGACAGCTGCGGCCACGTTCGAATTGCTGTCGATCGGTGCCGGGTGGAAAGCGAAGCCGGCAGCGCCCGTGACCGCCCGCACGTGCTGGAAACCATCGGCATCATCCGCTTGGCGCGTCCGGCCAATGGCAGTGCGGCCGCAAAGTCCCATTCGTGAGCGGCCGTGCACCCGACCTGCGTCCACGTGGCCATTCAACGAGGGCGTCGGCCAAGCAGACCGCGCGACCAACCGATGAGGCGCCCACATGCTCGGCCGACAGGCGAAGATCATCACACCGGCGATGCTGCAGGCGATGCTCGATCACGTCGCTGGTGGCCGGCATGCCGCGCGCGACCGGGTCATCATCCTCTTGTCGGTCAAGGCCGGCCTGCGAGCCTGCGAGATCGCCGGGCTCGACTGGTCGATGGTACTCGGGCCAAACGGCAAGGTCGGCGCGACGCTTGACGTGCGAACGGCCATCGCCAAGGGCAAGTCGGGCCGGCGCCTACCGATGCACCCAGAGCTTGGCCGCGCCCTGCGCCGGCTGTTGCGCGAAGCCGACGGCAGCGGCCCCGTCGTTCGTTCAGCGCGCGGCGGCGCTATGCGGGCCAACAGCATCGTCAACTGGTTCGTGGCGCTCTATGCCGCCCTCGGCTTCGAGGGCTGTTCATCCCATTCCGGGCGGCGCTCGTTCATCACCTCGGCGGCGAGAAACGTCGCCAAGGTCGACTGCAGCTTGCGCGACGTGCAGGTGCTGGCGGGGCACCGCTCGATCGAGACGACACAGCTGTACATTGACGGGGACAGCAACGCTCAGCGTCGACTGATGGCGCTGATCTGACACGCAGATAGAGGTGAGAGCTCATCGGTTCAGAACCGTCGCAGTCATCCGGAATGGGCGAACCGAGTCCGGGCAAGCCCGTCCGTACCGAATACATGCAGTTCGGGGATGGCGAAGCCG
>JARLJA010000106.1 GCA_031291445.1 Xanthobacteraceae bacterium | reverse complement strand
CTGCCGATCAAGATCTTCATCCTCAACAACCAGTACATGGGCATGGTGCGGCAGTGGCAGCAGCTGCTGCACGGCAACCGGCTGTCGCACTCCTACTCCGAGGCGCTGCCGGACTTCGTCAAGCTCGCCGACGCCTACGGCGGCGTCGGCATGCAGGTGACGAAACCCGCCGAGCTCGACGACGCCATCGAGGAGATGATCCGGGTCAAGCGCCCGGTGCTGTTCGACTGCCGCGTCGCGGCGCTGGAGAACTGCTTCCCGATGATCCCCTCGGGCAAGGCCCACAACGAGATGCTGCTGCCGGAAGAGGCCAACGACGAGGCCACCGCCAAGGCCTTCGCCGGCGGCAAGGCGCTGGTGTGAGGGTGACGAGACGCGTTGGCCGCAGCGGCTCGCCATATTGTGCGTCATACGCGGGCTTGACCCGCGTATCCACGCTTGGCGGATCGACGCGACGGACCTGAAAGAGTGGATTGCCGGGTCAAGCCCGGCAATGACGCTGGGGGTGGGAATGCGCCCCGACACGACAAGAGCGATGACTTGCAGATTGACCCGATCGAGAGCGCCAAGATGACCCAGCACGCCTCCGCCTACTTTCTCGAGGACCGCAAGGATCCCAACGAAACCCACACCCTCTCGGTGTTGGTGGCCAACGAGCCCGGCGTGCTGGCGCGCGTCATCGGCCTGTTCTCCGGCCGCGGCTACAACATCGAGAGCCTCACGGTATCGGAGACCGAGCACGCCAAGCACGTCTCCCGCATCACCATCGTCACCACCGGCACGCCGCAGGTGATCCAGCAGATCAAGCACCAGCTCGACCGCATGGTCCCGGTGCACAGCGTCATCGACATGACGCTGGCCGGCAACGCCATCGAGCGCGAGCTCGCCATGGTCAAGGTGCGCGGAACCGGCGAGCCGCGGGTCGAGGCGCTGCGCCTGGCGGAGGCGTTCCGCGCCCGCGTCATCGACGCCTCTACCGAGAGCTTCGTGTTCGAGATCACCGGCGCCAGCGCCAAGATCGACCAGTTCATCGACCTGATGAAGCCGCTCGGCCTCGTCGAGGTGGCGCGCACCGGGGTGGCGGCGATCATCCGCGGCCCCGCCAGCATGTGAGCATCGGGAATGGTCGTTCCGGCATGACGGCGCGCGACGCCATCCTGGCCGCCGCCGTCGCGGTCATCTGGGGGCTTGCCTTCATCGCCAGCAAGATCGCGCTGCGCGAGGTGTCGCCGCTGGTGCTCACCGCGCTGCGCTTCGCGCTCGCGGCGCTGCCGTGCCTGGTGGTGCGCCGCCCGCCGCTGTCGTGGCCGCTGATCATGGCGCTCAGCGCCACGCTGTTCATCGGCCAGTTCGCGGCGCAGTTCTACGGCCTCGCCCACGGCGTGCCGCCGGGACTGACCGCGGTGATCGTGCAGGTCCAGGCGCCGCTGACCGTTGCCTTCGCCGCCATCCTGTTCCGCGAGTTGCCGGGCCGCATGCAGCTTGTCGGCATGGCGGTGTCGGTCGCCGGCCTGGCGATGATCTGCGCCACGCTGGGCGGCGAGTTTTCGGTCGAGACCTTCGCCGTTACCCTGATTTCGCCGGTGTCGTTCGCGGTCGGCAACCTGCTGCTGCGCCGCGCCGCCGGCGTCAACATGTTCGACCTGATGGCCTGGATGAGCCTGGTGGCGCCGCTGCCGCTGTTGGCCGCGGCGATGGCGGTCGACGGCGTGGCGCCGACCCTGCGCGACCTCGCGGGGCTCAGCCGCGACGGCTGGATCGCCGCGCTGATGCTCGGTGTGGTCGCCACCACCATGGCCTACTGGGCCTGGGGGCACCTGCTGCGGCGCCATGCCGCCGCCGACGTGGTGCCGTTCGGGCTGCTGGTGCCGGTGGTGGCCGGCATCTGCGGCGCGGCGCTGTTCGGCGAACGCTTCGCGCCGCTGCGGCTCGCCGGCATGGTGGCGCTGGTCGCCGGCGTCGCGCTCGCGGTGCTGCTGGGGCGGCCGCGCACGGCGCGGGTGGCGATCGACGTGGAGGGCGCGTGATGTCACGCGGAACCCGCCATGGCCGCCCTGCCGCGGGCCTTGCCGTATCCGGTTCTGGCTGGGGTCGAGGGGCTCCCGAGCCATGCAGAATCGCCCCAACTGGAAGGGCTTGGCGGGCTTTCGGGCTTGTCTCGCCGCTCCGACCGCCCTACACAACGGCGGCAATTCGACCGGGCCCGACCGATTTGAGGCCTGACCCAATCCAATCATGGTGAAACGGGCAATCGCGCCCGCAGACGAAGAGGAACGACCATGCGTGTGTATTACGACCGCGACGCGGACATCAACCTGATCAAGGGCAAGAAGGTCGCCGTGGTCGGCTACGGCAGCCAGGGGCACGCCCATGCGCTCAACCTCAAGGATTCCGGCGTCAAGGACGTCGCCATCGCGCTGCGCAAGGGCTCGGCCTCGGCCAAGAAGGCGGAAGCCGCCGGCTTCAAGGTGCTCGAGGTGGCGGAAGCCGCCAAGTGGGCCGACGTCATCATGATGCTGACCCCCGACGAGCTGCAGGCCGACATCTACAACGAGCACCTGCACGCCAACATGAAGAACGGCGCGGCGCTGCTGTTCGCCCACGGCCTCAACGTCCACTTCAACCTGATCGAGCCGCGCGCCGATCTCGACGTGCTGATGGTGGCGCCCAAGGGCCCCGGCCACACCGTGCGCTCCGAATACCAGCGCGGCGGCGGCGTGCCCTGCCTGATCGCGATCCACAAGGACGCCTCGGGCAACGCCCACGACCTCGGCCTGTCCTACGCCTCCGCCATCGGCGGCGGCCGCGCCGGCATCATCGAGACCTCGTTCCGCGAGGAATGCGAGACCGACCTGTTCGGCGAGCAGGTGGTGCTGTGCGGCGGCCTGGTCGAACTGATCAAGGGCGGCTTCGAGACCCTGGTGGAAGCCGGCTACGCCCCGGAGATGGCCTATTTCGAGTGCCTGCACGAGGTCAAGCTGATCGTCGACCTGATCTACGAAGGCGGCATCGCCAACATGAACTACTCGATCTCCAACACCGCTGAATATGGCGAATACGTCACCGGCCCGCGCATCGTCACGCCGGAGACCAAGGCCGAGATGAAGCGCGTGCTCGCCGACATCCAGAACGGCATCTTCACCCGCAACTGGATGCTGGAGAACAAGGTCAACCAGACATCGTTCAAGGCCACCCGCGCCAAGCTGGCCAAGCACCAGATCGAGGAAGTCGGCGCCAAGCTGCGCGACATGATGCCGTGGATCAAGAAGGGCGCCCTCGTCGACAAGAGCAAGAACTGAGGCAATTCCTCGCTTCGGGGTGAAATGGCCGGACAATCGCCCGGCCATTTGTCGTTACGCGCTGCCATCGCCATTTACCCGCTCGTCACCCGCGGGCTTGAAGCGTGGATCGCCGGGTCAAGCCCGGCGACGACGATGGGGGGCATAGGCAACGTGATCGTTCGCGGTCATGCCGGCACGCCGCAGCGTCACCCTGACGCAGCGGCGTTACGCATCGAACCTGTGGCAGGGTCGGCGACGACCAAAGCTCACTGGGAGAGATAGGGGGCGGCCATGGGTATCAGGGCGATGATCGCGCAGGCGTGTTGCGCCCTGACGTTGATCGCGGCGGCGGCATGGGTCTTCCCGGCAGCCGCGGCGGAGGCGGCGCCGTCGACCGTCGAGGCCTGCGTGCGCGGCGCCGGCAACCGAACCGCCGCCCGCGAAGCCTGCATCGGCAGGGTGGCGACGGCCTGCATCGGCCCCGACGAGGGCGCCCGGTCGGATGGCTTCATCCGGGATTGCTTCAACAGCGAACAACAGCAGTGGGACCGTCTGCTGAATGTCGCCTACAAAACGCTGATACAGGGGCTTGAGCCGGACCGGCAGGCCAAGCTGCGCGAGATGCAGCGCGCCTGGATCGACAGCCGCGAGCGCACCTGCAATTTCTACTACGACTATTTCCAGGGCTCGATGGCCTACCCGATGATCGCCAACTGCATGAACCTGGAAACCGCCCGGCGCGCGGTGTTCCTGATGGACATCGCCGACGATTTCCGCGACCGGGTGAAGCAATGAACGAGGCCGCGCCGCCGCCGGTGGTACCGGAGCCTTCCCGGCGCTGATCGCGCCTCCCACGATCGATCAATGGTGGATTCGACCCGCGGTCGCGGTGTATCGATGGAGCCTGCGGTCGATGAAGGATGGGCGGATGCCTGAGGGCGAGACCGGCGCGACGCGGTTCGACGATAGTTTCCGCGGCAAGCTCAACGAGCTCTTCGTGTGGCGGCGCGACGTCCGGCGTTTCCGGCGCGACGCGCTGCCCGACGGAGCGTTCGAGCGTCTGGTCGGGCTGGCGTGTCTCGCGCCGTCGGTGGGGCTGAGCCAGCCGTGGCGTTTCGTGCGCGTCGACAGCCCGCCGCGGCGGCAGGTGGTGCGTGACAGTTTCGCGCGCTGCAACGCCGCGGCGCTGCAATGCCAGTCCGACGACCGCGCCGCGCTCTACGCGCGGTTGAAACTCGCCGGGCTCGACGACGCGCCCTGCCAGTTCGCGGTGTTCGCCGACGGCGCCACCGCCCAGGGCCATCGCCTCGGCCGGCTGACCATGCCCGCCACCATCGACTATTCGGCGGTCATGGCGATCCACACGCTATGGCTCGCCGCCCGCGCCGAAGGCATCGGGCTCGGCTGGGTCTCGATCCTCGATCCGGCCGAGGTCACCGCCGTGCTCGATGTGCCCGCGAACTGGACCCTGATCGGCTATTTCTGCCTCGGCTATCCGGTCGCCGACGACGACGTGCCGACGCTGGAGCGCGAGGGTTGGGAGACCCGGCGGCCGCCGGACTCGGTGCTGTTCGTGCGTTGAGGGGGCGGCCTGGAAAAACCTCGTCATGCCCGGCCTTGTGCCGGGCATCCACGTCTTAACGGCAGCTCAACAAGATAAGACGTGGAAGGCCGGGAGACCTTAGTCCTAGCGATCCGTCGAAGACGGATCGCGCTGCCCGGCCATGACGGCAAGACGCAGCAATCGCGCAATGTTGGAATAGCGTCGTAGAACTCGTCGCATTCTCGCTCAGCTCCTGAGCCCATACACCGCCTGCGGCTCGGCGATGCCCTTCAGCGCGTGGGAGCCGAGCGGCTCGAGGTCCTGGGCCGGCAGGTACGCGGCGATCGCGTCCGACACCACCACCGCGCGGCCGAGCGCCGAACAGAGGCCCTCGAGGCGGGCGGCCTGGTTGACCGCGGGGCCGATCACGGTGAAATCGAGCCGCGCGCTGGCGCCGATATTGCCGAACATCACCTCGCCGAGATGCAGCGCGAGGCCGAAGCGGATCGGCGGCGCGCCGTCGGCGGCGCGCTCGAGGTTCAGCGCGGCGATGGCGGCGAGCGCCTGCGCG
>JARLJA010000105.1 GCA_031291445.1 Xanthobacteraceae bacterium | reverse complement strand
GCCGCCACCGCGCCGGCGCCGCCGGCCTGCACCGCGGCGAAGCGCTGCGCGCCGCTCTCGGCCAGGATGCCGACCAGGTTGATCACCACGTCGGCGTCGCGCACCGCGGCGGTGACCGATTCGGGATAGCGCAGGTTGGCCTGAACCGCGTGGATCTGGCCGACCCGGCCGAGCGGCTGCAGGTGGCCGGCGAGATCGGGCCGCCGCACCGCGACCCGGATGCGGTAATCGCGCCGCGCCAGCGCCCGGACCACGTGGCGCCCGACAAAGCCCGAACCGCCGAACACAGTGACCAGGGTCTCGGCAGGGTGGCGCAGGAGGGCGGGGGTCGCGGTCGAATCGGGCATGGGTGTCATCCGGGCGGGGCGAGAAGCGAATGCTGTGTGGCACAATAGCGTGGTTTCCGCAAAGGCGGGACCCCGGCGATGGGTGAAAGCGTGGAGTTCGCGGGCCGGCCGGCGGGACTTCACTGGTCGGCCGAATCCTTCGTTTTCTTGACTGAGGCTCGGTTTTCGGGACTGAGGCTCGTCGACCGATGGCCTGTTCCCTCCCCCCTTGTGGGGGAGGGTTAGGGAGGGGGGTGATGGAGAATCCGCAGCGCGACTGCTGGCTTTTCACGCCTCTCATCAAATTCAGAGATTGCGGCTCACCCCCCTCCCCGGCCCTCCCCCACAAGGGGGAGGGAGTTCTCAGCACCACGGCCTTCCCGGGCGGATGGAGATGTGTGAATCCGGTCGAGCGAATCGCTCCGAAATCGCGCGGCCCGCAGCCCTGACTCCGGCCGCGGGCCGGATTTGACCGATGCCGGCACGGCAGTTGACAAGGCGAAAGCGGACCTTCTATGTGTCGCCCGTTGCCCAGGTGGCGGAATTGGTAGACGCGCTGGTTTCAGGTACCAGTGGTGCAAGCCGTGAAGGTTCGAGTCCTTTCCTGGGCACCATTTGCTCTCGCAAGTGGTTGAAATCCTGAATTTTCCAAGCAAGTGACCGGGATACCGGACCTGCAAAGGACAAGACGATCGATTCGGATGGCGCGACCGCCTTCCGGCTGGGCAGCTCACCGCCGAGCCAAGCGGACCAATCTCCTCGCCCGACGAACGACCGGCGCAGCCATCACCAAGGCTCGGATGAACCAATCGGGAGCCCCCAGGTGGCGCAGCGCTTCCGTTGCACCCGACCAATGCCTCTCTCGAAAGCTAGCATCGCTGAAATGGTCCGGATTGGCCGGATACCATTCCAGGTATCGCGCAATGTCCTGCTGCAGTTCGGCACTGTCGAGCAAGCAAACAGCGAACGCCAACTCGCGGCGAAAGCAGGTCGCCTCGATTCTCGCACGCAGTTCCTCCTTGTACTCAATCCCGCAGCGTTCGAGCCGTGCATGTGTGGCCTCATGCACGATGGTTGACGCAATCCGCTCGACAGTGGTCGCCGGGTCGGCCACGTACCGCTCGTCGAGAATACAAGCCTTGAGCGAATGCCTGTATTCGCCAACGCCATGGATCGACAGGTGCACCCAAATTCGTTCAAGCTCGCGGATGATGCGCGCGTGGCTCAGAGCACTATGCCGCTTGATCAGCAGCAATGCAGCCTCCACGCGCGTCAAATCCTCCGGTGCACCGCGCCAGCTTCCAATCCAGATTCCATCAAAGCGCCGCCCGATGGACATCGCCAGTTCTATTCTATCCGCGAGACCGGGACGAGGCGGCTCTTGGCGCTTCTTGCTCCTCGTGGATGAAATCGGAACCGGCCACGATCTAGCCATGAAGCCTCTCGCGTTGGGGTTCGAGCCAGACCAGACGTTTCATCGCCGACCGCTACTGTCAGGCAGGGAGTGTCAAATGTGACGCCCGAAAATTCGGCAGCGCCAATCCAGCCGGTCAGCTCACGCAGCCTAAGCTTCGCTACACCCTCAGCTTCCGGCGCTCGCGATCGTTGGCGGTTTTTTCGAATCTCAACCGGTCCGATGAGGATATACCGTGATCCCGATGTCCGCGCCGACTCGTCCTATTTCGATCAGCAAATCGGCCGCGATTCTCGTATCGAGCGCAGGATAGTCGCATCCCCCCTCAAAGCCGTAAGAGAAGGTGCGCGAGGCGCAGCCCTTCCAAAGGTCAAGCGTCGCGGCCGGAAATTCATCAATGATCGTCAGAAACTGCTGCGTGCACCGTTGTGCGTCTTGCGCCGGGCCTTCGCCCGCCAGTTCGAGAACGACGACAAACTGCCGCTCAAATTCTTGATTCGAGACGACGACTACTCTTTGATCCAAATGCTTGACGAGCGCGCCTAGCTCAGATCTGGACCTCAAGACCACATCCAAATTTAGGAATTGAGCGGGTGCGGCCATCTTCTACTCCTTCACTGGCAGTGCATTCTCACTTCGTCGCCAATCAACGCGACGCCAATATCCGAGCGCGTTCGGCTGCCTGACAAGAAAACACTACTTTTGCCCGAATCGGTACACGACGCCGCTACCCAAGGTCCTACCGGCCTCCCGAAAATCTTAACCAATTCGCGCTTCCCCGCGCCGGCAATCGAATTTCGCGGTTCCCTGTGGACGCCCCATGAACGCAGCCAAAGGCCGCGCCGGGGTGCGGCGCGGCCCATCGTGATGATCTCGAGCCGCGTTACCGCGCGGCGTTGATGATCTGCAGCTGGGTGAATTCGGCGAGGCCCTCCTCGGCGAACTCGGTGCCGATGCCCGACTGCTTGGAACCGCCGAACGGAATGTGCGGCGCCATGTCGAGATGCTTGTTGATCCACACCGTGCCGGCCTCGATCTGGCTCGCGATCTTCCAGGCCCGGTCGGTGTCCGACGACCACACCGAGGCGCCCAGCCCGTAGGTGGTGGCGTTGGCGCGGCGGACGGCGTCGTCGGCCTCGGAGTACTTGATCAGCGGCAGCACCGGCCCGAACTGCTCCTCGTCGACCAGCCGCGAGCCTTCCTTGATGTCGCGCACGATGGTCGGCTGGATGAAGTAGCCCGGCCGGTCCATGGCCGCGCCGCCGGCGGCGATGGTGCCGTTCTTGCGGGCGTCGTCGAGGAAGCCCTTGACCTTCTCGTACTGCATCTTGTTCTGCAGCGGGCCGAGCTTGGTGCCCTGCTTCAGGCCGTCGTCGACCACCGCGTTGTTGGCCAGCGCGACCAGTTCGTCGCACAATTCGTCATAGACCTTTTCGTGGACGTAGAGCCGCTTGATGGCGAGGCAGACCTGGCCCGAATTCTGGAACGCGCCCTCGAAGATTCCCGGCGCGACCTTCTTGGGATCGACGTCGTCGAGCACGATGCCGGCGTCGTTGCCGCCGAGCTCCAGGGTGATGCGCTTGAGCGTCTGCGCGGCGCTCGCCATTACCTTCTGGCCGGTCGCGGTCGAGCCGGTGAAGGAGATCTTGCGGACGTCGGGATGACGGGTCAGCACGTCGCCGAGGTCGTTGGCGTCGGCGATCACGTTGAGCACGCCTCTGGGCAGGACGTCCGCCACCAGCTCGGCGAAGCGCAGCGTCGACAGCGGCGTGGTCGGCGCCGGCTTCACCACCACCGTGTTGCCGGCGAGCAGCGCCGGCGGCAGCTTGAAGCCGAGGATCAGCAGGGGATAGTTCCAGGGAATGATGCAGCCGACCACCCCGAGCGGACGGCGGTGGGCCTCGACGCGGCGGCCGTCGCTGTCCTCGATCACCTTCATGGGCAGGTCGAGCGAGCCGAGATAGCGGAAGAAGCCGGCCATGCCGAGCACTTCGCCGGTAGCATCCGCCAGCGGCTTGCCCTGCTCGCTGGTGAGCAGCCGCGCCAGTTCGGCGGCATTGGCCTCGATCACGTCGGCCATCTTGTTGATATGGGTGCGCCGCTCGGCGAGCGGGGTGGCCGACCAGGCCGGGAACGCGGCCTTGGCGGCGGCGACGGCGGCGTTGAGCTGGGCCTCGGAGGCCCGCGGGCATTGCGCCAGCACCTCCTCGGTCGCCGGGTTCAGGATCGGCATCGTGAGATCGCCCTTCACGCGTTTGCCATCGATCAGCAGACTGAAATCGCTCATTGAGTGTCTCTCTCCCTTTGACAACGGACCTTGACCGGTCTCGTTATATTTTTCCGTATATCACGCCGCGCGCGGCCGCGCCATTGGCACTGCGGCTGGGAACCTGGCTGGCATCGGCAGACTGACAACGATCGCTCACCGTGCAAGGAGCCGTTCCCTCCCCCCTTGTGGGGGAGGGTTAGGGAGGGGGGTGATGGAGAACCCGCGGCGTGCCGGATCGCTGCTTCCGCTCTCACATCAAATTCAGAGGGTGCGGTTTACCCCCCTCCCCGGCCCTCCCCCACAAGGGGCCACAAGGGGGGAGGGAGGTCTCAGAGCCGTGGCCCTCCCGGGCGGATCGAGATGTGCTCCCGGCGGGGCCCTTCCCCGGGCTTTTTGCTTGAGTCGCCGGGGCCGGCATTCCATAAGGCTTTGAAAACCTGCGATCACTCGACGGACACGAGGCTTCATGACCATTCGCCTGCATCGTGGCGACCTGCCCGATCTCAGCCGCTACACCACCTCGGTGGCGATCGACACCGAGACGCTCGGCCTCAACCCGCATCGCGACCGGCTGTGCGTGGTGCAGCTCTCGCCCGGCGACGGCTCGGCCGACGTGGTGCAGATCGCGAGCGGCCAGCGCGCCGCGCCGAACCTGACGAAGCTGTTGGGCGATCCGGCGGTGACCAAGATCTTCCACTTCGGCCGCTTCGACCTCGCGGTGCTGTTTCATGCCTTCGGCGTGATGCCGCAGCCGGTCTATTGCACCAAGATCGCCTCCCGCCTGGTGCGCACCTACACCGACCGGCACGGCCTGAAGGACCTGGTGCGCGAGCTTTTGGGCGTCGACCTGTCGAAGCAGCAGCAGTCCAGCGACTGGGGCGCCGACAGCCTGACCGAGGCCCAGCTCGCCTATGCCGCCTCCGACGTGCTGCACCTCCACGAGCTGCGCGCCCGGCTCGACGTGCTGCTGGCGCGGGAAAAACGGACCGAGCTCGCCGCGGCCTGTTTCGGCTTCCTGCCGGCGCGGGCGCGGCTCGACCTCGAGGGCTGGGCCGACGAGGATATTTTCGCTCATTCCTAGGGCGCAAGCGGTGCCGCCGCACCGCCCCCGCCCTGACGCGAAGCCGTCTTCGGCTTCGCCGTCCGCCCCGCTCCGGTCATAGTCGTCGGTCTGTGTGGGGCGCGACGGTGGGGGGAACCGGCCATTCACCGGACCTCGAGACCAACGCGGTGGAGCACCAGTGTCGACGCTGGACAACCAGAGCTACGGGGAAGCGATGGAGGCGCGCTTCAGGCGCGCCGCCCGCCACAGCCGGCGCGTCCGCCTGCTGCGCAAGGCGATCCCCGCGGTGGTGGCGCTGGCCCTGCTGCTGATCGCCGGCGCCTCGATCTTCAATCCGTTCCGCCTGCTCGCCAAGCTGCCGATCAACATGGACAACCTCACGGTGTCGGGGACCAAGATCACCATGGCGTCGCCGCACCTCACCGGGTTCACGCCGGACCAGCGGCCCTACGAGCTGCGGGCGCGGACGGCGACCCAGGACGTCACCGACCCGGTTCATGTCGAGCTGCACGACCTGACCTCGAAGGTGCAGATGGAGGACAAGTCGACCGTGACCATGGACGCCTTGTCCGGGCTGTTCGACACCAAGACCCAGGTCCTCGAGCTCAAGGACAAGATCTTCCTGCAAACCAGCACCGGCTACGAGGCCCGCCTGAGCCAGGCGACCGTCGACATGGCGAGCGGATCGGTCACCTCGAATCAACCGGTCGCGGTTAAACTGCTCAACGGAACGCTCGACGCCAACGGGCTGCACATCACCGAAGGCGGCGCGCTCGTGGTGTTCGAGGGCGGCGTCTCGATGCTGCTCAACATGGACAACAATGGCGCGCCCGCCGGGGCCGCCGCGGCGGCGACCAACGGAAAATGACGCTGACAATGACGCTGATGAAGCTGCCCCCATCGCCGTATCACCGGCGACCCCGGATCCGGCACTGCGCCGCCGCGCTCGCGGCGGTGGTCGCGCTGGCGGGCGCCGAGGCGCGCGCGCAGGGCCCTGGCACGCAGAGCGCGAACGCCCAGAGCGCGGGTGCCCAGGGTTCGAGCGTACAGGGCGTGCCCAACGCGGTTCAGGGCTTTTCGCAGAACCGCGACAAGCCGATCCAGATCGACGCCAACAGCCTCGAGGTGCGCGACAAGGAAAAGGCGGCGACGTTCAAGGGCGACGTCAAGGTGGTGCAGGGCGACACCACCATGCGCTGCAAGACCCTGGTGGTGTTTTACGAGGGCGGTGCCACGCCGGGCTCGGCCCCGCCGCCGCCCGCGCCGGCTGCGAGCGCGCCGAAATCGACGTCGACCATGACCTCCGCGACCCCCGGCCCGACCGGCAGCTCGTCGATCCGTCGCCTCGAGGCCAAGGGCGGCGTCATCGTCACGCAGAAGGAGCAGACGGTGACCGGCGACACCGGCGACTTCGACATGAAGAGCAATACCGTCACCATGAACGGCAACGTGGTCCTCACCAAGGGCGACAACGTGCTCAAGGGCGACCGCCTGATCGTGGACATGACGACGGGCGTGTCCCGGGTCGAGATGAAGAACAACGGCCGCGTCTCCGGCCTGTTCAAGTCCTCGAACCAGGGCGGGGGTCAGGGCGGAACACCGTCGCTGCTGCCCGGCAGCACCAGCACCCCGCCGGGCGGCAAGGGCGCCGCAAGCTCGCCTGGAAAACCTCTCAATCTCAACGAGTTGACGGATTCCGGGAAGAGGTGAGGTTGAAAGCCAAGGTGCAAGTACGTATCACGGCAGTGGCAAACGGCGACGGGCGACCCCAGATCTGGCGCGGGCGCGGAGATTGCCGCAGAGACCCGCCGACGCCGCAGGGCGCGGCTGCCGTGGAAGGCTGATCGAAGCGGGCATGGTGAATCTCCTGGGATTTTTTCGCCGATCCGGACAGAGGCGTGGCCCGCAGGCCTTCGGCCGCGCTGCCGGCGACATCACTTCGATCGGCGAGCGCGTCGGCGAGATGTTCCGCAACCCGTTCGGCGCGACGCCGGCGGCGCCCGTGGCGCCGGCCCGCGGCCGCACCGAACCACCGCGCCCGGCGCCTCGCCGTGACGCCGCCCCCCCGCCCCGTCGCGACCATGGCCCGGCGCCGCGCCGGGAACCGGGCGCGGCGGTCCCGCCGCCACAGCCTCCGCGCACCGGCTTCCTCGCCATCCACGGGGTGGAAAAGACCTTCGGCTCGCGCCAGGTGGTGCGCGGCGTCAGCCTCTACGTGCGGCGCGGCGAAGCGGTCGGCATTCTCGGCCCCAACGGCGCCGGCAAGACCACCGTGTTCTACATGATCACCGGCCTGATCAAGGCCGACCGCGGCCGCGTCGAGCTCGACGGCCACGACGTCACCGGATTGCCGATGTACCAGCGCGCGCGGCTCGGCATCGGCTACCTGCCGCAGGAGGCGTCGATCTTTCGCGGCCTCAATGTCGAGGACAACATCCGCGCCGTGCTCGAGGTGACCGAGCCCGACCGGCGCAAGCGCGAGCACCAGCTCGACTCGCTGCTCGACGAATTCAACATCGCGCGGCTGCGCAAGTCGCCGTCGATCGCGCTGTCGGGCGGCGAACGTCGCCGCGTCGAGATCGCCCGCGCGCTGGCGAGCCGGCCCAACTACATGCTGCTCGACGAGCCGTTCGCCGGCATCGATCCGATCGCCGTCGGCGACATTCAGGACCTGGTGCGACATCTGACAAACCGCGGTATCGGCGTGTTGATTACCGACCACAACGTGCGCGAGACGCTGGGGCTGACCGACCGCGCCTACATCGTCTACGCCGGCGAGGTCCTGACCGAGGGCAGCCCGGCGGAAATCGTCAACGATCCCGATGTCAGGCGGCTCTATCTCGGCGAGGAATTCCGGCTCTGAAGCGCGCTCGACCCGACATTGGGTCCATCCCGTCATTCTGAGGCGCGAGCGCCTATTGCAAGAACAAGAGCTCGTCATGCCCGGCCCTGTGCCGGACATCCACGTCTTTAGGGCATTTCAGCAAACAAGACGTGGATGGCCGGGAGACCTTAGTCCTAGCGATCCGTCTTTGACGGGATCGCGCTGCCCGGCCATGACGCCAGTTTATCGGCGTTCGCCTTGAACTAACACGGGATTTGTCGGGCGCGGGGCGCCGCCGCGAGACCCCGCGCCGGCCGCTTCACCATTTCGTCTAATGGAGGGATTTTCGGAACGTCAAGTCGTGGACTTCGTTCCAGAACCAGATATAAGCAAGAAACGGACCAATTTTCGGAACGGTTCTTGCCTCCATGGCGCTGTCGCAAAGATTAGAGTTCCGCCAGACCCAGTCGCTGGTGATGACGCCCCAGCTGATGCAGGCGATCAAGCTGCTTCAGCTGTCCAACCTCGACCTCGCCACCTTCGTCGAAGATGAACTCGAGCGGAACCCGCTGCTGGAGCGCGCGGCCGATCAGGGCGAGCCCGCCGAGCCGCGCGGCACCGAGGAACCCTCGGGCGGCGACAGCCTGGGCGAGGCCGACGGCGGGGGTATCGAGGGTGGCGAGGCCGCCGCTCCCGCCACCGAAGACTGGCTCAACCGCGACCTCGGCACCCGCTCCGAGCTGGAACAGACCTTCGACAACGGCCTCGACAACGTGTTTCCCGAGGAGCCCGCGGAAGCCGCGGCGCGGACCGCCCAGGAGGCGGCGCCGACCGCCTATACCGAATGGGGCGGCGGAGCGTCCAACGACGACGACTACAATCTCGAGGCTTTCGTCGCCGCCGAGACCACGCTCACCGGGCATCTCGCCGAGCAGCTCGCGGTCGCGTTCGGCGCCTCGCCGCGGCGCCTGATCGGACAGTACCTGATCGATCTGGTCGACGAGGCCGGCTACCTGCCGACCGATCTCGGCAACGCCGCCGAGAGGCTCGGGACCTCGCAGGCCGAGGTCGAGACCGTGGTCGGCGTGCTGCAGACCTTCGATCCGCCGGGGATCTGCGCGCGCAACCTCGCCGAATGCCTGGCGATCCAGCTGCGCGACCGCAACCGCTACGATCCGGCGATGCAGGCCCTGGTCGAGCATCTCGACCTGCTGGCCAAGCGCGACTTCGCCAACTTGCGCAAGATCTGCGGCATCGACGACGAGGACCTCGTCGACATGATCGGCGAGATTCGCAGGCTCGATCCCAAGCCGGGGCTGAAGTTCGGCGCGCCCCGCATGCAGACGGTGGTGCCCGACGTCTATGTGCGGCCCGGTCCCGACGGCGGCTGGCTGGTCGAGCTCAACAGCGACACGCTGCCGCGCGTGCTGGTCAACCAGACCTACTATGCGACCCTGTCCAAGTCGGTCCGCAAGGCCGAGGACAAGAGCTATTTCTCCGACTGCCTGCAGAACGCCACCTGGCTGGTGCGGGCGCTCGACCAGCGCGCGCGCACCATCCTGAAGGTGGCGACCGAGATCGTGCGGCAGCAGGACGGCTTCTTCACCCACGGCGTTTCCCACCTGCGGCCCCTGAACCTGAAGGCGGTCGCCGACGCCATCCAGATGCACGAATCGACGGTCTCGCGGGTCACCGCCAACAAGTACATGGCGACCAACCGCGGCACCTTCGAGCTCAAGTATTTCTTCACCGCCTCGATCGCCTCCGCCGACGGCGGCGAGGCCCATTCCGCCGAGGCCGTGCGCCATCGCATCAAGCTGATGATCGACGCCGAGAACCCGGCGGCCATCCTGTCCGACGACACCATCGTCGAACAGCTGCGCGCCGACGGCGTCGACATCGCGCGCCGCACCGTGGCCAAGTATCGCGAGGCGATGCGGATCCCCTCCTCGGTGCAGCGGCGCCGCGAAAAGCAGAGCTCACCCACAGGTCCCGCCTCCCGCACCCGCGACGTCGCCCCGGCCTGACGGCCGGCGCTTGACTGCGGCGCCCACACCCTGAATTCTGGCGATTCGGATGTGACATCCGCTCGGGCAGCGCGTGGCCACGGCGAACGCGCCCTGCAGCTCTCTCGATCTGCCGCGAACGCCTTGCGAGGCCCACCATGACGATCCGAGTTTCGGGCAAGAGCATCAGTGTCGGCGAAGCCCTGCGCGAGCGGGTCAGCGCCCGCACCGACGACGTGCTGCGAAAGTACTTCGACGGCAACTATTCGGGGCACCTGACGCTGAGCAAGGACGGCTTCGGCTTCCGCACCGATTGCGCGCTGCATCTGGATTCCGGGGTGACGCTGGAAGCCGACTCCACCGCGGCCGATGCCTATGCCAGCGCCGACCAGGCGCTGGCCCGGATCGAGAAGCGGCTGCGCCGCTACAAGAGCCGGCTCAAGGACCGCTCGGCGCGCAAGACCCATGCCTCGGCCGCCGCCCTCGCCGAACTCGACATCCCGAGCTACGTGATCGAGGCCCCGGCCGCGGAAGCCGACGACGACGGGGCCGCCTACAATCCGGTGATCATCGCCGAATCGACCACGTCGCTGCGTTCGCTGTCGGTCAGCGAGGCGGTGATCGAACTGGATCTCACGGGGGCCCCGGTGATGGTGTTCCGGCACGGCTCGACCGGGCGGGTCAATGTCATCTATCGCCGCGCCGACGGCCATGTCGGCTGGATCGATCCCCCGACCATGCCGGCCTGACGGAACCCGCCGCGCCGCCGCGGCGGGCCGAAAAGCCCTTGATCCGGCGTCACAATCCGGCCCGCTCCGCACCCGGCCGGTTGCCGTGGCGGGGCGCCCGGGCGTTAAGCAAAGTTGTCAACCGAACCGGCGGATCACCATTGACGCCCCGCCGCACCGTCCCTATGGTCCGGCGCCTTTCAGGGTGAAGGCCGCTGCGAATGCCCCCAACCGAGAGCCGCAGCCGCCCTGAAATCAAAAACGCCGGCCGAGCGGCTCGCACTTGGCATAACTCTGGCTTGGCATAACTTTAGTTCATACAACCTGGCTTGGCAGAGCAGCCCTCGGAACGTCCAATGATGATCACTGATCTGGTCGCGCCCGAGGCGATTATCCCGGCGTTGAAGGTCAACGGCAAGAAGCAGGCGCTGCAGGAACTGGCGGCCCGCGCGGCGGCCCTGACCGGACAGAACGAGCGCGCGATTTTCGAGGTGCTGCTGCAGCGCGAGAAGCTCGGCACCACTGCCGTCGGCTATGGCGTCGCGATCCCGCATGGCAAGCTGCCCAAGCTCGAAAAGCTGTTCGGCCTGTTCGCGCGGCTCGAGCGCCCGATCGACTTCGAGGCCATGGACGGCCAGCCGGTCGACCTGATGTTTCTGCTGCTGGCGCCGGAAGGCGCCGGCGCCGACCATCTCAAGGCCCTGGCGCGCATCGCGCGGCTGCTGCGGGACCAGGATATCGCCAAAAAATTGCGGGCTTCCAGCGACGCCCAGGCGCTCTATTCCGTGCTGGCGCTGCCGCCGGCGTCGGCGGCCTGATCAAGAATTCACCAATCCCGGATGTGACGGCTGATTCGACGTCTGATCGTGCCGGCGCCGCGGTCGATGCCGCTGGTGGCAACCCGGCCGGCGCTGCGGTTCAGCCTCGGCGACGCCGCTTGACGCCGTCCCGAAGGGCGGCGCCGGCGGCAGGTCGCATCAATGGACGCTGACGGCCTCGAGCTCGTGGCTCCAGGCATTGGCCAGCGCCGCCTCGCGGCTGTCGGTCAGCATCATCGGCGTCCCATCGGCCGAATGCAGGGTGAACAGCTTCAGCCCCGGGGCAACCTGCGGCGCCTCCGGAAACAGATGCGGCACGTCCTCGGACCGGATCTGCTTGACGTAGGCGATGTGGCCCTCACCCATGGCCGCCAGCGCCTCCGGCGAAACCGCCTCGGGTGACACGCTCTCATTGCCGACGATGACACTAGACACAATCATGGTCTCGACTCCTCTGGTTCTCAAGCGGTCGAGTCCGCTGTCGTTCCACCATTATTCGTGCTCATTGATCGCTATTGTCTTAACGACCTTTTCCGGCTCCGGCCGGGCCAGATCGATGGACAGCAGCCCGTTCTTCAGATCCGCACCCAGCACCTGCATGCCATCCGCCAGTACGAAGGTACGCTGAAACAGCCGCGCCGCTATACCGCGATGGATGTATTGACGGGTCTTGTCCTCCTGCTGGCGCCCCCGGATCACGAGCTGATTCTCCTCGACGGTAACGTCGAGCTGATCGCGCGTGAACCCTGCAACCGCGAGCGTGATACGCAGCCGTTCGGGCTGGCCGTCCTGCCGCTCGAGCCGCTCGATATTGTAGGGGGGATAGCCGTCGGCGCCCTTCACGACGCGATCGAGCGCCCGCTCGATTTCGTCGAATCCCAGAAGGAACGGACTGGACAACGATGGAACACGAGACATCTTGCAAAGTCCTCTCGAAGCGACTTTGACGGGGCCCGACATGGCACCCCTTCGGCCGGCAGGCAAATGTCAAATCCACCACACCAGCCGGCCGATGAGCATGATATGGGCAGAGGCGGGCCGGTTTCAAGAACCGGAGGGCCGCTTCACACAGCTGATAACCCTCGGGAAATACGTGCCCGCGGCCGCAGCGCCCGGGCTGGAACTGCGGACGCCAGGCGGCGTGGCCGCCGCGCGATGCTCAGCCCGATGGCGATTAAATATTTGACACCACAGGCCCCAGACTTAGGTCGCGGCCCGCTGTCACTAGAACAGACGGAGAATAATTTAATGGACTTGGGCTTGACCATTTAGTGGACTCGGGTCCATAAAGTGGCATGGCACAGGAACTGGACCCGCTAGCGTTGATCGCCAAGCGCAAGGCCGAGATGAAGGCATCTCGCGCCAAGGAAAGGGCTGAGCGTGAGCGGCTGGATGCAGAAGCGGCGGCATTGGCCAAGGAGGAAGAAGAAATCGCCATCGCCGAAAAGGTATTCGCCCGTTTGGCGCTGACGGCATCGGGGTCAATGACAGCATCAGCGGAGCTGGTAAAATCTATTCCATCTGCGGCGGATTTGCCGCGCCGGTCGAGCGCGGCCCCGCGAAAGATCCCAGCACAGGGCGGGACTGCCCGCCCCGCTGGGATTCCCACCGTCCCGCAAATGGTGACGGAACTGCTCTTGGACGCCGAAAAGCGAGGGCTTAGGGGGCTGAGGCCCTCCGAGATCATGGTGGGCATTAATGACCGGTGGTGGCCCGGCGTGTCCGTAAATATGATCATGCCCACTGTCTATCGCTGCATTGCGAGAGACTACTGGTTCGAAAAGGACGGCAAGCTGATCATGCGACTTCGGGGTGGACAGCCGCCGAATCGCGGCGCGGCTCAGCTAAAGTTGAGCGGTTAAAAAGAAACAGCGGCCCTGAGGGCCGCCGCAGAGATCCCGACTGCATTCAGGCCGCGTTCCTGGTGCAGTGGGCAGGCCGCGCGAGGCGGTCATGAATGGGTTGGAAGGCCCGTTCGTATAGCAGACCGGGGCGGCGCGGTAAGCCCCGGAAGGAGGGTATCATGCAACAACGTCGCTGATACTTGAAACGTGGCGCGTCGCCGGTAGCCACCGGCGGCGCGTTACGTCTATATACTATCTCTTTGATTCGATGGCAAGATTTTTGATCGACTGATTCGATTTTGGCCCCAAATCAAAGGCTTAGGGGGCGACATGCCCAAGCAGCAGCCTGATACCGCAGATCAGTTCCGCCGCTCGCGGCAGACCACGCCGTCGGCCACCAGGTCGTCGATCTGGGCCTGGGAATAGCCGAACTCGGCGAGCACCTCGTCGGCGTGCTGGCTGAATTTCGGCGGCGTGCGCCGCAGGCTGGCCTTGCTGCGGTCGAAGCGGACCGGCGACGCCACGCCCTTGTACCAGTCCTTCTCGACGATATCGCCGCGGTAGGCGACGTGGGCGCTCTGCAGCGCCTTGTCGATCGCCTGCACCGGGCCGGCGGGCAGTCCCGCCGACAGCAGCCGGTCGCACAGCGGCTCGGTGTCGTGCTGGGAGAACACCGCCTCGAGCTCGGCGCGCAGCGCTTCGCGGTTGATCACGCGGTCGCGGTTGCGGGCGAAACGCGGATCGGTGCCGAGCTCGGGCTTGCCGATTTCCTTGCACAGCTTGCGGAAGGTGCCGTCGTTGCCGACGCCGGTGAAGATCTTGCCGTCGCGGGTGGCGAAGATCGCATACGGAAACAGGTTGGGATGTTCGTTGCCGGTGAGCACCGGCGGCTTGCCGTGCAGGAAGTAGTTCGCGGTGTGCGGATGCATGACGGCGAGGCCGGTCTCGAACAGCGTGGTCTCGAGAAACTGGCCGAGCCCGGAGCGCTGCCGCTCCGCCAGCGCCATCAGGATGCCGACTGCGGCGTACAGCCCGGTGGTGATGTCCACCACCGGCACGCCGATCCGCATCGGCCCGCTCTCCGGCGAGCCGGTGGCGGCGATCATGCCGGTCATGGCCTGGATGATGGCGTCGTAGCCGGGGCTGCCGCCGCGCGGGCCGTCACCGCCGAAGCCCGAGATCCGGCAGTGGATCAGGCGCGGGAATTTCTCGCGCAGCACCTCGTTGCCGATGCCCCACTTGTCGAGCGTGCCGGGCTTGAAGTTCTCGATCAGGACGTCGGCGTCCCGGAGCATCGCCATCAGTACCTCGCGGCCGGCGGGCGACGCCAGGTCGAGCCCGATCGAGCGCTTGTTGCGGTTGATGCCGATGAAGTAGGCGGCGTCGCCGTCGTGAAACGGAGGGCCCCATTCGCGCACCTCGTCGCCCGCCGGCGGTTCGACCTTGATGACGTCGGCGCCGTGATCGGCCAGCAGCTGCGTGCAGTAGGGGCCGCCGAGGACACGGGTGAGGTCGATCACGCGCAGGCCCACCATGGCACCGGCGCTCGCTTCTAAGGTCATGAGGTCAATCCTGGTTGGCGAATGGGAGCGGCCAAGAACTATCGCCGCTGGCGCGGGGCGGCTAGCGGGATTCCGTCATGGCCTTGTTCCGGAAAAGCCGGACGACTGCCGGTCGGCCGCGGCTGCGGCGGAACACTCCGGATCGATCAGATCGCGCGCGGGGAAATTGGTGGAGCCAGGCGGGATCGAACCGCCGACCTCTTGCATGCCATGCAAGCGCTCTCCCAGCTGAGCTATGGCCCCGATTACCGCGCCGCCGGCAAATCGCTCGGCGCGCGGCGCACCCTGAACACAGTTCAGGGATTATCTCAAGTCTCTTCGTCGCCCGAGACGTCGCCGATGATGTCGGTGACGTCCTCGTCCCCCTCTTCCTCGTCGGGAATAAAGGTCGAATCATCGTCGTCGTCGTCGTCGAGCGTGTCGTCGATTTCGATGTCGTCCTCGGTCTCAGGCACCGCGACCTTGCCGGTGGTTTCCTCGGCCTCGGCCTCTTCGAGCGACACCGTCTCGATCTCCGCCGCCTCGGGCGCCACGTCCTCGGTCTCGACGACGCGCGCGGCCTCGCCGCGGCTCCGGCTCGGCGACACCGGCGCGATCGGCACCACCTCGCCGGTATAGGGCGAGATCACGGGATTCTTGTTGAGGTCGTAGAACTTCTTGCCTGTCGTGGGACAGATGCGTTTGGTTCCAAGCTCGGATTTGGCCACGTCGCGGTCCTAATGTCCGGAAAAATCAGCGCTTCACTTGGCTAGTTGAGGCGCCGCTGTCAATAGCGTGTTTCGCAGCCCGGCGACCGCACCGCCGCATCCTTCGGCCGCCGGGATGCCGGCCGTGACGGCGCCGCGCCGGCATGGTACCAGCGCCGCGCCCGAACACCGTCTCATCCGCCCGCGGCCGGGACTGCGGCGGGCGTGATTGTCATGGAGGACCGCTGTTGTCTCACTCCGGCACATTGAGCCCGCTCGAGGCGCGGGCAAGCTCGGCCCTGGGCGGCGACGCGCGCGTCCCGGGGGACAAGTCGATTTCCCACCGCGCCCTGATTCTCGGGGCGCTGGCGGTCGGCGAGACCCGCATCACGGGGCTGCTCGAGGGCGAGGACGTCATCAATACCGCCAAGGCCATGGGGGCGTTGGGCGCCCGCGTGGCGCGCGGCGACGACGGCAGCTGGACGGTCCGCGGCGTCGGCGTGGCCGGCTTCGCCGAGCCCGCCGCCCCGCTCGATTTCGGCAATTCCGGCACCGGTTGCCGGCTGGTGATGGGCGCGGTGGCCGGCTGCCCGATCACCGCGACCTTCGACGGCGACGCCTCGCTCCGCAAGCGTCCGATGCGGCGGATTCTCGATCCGCTGGAGCTGATGGGCGCCCGCGCCATCGCCGCCGCCGAGGGCGGACGGCTGCCGCTGACGCTGCGCGGCGCCCGCGACCCGCTGCCCATCGTCTACCGCTCGCCGGTGGCGTCGGCGCAGATCAAGTCGGCGGTCCTGCTCGCCGGCCTCTCGGCGCCGGGCGTCACCACGGTGATCGAGCCGGAAGCCAGCCGCGACCACACCGAGATCATGCTGGCGCATTTCGGCGCCGACATCGTCTCCACCCCCGAGGGCGCCCACGGCCGCCGGATCGCGCTCACCGGACAGCCCGAATTGCACGGCGCGCCGGTGGTGGTGCCCGCCGATCCGTCGTCGGCGGCGTTTCCGCTGGTCGCCGCGCTCGTGGTCGAAGGCTCCGACATCCTCCTGACCGACGTGATGACCAATCCGCTGCGGACCGGCCTGTTCACGACGCTGCGCGAGATGGGGGCCCAGATCGAGGAAAGCCATGGGCGCCGCGACACCGGCGAACCGATGGCCAACCTGCGGGTGCGGGCCTCGCGGCTGCGTGGCGTCGAGGTCCCCGCCGAGCGGGCGCCGTCGATGATCGACGAGTATCTGGTGCTCGCGGTGGCGGCCGCCTTCGCCGAGGGCACCACCACCATGCGCGGCCTCACCGAGCTGCGGGTCAAGGAATCCGACCGGCTGGCGGCCACCGCCGACATGCTGCGGGTCAACGGCGTCCGGGTCGAGATTTCCGGCGACGACCTGATCGTGGAAGGCCGCGGCCACGTGCCCGGCGGCGGCGTGGTCGCCACCCACATGGACCATCGCATCGCCATGTCGGCGCTGGTGATGGGGCTCGCCGCCGACGCGGCCGTGCGGATCGACGACTCGCGCTTCATCGCCACCAGCTTTCCCGACTTCGTGCCGATGATGCGCCGGCTGGGGGCCGACATCGGATGAAGATCGCCATCGACGGTCCGGCGGCCTCCGGCAAGGGCACGCTGGCCAAGCGCCTCGCGGCACACTACGGCTATCACCATCTGGATACCGGCATCCTGTACCGCGCCGTGGCCCAGGCGCTGCTTGGGGCCGGCGCGGAGCTGACCAACGAGGCCCGCGCGGTGGCGGCGGCCCAGGCGCTCGATCCGGCGCGGTTCGACGATCCGGCGCTCAAGAGCCAGGCCACCGGCGATGCCGCCTCGGTGGTCTCGGCCATTCCCGCGGTCCGCGAGGCGCTGACCGCCTTCCAGCGCGACTTCGCCGCCAGGCCTCCCGGGGCGGTGCTCGACGGCCGCGACATTGGAACCGTGATCTGTCCCGATGCCGAAGTGAAGATCTTCGTGGTGGCCGACCCGGCGGTGCGGGCGCGGCGGCGCACCCTGGAGGCCCGGGCCCGGGGCGAGGCGGCCGACGAGACCGCCGTGCTGGCCGACATCCTGCGCCGCGACGAGCGCGACCGCAGCCGCGCCACCGCGCCGCTGCAGCGCGCCGCCGATGCGCTCTTGCTCGACAATACCCATTTGGATATAGAAGGCGGCGTCCGGGCCGCCATCGCAATTGTCGAGGCCGCCCGAGCGGGCCGGTCCAGGGTCTGACACCTTGGCCGTCATTGGAGGAAAGCCCGCTCCCGGTCTCAGGCTCGATAGCCTCAGGAACTGCCGGCATGGGTTGAACCCCGTGGCGTCGGCCTGAAGATCCCCGGACGACAACCATCGCATCGTTCGTGCAGGCAGCCTGCCGGCCCGTGTTGTCGTCGTGTCGCGCGCTCGCGTGCCGGACGTTCGACAGCACGGTCGCCAGGACCGCGGATCCTGGCCCTGCGCGACTGATGCGTCCCGAAACCCGAACGGCCGGCAAGACCCCGCATCCGGAGAACCTATGGCTTCAGCTACCGCTACTTCATACACCCCCTCGCGCGAGGATTTCGCGGCGATGCTCGACGAGAGCTTCAGCAGTGGACACCTGCAGGAAAGCTCGGTCATCAAGGGCAAGGTCGTCGCCATCGAGAAGGACATGGCCGTCATCGACGTCGGCCTCAAGACCGAAGGCCGCGTGGCGCTGCGCGAATTCGCCGGCCCCGGCCGTGAAAGCACGCTCAAGGTCGGCGACGAGGTCGAGGTGTTCCTCGACCGCATCGAGAACGCGCTCGGCGAAGCCGTGCTGTCGCGCGACAAGGCGCGCCGCGAAGAGAGCTGGGGCAAGCTCGAGAAGGCATTCCAGAACAACGAGAAGGTCACCGGCGTGATCTTCAACCAGGTCAAGGGCGGCTTCACCGTCGACCTCGACGGCGCGGTGGCGTTCCTGCCCCGCTCGCAGGTCGACATCCGCCCGATCCGCGACGTCGCCCCGTTGATGAACAACTCCCAGCCGTTCCAGATCCTCAAGATGGATCGCCGCCGCGGCAACATCGTGGTGTCGCGCCGCACCGTGCTGGAAGAGACCCGCGCCGAGCAGCGCCAGGAGCTGGTGCAGAACCTCGAAGAGGGTCAGGTGATCGACGGCGTCGTCAAGAACATCACCGACTACGGTGCGTTCGTCGACCTCGGCGGCATCGACGGCCTGCTGCACGTCACCGACATCGCGTG
>JARLJA010000104.1 GCA_031291445.1 Xanthobacteraceae bacterium | reverse complement strand
TGCTCGTAAGAATCCGCGTCGAACAGTTTTGTCGTGGTGTTGTAGAAGGTGATCAGGTTGGCCGAGGCCAGATTGCACGCGGTGTCGTCCAAAAACATGTATTCCGAGCACGGGTTCGAGGCGCGGATGTCGCCGGAGGCCTTGCAGGTCTGCCAGTCGTTCATGGTGGTGTTGAAGTGCAGGCCGGGATCGGCCGAGGCCCAGGCGGCGTGGCCGATCTTTTCCCAGAGATCGCGGGCCTTGATCGTCTTCGTCACTTTCTTGCTGGTGCGGCCGATCAGGTTCCAGTCGCCGTCGGTTTCCACCGCGCGAAGGAAATCATCCTTCAGCGATACCGAGTTGTTGGAGTTCTGGCCGGACACCGTGAGATAGGCTTCCGAATCCCAGTCGGTGTCGTAGACCGGGAAATCGATCTCCTTGTAGCCTTGCTTGGCGAACTGGATGACGCGCTTGATCATGCCATCCGCGACCATCGCGCGGCGGGCGAGCTTGATTTCCCGGCGGAGCGCCGGGTTCTTTTCGGGGTCGAAGCAATCGTCGCCCGAGCCCTCGCAGTTGACGCAGGCCTTGAGCACGGCGCGCAGATGTTTCTGGTTGATCTTGGAGCCGGTGACGAGGGCTGCGACCTTCTGCTCCTCCTTCACCTTCCAGTCGATATAGGTCTCGATATCCGGGTGGTCGGCATCGACCACGACCATCTTGGCCGCGCGGCGCGTGGTGCCGCCGGACTTGATGGCGCCCGCCGCGCGGTCGCCGATCTTGAGGAAGCTCATCAGGCCGGAGGACCGGCCGCCGCCGGACAGCTTCTCGCCTTCGCCGCGCAGCCGCGAGAAGTTCGAGCCGGTGCCCGAGCCGTATTTGAACAGGCGCGCCTCGCGCACCCACAGGTCCATGATGCCGCCCTCGTTGACGAGGTCGTCCTCGATGCCCTGGATGAAGCAGGCGTGCGGCTGCGGATGCTCGTAGGCCGATTTCGACTTGGTCAGCTTGCCGGTCTTCCAGTCGACGTAGAAATGGCCCTGGCCGGGACCGTCGATGCCGTAGGCCCAGTGCAGGCCGGTGTTGAACCACTGCGGCGAGTTCGGCGCCACCATCTGCTTGGCGAGCATGTAGCGCAGTTCGTCATGGAATGCGCTGGCATCCTCCTCGCTCGAGAAGTAGCCGCCCTTCCAGCCCCAGTAGGTCCAGCAGCCGGCGAGGCGGTCGAACACCTGGCACGACGAGTGCTCGCTGCCGAAGCGCTCGGCTTCCGGCAGCGCGGCCAGCGCCTCGGTGTCGGGCACCGAGCGCCACAGCCACGACGGCACGGTCTCTTCCTCGACCTTCTTCAGGATCTTGGCGACGCCCGCCTTGCGGAAATACTTCTGCGCCAGCACGTCGGAGGCGACCTGCGACCACGCCTCCGGCACCTCGACATTCTCGAGCCGGAACACGATCGACCCGTCGGGATTGCGAATCTCGCTGGTGGTCAGCCGGAATTGCAGGTCCGCGTAAGGCGACTGGCCGGTCTTGGTGTAGCGCCGCTCGATTCGCATCTGATGTCTTGCCCCGTCTAGTGCCGGTGCCGCCTTGGTGCAGCTTCCGGCGATTTCCAATCGCGATTCCCGAGGGTGCAACGCCCCGGTGCTCGCAGCTCAGCCGGTGATCCCGGCTCTGTTCGACGCCCCCATCCGACAACGCGTGACCCGCGTTTTTGCTCGGAGGTTCTCTGGCCCATTCCCTGTCGGACGACGCCGGCAAGACGCCATCGGCAGGGTACGCCGGGAGCCCGGGCCCGCATGGGCGCACAATCCCGTTGTCCGTTGCCAAGCCCGGCCACGGAGCGGATCGCTGAACCCTGTCAGGAGGTCACCCGGCGGGACACAGAACCACTCGCGCCGAACAGGCTGAAAGCTAGGACGACTCCCTCTCGCCCGTCAAGGAATAGTGCGAGTTTCTGAATCAAATACTAAATATGGGGGAAATGGGGGAAAACCAGGGCTGACTTCGCCGGCCGGGATGAGCCAAGTATCGGTGAGTCCACGGGGATTCGGAAGGCGGAAAAATTCGGCCACCGCCCTCCCGGACGAACTGCACCCGCTGTTCACAGCCCTTGGCGCCACCGAATAAACCGCTTGCCTCGGGTCGACTCGGCAACCCATGCACGGACCGCCGGGTGCCCGCGCGGGTGGCCGGCTGGCGGTTCCGCACTCGCCGCGGTATCCGTTACCCGCTTTTGCGCCTCCCGCCATCGAAGCGGAAAGCGGAGCTAGCACCGCGTCTTTGAGCCCGCCGGTCGTTGCCGCGTGCCCAGAGTGACTCACCCGTCGTCTCTCACCGGCCTCACCCGACCGCGCCGTCAGCACATCCCGCCATCCCGGGCGGGGCGTCGCCGACGCCGGCAGAACTGGTTCAGATCATGACAGCAGTGAATGACGTGCGCGCGACGCCGCGCATGGCCCCAAGCGGGAGCGGTCTCGTCTTCCTCCTCATCACGTCGGTGGGGTGGGGGCTCAACTGGCCGGTCATGAAACAGCTGCTCAGCGAGTGGCCGCCGCTGTCGGCGCGCGGGCTGGCCGGTCTGGCCGGCGCGTTGCTGCTGATGGCGCTGGCGGTGGCGCGCGGCCAGAGCCTGCGGGTCCCGCGCGCGCTGTGGGGCCGGCTGGCGCTGTCGGCCGCTCTCAACGTCACCTCGTGGATGGCGCTGATGGGCCTGGCGCTGCTGTGGCTGCCGGCGAGCGAGGCCGCGGTGATCGCCTATACCATGCCGATCTGGGCGTCGCTCCTGGCCTGGCCGATCCTCGGCGAGCGTCCGACCCCACTGCGCCTGGTCGCGCTGCTGCTGGCCTTCGGCGGGCTGCTCGCGCTGATGGGCGGCAACGGCATCGGCGCGAGCCTGGCCAAGCTGCCCGGCATCGTGCTGGCCCTGTTGGGAGCCGTCGGCTTCGCGTTCGGGACGGTGGTCACGAAACGGCTGCCGCTGCGCCTGCCGGCGCTGACCTCGACGGCGTGGCAGGTGATGGTCGGCTGCGCGCCGATCGTCGTGGCCGCGCTGCTGTTCGAGCACGCGCGCGTCGGCGCGCTGACGTCGACAGGCTGGGCGCTGATGGCTTACGCGACCGTGGTGCAGTTCTGCATCTGCTACGTCAGCTGGTTCGCCGCGCTGGCGCGGCTGCCGGCCTCGGTGGCGGCCATCGGCACCATGCTGGTGCCGGTGATCGGCGTGACCGCTTCGGCGCTGCTGCTCCGCGAGCCGCTCGGGCCCGGTCAGATCCTGGCGCTCGCCATGACCGTGGGCGGCGTCGCGCTGGCAACGCGCGGCTAAGTCAGCGCGGAATTGCCGCGCCGACCGTCCGGCGCGGCGTCAATCGTCCGATGAGGCCGCGCACGTTCCCGTGCCGGCGTCTCAGTTGTTCGGTTCGCAAGGCAGCGGCGTGTTGTAAAGCCCGAGGCCGCAATGATACGAATCGCTCCAGTCGTTCACGATGACCGGCGCACGTGCATACGAGTCCCGGACGTGAACCCGCACATGGCGCACGTGATGCGCGCGGGCGCCATGGTACGTCTCCGCCGCCGCCGGCGACACCATCATCGTCGGCGCCAGTGCAAGCACGGCCGCCGCTGCCGCGATCTTCCACATCGAATTCGTCTTGGTCAAATTCATCTCGCTCATATCAGTGTCTCCGATCTGCTTCGGTCGGCATCGAGATAGGCACGCATTAACGCAGTGCAACGGCGCGGAGCCGCGAAGTCCGCGCCGATATGCCGCGATCACACGATCTTGTTCGATTGCGACTGTCTCGCGACAGCCCGCGTACTTCGGACGCGCACTTCGGAACGGAAACAGGCACTGGCAAATCCATGATGCCAGTGCCCTTCGCTTCAGGAATTCGCGAACTCGAATTTGCCGCGGGGCTTCACGAACCTCTGATGACTAAGCAGCATTACGGGCAGGGATGCCGCATGCCGTCGTAGCCGAGATAGGTGCCGGACGCAGGGTCGTAGGACCGATAGGTCTGTGCACAGTACGCGGCGTCGCCTGCCGCATAGGTAACGGTCGGCGCGGCATCGACCGCGTAGTTATCGCCCCACCCATTATCGACATAGGCGTCGTCGTAGGAGCCGTCGTCGTAGTAGCCGCCGTAGGCCACGGGGCCGCCCCAGTAGCCGCCACCCCAGGCATAGCCGCCACGCCGGTGATCATGACCACCGTGCCAGCCGCCATGATTCCAGTCGCCATGCATGGCGCCGGGATTCGCGGCGGCGACGTTGGTACTGGCAAAACTGTTGCGTGCCCCGACGTTGGCGCCGGAGAAGGTCGCGCCGCTGCGGACCCCTCCGCCATGGAAGCCCCCGGCAAATCCGCCACCGCGACCACCGCCACCATGACCGCCGCCGCCATGCCCGCCGCCGAACGCGTCGGCCGGTGAGGTCATCAGTACCGGTGCGAGGGCCAGCATCGTGACCGTGCCGGCAACCTTCAACATCGTGTATTTCCTGTCGCCATTGCTCATGTGAGTGTCTCCAGTGGTATTTGGACGTCTCGTCGCCTGATGAGTTCTCCTGCGGGAAACGCCAGCTTCCCCGGAGAGTTCGCGGGGTCAACGTCGGCCGCCATGCCCTGTTCCGGAGCGCCAACTAAAGAACGATTTAGTGAGGACACCGCGATGGAGGCGCTCCCGTGCGTCGATGCGCCGCGATGCGTTCATGCGTTCGTGATGATCCGTGCTCGGCGGATCACGGGAAGACTGCGGCGTCCAAGAAAAAGTTATCAACTTTTGATTGCGCCGGTTCGGTCATTCGCGGAGATGGGAGCTCGTTCGTCCGGCAATCGTTCCTCGCGCGCCCGCGGCAACGGACCCGTCGACGAATGATCGAGCGCGGGAGGCACCGCCGGCAAACAGCCGCCGCGGCTACGCCGCGGCAGACCCGCGAGATCGTCAAAACGCGAGGCTTCTGAGATGGTTGCCGCGATCTCTGCCGGGCAACGCCGAGCCGTCCGACGCGGCGCATCAAGCTGCTGCCGACGCTGGACAATTCCGCGCCCGGGTGTCATCAAGGTCTGACCTGATCGGACGGATTCCGCGCCATGAAGCAGTTTTTCCTGAAGCTATTCACCTGGTGGAACAGCCAGACGTTCGGCACCCAGCTGTGGACCTGGCGCTTCGGCGAGATGGTCGGCGTCGACGACGGCGGCAACCGCTATTACCGCACGCGAGGCGGCAAGATCGACCCGTCGCTCGGATTCGAGCGGCGCTGGGTGATCTACAATGGCGACGCCGAGGCGACGCGCATTCCGCCGGGCTGGTACGGCTGGATGCATCACACCGTCGATGCGCTGCCGGCCGACCAGGGCTACACGGCGCGCGAGTGGGAGAAGCCTCATCGCGCCAATCCCACCGGCAGCGCGCAGGCCTATCGTCCCTCGGGTTCGACACTGGCGTCCGGCAAGCGCCCGAAGGCCACCGGCGACTACCAGGCCTGGACCCCGGGCCAGTAGGCCCGGGGGGGGCTGCGCCTCCGGGGCGCCGCTTCTTACGTCTCGCGCCGGCGACTCACGTTGCCGGCTGCAGCCGCCGGGCCGCAGCGGTGTCGACTGCGACACGCCGGCGTTCCGCGGCAGGCGCCATCGCGGCCGTGACCTTCTCCAGGATCTGCGGCGGCGCGATCGCGGGCGAGCCGGCGGCGAACGGCGGCGCCGGATCATATTCGAGACCGAGCTGAATCATCTGGGCGGTGGCGTCGTCGGACAGCGCCGCGGCCAAGGTGAATCCGAAATCGATTCCCGCGGTGACGCCGCCGCCGGTGATGCGGTTGCGATCGGTGCAGACCCGTACCGGCGTGGCCACGGCGCCGAAGCGCGCCAGATGCTGCATCGCCGACCAGTGCGTGGTGGCGCGGTAACCCTCGATCAGGCCGGCGGCACCCAGCACCAGCGATCCGGTGCAGACTGCAGTGACATAACGTGCCCCGGGCGCCTGGCGCCGCAGGAAGGCCAGCGTCTCGTCGTCGTTGAGCATGTCGTCGGCGCCCGATCCGCCGGGAACGCAGATCACGTCGAGCTGCGGGCAATCGGCATAGGTCGTGGTCGGCAGCAGCGCCAGCACCGCGTCGCTCGGCACCGGCTCGATCCGTTTCCAGATGAGGTGGACCTTCGCGCCGGGCACGCGGGACAGCACCTGCAGGGGGCCCGTGAGGTCGAGCTGGGTGACCCTCGGGAAGACGAGAAAGCCGATGTGAATGGTGTCGGGCATGGGGTTCTCCTGGCCAGTCAAGCGGATCTCATCTGAGCATTCTTGCGCCTTGTCCGAAATGACGTTATTCCCTCATTTCTGGACATCGTTGTCCATGCGGGAGAACGCGTCATGATCGGGCTCTTGATCTTCCCCGGGTTTCAACTGCTCGACGCCGCCGGGCCGATCGCGGTGTTCGAAATCGCCGGGCGGCTCGCGGGCCGCACCGCCGCGATCACGCCGCTTTCGATTGCCGCCGGACCGGTGCGCAGCTCCGCCGGCGTGGAGATGGTGGCGCGCGGCCTCAAGGGGTTGCGCGGCCTCGACACCCTCATCGTCGCGGGCGGCGAGGGCACCCGCGAGGCGGTCCGATGTGCCGAACTGGTGTCCTTCGTCGCCCACGCGGCGCGCCGTGTCCGCCGGGTCGCCAGCGTCTGCTCCGGCGCCTATGTGCTGGCCGAGGCCGGACTGCTCGACGGACGACGGGCCACCACCCACTGGGGCCGCACCAGCCACTTCCTCGCCACCTATCCCAAGGTGCGGCTCGAGCCCGATCGGATCTTCGTCAAGGACGGCCCGATCTGGACCTCGGCCGGTATCAGCGCCGGGATCGATCTCGCGCTGGCGATGGTCGCCGAGGATGACGGAGATGCCGTAGCCCGGGACACGGCGCGACAGCTGGTGGTCTACCACCGCCGCGCCGGCGGGCAGTCGCAGTTTTCCAGGCTGCTGGAACTGAAGGAGCCGGCCGGCCGCTTCAGGCCGCTGTTGTCCTGGGCCCGTGAAAACCTCGACCAGCCGCTGACGGTTGAGCGCATGGCGGAACAGGCCGCCATGAGCGCCCGCCACTTCACCCGTGCCTTCGTCGCCGAAACCGGGATGACGCCGTCCAAGGCGGTGGAACGGCTGCGCGTCGAGGCCGCCAAGGCGCGCGTCGAGGGCGCGGCCGAGCCGATCGAGGCGGTGGCGCTGGCCACCGGCTTCGGCGACCCGGAGCGAATGCGCCGCGCCTTCATGCGGGCGTTCGGACAGCCGCCGCAGGCGCTGCGGCGGGCTGCCCGCACCGCCGCGGCCGCGTCGTAATGCCGGGCTGGGCGGCTCCGCCCTTTCCCCGCCGTATTCAACGTGTTAACCGGGTGCTCTGCGAGCGGCGCGAGATCCAATTCCAGGGTCTTGGTTCGACGTCCGATTCGCCCATTGAAGCCGCGCGACATGGTCCGAGCCGCATCCCTCGTTGTTCTGGCGACGCTCGTCGTCGCACCGGTTCTGTCGCTGTCGCACCCCGTGCAGGCGCAGATCGGCACGATTTTTTCCAATCCGCCGCCGCGACCGCCGGGCAATGTGCCGGGCGGCTCCCAGATGCAGGACCCGGAAGAAGAGGACGTGCCCGACCTGCCCAACCAGGGGCGCATCCTGCCGATTCCGTCCCGGCCTCAGCCGGGCGTTGCAGCTCCGCCACCCGGATCGGTGCAGTCCCAGCCGCTGCCGCCGCCTCCGGGCGCGAGCGTGGCGCCGCCCGCCCAGCCAGGTCAGCCTGGTGTTGCCGCGGCACCGCCGCCGGCCGCGCCGGTGACGCCGCCGCCGGGACAGGCGACACCGCCGCGTCAGGCCAAGGGCGCGCCGCCGGCGCCCCCGACGCTGCAGCCGGGCGACGAGATCGTGACCGAGCCGCCGGCGCAGAAGGTCGTCAACAAGAAGGCGGTGTTTTCCGGTCTCGACAAGATCACCGGCCGCATCATCAATTTCGACGTCGATATCGGCGAGACGGTGCAGTTCGGCGCGCTGCGGGTCAAACCCGACGCGTGCTATACGCGCCCGGCGACGGAAGCCACCAACACCGATGCCTTCGTCGAGGTCGAAGAGATCACCCTGCAGGGCGAGGTGAAGAAGATCTTCTCGGGCTGGATGTTCGCCGCGAGCCCCGGCCTGCACGGTGTCGAACATCCGATCTACGACATCTGGCTGACCGACTGTAAGGGACCCGACCAGACCGTGGCGACGCAGGTCGATACGCCGGCGCCCGCGCCTCCGCCGAAGCCCGCGCCTGCCAAGCGGCAGCAGACCGCGCGCCAGCCGGCGCCGCCGCCGCAGGTCTATTCGCCGCCTCCGCCGCAGCCGCGCCAGCAGCCGTCGGGTTTCGTGCCGCCGTTCCAGCAATAGCGCGCACTCGTCTTGATCGGGAGGGGTCGTCGATGACCGTGTCCGCCGCCGAGAAGCGTGTCGTGTTCCGCAAGCTGCACCAGGCCGGCTGCTTCGTTCTGCCCAATCCCTGGGACCTCGGCAGCGCGCGGCTGCTGCAGTCGCTGGGCTTCAAGGCGCTGGCGTCCACCAGCGCCGGCTTCGCCTGGTCGACCGGCCGCGCCGACTACGGCCTGACCTGCGACGAGGTGGTCGGGCATCTGCGCCAGCTGTGCGCCGGCACCGAGCTTCCGCTCAATGCCGATTTCGAGAACGGCTTCGCCGATGCGCCGCAGGCGGTCGCGGCCAACGTGACCAGGGCGCTGGAGGCGGGCGTGGCCGGCCTGTCGATCGAGAACCGCAGCGGCACCTCCGGCCAGCCGCTTTACGACGATGCGCTTGCGGCGGCGCGGATCGCGGCGGCGCGTGCCGCGATCGATGCCGTCGATGGCAATGCCGTTCTGGTCGCGCGCTGCGAGGGATTTCTGGTGGGCGAGGCCGACCTCGCGGCGACCATCCGCCGTCTGGTGTCCTTCGCCGAGGCCGGCGCCGACTGCCTCTATGCGCCCGGATTGAAGACCAAGCAGCAGATCGCCGAGGTGGTTCAGGCGGTCGCCCCCAAGCCCGTCAACGTGCTGGTCGGCAATGCGCCGGGTTTCAGCGTCGCGGAGCTCGCCGAACTCGGCGTGCGGCGCATCAGCGTCGGCGGGGCGCTGGCCCGTGCCGCGTGGGGCGGCTTCATGCGCGCCGCCCGGGAGATCGCCGACCTCGGCACGTTCTCCGAGTTCGCCAATGGCTATCCCGGGAGCGAGCTCCAGAAGGTGCTGGCGCACCCCCACACCAGCTAGCGGCCTGCGGCGGCCGCGGCGCTGCCGCAGGCGACTTTGACGCATGTCAATTCAGCCAAGGCCTTCCGGGAGGAAATAGTCTCGGGAGATTCCTCGCGTGCAGGTCCGTGCGGTCCATCGTGTTGGATCGGAGGCGCAGGCAGCGGCACGCGAGGGCACGTCCAGGAGGAAACCATGACCGACCTGTCGAAGCCGCTTGCGGGCGTCAATCGCCTGATCGAGACGTTCGGCGACTGGCTGCACTACCGACGCAGCATCAGGGAAGTCCGGGAGTTCGACTCCGGCGAATTCCATCGCATTGCCGACGAACTCGGCGTCACCCCGCAGGACCTCGGCGCGCTGGTACGCCAGGGCCCCCATGCCGCCGACGAACTGCCGCGCATGCTCACGGCGCTGGGGATCGATGCCGACGCGATCTCCCGCGCCCAGCCGATGGTCTATCACGACATGGAGCGGGTCTGTGCCCGATGCGCGCAAAAGGGGCGCTGTGACCGCGACCTCGACGCCAACACCGCCGCGCAGCACTACGAAGAATACTGCGTCAACGCGATGACGATCGATGCCCTGACGCCGAAGGCGTCCTGATCCGGACCTGGCGGCTGCGGTCGGCGTGCGACGGCGGCGAGGCTTCAGTGTCTTCCGTCGTTGAGCAGGCGGGCGCGGACGTCCGATTTCAGGACCTTGCCGATCCTGGATCGCGGCAGGTCGTCCCACACTTCGATCTGTTTCGGCGTTTTGACGCTCCCGATCCGTTCCTTGACGAAGGCCGCGACGGCGTCCACGTCGATGTGGGTGCCGGGCTTGCCCTGAACCACCGCGACGACGCGTTCGCCCCATTTGTCGTCCGGAAGGCCGACCACGGCGCAGTCTGCAATCGTCTCGTGCGCCGCCAAAGCCTGTTCGACTTCCACCGAATAGACGTTGAAGCCGCCGGTGATGATCATGTCCTTGGCGCGGTCGACGATGGTGAGAAAATTGTCGGCGTCGAGATAGCCGATATCGCCGGTGTGGTGCCAGCCGTGGCGCGAGGCCTCGGCGGTGGCTTCCGGGTCCTTGTAGTACCCCTCCATCACCAGCGAGCCGCGCGCCACGATTTCGCCGCGGTGGCCAGTGGGCAGAAGCGCTCCGTCGGGGTCCATGATCGCCACCTGCACCAGTGGACTGACCCGCCCGGCCGAGGCCAGACGCTCGGCCGCCACCGAGCCGTCGGCGTTGTAGTGATCGCGAGGCGCCATCATGGAGATCATCATCGGCGCTTCGGTCTGGCCGAACAGCTGCGCCATCGGCCCGATCCGCCGTAGCGCCTCGGCGAGGCGGGCTGTGGACATGGGGGCGGCGCCGTACCAGAAGCACTGCAATGATGACAGGTCGGCGTTTCCGAGCGCCGGATGATCCAGCACCATGTAGATGACGGTGGGCGGCAGGAACGTGTGGGTGATACCGTAGGCTTCGATCAGCTGCAGGAACTCGCCGACATCGGCCCGGGGCATCACGACGACACGGCCGCCGAGCGCCAGGATGGGGAAACACAGGACGCCGGCGGCATGGGTCAGCGGGGCCAGCGCCAGATACCGCGGACGGCCGTCGAACGGGTAGCCCATCAGTGTCAGCGCGGTCATGGCTTCCAGGTTGCGGCCCGACAGCATCACGCCCTTGGGCTTGCCGGTGGTGCCGCCGGTGCCCGGAATCATCGCCAGGTCGTCGATCGGTGATCGGTCGAACGGGCTGTCGGGCAGACCGCGCAGCCAGTCTTCGAACGAGGCCGCGAACGGCAGGGCCGAGTCCAGGCACACCACCTTGGCGAGCTTGGGCAGGGCCGGCAGAAGCCGCTCCACCATGGGCGCGTAGTGGCTGTGGAACAGCAACAGGCGGCAATCGAAAGTGTCGAGGATGATCTGGTTTTCGGTGGCCTCGTTGCGTGGATTGACCGGACACCACACCGCGCCGGCGCGTGAAATACCGAAGACGCAGGAAAAAGCCACCGGATGGTTGCCGGACAGGATGGCCACCTTGTCGCCCGCGGCGATGCCGGTTGCCGCCAACCCGCGTGCAACCCGGTAGCTCAGGCGCTGGACCTCGGCGTAGCTGAGATCGTGTCCGTCCATGGTCAGGCAGGGCGCATCGGCACCAAGGGATGCGCCCTTGTCCAGATAGTCGATCAGACGCATCGCGGATCCCTCCGGGCCGCGGTGGCGCACCCGGGGGCGCCACCGCGGTTTGTCACGCTTGGACGGTCAGGATCGGGTTCATCACCAGGCCGAAGCTTCGCAACTGCCCCAGCAGCTCACGATGGCCGAAGGCCTGGCATCCCGAGGCGAAGCCGACCTTCTTCGGCGCGGTCTGCAACAGCGAGAACGCGGCGTAGGCCTGCAGCAATCCGGTCTGCTTGTAGTTGCAGTTGCCATGGATGACGCAGTGCGCGCGGCCGAGCGGGCCGGACGCATGGACGGAATCAAGCGAGGTGTTGACGCGCGGATTTTCGCGCGGCGGCATGCCGGCCTGCAGGGTGGCGGCGATGTCGGCCAGCGCCTTTTCCTGCTGATCGATCGGGAGCGGCCGGATCTTCTCCTTCACCATCTGCGTGGTCTGGCGCACGCCCTCCATGACGTCGCGTTGCAGAACGCCGCCGATCACCTTGCAGTTCGAGACGCGGGGATCGTTCTTGAACCACACCGGATGGGCAGTGCCGCCCCACGGTACGGCGATGGCGCTTTCATGCTGGCCCGGAACTCCGACCTCGTAATTGGCCGTGAGATCCCACTCGACGTATTTGTTCTGCTCGAGGTAGTACCACTTGGCCTTGAGGATGGTGAAGATGGTCTGCGTCGAGGCGTAGGTGGGAAGTCCCTTCCACAGCACCAGAATGTCGAGCGTGTCGAGGCCCGGCGTTTCGAGGCAGATGTTGGCGGCGATTTCGCCGGTCGTGTACATCTGGGCGATGTTGGGAGCCAGCAGCAGGCCTTTTTCCGCGAACTTCGCGCCCCAGCGTTCCTGGGCATGGAGCACCCAGTCCTGTTCGCCGGTGGTGTCGGTGTAGTGGCAACCGGCCGCGTACGCCGCCTCCACGACCTCAGGGGCGTATTTGATGAAGGGGCCGACCATGTTGCTGACGACCCTGGCCCCCTTGAACAGCTTGGTCAGCGCCTCGACCGAATGTTCGACCCCCACCACCTCGTAGTCGGCGGTTTCGATCCCGGGGATTTTCTCGACGACGGCCTGGACGCGGGCCTTGTCGCGCCCCGCGGCGATGAACGGAATGTTGTACTCACGCAGATATTCGCACACCAGGCGGCCGGTATAGCCGGAGACGCCATAGACGACGACGGGCTTTTTCTCGGTCATGTGACGTGCTCCTCTCACATGCCCATGCCGCCATCGACCGGCAAACCAGCGCCGGTGATGAAACGGGCTTCGTCGGAACAGAGGAACACGGCGGCGTCCGCGATATCGGACACCTCGGCGAGACGCCCGAGCGGGGTCTGCTCGATCACGCCGGCCACGGCGCCGTTGACGTCGGGGGCGAGGCCGACCGCGACGATGTCGTTGGCGAGCTGCATGCCCATGACGGTGGGGATGAGGCCGGGATAGATGCAGTTGACGCGGACGCCGTAGCCGAGCTTGCCCGACTCCATGGCGGCAATGCGGGTGAGGCGGTCGACCGCCGATTTGGTGGCGGAATAGCCGGCAATGGCCGGGAAGGCGATGGTCGCCGCGACCGAGGAGATGTTCACCACGGCGCCGCCCTTGGCCGCTGCACCGCCGGGGCGCATCGCCCGGAAGGCATTCCTGAGGCCGAGCCCGACGCCGACCACGTTGACGTCGCACATGCGGCGCAGGTCTTCGGCCTTCAGGTCCGCGACCAGCGATGTGATCTCGATGCCGGCATTGTTGATCAGGATGTCGAAGCCGCCCAGCGTGGACACCGTGGCGGAGACCGCCTGCTCCCACTGGGCGTTGTCGGTGACGTCGAGAGGCACGAAGCCGGCCTTGACCCCCAGTTTGCCGATGTCGGCGGCCGTGTCCCGGCCGACGTCGGTGAGGATGTCGCCGATCATTACCGCCGCCCCGGCCTTGGCCAGTGCTTCGGCGATGGCCGCGCCGATCCCGCGCGCGCCACCCGTCACCAGGGCCTTACGCCCGGCTAATCGCTGTCCGCTCATCTGTTTCCTCCGGTTTTTCTTTTGTTTGACACTCGTTCAGAGATGTCATGACGAGTGTCAAATTTTTCCTTGACGACTGTCAAGATAAAATTGGACGGATGTGCAAAATTGGAAGACTTGATCGACCTGCCGTGGCAATGTGCTTGCCGTGGACGGTGAAGCGAGGATCGGGATGACTGTGGAGACGATCGAGGCGCCGCGGAAAGCGCGGGCCGGCGCGAAGGGGCCTCGGGTCCCGGTCGACAAATTCTCCGCGCGCCGCGTCGAGCTGGCGGAAGCCGCATTGGAAACGCTGGCGGAATTGGGCTATGCGCGGACCAGTCTGCGGGAGATCGCCCAGAACAGCAAATTCACCCACGGGGTGTTTCACTACTACTTCAGCGACAAGATCGAGCTGATCTGCTTTTGCGTGCGCTACTACAAGGCCAAATGCGTCACCCGCTACGACCAGGTGGTGGCCACGGCGCAAACGCGCGACGCCCTGATGGCGGGGTTCCTCGAGAAGCTTGGCGACACCATCCGCGATGAAGCGCCGATGCATCGTCTGTGGTACGACCTGCGCGCGCAGTCCCTGTTCGAAGACGCGTTCCGCGAAGATGTCGCCGCGATCGACAACAGCCTGGAGGCGATGATCTGGCGGATCGCGAGCCGCTTCGCCGAGCTGGGCCACAAGAAACCGGCGGTTTCATCCGGCGCGCTCTATGCCGTGTTCGATGGCCTGTTCCAGAGGTATCTGCTCAGGCACCTGTCAGGAGATCCCCAGGCGATCCCGACGTTCCTCGACGAAGTGAAGGCGCTGCTGCCGATCGTCGCCTGACGATCCGGTCAGGGGCGTCGAGTTGGCGTTCAACGCGTGGTGAGGATCTCGATCGCCTCGGCGCCGCTCATCGGGCGATCGGTCGGCAACAACCCAAAATCGCCGAAGCCGCGCGGCGCTTCCGCCAGCATCGCGAGATAGCGCGCCCGCGGCACTTCGACGGCGCCGAGGCTTTTCAACAGATGCCATCCCGCCTGATCGACCAGAAGCGCGGCGTGCGCGCCGACATAGCAGTGAAATCTCTGCGGGAACACGAAACCGGCCTATGCAAGCGTTGATCACTACATCGCAGTCCGTCCTACTTGTGGATACAGTTTCGGGAGCGTGGCGGCCCATTCACCGTGGACTGGGACTCTATTATGGAATCTGCCGTCATCAGGGCGCCATTTGGGTAGCCGCTCGGCGGCGCGGCGTTGGCGATGGGAATGGGCCTGCCGACGATCGCGGATGCCTTGTCAGATTTGCGTCCCAAGGCCCGCCCGAAGTCCGGGAATACGACGTTCCCCTGCTCGATCTTCATAGCATTGCGAGCGTTGACGGCGGCATCTGGTGCACTTGCGCCTACGACAACTCGATCGCGGTATTGGAGAACGGGACGCCCTCTATCCATCACCCATTGGGCCGTCCCACCGCTCCCCCCTTCGACCGAAACCATTTCAACACGCTCGTCGAAGTCTCCGAGGGAGTGCTGGCGCTTGCGCACAATTGGGGCGATAGCGAAGTTGTGTTGCTCGATCGAAAGGCGATGACGGTCGGGCGCACATGGCGGCTTGGCGTCCAAGCTCACAACATCTGGTTTGACGGCCAAGCGATGCGGGTCTGTTCCTCCAAGGAGGGATTATTGGTCGGCGAGGGCGGCTTTCGCGTCGAGGTCGGCGGCTTTCCCCGAGGTTACGCAAGCGATGGAAAAAGCCGGCTGGTGGGGATTACGCCGCAAGCTTCGAGGGAGGCGCGTGACCAAACGACAAGCTCGATCAAGCTACTTGATCGCGAGTACAGGCAAATCGCCGAGATCGTCTTGCACGGGGAAGGCATGGTCCTCGACATCATGGCGCTTTCGAAGCGCGAGAGAGAGTGGGCGAATAGGCTCGCCGACGCATTTGAACGACCCGAGCGAAGACCGGGCTTTGTGATGGGATTGCGGGGGCGAATTGGTCTGGCTTAAAGCCTGTGCGCGGCGTCCCGAACGGCAAGTCCGGAGATCCCGGCCGATTCCGTCTCCAGTACGTGAGCTGAACACCAAGACCTGGCTTTCCGAGCGCCGCGTCGCGGCCGCGTGTTGGCCTCGTCCAGCTCGATGCCGAGATAGGCGCAGCGGCGTCACGCGCGGCGCCCTGATGGCGGGGTTCATCGAGAAGCTCGGCGACACCATCCGTGATGAAGCGCCGATGCATCGTCTGTGGTACGACCTGCGCGCTCAGGCGCTGTTTGAAGACGCGTTCCGCGACGACGTCGCCGCGATCGACAACAGTCTGGAGGCGATGATCTGGCGCTGCTGTCGATCGTCGCCTGATGACCCGGGACAGGGGCGTCGAGTTGGCTTTCAACGCGCGGCGAGGATCCCGAGCGCCTCGGCGCCGCTCAGCGGGCGATCGGGCGGCAACGTCGTAAAATCGCCGAAGCCGCGCAGCGCTTCCGCCAGCATCGCGAGATAGCGCACCCGCGGCACTTCGACGGCGCCGAGGCTCTTCAGGTGTTCAGTGACGAACTGGGTGTCGAGCAGCGTGAAGCCGCCGGCGATCAGCCGCGCCACCAGATGCACCAGCGCGACCTTGGAGGCGTCGCGCTCGCGATGAAACATGCTCTCGCCGAAGAACGCGCCGCCGAGGCTTACGCCGTAGAGCCCGCCGGCGAGGTCGTCGCCGTTCCAGACCTCGACGCTGTGGCAGTGCCCCATGTCGTGCAGCGCGGTGTAGAGGTCGCGGATGCGGCGGTTGATCCAGGTCTCCTCGCGTCCGGTGGCCGGCGCGGCGCAGCCGTCGATGACGCGGCGAAAGGCGGCGTTGGCCGTCACCGTGAAGCGGTCGCTGCGCACCGTCCGCGCCAGGCGCGACGACACGTGCAGCCCGCGCAGCGGAATGATGCCGCGCTGTTCCGGCTCGACCCAGAAGATCGTCGGGTCGGTCGCGCTTTCGGCCATCGGGAAAATGCCGCACGCATAGGCGCGCAGCAGTACCTCGGCGGTGATTTCGGGCGTTGGGTCGCGCGACGTCATGGCGTCTTATAGCAGGCGGGCGCCCCGGGCGCGATGCGGCGCGGTCCGCCGGTCGAGCCGCGGCGGCCTCAGTCGGTCGAGGAGATGCCGCGGGCCAGGTAGTTCTCCAGCCAGTGGATGTGATAGTCGCCGTCGATGATTTCGGGCTCGCGCACCAGCGCGCGGAACAGCGGCAGGGTGGTCTCGACGCCGTCGACCACCATCTCGTCGAGCGCGCGGCGCAGCCGCATCAGGCATTCGGCGCGGGTCTTGCCATGGACGATCAGCTTGCCGACCATCGAGTCGTAGTAGGGCGGGATGACGTAGCCCTGATAGGCCGCGGAATCGATCCGCACGCCGAGGCCGCCGGGCGGATGGTACTGCAGGATCTTGCCGGGCGAGGGCCGGAAGGTCACCGGGTTCTCGGCGTTGATGCGGCACTCGATGGCGTGGCCGTTGATCGTGATGTTGCGCTGGATGTCCGGCAGTTCGCCGCCTGCGGCGACGCGGATCTGCTCGAGCACGAGATCGATTCCGGTGATCATCTCCGTGACCGGATGCTCGACCTGGATGCGCGTGTTCATCTCGATGAAATAGAACTCGCCGTCCTCGTAGAGGAACTCGATCGTGCCGACGCCGAGGTAGCTCATCTCGCGCATCGCCTTGGCGCAGATTTCGCCGATCCGGGCCCGTGCCGCGGCGTCGATCACCGGCGAGGGGCCTTCTTCCCAGACCTTCTGGTGGCGACGCTGCAGCGAGCAGTCGCGTTCGCCGAGGTGGATGGCGCCGCCGCGGCCGTCGCCGAGAATCTGGATCTCGATGTGGCGCGGCCGGGTGAGGTATTTCTCCAGGTAGACGGTGGCATCGCCGAACGCCGACCTGGCTTCGTTGCGGGCGGTCGATAGCGCGAGCGCGAGGTCGGCCTCGGTTTGCGCCACCTTCATGCCGCGGCCGCCGCCGCCGGCGGCCGCCTTGACCAGCACGGGAAATCCGATGGTCCGGGCGATCGCCATCGCGTCGTCGTCGGGGCCGACCCCGCCATCGGAGCCGGGCACCACCGGAATGCCGAGTTTGACCGCGGTCTTCTTGGCCTCGATCTTGTCGCCCATCAGGCGGATGTGGTCGGCCTTGGGGCCGATGAAATGGAGATTGTGGTCGGCGAGGATGTCGGCGAAGCGGGCGTTCTCCGACAGAAAGCCGTAGCCCGGATGGACCGCGTCGGCGCCGGTGATCTCGCAGGCCGCCAGCAGCGCCGGGATGTTGAGATAGCTGTCCTTCGAAGGCGGCGGCCCGATACAGACGCTCTCGTCGGCGAGACGCACATGCATGGCGTTGGCGTCGGCGGTGGAGTGGACGGCGACGGTGGCGATGCCGAGCTCCTTGCAGGCGCGCAGCACGCGCAGCGCGATCTCGCCGCGGTTGGCTATCAGGATCTTGTCGAACATCGCGTGCTCTGGTGTCCCGGTTCTAACAATCGTATCCCTTTGCGTCAGGCCCTCTTGCGAATGTCAGAACCAGAGGGACACCGGCAAACGAAAAGCGGGCGCAGATGACCGCTATTCGATGATGACGAGCGGCTCGCCGAATTCCACTGGCTGGCCGTCTTCGATCAGGATCTGCGTCACGGTGCCCGCACGCGGCGCCGGGATCTGGTTCATCGTCTTCATGGCTTCGATGATCAGCAGCGTCTGGCCGGCCTTGACCTTGGTGCCGACCTCGACGAACGGCTTGGCGCCGGGCTCGGAGGCCATATAGGCGGTGCCGACCATCGGCGAGGGCACCACGCCGGGGTGCTTGGACAGGTCGGCGCCGCCAGCGGCTTCCGTAGGCGACGGGGTAGCCGCCGCCGCCGCAACCATGGTCGGCGCCGCCGCGGCCGGCACCATAGCCGAGGTCATGATGTTGCGCGCCACCCGCACGCGCAGGCCGGCGCGCTCGATCTCGATCTCGGTGAGATTGGTCTGATCAAGCAGGGTCGCGAGATCGCGGATCAGGTCGCGCTCGTCGGTGAGCTTCTTCGCCCCGGCCGGTTGTGAGGTGGAGGATTTGTCGTGCGCCTGACGGGCCATGATGTCGATCCGCAACGTCTTTCAATGCAATGGAAGTTCAGGCGCTCGCCTTGGCGCCAATTCTGGCGGCGAGGCCGATGATCGCGAGCCGGTAGCCATCGATGCCGAAGCCGGCGAGGCTCGCGAACGCGGCCTTGGCGACGAAGGAATGATGCCGGAAACTCTCGCGGGCGTGGATGTTGGTGACGTGAACCTCGACCGTTGGCACGCTGACCGCGACAATGGCGTCATGCAGCGCGACCGAGGTGTGGCTGTAACCGCCGGCATTGATGATGATGCCGGCGGCTTTCTGGGCTCCGGCCTCGTGAATGGCGTCGATCAGTTCGCCTTCGCGGTTGGACTGGCGGCAATCGACGATCAGGCCGAACCTGGCGGCGGTGTCGCGGCACAGCGTCTCGACATCCTTCAGCGTGGCATGGCCATACTTCTCCGGCTCACGGCTGCCGAGCAGGTTCAGGTTGGGGCCGTTCAGGACGAAAATCGTCTTTGCCATCAATGATCCAGAATGATCCGCAGGGTCCGGACGTCGCGCACGTGAGGCGGGGTCAGGGGGGCCTTATATGTAACCTGGACCGCGAGGGGAAGCCTGAATCCCCCCGGTTTTCCCACCTAAATCTTTCATTTGCCTCGCAAAAGACATGCGGGAACAGCCGGATAGTGGTGGTTAACCAATCTTAAAGAGCGCGACCGCGCGCTGACGGCGCGCGGTCCGAGATCAGCGGCCCGCCGGGCGGCGGAGCGCCGTGCTTTCCGAATCCCTCGCAGCCGTGGTGGCTCAGCACGCCGCCTTGCCGCACCGCGCCTCGCTGATCTTGCGGGTGAGGCCCTCGAGTCCGACCGCGCCAACCACCACCTGGTCGCCGATGACGTAGGACGGGGTGCCGTTGAGGCCCATGTCCTCGGCGAGCTTGAAGTTCTCCTCCAGCGTCGCCTTGACCTCGGGGCTCGCGAGGTCCTTTTCCAGCCGGGCCATGTCGAGGCCGGCTTCCTTCGCCGCCGCGAGGGCTCTCGCCTTGTCGGCCTGACCGCGGCCGCTGAGCAGGCGCTGGTGGAAATCGAGATACTTGGCGCCCGAGGGATCCTGCATGCGAACCGCCACGGCGACCTGGGCGGCCTCGACCGAGCCTGGTCCCAGCACCGGAAACTCCTTCAGCACCACCCGCAGCTTCGGGTCGGACTTCATGAGATCGAGCATGTCGGTCATGGCGCGCTTGCAGTAGCCGCAGTTGTAATCGAAGAATTCGACGAAGGTGACATCGCCCTGGCGGTTGCCGACCGTCACGCCGCGCGGCGAGTTGAAGATGGTCTCGCCATCCTGCTTCACCGCCACCCGGTGCTTCTCGGCTTCGGCGGCCTGCTGGCGCTTGGTGAGCTCGGCGGTCATGTCCTCGAGCACCTCGGGGTGCGCGATCAGGTAGCTCTTGATGATCTGCTCGAGCTCGCCGCGCTGCGCGTCGGTGAAGGACTGCGCCCGCGCCAGCTGTGTCACGCCCATGGCCAGGGCTGCGGCGGTCAAGGTGCCGACGGCGCTTCGCAATAGAGTCATTGGAAATCTCCTGGGTGAGGGCGGCCTGATCACGTCATGCATGCGCCGGCGTTGGTTGTAAATGCTGGGCCGTCGTCCGGGAGGCGACCGGTCGGGCTCCTCGACGCGGTCACGGTCTCTGGCTTTCATTGTCCTTCGCGTTTCTGACCCGGCATCGGCTTGGACGCCACGATATCGTCCGCCTTGACCCATCCCGGGGTGCCAATCGCAAATCTCGTCTTGGCGCGGGACGCGAGGTCGCGCGCGGTCTTGGTGTCGCCGCGCTCGAACGCGGCCTGGGCGGCGGCAAGGTCGGCCTCGGCGAGATTGCCCTTGCGCCCAAAGGCCATGGCAAGCTGGGTGTAGCCGAGGGGGGCTTCCGGTTCCTTGGTCAGCGCGGTGCGCAGGATCGCGATCGCTTCGTCGGCATGGGCGGGAGTATCCGACGCCACCAGGGCCTGACCAAGTAACATCTCGATGAGAGGGGAGCCGTTGGAGAGCTGCACCGCCTTGCGCAGCGGCGCGATTGCCTCCAGCGGCCGGCCGCCTTCGAGCAGCGCCTGGCCGCGGAGCTCGTAGAAATACGGGTTGTTGGGCTGGTCGTGCTGCAGGCTGTCGATCAGGGTGAGCGCGACGCGCAGGTCGCCGTGGCGATAGGTCGAGATCGCGCGGGCATAACGCGCCGGCAGGCTGTCGTTGCCGGCCGGATATTTCCGGGCGACCGTGTCGGGGCGGTCGAGGAAACCGGACAGCTTGGCGCGCATCAGGTCGTGGCGCAGCTGCAGGGCAGGGTCGTCCTTCTTGTCCCAATAGGGGCTGGAGCGCGCCAGTTGCTCGAGCGCGGCCACGCGCTCCGCCGGCATCGGGTGCGAGACCCAGTAGGGGTCGGTCCCCTGGCTCGAATAGAGCATCTGGTCGGAGAAGCGCTTGAAGGTGTCGTACATGCCCTTCGCCGACTGCCCGGTCGCGGCGAGAAACTTGACGCCGGCCTTGTCGGCGCTCTCCTCCTGCTGACGCTGATAGGCGAGCAGGGTCCGCATGACGACGGTCTGCGGCGCGCTGATCGCCGCGGCGCCGATATCGGCCGTGCCAGGCGCGCCGCGGGCGGCGCCTGCGGCCATCGCCCCGATGCCGAGCAGGGTCGCGACGATCATCTGGGTCTGCGCCTGGGCGAGCTGCTCGTGCAGCTTCGCCAGATGGCCGCCGGCGAGATGCCCGGTTTCATGGGCCAGCACGCCGATGATCTCGTTGGGCGTCTTGGCGTCCATCAGCGCGCCGAGATTGATGAAGATGCGATGGCCGTCGGCGACGAAGGCGTTGAAGGAACGGTCCTCGATGATGGTGATCTGGATGTTCTGCTTTTCGAGGCCGGCGACGTGCAGGACGGGACGCGTATAGTCCTTCAGCAACTGCTCGACTTCGGCGTCGCGGAGGATGGGGGGCCCCTTGGCTTGCTGGGCCGGGGCCGCCGCCGGCCCGATCGCGAGCGCCGCGGCGGTCAGCAGTGCCAGGAGCCGGCCGGGCACTGGCCACCGACAGCCCGCGATCGCCCCGCCGTCGCCCGCTTGCGGCGGAAAGCGGCGCCGTCCAGTGGCGAGGTCGAACAAGGACACCATCGCGTGCTCTATCCCCCGTTGTCGGGTCGATCTGCCGGGCGCTCGATGGCCGGGGATCGGGCCGTCCGGCCCCGGCCGGTTTGCCACGGCACCGCGCCGCCGGCAATTCCTATCCGCCCCGCCGGTATGTTAGGCCTTGAGCGGACACCGCAATGGGCGTCTTACAAGCGCTCGAATGCGGCAACAGCGCGGCGCCGGGACGAATTGTTCCCGCTGCGGCTGCGGCCGACCTGGCGGGGATTTCGGTCGGGGACTTTCTTTTTGGGCAACGACATAGCCGAGGATTTGGACGCGATGCCGGATACGAGATCGGGACCTGACGTGGCTGGCGCGCGGCCGGCGTCGCGGCGCGGCGACGTCCCCCCCTTCATGGTCATGGATGTCATGGCTGCCGCTGCCCGGATCGAGGCGTCGGGGGGCCATGTGATCCATATGGAGGTCGGGCAGCCGGCCGCGTCTGCCCCGGCGACCGCCCTGTCGGCAGCGCGGGCGGCGCTCGATCAGGGGCAGATCGACTATACTTCGGCGCTCGGGCTGCCCTCGCTGCGGGCCCGCATCGCCCGCCACTATCATGACACTTATGGCTGCGACGTCGATCCCGAGCGGATCGTGGTCACCACCGGCTCATCCGGTGCCTTCATTCTCGCCTTTCTGGCGATGTTCGAGCCGGGCGATCGGGTCGGCGTCACCGTGCCGGGCTATCCGCCCTATCGTCATATCCTCACCGCACTGGGCTGCGAGCCGGTGCTGATCGAAACCCATCATCAGACGCGCCACGCGCTCACCGGCAACATGCTGCTGGCGGCGCATGGCAAGACCCCGCTCAAGGGAGTTCTCGTCGCCAGCCCCGCCAACCCGACCGGCACCATGATGACGCGCGAGGCGCTGACGGACCTCATCGCGGCCGCCGCCGGCGCCGGAATTGCCTTCATCTCGGATGAAATCTATCACGGCCTCGATTACGCCTTTCCAGCGGTCACCGCGGCGGAGCTGTCGCCGCAGGCGCTGGTGATCAATTCGTTCTCGAAGTATTTCTGCATGACCGGCTGGCGCGTGGGATGGATGGTGGCCCCCGAGCAGCTGGTGCGGCCGATCGAGCGGTTGCAGCAAAACCTCGCCATCTCGGTGCCGAAGCTGTCGCAGATCGCCGCCGAGGCGGCATTCGACGGCCGCGCCGAGATGGATGCCGTCAAGCGCAGCTACGAGGACAACCGGCGGATCCTGATCGAGGGGCTGCCGGGCGCCGGCCTCGATCGTTTCCTGCCGGCCGACGGCGCCTTCTACCTCTATGCCGACATTTCTCAGTTCGGCGCCGACAGCGTCGCCTTCACGCGGCGGATGCTCGAGGAGGCCCACGTGGCGGCAACCCCGGGCGTCGATTTCGATCCCGTCCACGGCCGCTCGTTCATTCGCCTGAGCTATGCGCGTTCCACCGACGACATGCGAACGGCGGTGGCCCGCATCGCGCGCTGGCTGCCCGGGGCGTTCTGAACGCCGCGGAGCTTCGACTTGTTTCCGATTGCGGCGCCGCGCCGCGTGGTTCAAGGCAAGTTTGGTGCGGTGCAAGGGTCGGTGCCGCGGCCGGCGGAGGTCAACAAAAATTGCGGGGCGACGGCCCGGGCCCGTTGGCTTGGCGGCCGGAGCGTATAGGTTAGAACGCAAACGGAGTGGGGGAAGGCGATGTCACCGACAACGACGCCGCAGGCAACGGTTCGGACGGCGCGGCCGTGGTACAAGATCCTGTATGTCCAGGTGCTGATTGCGATCGCGCTCGGCGTGGTGGTGGGCTGGCTCGCCCCGAACGTGGCGACGAACGAATGGGTCAAGGCGCTCGGCGACGGCTTCATCAAGCTGATCAAGATGGTGATCGCGCCGATCATCTTCTGCACCGTGGTGTCGGGCATCGCCCATATCCAGGACGCGCGCAAGGTCGGCCGCGTCGGCGTCAAGGCGCTGGTCTATTTCGAGGTGGTCTCGAGCTTCGCGCTGGTCCTCGGTCTGATCATCGGCAACCTGTTTCCGGTGGGGCACGGACTGGGCGCCAAGTCGGACGCCGCGGCGGTCGCCGCCTACGTCAAGCAGGCGGAGGCGCAGAAGTCGGTCGATTTCGTCCTCAACATCATTCCCGACAGCGTCGTTGGGGCGTTCGCGCGCGGCGACATCCTTCAGGTCCTGCTGTTCGCCATCCTGTTCGGGTTTTCCCTGATGGCGCTGGGCGAGCGGGGACACACCGTGCGCGACCTGATCGACGACGTCGCGCACGCGGTGTTCGGCGTCATCGCCATCGTCATGAAGGCGGCGCCGTTCGGCGCGTTCGGCGCCATGGCCTACACCGTCGGCCGATACGGGCCCTCGGCGCTGAGCAATCTGGCCGGCCTGATCGTGCTGTTCTATGTCACGGCGGTGTTGTTCATCGTCGTCGTCCTGGGGCTGATCGCCCGGATCGCGGGCTTCAACATTTTCAGGTTCATCGGCTACATCAAGGATGAACTCCTGATCGTGCTGGGGACGAGCTCGTCGGAGAGCGCGTTGCCGCAGCTGATGGAGAAGCTCGAGCGGCTCGGATGTTCCAAGCCGGTGGTCGGTCTCGTCGTCCCCACCGGGTATTCGTTCAATCTCGACGGCACCAACATCTACATGACGCTCGCCACCTTGTTCATTGCCCAGGCGGTGGGCGTCGACCTCAGCCTGAGCGATCAGCTGACCATCCTGGTGGTGGCGATGCTGACCTCCAAGGGCGCGAGCGGCGTCACCGGGGCGGGCTTCATCACGCTCGCGGCGACGCTGTCGGTGGTCAATCCGGCGCTGGTGCCTGGAATGGCGATCGTGTTTTCGGTCGACAAGTTCATGAGCGAGTGCCGGGCGCTCACCAACATCACCGGCAACGGCGTCGCCACCGTCGTGGTGTCGTGGTGGGAAGGCGAACTCGATCGGGGCCGTCTGAATGCTGCGCTCGGCGTCAGCGTCGATCCGGCCGACGTCGAGACGGCGGTCACGACCGGCTGACGACCGATCCGGCGAACAAAAAAGCGGGCCGCTCAAGCGGCCCGCTTTTGTCGTTCAGGGGCGCGGTGGTCTCAACCCGCGACCTCCGGCGTGAGAGGCTGGCGCTCTATTCCCGGCCGCCGAAGCGGCGGGACCACCAGCCGGCACGGCGGGGGCCTGATGCCTCCGGCGCGGCTTCGGGCTCGGCCGGCGTCACAGGTTCCGCGCTCTGATGGAGCGCGGTCGGCTCGGCCGCGTGAGGCGTCGGGTCGACCACGGTTTGCGTCACGGGCGCCGGCTCGGCCGGCGCGGGCTCCTCAGACGGACCGTCGGAGAAGAACGAGACCTTCTCGCGAATGGTCGAGCGCCGCCGCGGCTTGTCGTCGTGATCGGCCTCGGTACCCTCGGCGGCTGGGGCCTCGGGCGCGGGGCTGACCAGCGTCGTGCGCGGCGTTTCGGCGGGCGCGTGCCCGTCGAGATCGGCGACCGCCTCGTACACCTCCGGCACGGCCGGCGGGTTGAGTTCGTCGGCGATGGCGGCGATTGGTCCATCGTCGGCCATGTCCTGGCCGCTGCGCCGGCGGCGACCGCCGCGCCGGCCACGCCGCCGCGGACGCGTTTCGCCGGATTGTTCGGCGCGCTCCTGTCCGTCCCGTTCCTCGGCCTCGTCCTCACCGCCGTCGAGATCCTCGCCTTCGAGCGCGTCGAGACGCTCGCCGCCCTCGGGCGAGCCGGGAAGGGGCTGCTGATCGTCGCCGGCCGGACTGGCCTCGCGCAATTCGCCGCCGCGGCCACGCCGCCGCCGTCGCCGCCGCCGTCGCCGTCCGCCTTCGCCTTCGCCTTCGCCTTCCGAGGCTTCCTCGCCGCGCGCGGCCTCGGAGACCTCCTCGAGTTCGTCGCTGTCGACCTCGACGTCGAGATCGGTCGGATCCTCGTCGTCGAACGTCTCCTCGAGCGCCGGCGGTACGGCCGCGGCCTGGGCCACGAGCAGCGCCTTGGCGGCCTCCAGAGTGTGGACCTGTTCACCGCGGTCGATCACGAACGACTGCTGGCCGTTGACCGTCGGATCGGCGATCACCGCCAGCGTCACCTTGAACCCGCTCTCGAGATCCCGCAGATGGCCACGCTTGTGGTTGAGCACATAGAGCGCGACTTCGGTCCGGGTCCGTACCACCAGGTTGTGGGTCGCGCCCTTCATCAGCACTTCTTCCAGGCCGCGCAGCAGCTGCAGGGCCACCGAGGCCACCGATCGGACGTGACCGCTGCCGCCGCAATGCGGGCAGGGCTCGGTCGAGCTCTCCAGCACGCTGGCGCGGATGCGCTGGCGGGACATTTCCAAGAGGCCGAAATGCGAGATCCGCCCGACCTGGATGCGGGCCCGGTCGTGCTTGAGGCAATCGCTCAGCTTGCGTTCGACCGAGCGGTTGTTGCGCTTCTCGTCCATGTCGATGAAGTCGATGACGATCAGCCCGGCGAGGTCGCGCAACCGCAGCTGTCGGGCGACCTCCTCGGCGGCCTCCAGATTGGTCTTGAGCGCAGTGTCCTCGATATGGTGTTCGCGGGTCGAGCGGCCGGAGTTGACGTCGATCGAAACCAGCGCTTCGGTCTGATTGATGACGATGTAGCCGCCGGACCGCAGCTGGACGGTAGGCGAGAACATCGCGTCGAGCTGGCTCTCGACGCCCATCCGCGAGAACAGCGGCTGGCTTTCGCGGTAGAGCTTCACCGCCCGCGTATGGGTCGGCATCAGCATCTTCATGAAATCGTGCGCTTCCTGGTAACCGGCTTCGCCGGCCACCAGAATTTCGTCGATTTCCTTGTTGTAGAGGTCGCGCAGCGAGCGCTTGATCAGCGAGCCTTCCTCATAGACCAGGGTCGGCGCCTGGGACTTCAGCGTCAGGTCGCGAACGGTCTCCCACATGCGGATGAGATATTCGAAATCGCGCTTAATCTCCGGCTTGGTGCGGGAAGCGCCGGCGGTCCGCAGGATGATTCCCATGCCCTCGGGCACGTCGAGATCCTGAACCACCTCCTTGAGCCGCGAGCGGTCCTGGGCCGAGGTGATCTTGCGGCTGATGCCGCCGCCGCGTGCCGTGTTCGGCATCAGCACGGCGTAGCGGCCGGCGAGCGAAAGGTAGGTCGTCAGCGCGGCGCCCTTGTTGCCGCGCTCCTCCTTGACCACCTGCACCAGCATCACCTGGCGGCGCTTGATGACCTCCTGGATCTTGTACTGCCGGCGCGGCCGGAACGTGCGTTCGGGAACCTCCTCGAGCGCGTCGTCGCCGCCGACCGACTCGACGGCTTCTTCCTCTTCTTCGTCCTCGTCCTCATCTTCGTCGTCGGTCTCGGCGCCATTGTCCGCGGCGGCTTCCACGGTTCCGGCTTCGCCGTGATGGTCGTGATCGCCATCGTGGTCGTCGTGGCCGGCGGCAATCGATTCCGCGTCGTGATGCTCCAGATCATGTTGCTCCAGATCGTGGTGCTCATGCTCGTCGTCATGGGCGCCATGATCGACCTGGGCCTCATGAAACGCGTCGTCGTGCCCGCTCAGTCCGCCGATCGCCGGCTGTCCGGCCACCGCCGTCTCATGGTAGCCGGTCCCGCGGTCGTCGGGGCCATGATCGAAATCGTGCTCGTGCTCGTGGCCGTGTTCGGCGTGGTCGTCGTCACCCTCATGTTCATCGTGGTGATCGCCGGGCTCGAAGAAGCCCGCGCCCGGCTGATCCTGATGCGCCTCGTGGTGATACTGGTCGTCGTCGTGAAGGTGATCGTCGTGGCTTTCATGCGCCTCGGTCGCAAAAAGCTCCCCGCCCTCGGCGGGAGCCGCACCGTGGCTCTCGGCACCGACCACCTCGCTCTGCACGCGCTCGCCATGGCCTCGGCGGCGGGCACCGCGATGCCGCGAGCGCCTGCGGGCGGGACGGTTTTCCGATTCCTCTTCCGCTTCGCGATGGGCGCGCTCGTCGGCCTCGATCAGGGCCTGCCGGTCGGCCACCGGGATCTGGTAGTAGTCGGGATGGATTTCGCTGAAGGCGAGGAAGCCGTGTCGGTTCCCGCCATACTCGATGAACGCCGCCTGCAGCGACGGTTCAACGCGTGTCACTTTGGCGAGATAGATATTCCCGCGAAGCTGTTTGCGCTGGGCAGATTCGAAGTCAAATTCTTCGACACGGGTGCCGCGGACCACCACGACCCGGGTTTCCTCCGGATGGGTGGCATCGATCAACATCTTGTTCGGCATATGATAACTCTCGGCGGCGGAGCACTCGTCGGTCGGCCGGCGCAACGCGCGCGGCCATAACAGGCGACGGTCCACCTGATTCGGGGGTGAGGGGAAGGCCAAAAAGCAGCCCGCTGCACCGTGCCGAGCGCCAGCTTGCCCCAGGCCGGCGCGCGACTTGGTCGCGTCGTCCTGGCGCAATCGTTGCGCGGGTTTTCGGCAGAATGGTGTGGCGCATCAAGCGGCGGCCCGTTCGGATAGAGGCGCGGCAGTTTCGCCGCGGCAATTGTTGCTGGCGGGCCAACGCGGCGCAACTGTTGCGCTCGCCGGCTGTGTTCGGTCGATCCCTTGCGGGACTGACCCCGGTTGAAAAGAGCACCCCGAATCCCTTGGCGAAGTCATCGACCTGGGTCAGGAAGCCTCTCGGGCTTGAACCGGAGCCCCAATCGGTCGCGCACTGCGCTGGCCAAAAAGGGCTTCGGAAAGACACGCTGGTTCCCTGCACGGGGTGCGGGGGACCGGCGCTGCACCGGGAAGCTCACGCGACGCAACCGGGAGTTTAAACCGTCAGCATCAAATACATACGTTGATTGGGCGGCGCTTGCAAGGGAAGCGTCGCCTGGCCGCAACACTTGCCTTGAATCGGGATGGTGACCTTAAGGACCGGTTAACCACGTGGTTTTATTGCGGTAAAAGGGCAGCTCGGAGGCTCGGAATTCGGTGGCTCGCCGCGCAGACCAATACCCATGGCTTCACTCATGGCTTCGGTTCACCGCCTTGTGTGGAACCGTGACGCTTTGTCTCGCCTCCGGTCACGGAGCGCTCGCAGGAGCGGTTTCCGACCCCCAGGCACAGCCGATGGTTGCGTCCACCGCGCCGATCGCCTCGGGCGTGCGGATCGCCGGCGACGGGCAGCGCACCCGCTTCATCCTTGACCTCGACCGCAAGATCGACGTCAGGGCCTTTGCCCTGGCTGATCCCTACCGGGTGATTCTCGATGTGCCGCAGGTGAATTTTCAGCTGCCGCCCGGGTCCGGTCAGGCTGGCCGCGGCCTGATCCGGGCGTTCCGCTACGGGCTGGTGATGCCGGGCGGCTCCCGGATCGTGTTCGACCTTGCCGGTCCGGCGCGGATCGAGAACGCCAGCGTCCTGGACGCGGCCAACGGCCAGCCGCCGCGGCTGGTGGTCGAACTCTCGGCGATCGACCAAGCCTCTTTCATGCAGTCGCTCAAGACCGACGGACTGAAAGCAGAAGACAAGGCGCCGCTGCGGCCAGCCCTGGGCGACACCGGCGCCACCGGCACCGTGGTCGCGGACGCCGTGGGGCCGGCGACGGGCGGCGAGGCGACCGATTCCCGGCCGGTGATCGTCCTCGATCCCGGTCACGGCGGGATCGACAATGGCACCGTGGCGCGAAGCGGCGAGGCGGAGAAAGCCCTGGTGCTGGATTTCGCCATGGCCCTGCGTGAGCAGATCGAGAAGGCCGGCAAGTTCCGGGTGGTCATGACCCGCAGCGACGATACCTTCATACCGCTGGCCGAGCGCGTGCACATCGCACGCAGCCAGAAGGCGGCGCTGTTCGTCTCCATCCATGCCGACGCGCTGCCGCGCGCGGAGGGCAACGCCGAGGGGGCCACCATCTATACGCTGTCCGACCGCGCGTCCGACGCCGAGGCCGGGCGGCTGGCGGAGGCCGAAAACCGGGCCGATGCCATCGGAGGCGTCAACCTGACCGATGAACCCACCGACGTCGCCGATATCCTGATCGACCTCGCCCAGCGCGAGACCAAGACCTTTTCCAACCAGTTCGCCCGGCTGCTGGCCGACGAACTCAAGGGCGCGACGCGGCTGCACAAGCATCCGCTGAAATCGGCCGGCTTCAGGGTTCTGAAGGCGCCGGACGTGCCGTCGGTCTTGATCGAACTCGGCTATGTGTCCGATAAGGGGGATCTGTCGCATCTCGTCTCGGAGACGTGGCGGGCCCGGACCGCCAATTCGGTGAGCCGCGCGGTCGCGATGTTTCTCGGCCGCCGCGTGGTCTCGTCGGGCGGTGCGAACTGAAAAGATCAGTCAGGGCAGGCAATAAGCCCTAGTTTGGCCACAGCCACGGCATTATAGAAAATCGGCGCGCGCCTCTCGGAATCGATCGGGAACGACGGGCAGGCGGGGCGAGGACGGGTAGAGCGGATGCGATTGCTGCTGCGTTTCATGGGCTTCCTGTTTGCAGCGGGAACCATCGTGTTTCTGGTCGGCGTCGCAGCCTTGGCCGGCATGATCTGGCATTACTCGAAGGACCTTCCGGACTATTCGCAGCTGCAGGACTACGAACCGCCGGTGATGACGCGCGTGGATGCTGCGGACGGCTCGCTTCAGGCGGAGTATTCCAAGGAACGCCGCCTGTATCTGCCGATCCAGGCCATTCCCAAGCCGGTGATCAACGCGTTCCTCGCGGCCGAGGACAAGAATTTCTACGAGCATGGCGGCATCGACTTTTCCGGTCTTGCCCGCGCCATGGTGCTCTATATCCAGAACTACGGCTCGAACCGTCGGCCGCAGGGCGCCTCGACGATCACCCAGCAGGTCGCCAAGAACTTCCTCCTCACCAACGAGGTGTCGTTCACCCGCAAGATCAAGGAAGCGCTGCTGGCGATGCGTATCGAGCGCGCCTATTCCAAGGACAAGATTCTCGAGCTTTACCTCAACGAGATCTTCCTCGGGCTCGGCGCCTACGGCGTCGCCGCCGCCTCGCTGGTCTATTTCGACAAATCGGTGAACGAACTGACGGTCGCCGAGGCGGCCTATCTCGCCTCCCTGCCGAAGGCACCCTCGGCGCTGCACCCGGTGCGCAACCACGACCGCGCCGTCGAGCGCCGCAACTACGTGATCGACCGGCTTTTGGAGAACGGCTGGATCAAGCAGGCCGAGGCCGACAAGGCGCGCAAGGATCCGCTGATCGTCGCCAACCGGGCCAACGCCGCGCACATCGTCGCCGGGGAGTATTTCGCCGAGGAAGTGCGGCGCGACGTCTTCGAGCGCTACGGCGAGAAGAAGCTCTACGAAGGCGGCCTGTCGGTGCGCACCACCCTCAATCCGAAGCTCCAGGTCGCCGCCCGCAAGGCGCTGGCCGACGGCCTCGTCAACTACGACGAAGCACAGGGCTGGCGCGGCGCGCAGGCCAAGGTCGACATCGGCGGCGACTGGGGCGTGAAGCTCGCGGACGTGAAGTCGCTCAGCGACATCGCGCCGTGGCGGATGGCGGTGGTGCTCGAGACCAGCGACCAGTCGGCGCGGATCGGCTTCCAGCCCGGACGTGAGCTCGGCGGCGCGGTGCAGAAGGAACGGCAGACCGGATTGATCACGCTCGACGGGGTCAAATGGGCGCGGCCGACCGCGGGTCCGACGCGGGGCAAGGTGCCGACCGCCATCCCGCAGGTGCTGTCGCCGGGCGACGTGATCTACGTCGATCCGCTGCTCGCCAAGGACGGCTCCAAGGTCGAGGGGCAATATCGCCTGCGGCAGCTGCCCGAGGTCTCGGGCGCGCTGGTGGCGATGGATCCCCAGACCGGGCGCGTGGTGGCGATGGTCGGCGGCTTCTCGTTCGACCAGAGCCAGTTCAACCGCGCCACCCAGGCCTATCGCCAGCCCGGCTCATCGTTCAAGCCGCTGGTGTATTCGGCGGCGATGGACAACGGCTACACCCCCTCGACGGTGGTGATCGACGCCCCGATCGAGATCGATCAGGGCGCGGGCATCGGCATCTGGCGCCCGGAGAACTATTCCACCGGCAAGTATTATGGCCCGACCACGCTGCGCAATGCGCTCACCCGGTCGCTCAACACGGTGACGGTGCGCCTGGCGCAGGACATCGGCATGCCGCTGATCGGTGAATATGCCAAGCGCTTCGGCGTCTACGACGAATTGCCGAACTATCTGTCCTACGCGCTCGGCGCCGGTGAAACCACGGTGATGCGGATGGTCACCGCCTATTCGATGTTCGACAATGGCGGCAAGCGGATCAAGCCGACGCTGATCGACCGGATCCAGGACCGTTATGGCCACACCATCTTCCGCCACGACCAGCGCGAGTGCCGCGGCTGCGACGCACAGGAGGGCTGGAAGAACCAGCCCGAGCCGACGTTGATCGACCGGCGCGAGCAGGTGCTCGACCCGATGACGGCCTATCAGATCACCTCGATGATGGAGGGCGTGGTCCAGTACGGCACCGCGACGGTGGTCAAGGAGGTCGGCAAGCCGATCGCGGGCAAGACCGGAACCACCAACGACGAGAAGGACGCGTGGTTCATCGGCTTCTCGCCCGATGTCGTGGTCGGCGTCTATATCGGCTTCGACAAGCCGCGCCACCTCGGCCACAATGCGACCGGTGGTCATCTCGCCGCGCCGGTGGCGCGCGATTTCTTCAAGATGGCCCTGGTCGACAAGCCGGCGATCCCGTTCCGGGTGCCCGCCGGCATCAAGCTGATCCGCGTCGATCCGAAGACCGGCACCCGCGTGGCGCCGGGGTCGGGCGGGCCGTCGATTCTCGAGGCGTTCAAGCCCGGCACCGCGCCGCCCGACAACTACTCCGTGATCGGCGTCGCCGATGCCGACGGGCGTTCGCTGACGGTGTCGCCAGACGCCGACCGGGCCGTCATCCGCTCCGGCACCGGCGGGCTGTATTAGTTTGCCAACGGCCTGCCGAATGGCTAAATGCAGCGGTCCCCGCCGTCGCGGGCCGCGCCAATCGCCGAGACATCATGCGACCTGAAATCGAACGACTAGTCGAAGAGATCAAGCAGTCAGTCGGGCTGCTGAGGAGGCATCTTTGACGTCGATGCTTCGACGGCCCGCCTCGCCGAGCTGAACAGGCTCGCTGAAGATCCCGACCTCTGGAACGATCCCCAGAAGGCCCAGAAACTGATGCAGGAGCGGACCTCGCTGGAGGATCAGCTCGGTGGCATCGTCAAGGTCGAGCGCGAACTGGAAGACCAGATCGGCATGATCGAGCTCGGCGAGGCCGAGAACGACGCCGGCGTGGTCGGCGAGGCCGAGGCCGCGCTCAACGCGTTGAAGAAGGAAGTCGCGCGCCGCGAGCTCGAGGCGCTGCTCTCGGGCGAAGCCGACGCCAACGACAGCTACCTGGAGGTCCACGCCGGCGCCGGCGGGACCGAGAGCCAGGACTGGGCGGCGATGCTGTTGCGCATGTACACGCGCTGGGCCGAGCAGCACGGCTACAAGATCGAATATCTCGAGGAGACCGAGGGCGAGGAGGCCGGCATCAAGTCGGCGACCATCCAGATCAAGGGGCACAATGCCTATGGCTGGCTGAAGACCGAAGGCGGCGTGCACCGCCTGGTGCGGATCTCGCCATTCGATTCCAATGCCCGCCGCCACACCTCGTTCTCGAGCGTCGCGGTGTTTCCGGTGGTCGACGACCGCATCCAGATCGACATCAAGGAATCCGACGTCCGCACCGACACCATGCGGTCGGGCGGCGCCGGCGGCCAGCACGTCAACAAGACCGAGTCCGCGGTGCGCCTGACGCACATTCCCACCGGCATCGCCGTGGTCTGCCAGGCCGGGCGCTCGCAGCACAAGAATCGCGCCCAGGCGTGGGACATGCTGCGCGCCCGTCTCTACGAGGCCGAGCTGAAGAAGCGCGAGGCCCAGGCCGTCGCCGATCAGGCCGCCAAGACCGACATCGGCTGGGGACACCAGATCCGCTCCTACGTCCTGCAGCCGTATCAAATGGTGAAGGATCTGCGCACCGGCGTGCAGACGTCCGATACCCAAGGCGTGCTCAACGGCGATCTCGACGAGTTCATGGCGGCGACGCTGGCGCAGAAGGCGTTCGGCACGTCCCCCGGCGCGGTCGAGGACGTGGATTGAGTTTGTCCCGCTCGGCGGTGGATGGCGAACCTTGTCGGGAGCTCCGCTCTGGACAAGTCAGCAAGTTCTGATGTCGTCGTTTGGTCTTTCCCCGACCTCCGTCGCGACGGTGGGCCGGCAGATTGCCCATAACGGCGATGGCTCCGGGGAAGCCCTCCCGATTTCGAATTCGCGGGATTTTGCTCTCAGGGATTCTCCTGGACCAAGTGTATGATGTGCGCGTTTTGGGGAAACGGGTCGCAAGCTCGGCGTAGCTGAGACCGACGCGATTGATGATCCGCTCGTCGTCGACGGCGATCCGATTGCATTCATCAAGCTTATCGCTGATGCGGAAAAGAACCTAAAATTGATGGTGAACGGTAGGCTGATCTACACTTTGGCTGTCTGATCAGAGTGGTTTACGCTGGACTCCTCGTGCCCGGTGACATTACTGCGATGACGCTCACGATGCTCGATTCGTGGGCGTCGGCACTTGTTCCAATGCCGCTCGGAGCAGAGAAGTCGCAATGTGTGCAGCTTGCAACCCGGGGATCGTCCGAACTCTGCAATTCATGGCGTCTCGGCGCGCGGTGCTGCGGACCGGCGCAGTGTTGGCGGCGTCAGCCTGGTTGCCGGCGGCGCGTGCTCAGGGGCGGACTGCCGACGTTCTGTTCCGCAACGGCACGGTCCTGACGATGGACCCGGCAAGGCCGCGTGCGGAGAGCGTCGCCGTCAGTGGCGGCAAGATCATGGCGGTTGGCTCGGAGAGCGAGCTCGAGGGCTTGCGCACGCCTCAGACCAAAGTCATCGATCTCGATGGTGGCACGCTGCTTCCGGGCCTGTTTGATCCACACATGCACAGCGCGTTCGTGGCTTTCGAAGCTTGGCTGGATGTCGGCCCCTTCGCGATGAAGAATATGGACGAAGTGGTCGGGACGCTGCGAACTGCCGCCGCCAAATCGGCACCCGGCGAGTGGATCAAGGCCTGGCAGTTTGACGCGACCATCACGCCCGGGACGACGAAGATCGACCTCGCTCTGCTGAACGGCATCGCACCCAACAATCCGCTGTTCCTCTACGAATCCAACGGACACGTGGCCCATGTGAACGGCAAGGCGCTCGCCGCGGTTGGCGTCACGCGCGATACCCCGGATCCGCCACAAGGGCGTTTCGACCGCGACGCCAACGGCAATCTGACGGGCAGAATCGACGAGACGCCGGCGATCTTGCCTTTCCTCGCCAAGATTGGTTCGCCGTCGGCCGACGAAATCGCTGGTGCCATAGGACGCCTCTTCCAGAAGGCGGCAAGCCGTGGTTGCACGAGCCTGTTCGATTGCGGGATCGGCATCCAGGGGCCTGCGGACCTCATGTTGGTCCAGGGCGTGATGGAGAAAAACCCGCCAGTCCGTTATGGGGGCGCGCTGGTCTCGACGCATATGAAGGCTTGGCGGGATGCCGGGCTGAAGCCGGGATTCGGGAACGATCGGTTTCGCGTCGGAGCGATCAAAGCCTGGTCTGACGGTTCGAACCAGGGCCGCAGCGGCTATCTGCGCCAGCCCTACCTGAATTCCGGCGACCGAGGTGCCCTCAACTACACGCTGGAGCAGCTCACCGATGCTATTCGAGAAGCTCACGATGACGGCTGGCAGGTGTGCGTTCACTCCAACGGCGATGCCGCCATCGACACCACGCTCGATGCCTATGAGGCCGTGCTGAAGGCAAAGCCGCGTGACGGGCACCGGCACCGCATCGAACATTGTTCGATCCTGCATGACGATCAGATCGCGCGACTGAAGGCGTCGGGCCTGTCGCCGTCGTTCCTCATCGGCCACGTCCACTATTGGGGCCGCGCCTTTCGCGACGACATCCTCGGACCCGACCGGGCCAACCGTATCGATCCTTGCGCGTCCGTGCTGAAGGCCGGTTTGCGGCCGACGTTGCACTCCGACTGGAATGTCACCGAGATCAGTCCGCTGCGGATGGTGGAAAACGCCGTTACCCGAACGATGCGCGACGGTGGTGAAGTGCTGAATCCCGCGGAGAGGGTATCCGTTGAGGCGGCTTTGCGGATGGTGACCGCCGACGCCGCGTGGCAATGCCGTCGGGACTTCACCGGCGTCATCATGGCGGGCAAGTCGGCCGATCTCGTGGTTCTCGACAAAGACCCGACGAAAGTCGATCCTTCGACCATTCGCGATATCCCGGTTCGAGAGACCTGGCTCGATGGTGAGCGTCGCTTCCAGGCGTGAGGCACGGCGCATCCTGGTGTCCCGGTTCCATCATTTCACATCCTTTTCGTTGGAACCACAGGGACACTCGCAGCTCCAGGATTCCAGCGGGGCTTCGATCTGACATTCGCTTGGAGAGCTGGCGGCACTGCTGAAGTGAGTGTCAAATCCACCACGCGAGGTGGTCGGTCCCGCGGTATGATGGGATTCGGGTGATGCCTTACGCATTGCGACGATCGGTGGTCGTGTCGTTGGCGCTCGGGTGTCCAACAGGGTGCAGCTTGCCGCCGTTCGACGCCGCCTCTATGCCGGCCTGGGCAGGCCTTGCGTCAGCTGTGTCCACCGTGCGTGCCATCCGGTGAACCGTCCGCTGTCGCGCTCGCCACCGTGCCATGCCGCGAACACCGTGCCGTCGCTTCCCACCATGAAGACGACGTCGAGGCCCTTCGACCGCCGCAGCGTCTCGATCGCCTGGGCCGGCGTCTGCGCGATCGGCCCGGCGACGTTGAACGAGGTGTTGACGGAGACCTCGACGCCGATCCGCCGTCCCAGGGCCTTGAGATAGGCATAGGTCAAGGGATCGTCGTGCTCGCGCACGATCTGCAGCCGTCCGGTGCCGTCGGCATGGATCACGGCGGGGATCGTCTCCCGTGCGCGCGGCAGTGCCGGCGCGGTCAGGACCATGTAGTTGTAGGCATTGTAGTCGGCGTCGGAGGCGCCCTCGTGCAGGGCGAAGAAGGTCTTGGCGGCCTCCAGCGTGGCCATCGGCGCCAGCGGGCGGATGGCCTCGCGGTACTTGACCCGCTCGTTCAACCGCTCGCGTACCCTGGCGTCGCACGGGTTGGCGAGGATCGAGCGATGGCCGAGCGCGCGCGGGCCGGTCTCGGCCGCGCCCTGAAACAGCGCGATGACGCCGCCATCGGCGACGATGAAAGCCATCAGATCGGCGATCGCCGCCCGTCCCGACGGAGTCGAGACCTTGCCGATGGTCATGGAGTCGATATCGGGAGCCTGTAGCGCGCCGGCGATGTCGTCGGAGCGGGGCGGCGTCCCGCAGTAGAAGGCGTGCGTCATCGGCGCGCCACGGCCGGCGCCGGCCAGATGCGCGAAGCGCCAGGCGGCGCCGACGGGAACTCCCGGATCGCCGGGGGTCGGCGGCACCCACAGGTGCAGACAGCTGTCGCGGTTCTGGGCGGCCCGGAACCAGGCCCGGTCGAAATGCTCGAGCAGGCGCATGTTGGCGACGGCGTTGAGCGCCACGCCGCCCGTCAGCACCAGCCGGTTGGCGCCGGTGAGGCGCAGCAGGTGGTCGACGATGTGGATCATGGCGTCTTCCAGCACCATCTGGGTCGCCGCCGCCTTGTCGAGCCGGTCCTGGGTGTCCGGGCGATGCCGGATGTCTTCGACGCGCAGCACCGCGTCGGGATTCCACAGATCGGCGCGCTCGATCGGTGGCCCCAGCAGTTCGGTCAGGGCCTCGGAGTAGGGGGCATCGAACGGGTCGCGATACCACTTCGCCAGGGTGCGATTCAGCCTGACCTCGCCCTGCGGGCCGAAATGGAAGACGCGCCTCAGCGACGGATAATAGCGATTGCGTGCGCGCTCGGTCTCGCCCCAGGCCGCGGCCCCCATATAGCGGCCTTCGCTCGACAGCCAGGTCCAGCCGCCCTGGGTCGACGACAGCACGCTGTAGAACACGCCGAGCGAGTCGAACATGCTGTGATTGCAGTACAGTCGCTGCATCTCGCCGCGCCGGGTGACGTAGAGCGAGATCGAGCCCTGATCGCCGGTGCCGTCGAGGACCGCGATGGCGACCGGCTCGTCGGTATCGTCGAACGGCGAGGCCGCGAACGAAAACCAGGCGTGGTTGTCGTGGTGCGGCATCATGATCAACGGCAACGGCCCGCTCAGTCCGAACTGCCGCCCGAGCAACTTGGTCGTCCGGGTCATCTTTTCGAGATGGCGGGGGTCGACCGCGACCGTGTCGGTCGGAGTGAGCAGTGCGAGGCTCTCGGGCGCCTCTTCCAGCGCCGCGGCCATCAGCGTGCCGAACAGCGCGGGATAATCCCACGACGTGACCCAGGCGGCGATATCGCCGAGATCGCGCCCCATGGCGCGCAGGCTCTCGATCATCGCATCCAGCGCCAGCGCGGGATAGTCGGTCGAGTGCTTGTTGCCCGAGAAGCGCTCCTCCTCGTTGTTCAGGATCAGCCGCGGCCCGTCTGCGGCCGTGACCTCGACCAGCGCGACGCCGGAATTGTGGGTGCCGGGAGCGCCCAGGCCGGCGAGATAGACCGTCTCGCCTTGGGCCAGCCGTGAGCGGACGTGCTCGATGCGCGCGCGGGCATATGGCCCGTCGAGGCCGTGGAAGGCCCTGAGCTTCATCAGGCGCGCACTCAGCCAGCGTGTGGCGTGGAAACCTGCTCTGCCCAGTCGGGGATACCGGGGGCCAATTCGCGTCTCAGCCAGTGCCCAACTCCGGGAACGTTGAACGTCGGGCATCGCACAAAACATGTTTCGGGCAGCACGACAAGACCGCGATCAAGTGGCCATACATTCGCAAAAGAGCAAGCCGCAAAGGGATGCGAATGTCAGAATCGGAACACTAGCCGGAGCTGAAGCGAACGCCCGCGCGCAGGAACTTCTGCGGGTCCACGGCCTCGCCGTCGATGCGGGTCTCGTAGTGCAGGTGCGGACCGGTCGAGCGGCCGGTCGATCCGACCTCGCCGATGATCTGGCCGATCTTCACGGTGTCGCCGACCTTCACATTGATCTCGGAGAGATGGCCGTAGCGGGTCGACAGCCCGTTGCCGTGATCGATCTCGACCATGCGTCCGTAGCCACCGCTCCACCCGGCGGATTCGACCTTGCCGTTGGCGGTGGCGCGAACCGGATCGCCGGTCGAGGCGCGGAAGTCGAGGCCGGTATGCATTGCCGGCCGGCCGTTGAAAGGATCGGTGCGAACTCCGAAGCCGGAGGAGAATTCGACCTCACCGAGCACCGGCTTGCGATAGGGCACCAGCGCGAGTGTGCGGGTGAGCTTGTCGGCCTGGGTGCGGGTGACGTTGATCCGGTAGACCTGCCGTTCGAAATTGTCGGCGTCCTTCACCGGCTTGACGGGAACGAAGGGGCCACCCATTCCGCCGCGCGCCGCGGCCGCGCCTTCCATCTGGTTGAGGTCGAGCCCGAGGTCGGCGAACACGCCGCGCATGCGGCGGATGCGCGTTTCATAGTCGTCCTCGATGGCGTTGAGTGTGGCGGCCTGACGGTTCTCGACCTGATCGAGCGAGGCCTGCAGGCGCCCGAACGTGGCGTCGAGCCCTTGTGGGCGCGCGGCGAGGCGGGCCGGCTTGGCCGCGGAGGCGATTGCCGTGCGCGACTCCAGCCGGGCTTCGCGATCGGGCGGCGCGACGAATGTGGCGGTGTCGCTGATCGGCGACGGTTTGGGCAGGGCCGCCGGTTCGCTGGCGCCGCCGCCCCGCGGTCGGATCGATCCGGTGACCGCGACATCGGGGAGGTTGGCGAGCGCACCGGCGCGGGACTCGAGCACGGCCTGGCGGCGGGCGATCTGGTCGAGCTTCTGATCGAATTGTTCCTGATCGAGCAACTGGCGGCTGGTGGTGCGATCGAGTCGCGCGCGGAGCTCGGCGATGCGGTCCTCATAAGCGTATTGCATATGTGCCTGACGGGCGATGAGCCGGGTCAGGACGTCGTCGCGAAAGGCAAAATAGGTGGCAGTCGCCGCCGACCAGGTTCCCATGGCGATGACGGTGCCGACGACGATCCAGAACACCACCGGGCCGAGCCGGACCTGTTTGCCCGCATGGGCGATGGTGTAGCCGCTGCCGGCGGCGGGCGGCCGCGGCGGTTGCAGCGGAGCAGGCCGTCGTGCGTGCGACCGGGCGTGATCGTGCGGGTGATGGGACGAATGATCCTGGTGGTGGCTCGAACGATAAGACATCAGCACTCCCGATGGCCCGCCATGCATGTCTGCGGCGAGCCCAGCTCGAGAGCCGATTTGACCCGGCTATGGTTAATTTTCGGAAAATTGCCTCAAAGTTCCCGGCACGCGGCAAGGACCGCGTCGGCGTGGCCGTCGACCTTGACGTTGCGCCAGATGCGGGCGATGCGGCCCTTGGCGTCGATCAGCACCGTGGTCCGAATAACTCCCAGGAAGGTCTTGCCATACAAGGACTTTTCGCCCCAGGCCCCGTATGCCGCCAGCGTCGCCTTGGGCTCATCCGATACCAGAGGAACCGTCAGTCCATGCTTGTCCCGAAACGAGTCCTGCGATTTGACCGTGTCGGCGGAGAGCCCGATGACACCGGCACCACTCGCCGCGAACGCTGGCGCCAGCCGGCTGAAGTCCATCGCCTCCCGGGTGCACCCCGGGGTGTTGGCGCGGGGGTAGAAGAACAGCACCAGTTTGCGGCCGGCAAAGTCCGATAGGGCGAGGCGACCGCCGCCGTCGCGGGGCAGGTCGAACGCCGGCGCAGGCTGGCCCTCGCTCAGATGGCTCGCCACCCCTCCGGCTTTCGACGGCACCCTGGTCGCCGTCGACGTCGTAGCCGCGCGTGGCTTGGCCGGGGCGGCTTTTGGCTTTGTTGCGACCGCGGTCGACTTTGGTCCGGATTTGCCGCCGGTCCGTTTCGGAGCGGATTTCTCTCGGGTTTTCTTGGACATATGCCTTCCTTTCGTCGCTTTCGACGGGTCTCTAAACAGCTACCGCAATCGCAGCCGAAATTGTGCGATGGAACCGCGGATGCGGTGCATAACCGACTTTCGGAAGGTATGCTGGCAAGGGAATCTCCCGCGTCCGAGGGATGGGGGATCATATGCAAATTCAACCGGGGAATGGCAGCGATGCCGCCAAACGAGCGATCGTTCGACGCCGGTGCTCGCGCCAGGACCGGCGGCGGGCCGACGCCGCGCCGCCCCGAACCGATGGCAGGACCCGAGGTGCCCCGGACGCGCAGCGCTTCGACCGATCACCATCCCGAGTGGGATGACTCCGCCTGGCATTCCGAGGATGCCAGAGCGGCAAGCGATCGGGCGCGTCTGCTGCTGAAGCGCCGGTCGGGCTCGCTGTTCGGCCGCTTCGGTGACCGCATGGGCGCGCTCCGGCACGGCGTGCTGGGCTCGCGCTGGGTCAGGGTCGGCATCACCACCACACTCGCCCTGCTGGTGGTGTTCTTCAGCGGTTTCGCCGTGCTGTGGTGGCGGCTCGGCACCGGGCCGATCAACCTCGACGTCATCACCCCCTGGCTGGTTCGCGCCATCGAGGACAATCTCGGCTCCGAGCACACGGTGGAGGTGGGGGGCACCCAGATCGAGCGCGCCGGCCGCATCCGCGTTGCGGTCCGGATCCGCGACATCGTGGTGCGCGACCGCTCCCATGCCGTGGTCGCCAGCGCTCCGAAGGCGGAGGTCCGGATCTCGACGACGGCGCTGCTGGCGGGACGGCTTCGCGCCCAAAGCCTCAACCTCGTCGGCGCCGAGCTGTCGGTGCGCATCACCACCGACGGCAGGATCATCATCTCCACCGGCGAAAGCGCCCGTCCGCTGGCGACCGCACAGGCGCCTCCGGCCCTGCGTCAGGCTGCACCGAGCCTCGTGGCACCGAACGCAGCGCCATCGAGTGCCGCGACACCGGCACCCGCGCCGTCATCGCCGGCGCCCGGCGCCACCGGCTTGCTGGCGGGGCTTGAATGGCTCGATAGCCTCAGCAAGAGCGGCCTCGATGGCGAAAACCTCGACGAGGTCGGTCTCAAGAACGGTTCGCTGATCGTCGAGGACCAGCGCATCGGCAATCTGGTCAAGTTCCAGAACATCAGCCTTAGTTTGCGGCGGCCCCACAGTGGCGGCGTCGCGCTCAGCCTTGGCGAGGAGGGCCGAAATCCCTGGTCGCTCAAGGCCGCGATCGGCGCGGCCGCCGATGGCGTGCGCTCGATCGACATCCAGGCCGACAAGGTGCCGGCGCGAAACATCGTCCTCGCCTTCCGCACCAAGGATGTCCACCACACGGCCGAACTGCCGCTGAGCGGGCACCTCAAGGGCGAGATCGGCCGCGACGGTCTGCCGACCTACCTCAGCGGCAAGATCACGATCGGCGCGGGTCAGATCATCGATCTCGAGATCCCGGACTATCCGATGGAGATCGATTCTGCGGACATCTCCCTCGAGTGGGATGCGGCCCGGCGGGCGATCATCGCGCCCTTGCAGGTCATCTCCGGCGTCAACCGCTTCACGCTGCTGGCAAGACTCGATCCGCCCAATGACAGCATCCCGAACTGGCAACTCGGTCTGAATGGCGGCACGATGCTGTTCGGCGGAGAGAACGGCGAGGAGCCGCTGATCCTCAATCGCATCGCGGTTCGCTTCCGCTTCGATACCGACAATCGTCGAATCCTGATGTCGCAGGCCGACTTCAGCAATGGCGACGTCAGCATCGCCAGCTCCGGCTTTGTCGACTATTCGACCGCCGAACCGCGTCTCAACCTGGGTCTCGCCGGAACTCCGATGTCGGTTTCGGCGCTCAAGCGAATCTGGCCGATTCTGATCGCGCCGGAGGTGCGTGAGTGGATCATCGCCCGCATCGACAAAGGCACGCTGCAACGCATCGACATCGCGATGAAGACGCCCTTGAAAACGTTGTCGCGCGTCGGTCCTCCCATGGCCGATGACGCATTGGCGATCAATCTGCTTGCCACCAACGTGGTGCTGCGCCCGGTCGACGAGTTTCCGCCGCTTCACGATGCCGAGCTCAAGGCCCATGTCACGGGCCGAACGGCGAGCGTGACGATCGCCCAGGCATCGGTCGATACGCCCGCGGGCCGTCGAGCCGGGGTTTCGGACCTGGCTTTCGACATTCCGGACCTGGTTGCGAAGCCGCCGCAGGCGCGCGTCCGGTTTCGCCTCGATGGACCGGTTCCGGCGGTGGTCGAGATGCTGTCCTCGGACAAGCTCAGCGATGTCTCCGCTGTGACGATCGATCCCACCACCAGTCGGGGCAACGTCACCGCCCAGGTCACCGTCGGATTTCCGCTCAAGCCCGATCTCAAGCGATCGGATGCGAACTATGCGATCAATGTCGACCTCAATGGTTTCTCCGCCGAGAAGCTGGCGCTGAACCAGAAGCTGGAAGGCAATGCGCTCAAGCTGGTGGCCAGCAACCAGGGCTACCAGGTCAAGGGCGAGGTCAAGATCGGCGGCCAACCGGCGAGCCTCGACTATCGCAAGCCGGCCGAGGGCGACGCCGACGTGCGGTTGCAGGCGACCCTCGATGACGCCGGCCGGGCGCGCCTCGGGGTCGACCTCGGCCCGGCGGTGTCGGGCGCCATTCCGGTCAAGGTGACCGGCAAGATGGGCGCGCCCGACCACGAGAGCCGTCTCGGCATCGAAGCGGATCTGACGGCCGCGCGGATCGACAACCTGCTGCCGGGCTGGGTCAAGGTCGCCGGCAAGGCCAGCAAGGTGGCCTTCAACGTGGTGCAGAAGCCGCAATCGATGCGGCTGGACGACATCGCGATCGAGGGCGGCGGCGTCCAGATCAAGGGCGCGCTCGAACTCGATCCCAATGGCGACGTTCTCAACGCCACGTTCCCGACCTTCTCGCCGTCCGAAGGCGACAAGGCGTCGCTCAAGGCGGAGCGTGCGCCGGATGGCTCCCTCAAGGTGACCGTGCGCGGCGACGTCTTCGACGCGCGCAACTTCATCAAGTCCACGCTCTCGGGTGGCAAGGACGCCGATGCCAAGGCCAAGAAGACGCCGGACCTCGACATCGACCTGAAGCTCGGCGCGGTGGCCGGCTTCTATGGCGAGGCGCTGCGCGCCGTCGACGTCAGACTCACGCGCCGCAGCGGCCAGATCAAGGCCTTCCAGCTGTCCGGAAAGATCGGCCGCGACACGCCGCTGATCGGCGACATTCGGGGACGCAATGAGGGTCGCGAGGTCATCTACATCGAGACCAACGACGCCGGGGCGCTGTTCCGCTTTACCGATCTGTACTCGAAGATGGTCGGGGGCCGCATGTGGGTGGCCATGGATCCGCCATCGGAGGCCGCGACCCAGGAGGGTCTCCTGAACGTGCGCGACTTCTCGGTGAAGGGGGAGGCGGCGCTCGACCGTGTCGTGGCGAGCGGGCCGCCGGCGACGTCCAGCGGGGTCGGTTTCTCGCACATGCGCGCGGAGTTCAGCCGTCAGAGCGGACAGCTGTCGATCAAGGAGGGCCTGCTGGCCGGCCCGACTGTCGGTGCCACCATCGAAGGCAACATCAACTACGCCGCCAACCAGGTTCGGATGAGCGGCACCTTCGTGCCGGTCTATGGGCTGAACAACATGTTCGGACAGATTCCGATCGTCGGCCTGGTACTTGGCGGCGGCAGCAACGAAGGGCTGATCGGGATCACCTACGAGGTCGTGGGATCGCCGGGCGCGCCGCTGCTGCGCGTCAATCCGATTTCCGCGATGGCCCCGGGCGTGCTCCGCAAGATCTTCGAGTTCAGCACCGGCAAGCAGGCCAGTCCCAACGACAGCTTCCCGGTGCCGAACAACTGATCGGCCGGCGCGAACGCGGCGCGCGGGGTCACACCGGCCGCAGCAGCATGTGCTTCTTGCGGCCCAGTGACAGCTTGATCACGCCCTCCGACGTCAGGCTCGACGCCGAAACCACCAGCTTTTCGTCGTCTACCGGGGTGTCGTTGATCCGCAGCCCCCCGCCCTTGATCTGACGGCGGGCCTCGCCGTTGGAGGTCACGAACCCTGCCTTGACGAACAAGGTGAGGACGCCGATGCCGGCGTCGAGTTCGGCGCGACCGATGTCGAGGGTCGGCAGCGTCTCGGCGATGGCGCCTTCCTCGAACGTGCGCCGGGCGGTTTCGGCGGCTTCGTCCGCGGCCTCGCGTCCGTGAACCAGCACGGTGGCCTCGGTCGCCAGGACCTTCTTGGCCTCGTTGATCTCCTGCCCCTGCAGCGCGCCGAGGCGGGCGATTTCCTCGAGCGGCAGCATGGTGAACAGTTTCAGGAAACGGACGACGTCGCCGTCCTCGGTGTTGCGCCAGAACTGCCAGTAGTCGTAGGCGCTCAGCCGGTCGGCATTGAGCCACACCGCGCCCGCCGCGGTCTTGCCCATCTTGGCGCCGCTCGAGGTCGTCAGCAGGGGCGAGGTCAGCGCGAACAGCTGCGCGTTGGCCATCCGCCGTCCGAGGTCGATGCCGTTGACGATGTTGCCCCACTGGTCGGAGCCGCCCATCTGCAGCACGCATCCGGTGCGCTTGTGGAGCTCGACGAAGTCGTAGGCCTGCAGGATCATGTAGTTGAATTCGAGGAATGACAGCTCGTGCTGGCGCTCCAGCCGCAGCTTGACGCTGTCGAACGACAGCATGCGGTTGACCGAGAAGTGCCGGCCGACGTCGCGCAGGAAATCGATGTAGTTGAGCGGCCCGAGCCAGTCGTTGTTGTTGATCATCAGGGCGCCGGACGGGCCGTCGCCGAAGGTCAGAAACTTGGTGAAGACCGTGCGGATCCCGGCCAGGTTGTTCTCGATGTCCTGAGCGCTCAGGATCTTGCGGCTTTCGTCCTTGCCGGACGGGTCGCCGACGCGGGTGGTGCCGCCCCCCATCAGCGCGATCGGACGGTGTCCGGTCTGCTGCATCCAGCGCAGCATCATGATCTGCAGCAGGTGGCCGACATGCAGGGAGTCGGCGGTGCAGTCGAAGCCGATATAGCCCGTGACCGGGCCCTTGGCGGCCAGCGCGTCCAGGGCTTCGGGTTCCGAAACCTGGTGGATGAAGCCGCGGCTTTGCAGCACGTTCAGGAAGTCGGATCTCAATGCTGCCATGTGTCTGATATCTGCTTGACCAACTGGTAACCGCCCCGTGCGACGATCTGGATCGGCGGACTGCCGCGCGTGCGGGTTCTGTGGCATTATAAGAAGTGGAAGTGCGATACAAGGTTCGGTTCGGCAATCGGGGCGCTCGGCGGCCCCCGCGACACGCGCCACGGCGTGCCGCTCGGGCTGTGGCCCGCGTTGCCGATCGGTGCCGCTGAGGGCGCTGCCATGGTCATGACTGCGATCGGCTTGATGAGCGGCACCTCTCTGGACGGGGTGGACATCGCCCTGATCGAGACCGACGGCCACCGCGTCACCGCTTTCGGCCCCTCGGGATACCGCCCCTACAGCACCGGCGAGCGTAGCCTGCTGCGTCACGCGCTGGCCGATGCGCGCGGCCTCGCCCGCCGCGGCGATCGTCCCGGCGTGCTCGGACAGGCCGAATGGGCTGTGACGGTCGCCCATGCCGAAGCCATCGCCGCGTTCACGGCGCAGCACCGGATTGCCCGCGAGGACGTCGACATCGTCGGATTTCACGGGCAGACCGTGCTGCATCGCCCCGACCAGCGGTTGACCGTACAGATCGGCGACGCCCAGGCGCTCGCCCGCGCCATCCATATCCCGGTCATGCATGATTTCCGCGCCGCCGACGTCGCCGCCGGGGGCCAGGGCGCGCCATTCGTGCCCGTTTACCACCGCGCGCTCGCCGGCATGCTCGGCCGGGAGGGGCCGGTCGTGGTGGTCAATATCGGCGGGGTGTCGAACATCACCTATATCGACGGCGAGGATGCGCTGATCGCCTGCGACACCGGCCCGGGCAACGCGCTGCTCGACGACTACGTCTTCCGGGCCACCGGGCAGGCCTTCGACAACGACGGCCGGCTGGCATCGCAGGGCAATCCCGACGACGGCTGGATCGAACGGGCCCTTCAGCATCCGTTCTTCGCAGCGCCTCCGCCCAAGTCGCTCGACCGCAACGAATTCGCGTCCCTGGCGCTGCCGGAACTGGCGCTGGTCGACGGCGCCGCGACGCTGACCGCGCTGACCGTGGAGGCGATCGCGCGGGTGGCGCGGCATCTGCCGAAGCCGCCCCGGAGCTGGGTCGTCGCCGGCGGCGGCGCCCGCAACCCCACGATGATTCGCATGTTGCGGCGGCGGCTCGAGCCGGCGCGGGTCGACGTTGCCGACGCACTGGGGTGGGCTGGCGACGCCATCGAGGCGCAGGCGTTCGCCTATCTCGCCGCGCGCAGCCTGCAGGGGCTGCCGCTGAGCTATCCGGCGACCACCGGGGTTCCGCGGCCGATGACCGGCGGGGTCATGGCGCGGCCGTAACCGAGCACCCGCCGGCCCCGGCGTCAGCGCACGTTGGCGAGCCGCATGTCGAGGTAGGACGTCACCGATTCCATCAGCGGCTCGAGCTTGCCGTCGAAGAAGTGATTGGCCCCCGGAATGACCTGGTGGTCGATCACGATGCCCTTCTGTGTCTTCAGCTTGTCGACCAGCGTATTGACGTCCTTCTGCGGCACCACGATGTCCTTGTCGCCGTGGACGATCAGCCCCGACGAGGGGCAGGGGGCGAGGAAGGAGAAGTCGTAGAGGTTCGCGGGCGGAGCGATCGAGATGAAGCCCTCGACCTCGGGGCGCCGCATCAAGAGCTGCATGCCGATCCAGGCGCCGAAGGAGAAACCGGCGACCCAGCAGGCGCGGGCCTCGGGATTGATGGTCTGGGCCCAGTCGAGCGCCGCGGCCGCATCCGACAGCTCGCCGGTGCCATGGTCGAACGAGCCCTGGCTGCGGCCGACGCCCCTGAAATTGAAGCGCAACACCGAAAAGCCGCGTGCCACGAAGGAGTAGTACACTTGATAGACGATCTGGTGGTTCATGGTGCCGTGAAACTGCGGGTGCGGATGCAGCACCATCGCGATCGGCGCGTTCTTCTGCTTCGCCGGGTGGTAGCGACCTTCGAGCCGTCCAGCCGGACCGGCGAAAATGACTTCAGGCATACGGATTCCTCAATACCGGAGCGACGAGCGGGGCTGGATCTGGCAGTTTCGAAAGCCAGTCCGGCGGGGCCGGAAGCTCTCGACACCCGACGCCGGATGTATCGCGGCCGCGTTCTAACATGGGGGAAGGGGCGAAAAGCAAGCATATTGCGCGCCCGGCGCCGCCTGCAGATTTGAGGGCGACGGGAAAACGCCATATGGCAGGACAGGGCTGCGGCAGGCTTCGGGACAAGGAATGACGCGGACGCGAATCTATCTCGACTGGAACGCCACGGCGCCGCTGCGTCCGGAGGCGCGGACCGCCATGGCCGCGGCGTGGGATTGCGTCGGCAACCCGTCGTCTATCCATGAAGAGGGCCGGGCCGCGCGCCGGCTGGTGGAGGCGGCGAGGGTCGCGGTCGCCACCGCGGTGGAGGCCGATCCGGCCCAGGTGGTCTTCACCTCGGGGGGGACCGAGGCCAATGTTCTGGCCCTCAGCCCGCTGTTCGGGGGCGCCGCCCCCCTGGCGCGGCTGATCACCTCGGCGATCGAGCATCCCTCGGTGCTGGCGGGAGGCCGGTTTGCCGCGAACCAGATCAGCCGCTTCGGGGTCAGCGCGCGCGGAACCGTCGATCTCGACGACCTGAGGCGAAAGCTCGGCGAGGGGCCGCCGGCGCTGGTTTCGGTGATGCTCGCCAACAACGAGACAGGAGCGGTGCAGCCGGTCGCCGAAGTCGCCGCCCTGGTGCATGCGGCGGGGTCGCTGCTGCATGTCGATGCGGTCCAGGCTTTTGGAAGAATAAAATTTACTATCAAGGACTTGGATGCAGATCTTGTAACGGTTTCGGGGCACAAGATCGGCGCCCCCAAAGGCGTCGGGGCGCTGATTGGCCGCGGTGGGGCCGGGATGCCGCAAGCCCTCGTGACCGGCGGCGGCCAGGAGCGCGGTCGCCGAGCCGGAACCGAGAATGTGGCGGCAATCGCTGGGTTCGGCGCGGCGATCACGGCCGCCATGGCCGCCGCGCCCACAGAAATCGTCCACATGCTCCGGCTGCGCCGCTTGCTCGAGGAGGGCCTCAAGGCATCCCCCGACGTGGTCATCTTCGCGGAGGACGTTGAGCGGCTACCTAATACCACCCTGTTCGGTCGTCGCGGACTGCGGGCCGAAACCGCGGTGATCGGTTTCGACCTGGCCGGGATCGCCGTGTCGTCGGGCGCCGCCTGCTCGTCGGGAAAGGTGTCCGCCTCCCATGTCCTGGCTGCCATGGGCGTTCCGGGACCGCTGGCCGAGAGCGCCGTCAGGCTCAGCCTGGGCCCCTCGACAGGGGAATCCGAAATCCTCGGCGTTCTGGAGGCTTGGAGAAAGCTCTCAGGCGTATTAGGTAAGGACGGATAAGCCGGTCCGGCGAGCAGTTCCCAAGAGCATGTTCCGGTGAGGAGCAGTTCCGGGAAGACCTGCCGGCGGCGTTGACCAGGATTCGAGGCGGGTCTGGCCGCCGGGCTCGAGGTGCAGGAGAGCGCGGACACGTTCGTCGAACAGTTGACTTGATATCGTGACGTTCCACCGCGGTCCTTGAAACCGCGAGCGGAGGAAAAAGATGCCGGCCGTACAAGAGACGGTTGATCGGGTTCGCCAGATCGACGTCGACCAATATCGCTATGGGTTCGAGACCGCGATCGAATCCGAGAAGGCCCCGAAGGGCCTGTCCGAAGACACCATCCGGTTCATTTCGGCCAAGAAGGACGAGCCCGCCTGGATGCTGCAGTG
>JARLJA010000103.1 GCA_031291445.1 Xanthobacteraceae bacterium | reverse complement strand
GTAGGCGCGGCCGAGGCGCGTGATCGAGTCCAGCAGGATCACTACGTCACGGCCGTGCTCGACCAGGCGCTTGGCCTTCTCGATCACCATCTCGGCGACCTGGACGTGGCGGACCGCCGGCTCGTCGAAGGTCGACGACACCACCTCGCCCTTGACCGAGCGCTGCATGTCGGTGACTTCCTCCGGCCGTTCGTCGATCAGCAGCACGATCAGGTAGCAGTCGGGATGATTCGCCGTGATCGAGTGGGCGATGTTCTGCATCAGCACGGTCTTGCCGGTGCGCGGCGGCGCCACGATCAGCGCGCGCTGGCCCTTGCCGATCGGCGCCACGATGTCGATCACCCGGCAGGACAGGTCCTTGCGGGTCGGATCCTCGATCTCGAGCCGGAAGCGTTCGTCGGGGAACAGCGGCGTGAGGTTGTCGAAATTGACCTTGTGCTTGGCCTTTTCCGGATCCTCGAAATTCAGGGTGTTGACCTTGAGCAGGGCGAAATACCGCTCGCCCTCCTTCGGCGACCGGATGTGGCCCTCGATGGTGTCGCCGGTACGCAGCCCGAAGCGCCGGATCTGCGACGGCGACACGTAGATGTCGTCGGGGCCCGGCAGGTAGTTGGCGTCCGGCGAACGCAAGAAACCGAACCCGTCCGGCAGCACCTCGACGACGCCCTCGCCGATGATGTCGGTTTCCTGGATGGCGAGCTGTTTCAGAATGGCGAACATCAGCTCCTGCTTGCGCATGGTGCTGGCATTCTCGACCCCAAGCTCCTCCGCAAACGACACGAGTTCGGCTGGAGTCTTGGCCTTGAGGTCCTGGAGTTTCATTTCCCGCATGGGATGGTCCTGTAGAAAAAACGGAGAGGGAGGGGCAGGGGATGGGCCGGCTTGCGGATTACTTAAGCAGCAAGACAATCCGCAGATCTTCGGTTGCTAGGGTCTTTGGTCAGCCGGCTCTTCGGAACTTGATGCCTGGAGATCAGGTCTTCAAAGACGAAGGGGGCCAGCGAGATCTAGAACCTGATGCGACGCCCGGCAGGGACTGTCACCGGGTCACAATCGCATCCGCCTGCGTTGGGTGGGATGCTCCACATATAGAAAACGCCGAACCGATCCGCAAGAACGTTTGCGCGCCACCGGGCTCGCCATCGACAAAATCGCCGGCCCGCTGTCGGTGCCTAGAACGGCCTGACGATCACCATGATCACGATCCCGATCAGCAAAACCGTCGGCACCTCATTGATAATACGATAGAAATTCCGGCTACGCTGGTTTCGGTCGAGGCTGAAATCTCCCACCCGCGCCGACAAGAAGCCGTGGACCGCCGACATCAGCACCACCAGCACGAATTTCACCTGAAACCAGCCGGCGGTATACCAGTGGCCGACCCAGGCGAGATACAGGCCGACCGCCCAGGTCACGATCATCGCCGGGTTGATGATGCCGCGCAGCAGCCGGCGTTCCATCACCTTGAACGTCTCGGACTGCACCGACCCGGGCGCGGCGTCGCAGTGATAGACGAACAGCCGTGGCAGATAGAGCATTCCCGCCATCCAGGCGATGACCGCGACGACGTGGAGCGCCTTCAACCACAGATACATTGCTCAGCCTCAGCCTTCAGGTTCGACAGCGGATCGGGAAACTTCAGTTCGTCCTCGTAGCGTCCAGCTTGTCGCGATGGATTGCAAGCGTCGGTGCGGTGAAGCCACCGTTACGCACAGCGCTCGCCGCGATCGGTCCTTCCCAATCTAATCTTCTAAGATTCTAGGTTTGTAGTTACGTAGCGGTGGATTGGACTCATGCAACGCTGTCGACTCCCTGTCCCCGCGCCGTCCACACCGCCGCCGACTTGTCCAGCTCCACGGCCGCATCCGGCCCGCGGATGGAAGTGTGACGATTCCAGCGGCTTAGCTCGTTCCCCGCGCCGATTATCAAGAGACAAATCCACATAACCTCACTATCATCCTCACGGTCGCCGGGAGTTGTCCCGGCCCGAGCCCTGTGAACAGAATCCCGTGTTGTCCACGCCGCGCCGAGCCCCGACCGTGATCCGAGCGATTCCGTCACAGCGATTCACAGGATATGCGCGATGACGGGGACCGGCGGCGGCAGTTATTTTCATCTCCACATGGTCTCGGACTCCACCGGCGAGACCCTGATCACCGTGGCGCGCGCGGTCGCGGCGCAATATTCCCACGTCACCGCGGTCGAGCATGTCTATCCGCTGGTGCGCAGCCAGAAGCAGCTCGACCGGGTGCTGGCCGAGATCGAGGAAGCGCCAGGCATCGTGCTGTTCACGCTCCTGGAGGAAGAGCTGGTGGCGCGGCTCGAGGCCAAGTGCAAGGACATCAACATCCCGAGCCTGTCGATCATCGGGCCGGTGCTGCAGCTGTTCCAGGCCTATCTCGGAGCCACCAGTTCGCCCCGGGTCGGCGCCCAGCACACCTTGAACGCCGAATATTTCAAGCGGATCGATGCGCTGAACTACACCATGATGCATGACGACGGTCAGCACGTCGAAGGTCTCGAGGACGCCGACGTGGTCCTGGTGGGCGTATCGCGGACCTCCAAGACCCCGACCTCGATCTATCTCGCCAACCGCGGCGTGCGCGCGGCCAACGTGCCGCTGGTCATGGGCATTCCGATCCCGCGTCAGCTGGAAACGCTGTCCAAGCCGCTGGTGGTCAGCCTGCATGCCGCGCCGGAGCGGCTGATCCAGGTTCGCCAGAACCGCCTGCTCGGCATCGGCGCGAAGGTCGACGACGACGCCTATATCGATCGCCAGGCCGTCACCGAGGAGGTGCTCTACGCCCGCAAGCTCAGCGCCAGATACGGCTGGGCCCTGCTCGACGTCACCCGCCGCTCCATCGAGGAGACCGCGGCCGCGATCCTCAAGTTGCTGGCCGACCGGCAGCGGCAGCGCGGCTGACGCCATGACGCTGTGGCGCGCCGATCATCCGCTCATCCTGGCGTCGCAAAGCGCTTCGCGGCAGGCCCTGCTGCGAAATGCCGGCATTGCCTTCGAGGCCATTCCCGCCGATCTCGACGAGCGCGGGATCCAGCAGCTATCGGGCCTGACCGCACCGCAGGAGATCGCCGCGCTGCTGGCGCGCGAGAAGGCCTTCGATGTCGCCCGCCGCCATCCAGGGCGCCTCGTCATCGGCGCCGACCAGACGCTGGCGCTCGGTGAGCGGCTGTTCAACAAGCCGGCGGGACGAGGCGATGCCGCGCTCCAGCTCCGCGCGCTCTCCGGCCAGACCCATGCGCTGTTCTCGGCGGTGGCGGTGGCGTGCGACGGCGAGCTTCTGTTCTCCGACGTCGCGGTGGCGCGCCTGACCATGCGGGCCTTGAGCGACGACGATATTTCGGCCTATCTCGATGCCGCCGGCGCGGCGGTGACCACCACCGTCGGCGCCTACCAGCTCGAAGGCCTCGGGATCCATCTGTTCGAACGAATCGATGGCGACCACTTCACGATTCTCGGCCTCCCTCTGCTGCCGCTGCTCGGCTATCTGCGCCGGCGCGGCCTGCTTGCCTTGTGACGATTGCGGGATTGCTCGATGCTGCTGCTCGGTCTGACCGGTTCGATCGGAATGGGAAAATCGACCACCGCCGGCCTGTTCCGGGAAGCCGGCGTTCCGGTTTATGACGCCGACGCCACCGTCCACATGATCTATGAGGGCGAAGCCGTGCCCGCCGTCGAGGCGGCGTTTCCCGGCACCACCGTCGCCGGCAAGGTCGATCGCCAGAAGCTGTCGGCCCGGGTCTTGAACGACGCCGAGGCGATGAAGCGGCTGGAACAGATCGTCCATCCGATGCTGCGGGCCCACCAGCAGGCCTTCCTCGACGCCGCCGAACGGTCCGGCGCGCCGGTGGCGGTGCTCGACATCCCGCTGCTGTTCGAGACCGGCGGCGAAAGGCGCGTCGACGCCATCGTGGTGGTGACCACCTCGGCGGAGATCCAGCGCCAGCGCATCCTCGAGCGGCCGATGATGACCCCGGAGAAGCTCGACGCCATCCTGGCGCGGCAGCTGCCCGACGCCGAGAAGCGCCGCCGGGCCGATTTCGTGGTGGACACCTCCCACGGCATCGAGCCGGTGCGGCGCCAGATCGGCGACATTCTGGCGCAGCTCGCTACAATACCGCGGCGGCGCGGCTGATTCGCGCCGGCTGCCTTCGACACCTCCTCCGGACGACCGATCGGACTGCGATGCGCGAGATTGTTCTCGATACCGAAACCACCGGGCTGGACCCGCTGCGCGGCGACCGCCTGGTCGAAGTCGGTTGCGTCGAGATCCTCAATCGCATGCCGACCGGGCAGACCTTCCACCGCTACATCAATCCGGAACGCGACGTGCCGCAGGAGGCCTTCGCGGTGCACGGCCTGTCCACCGAGTTTCTCGCCGACAAGCCGCTGTTCGGTGCCGTCGTCGACGAATTCCTCGCCTTCATCGGCGATGCCCCGCTGGTCATTCACAACGCCTCGTTCGACATCAGCTTCATCAATGCCGAGCTCGATCGCCTGAAGCGGTCTCCGATTCCGCGCGAGCGCCTGGTCGATACGCTGCTGCTGGCGCGCCGCAAGCACCCCGGCGTCTCCAACCGGCTCGACGACCTGTGCTCGCGCTACGCCATCGACAACTCGCACCGCACCAAGCACGGCGCGCTGCTCGACGCCGAGCTGCTCGCCGAGGTCTATATCGATCTGATCGGGGCGCGGCAGTCGAGCCTGGTTCTCGCCGATACCCGGCGGATCGAAATTACGGCCCAGCTCGACGGGCCGCGCCGGCAGCGTCCGACGCCGCTGGTGCCGCGGGTCACCGACGCCGACCGCGAGGCCCACCGCGCCTTCGTCGCGACCTTGGGCGAGAAGGCGATCTGGAAGGGTTACCTGGAGCAGGCTTAAGCCGTATCCAGACCAAGCGACGAACCTCATCATCTCGTCATGCCCGGCCTTGTGCCGGGCATTCACGTGGCGTTGCTACGAGAAAGACGCGGATGGCCGGGAGACCTTAGTCCTAGCGATCCGTCGAAGACGGATCGCGCTGCCCGGCCATGACGAGTCATTCAATTCAGTGTGCGTGTCGTGACTTCAGCTCGGCTTCAGCTGTTCGGCCTGGCGCGCCATGTTCTGGCGGTAGAGGCCGACGAAGTCGACCGGGTCGAGCATCAGCGGCGGGAAGCCGCCGTTGCGTACCGCGGTCGCCACGATCTCGCGCGCGAACGGGAACAGGAGCCGCGGACACTCGATCATCACCAGCGGGTGGAGATTCTCCTGCGGCACGTTCTGGATCCGGAACACGCCGGCATAGGCCAGCTCGAAGGCGAACAGCACGCTGCCGTTGCTTTCGGCCTTGCCTTCGATCGACAGCGTGACCTCGAATTCGGTCTCGGCGAGGCTGCGCGCGCCGACATTGATCTGGATGTTGATCGCAGGGGCGTTCTGCTGCGGCGCCAGCGCCGCCGGAGCGTTCGGATTCTCGAACGAGAAGTCCTTGATGTACTGCGCCAGAACGTTGAGCTGCGGCAGGGGAGCGTTTTCGGGTGGGGACCCGTTGCCGTTGGTCATCAGGTGTCTCCAGACGCAGTTTCAGGCGATGTGGTAACCGGTTCGCGTGAAGCCAGCGCACGTTGCGAAAGGTGAGGGCCGGACCAATCCAGGGCAAAACCGGCGTCCACTTTTGCCGCAGGCTGAACTGGTCCCAAGAGCGAATAAAACGCCCCTGCCGGGGCGAGTGGCTAACACAGGCCCTCCGTGTTCGACAAGGACGCTGCGGCGCGGGATCGTCCCACGTGGCCGATCGTTGCCTGTCATATCAACGACATACCGGCCCGCGGGCCGGCCCGGGTTCCGGTTGCACAGCAGAAGGACTTGATTCCGGGAGGGTTTTCGTCACATTCCGGGCGGCGTTGAACCGCGCTTCGCCGGCATCGAACCAGGGACCCGCGCCGACGCCGCTGTCTGCGCCGTCAAGGCGGGGCGAAATGGGTTGTTGGCGCCACCGGCGCCGACGCTTACATAGATGGCGGGGAACACGACCGCCGTGCGCGGCCGGCTGTCAGCGGGCTGCTCGAGCGGCTGTCCGAGAGGTTGCCTTGGGCCGGCGCGGGGCGACTGTTCCCGACGGCACACGATCAGAAAGTGAATGCGACGTGGACATCTATACCATCATCTTCCTGGCCCTGGCCGTGTTCATCTTCCTGCGGCTGCGCAGCGTGCTGGGACAGCGCTCCGGCAGCGAACGGCCGCCCTTCGACCGCGCCGCCCGGGATTTTCCCAAGGGGCCTGCGAATCCCGCCGCGGGCAATGCCACCGGCAACGTCGTTCCCCTGCCGGGAACGGTGCTCGATCACACGCCGGCAGCGGTCGAGGCGGCGCCGACCGTCGATCGCTGGAAGGGCGTCGCCCAACCGGGTTCGGCGCTGGCGCACGGGCTCGACGACGTCGCCTCCGCGGATTCGTCATTCGATGCCGGGCGGTTCATCGCCGGCGCCCGCAGCGCCTATGAAATGATCGTGCTGGCCTTTGCCGCCGGCGATCGCCGCGCGCTGAAGGATCTGTTGTCGCGGGAGGTGTTCGAGGGCTTCGACGGCGCGATCCGCGAGCGCGAGCAGCGCGAGGAGAAGGTCGAGACCCGCTTCGTCGGCATCGACAAGGCGGAGCTGGTCGGCGCCGAGCTGCGCGACCGCGCCGCGCACGTCACCGTTCGTTTCGTGTCCCAGATGGTCACGGTGACCCGGGACAAGTCCGGCGCCGTGATCGACGGCAACCCCGACAAGGTCTCGGACGTCACCGATATCTGGACCTTTTCCCGTGACACCTCCTCGCGCGATCCAAACTGGAAGCTGGTCGGGACGGAAAGCGGGCGCTGACCGCCTCGCGCGCCGCACGGCGCGGGTGGCGTGGGCGCTGGTCCTGACCCTTGCGTCGCTGACCGGCGGCCCGGCCGCCGCCCGTCATCTCAGGCCGCGGGTCGATGCGCCGCGGCCGCCGCCGGACCTGCCTTTCATCGTCGACGGCGCGCAATACGGTCCCGTCGGTTGGGCGGATCTCGCCGGCTGGACCGACGACGACCTGCTCGCCGGCTTTCGCGCCTTCCGCGTCAGCTGCGCCGCGATCATGCCGCAGCCGGCGCCCGCCACGACGGCGAGGCCGCTCGACGGCGCACTGCGCGCGCCGTGCCGGATCGCCGCCGCCTCCAACATCACCACCGCCGCCGCGGCGCGGGCCTTCTTCGAGGCCCAGTTCCAGCCGGTGAAGATCTCGAAGCTCGGCGACGTCGACGGCTTCGTCACCGGCTACTACGAGCCGATCGTCGACGGCTCCCGCACCCGGACCGACCTCTACACCGTCCCGGTCTATCGCCGGCCCTCGAACCTGTTCGTGCGCGGCTACATCCAGGACTCCCCGAGCCTGCCCAACAAGGGTGCGGTCTATCGCAAGATCGGGCGCCGCAAGCTCGTGCCCTATTACGATCGCGGCCAGATCGAGGACGGCGCCATCGCCGGGCGGGGGCTCGAATTGTGCTGGCTCAAGAGCCAGACCGATCTCCTGTTCATGCAGATCCAGGGCTCCGCGCGCATCCGCTTCGAGGACGGCACGATGATGCGGATCAACTACGATGCCCATAACGGCTATCCCTACACCGCGGTGGGACGCCTCCTGATCGAACGCAACATCATCCCGCGCGAGCAGATGTCGATGCAGCGCATCCGGCAATGGATGGAAGACAATCCCGACGGCGCCAACGAGCTGCGGCGGCAGAACCGCGCCTACGTGTTCTTCCGCGAGGTCACGCTCGCCGCCGCCGACGAGGCGATCGGCGCCCAGGGCGTGCACCTGATCCCCGGCCGCTCGATCGCGGTCGACAAGGCGCTGCACGTCTACGGCACGCCCTTCTTCATCGTCGGCGACCTGCCGCTGGACTCCGAACAGGCGAGGTCGCCGTTCCGCCGGCTGATGGTGGCGCAGGACACCGGTTCGGCCATCGTCGGGCCGGCGCGCGCCGACATCTATTTCGGCGCCGGTGCGGACGCCGGCCGGGTCTCCGGCCGGCTGCGCCACAACGCCCAGTTCGTCATGCTGGTGCCCAAGGCGCTCGATCCCGTGGCCCATGGCCGGACCGCACCGCTACCGGCGCCGCGCCCGGTCGAGGTCAAGGCCGAGACCAGGCCGCATCCGCGGCACCACCGCCATCACGCCCGATGAAGCACCGCTCCCCACCAGGTCCCGAGGAGGCACCGGCGCGGCCGCGGTCGCGACGCGCGCTCAGCGCCGAGGAGCGCGCGCTGTGGGACGCGGTCGCGCGCTCCACCAGTCCGCTCAAGCCGCGCCAGCGCAAGCCGAGACCCGAGGCCGCAGCGGCAACGCCTGCGGTCGAGGCGGTGCCGGCGCCGGCGCCGAAAGTCATCGCGCCGCTCCCGTCCGGCGAGCCCGCTGCCGCGCCGCGGCCCAAGGCGATGCCGCCGCTGGTGGCGCTCGGCCGGCGCGAGCGTTCGCAGCTGTCCCGCGGCAGGAAGGACATCGACGCCCGCCTCGACCTCCACGGCATGACCCAGGCGCGGGCCCACCGCGCCCTGCTGGGCTTCCTGCAGCGCGCCGCCGAGGACGGCATGACCTTCGTGCTGGTGATCACCGGCAAGGGCCGCGCCGGCGCGTCGGCGGCCTCCGAGCGCGGCGTGCTGCGCCGCCAGGTCCCGGAGTGGCTGAGCCAGGCCGAGTTTCGTCACTATGTCGTCGGCTTCGAGGAAGCTCATATCGGCCATGGCGGCGGCGGCGCGCTCTATGTCCGGGTGCGGCGCCGCGCGGTGCGGTGATCGCAAGAGAACCTGAAAGAAAAAGAGGATAGGTCATGACGTCAGCCACTCTGCCACAACGCACCCTCGGCGCCAGCGGGATCGCGGTCTCGGCACTCGGCTTCGGCTGCATGTCGTTCTCCGGCGTCTACGGCGCCAGTGACGACGACGCGGCGGTGGCGCTGGTCCACGACGCGATCGGGCGCGGCGTCACCCTGTTCGATACCGCCGACATGTATGGCTGGGGCCACAACGAGACGCTGGTGGGACGCGCGCTGGCCGGCCACCGCGACAAGGTCGTGCTCGCCACCAAGTTCGGCCAGGTTCAGCGTCCCGGCGGCCTCAACGGCGTCGACGGCAGCCCCGCCCATGTCCAGGCCGCCTGCGAGGCGAGCCTCGAGCGCCTCGGCGTCGAGGTGATCGATCTCTACTACCAGCACCGCGTCGATCCCAATGTGCCGATCGAGGACACCGTGGGCGCCATGGCGCGGCTGGTCGCGCAGGGCAAGGTTCGCGCGCTGGGGCTGAGCGAGGCCCGCCCGGACACCATCCGCCGGGCTCACGCGATCCACCCCATCGCCGCGGTGCAGACCGAATATTCGCTGCTCTACCGCGCCGAGGCCGAGGAGACGCTGCGCACCACGCGCGAGCTCGGCATCGCCTTCGTCGCCTATTCGCCGCTCGGGCGCGGGCTCCTGACCGGCGCGATCCCCGGCGAATTGCCGGAAGGCGATCGCCGCCGCGTCCATCCGCGCTTCGTCGGCGACAATCTCGGGCGCAACCTCGCGCTGGTGGAGACCATCGCCGCGATCGCGCGGCGCAAGGGCTGCACCACCGGCCAGCTGGTGCTGGCCTGGCTGCTGGCGCAAGGGCCGGACATCATTCCGATCCCCGGCACCAAGAAGCGGGAGCGCTTCATCGAAAATCTCGGCGCGCTCGAGGTCCGCCTGTCGCCGGCGGAGGTCGCCGAGATCACCGCGGCGGTGCCGGCGAATGCCGCCGCCGGCACCCGCTACCCGGAAGCGCAGATGGCGAGCGTGTACCGGTAGGGGCTTTCGATGGAAGAAGGCGCTTCTGAATTACTCCGTCATGCCCGGCCTTGTGCCGGGCATCCACGTCTTTCTTGCTGATGTTCAGTTAAGACGCGGATGCCCGCGACAAGCGCGGGCATGACGAAGAAAATGGTTGCAGCGTATTGGGCGCCCCGTCGGCCGCACCGCTACAAAATGAACCGGCTGAGATCGGCGTTCTTGGCGAGGTCGCCGACGTGCTTCTGGATGTAGGCGGCGTCGATGCGGATGGTTTCGCCGCTGCGGTCGGGCGCCGAGAACGAGATCTCGTCGAGCACCCGCTCCATCACCGTCTGCAGGCGCCGCGCGCCGATGTTCTCGACGCTGGAATTGACCCCGACGGCGACGTCGGCCAGCGCGTCGATGGCGTCGTCGGTGACCTCGAGCGTGACGCCCTCGGTCTGCATCAGCGCGACATACTGCTTGATCAGCGAGGCTTCCGGCTCGGTCAGGATGCGGCGCATGTCGTCGCGGGTCAGCGCCTGGAGCTCGACCCGGATCGGAAGGCGGCCCTGCAGTTCGGGCAGCAGGTCCGACGGCTTGGCGACGTGGAACGCGCCCGAGGCGATGAACAGGATGTGGTCGGTCTTCACCGGGCCGTGCTTGGTGGACACGGTGGTGCCCTCGATCAGCGGCAGCAGGTCGCGCTGCACGCCCTCGCGCGAGACGTCGGCGCCGACGCGGCCGTCGCGCGCGCAGATCTTGTCGATCTCGTCGAGGAACACGATGCCGTTGCTTTCCACCGCCTCGATCGCCTCCAGCACCAGCTTGTCGGTGTCGAGCAGCTTGTCGGATTCCTCGTTGACCAGCAGTTCGTGGGAATCGACCACCGTGGTGCGGCGGGTCTTGGTGCGGCCGCCCATCTTGCCGAAGATGTCGCCGAGCGAGATCGCGCCGATCTGGGCGCCGGGCATGCCCGGGATCTCGAAGGTCGGCATGCCGCCGGAGGCCTGCACCTCGATCTCGATCTCCTTGTCGTTGAGCTCGCCGGCGCGCAGCTTGCGGCGGAACGAATCCCGCGTCGCGGCACTGGCATTGGCCCCCACCAGCGCGTCGAGCACGCGCTCCTCGGCGGCGAGCTGGGCGCGGGCCTGGACGTCCTTGCGCTTGCGCTCGCGGGTCTGGGCAATGCCGACCTCGACCAGGTCGCGCACGATCTGCTCGACGTCGCGGCCGACATAGCCGACCTCGGTGAACTTGGTGGCCTCGACCTTGATGAACGGGGCGCCGGCGAGCTTGGCCAGCCGCCGCGAGATTTCGGTCTTGCCGACCCCGGTCGGCCCGATCATCAGGATGTTCTTGGGCAGCACCTCCTCGCGCAACGGGCCGGTGAGCTTGAGGCGGCGCCAGCGGTTGCGCAGCGCGATCGCCACCGCGCGCTTGGCGTCGGCCTGGCCGACGATGAAGCGGTCGAGCTCGGAGACGATTTCGCGGGGGGAAAAGTCGGTCATGACGTTGGCTTCAACTCTGCAGGCTGGCTTGCGGAAGGCGATGGGTGACGGCGGCGGGCGTGACATGGAGCAGCATCCCGCGCAACGGCCGCCAGCCGGCGCTGAGCACGAGGACGAAGGCGCCGAGCACGAGAAGCGCCGCGAGCTGATCCGGGCTGATGATGCCCCTCGCTACGCCTTCGCTCAGGATCTCGTCGCTGATGGTCAAATGGGGTGCCTCGCACGTTCAACGAAAACTTAGTCACGGACCGACCGACTGCAAGCGCTAGATCAGCGGCGGCCCGCTCTGCCACCGGCGCACCGCCTCAAAGGGATGGATCAGCATCAGGATGTTGAGCGTCAGGTTGTCGCGAATGTGCAGTCCGACCAGCACCTCGAAGGCGATCGCGAGCGCAACGGTTGCCGCGACCGGCAGTGCGCGGGCGAGCAGGAAGCCGGTGACCATCGCCAACGTATCGGAGATCGAGTTGACGATGCTGTCGCCATAGTAGTCGAGCGAGATGGTTCCCGCACGGTAGCGTTCGATGATGAAGGGCGAATTTTCGGCGATCTCCCAGCCGCCTTCGATCACCATGGCGACGAGCAGCCGCGCCGGCCACGGCGTCCTTGGCGCCAGCAGAAACGCCAGCCCGTAGAAGATGAAGCCGTGGATGATGTGGGAAAAGGTGTACCAGTCGGTGAGATGCTGCGAGTTTTCCGAGCTCTGCACCATGCCGTGCCACAACTTGACGTAACCACAGGTACAGATCGGCACCCGGCCCATGGCGTAGAGGGTCGCGGCCTGAACGACAAGCAGTGCAGCGGCGATCGCCAGCACGCGCGGCAGCGTCATCGTGGTGGCCGAGGATCCGGCGCGGGCGTCGGGCGCGACCATCCGCTCACGCCGCCATGGTTTTGATGGCGATGCTGCGGCCAGCGCGGGCACCAAAGCCGGTTATTTCGCGGGATGTCGGCGGCGTGCAGGGCGGCGACGAACGCCTGGATGAACGCCGCGCCGTGGCCGTGGCCGGGCAGGTCCGGTTCGCCGATAAACCGGTCAATGCCGTGGGTGCCCTCAGGTTGCGGGCCGAAGGCCGGCGCGTCGAGGTCGTCGCGCTCACCGGGGTATAGTGATCGAGGACGCGCCGGGTTGCGGCGGAATTGTGCTCGTGGCCGAGGTCTGCCCCGTGGGTCATGGGCTGGTCAGCGTTTCGATGGTCACATTGCGGTTGGTGTAGACGCAGATGTCGGCGGCGATATCCAGTGCGCGGCGCACGATGGCCTCGGCGTCGTGATCGCTGTCGACCAGCGCCCGCGCCGCGGCCAGCGCGTAGTTGCCGCCCGAGCCGATGGCCATCACCCCGCCTTCCGGCTCGAGCACGTCGCCGGTGCCGGTCAGCACCAGGGAGACGTCGCGGTCGGCGACGATCATCATCGCCTCGAGCCGGCGCAGGTAGCGGTCGGTGCGCCAGTCCTTGGCCAGTTCGACCGCGGCGCGGGTGAGCTGGCCGGGGTACTGCTCGAGCTTGCTTTCGAGCCGTTCGAACAGGGTGAAGGCGTCGGCGGTGGCGCCGGCGAAGCCGCCGATCACGTCGCCCTTGCCGAGCCGGCGGACCTTGCGGGCGTTGGACTTGATCACGGTCTGGCCGATCGACACCTGGCCGTCGCCGCCGACCACGACACGGCCGCCCTTGCGGACGGTGAGAATGGTGGTGCCGTGCCACACGGCGGAGTTTTGCTGGGGAGTTGCCTGCATATCCTGTCCTTGTCGGCTCAGATCTAGGGATCAAACCGCCGCGACGCAATCGGCGGGCCGCCCGCCGCCTTGAGGCCACATTTACCCTAATCGCAGCCGGCCGGGCCGGGCCCCGCGGGAGTGTTACTCCCATGTCATACCGCAGTAGCGAAGGCGGCGCCCGCCTGTTAAAAGGGCCCGGTTTTCAGCCTGGAGCCCGTCGCCCGCATGCGCACCGCCACTATCAAGCGCAAGACCAAGGAGACCGACATCGCGGTCACCGTCAATCTCGACGGAACCGGGACCTCGGCGATCGCGACCGGGATCGGCTTCCTCGATCACATGCTCGACCTCCTGGCGCGTCACTCGCGGATCGACCTCACGGTCAAGGCCGACGGCGATCTCCATGTCGATCATCACCACACCACCGAGGACGTCGGCATCGCGCTCGGCCAGGCGGTGAAGCAGGCGCTCGGCACCATGGCCGGCATCACCCGCTATGCCAGCATCCACATGCCCATGGACGAGACCCTGTCGCGGGTGGTGGTCGACATCTCCGGGCGCCCGGTGCTGGTGTTCAAGACCGAATTCCCGCGCGACAAGGTCGGGGCCTTCGACACCGAGCTGGTGCGCGAGTGGTTCAACGCCTTCGCCATGAACGCCGGCATCACGCTCCACGTCGAGACGCTCTACGGCGAAAACAGCCATCACATCGCCGAGTCCTGCTTCAAGGGACTGGCGCGGGCGCTGCGCCGGGCGGTCGAGATTGATCCGCGCGCCGTCGGCGAGGTGCCGTCGACCAAGGGCCAGCTCGGCGGTTAGGGCGTCTGCCCTTGCGAATCCGCCGCCAGTGACGAAATCCATCGTTTGATGGTGTCGCGCGCCGCGCGGCAGTTCCGGAGAAGGGCAATGCCGGTTTACACAGTTCATGCACCGCTTGCCGGCGATCGGCCGCAGCTCGAGCGCGTGGTGCTGGTGCGGGACGGCTTTCACCTCTCCGCCGCGGTATTCGGGCCATTGTGGTTTCTCGCCCAGCGGCTGTGGTTCGGCCTTTTGGCCTACCTGGCGATCGTGGCGGCGCTCGCGGCGGCACTGGCGCTGCTGCATGTCGACCTCGAAGCCCAGCTGTTCGTTGCCCTGCTGGTGGCGCTATTGACCGGCTTCGAGGGCGCCTCCGTCCAGCGCTGGTCGTGCTCGCGCGGCCGCTGGCGGCTGCTCGACGTGGTGGTGGCCAACAACCGCGGCGCCGCCGAACACCGGTTTTTCGAGCGCTGGAACGAGACCCATGCCGGCGGCTTCGTCCCGCCCGTCGATCGTGGCGCGCCGCCGCCGGTGCGGCCGTCGTCGGGCGGTCCGGCCGGCTTCGGCGAGGTCATGGGGCTGTTTCCGCAGCCGAGGGCGCCACGGTGAGCGTCGCGATCATCGACTACGGCTCCGGCAACCTGCACTCGGCGGCCAAGGCGTTCGAGCGCGCCGCGCGCGAGGTCAATCACCCCCAGCCGATCGTGGTGACGGCCGATCCGGACGTGGTGGCGCGGGCCGACCGCATCGTGCTGCCCGGGGTCGGCGCCTTCGCCGACTGCCGCCGCGGCCTCGACGCGCTCGACGGCATGGTGGCGGCGCTCGACGAGGCGGTGCGCGTCCGGGGCCGGCCGTTCTTCGGCATCTGCGTCGGCATGCAGTTGATGGCGACGCGCGGCCGCGAATACGTCACCACCGCCGGGCTCGACTGGATCGCCGGCGACGTCGAGCGCATCGCGCCGCGCGATACCGCGCTCAAGATCCCGCACATGGGCTGGAACACGCTGAACGTGACGCGGCCGCATGCCCTGCTGGATGGCCTGCCGCTCGGCGAGGCCGGCCGTCACGCCTATTTCGTGCACTCCTATCACCTCAACGCCACCGACGAGGCCGACGTGGTGGCGCGCGCCGACTACGGCGGCCCGGTGACCGCGATCGTCGCCCGGGGCACCGCCGTCGGCACCCAGTTTCATCCCGAAAAGAGCCAGCGCTTCGGGCTGGCGCTGATCGGCAACTTCCTCAGGTGGACGCCGTGATCCTGTTTCCCGCCATCGATCTCAAGAATGGCGCCTGCGTCCGGCTGGAGCAGGGCGACATGGCGCGCGCCACCGTGTTCAACACCGATCCGGTCGACCAGGCGCAAAGCTTCGAGGCCCAGGGCTTCGAGTATCTCCACGTGGTCGATCTCGACGGCGCCTTCGCCGGCAAGCCGATGAACGCCCGCGCGGTCGAGGGCATGCTGGCGGCGGTGAAGATGCCGCTGCAGCTCGGCGGCGGCATTCGCGACCTCGCCACCATCGAGGCCTGGCTCGCCCGCGGCGTCGCCCGCGTCATCATCGGCACCGCCGCGGTGCGCGATCCGGCGCTGGTCAGGGACGCGGCGCGGCGCTTCCCGGGCCGGGTCGCGGTCGGGCTGGATGCCCGCGACGGCAAGGTCGCGGTCGAGGGCTGGGCCGAGACCTCGCAGGTCACCGCGCTGGAGATCGCCCAGCGATTCGAGGATGCCGGCGTCGCCGCCATCATCTTCACCGACATCGCCCGCGACGGCCTGCTCAAGGGCCTCAATCTCGACGCCACCATCGCGCTGGCCGAACGCATCGCCGTGCCGGTGATCGCCTCCGGCGGGCTGGCGTCGATCGACGACATCAAGGCGCTGCTCGCGCCGCGCGCAGCCAGGCTCGAGGGCGCGATCTCGGGGCGCGCGCTCTATGACGGCCGGCTCGATCCGGCCTCCGCCATGGCGCTGATCCGCGCCGCGCGTCCGGCGGCCTAGGCGGGGCACAACGCATGTTCAAGGTTCGCGTCATCCCCTGCCTCGACGTCAAGGACGGCCGCGTCGTCAAGGGCATCAATTTCGTCGACCTGCGCGACGCCGGCGATCCGGTCGAGGCCGCGATCGCCTACGACGCCGCCGGCGCCGACGAGCTCACGTTTCTCGACATCACCGCGACCCACGAGAACCGCGGCATCATGCTCGACGTGGTGCGCCGCACCGCGGAGGCCTGCTTCATGCCGCTGACGGTCGGCGGCGGGGTGCGCACCGTCGACGACATCCGCACGCTGCTGACCTCGGGCGCCGACAAGGTCTCGATCAACTCCGCCGCGGTGGCGCGGCGCGACTTCGTCAAGGAGGCCGCGGAGAAGTTCGGCGACCAGTGCATCGTGGTGGCGATCGACGCCAAGCGGGTGAGCGCCGAGGGCGAGCCCGCGCGCTGGGAGATCTTCACCCATGGCGGCCGCAAGCCCACCGGGATCGACGCGCTCGGCTATGCCGAGGAGGTGGTCCGGCTCGGCGCCGGCGAGATCCTGTTGACCTCGATGGACCGCGACGGCACCCGCCAGGGTTTCGACCTGGCGCTGACGCGGGCGATCGCCGACCGCATCCCGGTGCCGGTGATCGCCTCGGGCGGGGTCGGCACCCTCGATCACCTGGTCGCCGGCATCCGCGACGGCCACGCCACCGCGGTGCTGGCGGCGTCGATCTTCCATTTCGGGGAATTCACCATTCGCCAGGCCAAGGAGCACATGGCGGCCGCCGGCCTGCCGATGCGCCTCGATCCCTGAAGCCGCACCCGGGAGCCGCCTGTCGGGCGGGCCCCGGGCATGTTAGTAAGAGCCCTGCAGAAAGAACCGCGATGGCGCGTTTTACCATCCACGATCTCGCCGCCACCATCGATGCCCGCGCGGCGTCGGGCGGGGAGGCGTCCTACACCCGCAAGCTGCTCGACAAGGGCGCGGCGCATTGCGCCCGCAAGCTCGGCGAGGAGGCGGTCGAGACCGTGATCGCCGCGGTCGAGAACGACCGCGACCATCTGATCGCCGAGAGCGCCGATCTGGTGTTTCACCTGCTGGTGCTGCTGAAGGCGCGCGGGGTGACGCTGGCCGACGTCGAGGCCGCGCTGGCGGCGCGCACGGGCATGTCCGGCCTGGAAGAGAAGGCCGCGCGCAAGCGCGATTGAGCTGAAAGGGACAGCGGTCATGGACGCGCGTTCGGAACAACAGCAGCAGTACAATCCCTACCGGGTGTTCACCCGCAGCGAATGGGCCAAGCTGCGCGACGATACCCCGATGACGCTGGACGCCGCCGAGGTCGCGGCCCTGAGGTCGATGCATGATCGCCTCGACCTCAACGAGGTCGAGGAAATCTACCTGCCGCTGTCGCGGCTGCTGTCGATGTACGTGGCCGCCGCCCACGGGCTGTTCTTGGCCCAGCGCCGCTTCCTCGGCATCCAGGACCGCAAGATGCCCTACATCATCGGCGTCGCCGGCTCGGTCGCGGTCGGCAAGTCGACCACCGCGCGCGTGCTGCAGGCGCTGCTGGCGCGCTGGTCGCCGCGTCCCAAGGTCGATCTCGTGACCACCGACGGCTTCCTGTTTCCCAATGCCGTGCTGGAGAAGCGCGGCCTGATGCAGAAGAAGGGCTTTCCCGAAAGCTACGACCTGCCGACGCTGCTCGACTTCCTCAGCGACATCAAGGCCGGGCGCCGCAACGTCCGCGCGCCGGTCTATTCGCACATGACCTACGACATCGTTCCCGACCAGATGACCGAGGTCGATCAGCCGGACATCCTGATTCTCGAGGGCGTCAACGTGCTGCAGACCGGGCGCCTGCCGCGCGACGGAATCGCGGTGCCGTTCGTCTCCGACTTCTTCGACTTCTCGGTCTATATCGACGCCGAGGAGCCGGTGCTGCGCCAGTGGTACGTCAAGCGCTTCCTGGCGCTGCGCGACACCGCGTTCCACGACCCGCAGTCGTACTTCCACCGCTACGCGCTGCTGTCCGACGCCGAGGCGACCGCCACCGCGACCGCGATCTGGGACCGCACCAACCTCGCCAATCTCGAGGACAACATCCTGCCGACCCGGCCGCGCGCCACGCTGATCCTCAAGAAGGGCCAGGACCACGTCATCGAGAAGGTGTCGCTGCGACGGTTGTGAGGGACCGAGAAATTCAGTGCTGTTTCGCCGCGAGCGCACTCCCAAGGCGCGACCCCTGCCCCTCGTCCTGAGGAGCGGCGCTAAGCGCCGCGTCTCGAAGGATGAGGCCGGGGCTGTGCGGTGGCCTCATGGTTCGAGACGGCGCAAGAGCTCCTCCTCACCATGAGGAGATAGGAATCTCGTCGCTTGCCCGCCTCACGCCGCGTGGCGGCTGGCGTCGACCCCGAAATGGTCGATGTAGCGGGTGTTGATCGCCGACACCGGCATCACGATCAGCACGTCGATGGTGCCGAACTGGTGATCGATCACGGCGCCGTCGCCGATGAAGGCGCCGAGCCGCAGGTAACCCTTGATCAGCGGCGGCAGCTCGTGCAGCGCCGCCTTCGGGTTGATGGCGTCCTTGGCCATCCGGTTCATGTCGACGTAGCGCGAGGGATGCGCCGCCGCCCGCCACGCGTCCGGCGCCCGGGCGTGGTGGTGCAGGAACGACAGCGGCAGCGCCAGCTGGTCGGGATTGGTGCCTTCGAAGCTGGCGCAGCCGATCATCACGTCGCAGCGGTGCTTGCGGACATAGGTCCAGATGCCGTGCCACAGCAGCTCGACGGTGCGCTTGTTGCGGTAGGGCGGCAGCACGCAGGAGCGGCCGAGCTCGAGGAATTTCAGGTTGGGGTGGCGATCGACCAGGTCGGAAATCGCGAACTCGTGGTCGGTGTAGAAGCCGCCGTGGCGTTCTGCGACATCTTGCCTCAGCAGCCGGTAGGTGCCGACCACCGGCTGCTTGCCGCTCAGCGACGGCTTGGCGGCGTGGTCGATCACCAGGAGATGGTCGCAGACCTTGTCGAACGCGTCCTTGTCGCGCTGCGCCAGAATGGTGGCGGCGTCGGCGATCGCGGTGCCGTCCTTGTAGAACACCTTGTAGCGCAGCTTCTGGGCGCGCTTGACGTCGCCCTTCTTGTGGGCGAGCCGCACTTCCAGCGGCCCCATGCGGCCGAGCGGCGCGGGCAGCGCCGGCTTGAACTTGATGACGGCGTTCTCGACGAAGGCCGGCATCAGCAGCCCGGCGACGGCCTTGGTCTTGGCCATCACCTTGGCGGTCTTGCCGGCGGTGTCGGGCGATGCGCCTAAGGAGATCTTCTCAGGAAAAACGATCCGCTTGCCGATGGGGCTCGAGCGCGAAAGTTTATCGCCGTGCATGGTGATCCTCTGGACCGCGTGAAGGCAGCGAATCGACTACGGCCGTTCGATCGATTAAGCACGCGCATTCAAAGGATTTATGACAGGCCAGAGGTTAACGACGCGGCGCGCACAGGCGCGGGCGGGCGGCGGTCAGGCCGCGAGCTGCGGAAACAGGCGGACGTCGGCCAGCACGTCGTTGAGCTTGTCGCGGTCGAGCGGCTTGATCAGGAAGCCGTCCATGCCGGCCTCGAAGCAGGCATAGCGGTCTTCCACCAGGGTGTTGGCGGTCAGCGCGATGATCGGTACCCGCGCGGTCTGCTTGGCGGCTTCGCCGGCGCGGATCCGCCGCGTCGCGGCGATGCCGTCGAGTTCCGGCATCTGCACGTCCATCAGCACCAGGTCGTAGGGCGTGCCGGCGGACTGCGCCGCGAGCCAGGACTCGATCGCCTGCTCGCCGTTCACCGTGATCACCGGGCGATGGCCGAGCCGGGTCAACAGCGAGCGCATCAGGAGCGCGTTGATCTCGTTGTCCTCGGCGACCAGGATCGACAGCCCGCGCTCGCGCGCGGGGACGGGCTTCGCCGTCGCCGGCTCCTGGGGCGCGTCGTCGGCGAGCGGCGGCGCGTCGGCGGCC
>JARLJA010000013.1 GCA_031291445.1 Xanthobacteraceae bacterium | reverse complement strand
CCATGCACCTGGAACACGTTCTTCGCAATATCCAGCCCAATTGTGCTAATCTTGTTCATGGACGGCTCCCTCGTCTGAGATCTTCAACGACCTCATTCTGGCACACTGATGCCGTTGGGGGCCGTCCACCCCATCATTCCTGGGCGTGTGCAGAGCGCGCGAGCCCGGAATCCATAGCCACTTTCGTCAATGAGAGATGACGGCGTGGCCAGTGGCCAACGCCTGTGCAGGGGATATGGCCTCCGGGCTCGGCGCGGAGCCCGTCATCGGGCCGCGCTTCGCGCGGACCTGGTGGCGCCGCCCCGGAGTGACGAGTTCTAGTTCCCGAACGACGTCGTTGACCCACCTCCCGCATCGCGCGCTCTCGTCGCCGCGATGACGTCGGCGACCAGTCGCGAGACGCCGGTGATGTCGTTGTCGCCGCCGGTCGTGCCGAACCGCACGATGACGAGGCGTTCGGAGGGGACCACGACGACGTACTGGCCGAACTGGCCGCGGGCATGGATGGCGTCGCGCGGCATGCCAAGTCCGATGCGTTTTCGCGCCCCCACGCTGTCGCCGGAATTGGTCCACCAGCCGGCGCCGTAGCCGACCCAGGCGTCGGGCGTTGCCGTCGCGCAATAGCGCACCCATCCCGCGGGCAGGATCCGCGTGCCGCCGACCACGCCGTCCTCGAGATAGAGCATGCCGAAGCGGGCCCAGTCGCGCGCCGTCGCCAGCATCTCGCTCGCCCCTTCCGGCGTGCCGGTGGCGTCGAACTGCAGCGTGACGTTGCGCATACCGAGCGGGGCGAACAGTTCGCGTCGCGCGAACCGCAGCACGTCGCTGGCATGACCGCCGGCCAAGTCGCGGGTCAGGCGCGACAGCACCAGATAGTTGGCGTCGTTGTAGTTCCAGGCGCTGCCCGGCGCGGTCGCGAGCGGTGCCTCCTCGGCGAAGCCGGCCTGGTCGCGCACCACGAACTTCATCCGGTTGACCTTGTCGAAGGCGCTGCCCAGCGTGGCCATCAGCGAACTGCCGACGTCGAGGCCGGCGGTATGGCGCAGCAGGTGGTCGACGGTGATGGCGCGGCGCGGATCGTCGGGATTACGCCACCGCGGCACCGGCGCCGGCTGGTCGACCGCCAGCCTGCCCTGGCGCACCAGGATTCCGATCAGGGTGCTGAAGACCGACTTGGTCGCCGAATAGCCGAGCAGCGGGGTGTCCACGGTCACCCCGGCGGCGTAACGCTCGGCAATGATACGGCCGTCCTTCACGATCACCACGGCCCGGGTGTGCCGCAGCGGCGGCTGATCCGGCTCGGCGAAAACATGCTCGATCGCGCGCGCGACCGCCGGGTCCGCCGCGCTGACGGTCTCGGGTCCCGCGATCTCCGGCAGCTCCGGCGGCGGCAGCGGCCCGACCGGCGGCGGCGCCCCATCCACCGGTCCGTCGTCATGGACGAGCGTGCAGCCCAGCCCGTCGCGATGGACCGCGCGGCTTCGGCTGGTCCCGAGCAGGGTTGTCGTTACCTCCCTGCGGCCACGGTCGACGTCGACCGCGATGGCCCAGCCGATCAGTCCGACACCGGGCATTGCCTCGGTGGTCTCGGCAAGGACGCGGTCGGGGGCGAGCCCGGATACGAAGGTCTGCGAGCACAGAATGTCGGCGACGAAGCCGGTGGCGACCTGGGCCGCGTCGTGCGACCAGACCGCGGCGGCGGCGGTCGCGGTGACGGCGGCGACCAGGGTCGATCCGAGAATCAGGCGGGCTCTTGGCATGGCGGTCCTGCTTGCTGTTTCGCGTGGCGTGGGTGCCGGGGGCTACGCGCCGAGAAGGCCACGGTGCTGCGGCGGCGGCCCGCCGAATTCGAAAAGCGCTTGACCGATGCCCGCAAGGCGTTGGCCGATTCTGAAATCGATCAGAGAAAACAGCGGTCTGGAAAGGTCAACCCGCGGGTAGCCGGGCCCGGCGGAATTCGGTCGGCGTGACTCCGGTGTCGCTCTTGAACGCGCGGTTGAACGGACCGATCGACTGGAAACCGGCATCGAGGGCGATGGTGGTGACCGGCACCGCGGCCTGGGTCGGGTCGGCCAGCGCCGCCTTGACCTCCTCGAGACGGTAGCTGTTGAGGAAGACGCTGAAGTTGCGATAGCCGAGCTTCTGGTTGATCAGCCGCCGCAGCCGGTATTCAGGCATGCCGAGCCGGCCGGCCAGCACGCCGATGGTGACGCCTTCCTGACGATAGATGCGCTCGGCGCGCATCAGGCGGTTGAGGGCGATGATCTCCCGCGTGTCGCCCGGCGCTGCGGTGTCGGGCGCGCGCGTCTCGGCTTCGGCTTCCGCGGCGGGCGCGAACACCTCGTCGCCGGCGGCGCGGGTCATTGCCGCGACGATCACCGCGGCGATGCCGAGCAGCACCGCAGCGTTCACCGCGCTGCCTGCGGCGGAGGGCCCGCCGGCGCCGAGCGCGAGCTGGAGCAGCGAGTTGACGCCGCCATCGACCGCCGCGGCGCCGACGATGAAGAGGCGCAGCAGGCGGCGGCCCTCGACCAGATCGGCCGACCAGGACTGCAGCGACTGGCCGACCGCGAGCGCGATGAAGCCGAGCGCGGCGAGGCTGAGCGCGAGGCCGAGCCAGTTGCCTCTGGCGCCGTCGGCCGGCGCGATCACCACGCAGTTGAGCAGGCTGAGCGCGACCACGGCCAGGTAGACCGCGCCCTGCCAGCGCCGCGGGGCATAGTCGTCCTCGAACAGTGCGCGCGTGAACAGCCAGAACACCACGATGTTTCCGGTCGAGAGCGCGGTCAGCGGTGCGCGCCAGACAAGCGGCAGCGCCGCGAAGCCGGCCGCCGAGCTGACGGCATAGACCGCCGATCCCGCCGCGAAGGCGGCGGCAAGCCATCCCGCCGGCCGGCGGCTGAAATCGCGCAGCACCAGAACGGCAAGCAGCGCGAGCAGGGCCACGGCGCCGGAGCGCAGGGCGAGATCGATGGTCGCGAGCGTCATGATGCCAACAACGATTTCCGACCCGGTGCCCCGGTTCTATCATTTCGTGCGGATGTTAGAGGGCTTCGCCGCCCTGTTCAAACCTCGGCAGCTACCCGCGTCGGCTCCTCGCGTCCGGCTCCTGCGACCATTCCCGGGTACAGCGCTCCAGGTCGCGGAAGTTCAGGTGCATCTGTTCGAGGGCGAAGCCGAGCGCGAAAAACCGTTCGGTGGCGTCCGCCGACAGCGCCCGCGTCAAGCCTGCGGCGCGCAACGCGGCGATCTCCGCGGCATAGCCTTCGAGCGCCGCGCGAACCGGGTCGAGCGTTGGCGGGCCGGTTCGCGCCACCAGCGCCGTGCCGCAGCCGCGCAGGTAGGTGCCGAACGCCGTACTGACGCGCCGCAGCGGAGCGCCGAGCCGGGCCTGGAAGTCCTCGGGCTGCGGCTGCGCCACCGCGCGTCCGACGATGACGAGGTCGTGGCGCAGCCGCAGCAGCGTGCGCAGCAGCGGGCCGGCATCCGGTTCGGCGGTGAGCCGCGCCGAGCGCTCATGCGCCGCCTCGGCGGCGATGGCGTCGAGCTTGACCAGCGACTGGCCGATGCCGTCCTGGATCCGGTGCAGGGTGTCGACGTCCCGCGGGCGGGTGAGGTCGGCCAAGAGCTGGCCGACCGCATCGGCCATCAGGTCGAGCGTGCGCGCGGCGGATTCGAGGGCCTGGCGATGGGCGCTGGAGGGGAACACCAGGAGCGACACCGCGAGTCCGGTGAAGGCGCCGAGCCCAACCTCGATGACGCGGTCGATCGCGGAGTCCAGCGGGCTGCCGCCGCGCATTGACGGCAGCAGCAGCACGATCACCGCGGTGATCGGCGCCACGTTCATCCGCGGATTGATCGCCGCGACCACGAGCAGCGGCCCGATCGCCAGCGCCAGCACGCCGAGCAGCGCGATTTCGCTGGTGTGGGGGATCAGGACGGCGATGGCGCCGCCATAGAGCGCTCCGCCGAGCGTGCCGATCATGTAGTCGATGGTGACGCGTAGCGAGCGCCCCAGCGTCGCCTGGGTGAGGATCAGCGCGGTGAGCACCGCCCACAGCGGCAGCGGCAGGCCGAAGGCAAGCGCCAGCGCCAGCGAAAGCATTGCCGCGATGGTGTTGCGCAGCGCCGGCAGCAATTGGGTGCGGCGCTGCCAGATGGCGGCGCGGAGGCCGGACGGGCGGCGCGATGGATCCGGCAAGCGTGTGTTCCTCGTGCGGTGACAGGCCGATGGCAGTGTACACTCCATACACCACCGGGCGGCGGCGGCAGCCAGGAATCCCTCGTCTGGTCGCCTCACGGACTGTGCAAATGCGATCAGCATCTTCAACGCCAAATTAACTTCGCGGCGTTCGCCGCCCCTGCGCGGCCACAGCCAGTTTTTCAGGTCTCGATCCGGCTGCGCGCCGCCACGGCGACGCCGGCAAGCACCAGCGCGAAGCCGACCAGGTGGAACAGTTCGAGGTGTTCGCCGAGCAGAAAGATGGCGAGCGCGGCGCCGATCGCCGGCACCAGATGAAGGAACGGCGCGGCGCGGTTGGCGCCGATCAGGCGGACCCCGCGGTTGTAGCACAGATAGGCCAGTATCGAGGAAAAGACCGCGACATAGGCGACGGTCATCATGTTCGTCATGGTCGCGGCCGGGGCCGGGCGCCACATCAGCTCCGCGGCGGCCAACGGCACCAGCAGAGCCGCGCCGCAGCCGAAGGTGAAGGCGAGGAACGACAGCTCGTGCATGGCGGGCCGCTTCAGCGTCAGCACCGGGTAAACCCCGAACACGAACATGGCGCCGAGGAAGATCAGGTCGCCGCGGTTCAGCGAGATGGTGCCGAGCGCGGCGAGATCGCCGCGCAGCAGGATGACCAGCACGCCGATCAGCGATACGATCATGCCGCCGGCCTGGGCCCAGGTCAGGCGAACGCGGAGCAGCAGCAGCGACCACATCGCCATGAACAGCGGGCCGGCCGATTGCAGCAGCAGCACGTTCAGCGCCGTGGTGTATTGCAGCGCCGTATACTGCAGGGTGTTGAAGATGCTGATGCCGATCAGCGACAGCAGCACCATGAAGCCGAGCCGCGCCCGCAGTATCGGCCAGTCGGCGGCGAGCGGGCGCCAGGCGAAAGGCAGCAGCAGCAGGAAGGCGACGCCCCAGCGCAGCAGCGCGAGCGTCACCGGCGGGATCTGGCCGGCGGCGAATCGCCCGAGCACCCCGTTGCCGGCCCAGAACAGCGAGGTCAGGGTCAGCAGCAGGTAGGGCTGCTGGGCGAGCCTGGACCTGAGCGACGATGATGACGGGGCGACGATGGTCATGCGGATCGGGGCTGTCGGTTTCGGGGCAGGGCGGGATCGGCAGCGCGCGGCGCGCGCGGTGCCGAACGGCAAGGGGCCGCGCGGAACGTTCGGTCCGGCCGCGGGGCGTGCAATCTGCCCGGTTTTGGCGGCAGCGGGCAAGGTCCCGTGGCGGGACCGCGCCATGACAAAACGCCGGCTGACGCCTGAGCCGGCCCGCGCGGCGGGCTTTGCAGGCTGCATACCGCCAGGTCTATGCTGCCGCCAGGTCTGTGCTGCGGGAGAACCGTCGGTTCCAGGCTGACGGCACCGGTAACGACAAGCAAGAAATTCAGGGAGAGAAACACATGAGCCGCAAGGTCAACCGCCGCGCCTTCATGACCGCCGCCGCGGCCACCGCCGCGTTCGCCGGCTCGACGCGGAGACTGTGGGCCGAGAAGCGCTACGATTCGGGCGCCAGCGACACCGAGATCAAGCTCGGCCAGACCATTCCGCATTCCGGTCCCGGATCGCTCTACGGCGTGCTCGGCCGCACCGGCGCCGCCTATTTCGACATGATCAACGCCCAGGGCGGCATCAACGGGCGCAAGATCACGTTCTTCACGCTCGACGATTCCTACAGCGCGCCGAAATGCGTCGAGGCGACGCGGCGCCTGGTGGAGCAGGAGGAGGTGCTGGCGCTGTTCGGATCGCTCGGCACCGCGCCGCAGACCGCGGTTCACAAGTATCTCAATTCCCACGGCGTGCCGCAGCTTCTCCTCAACACCGGCGCCTCGAAGTGGAACGACCCCAAGACCTACAAGTGGACCACCGCCGGGCTGCCGCTCTATCCGACCGAGGCCCGCATTCTCGCCCACCATGTGATCAGCGTGAAGCCGGAGGCCAAGGTCGCGATCCTCTACCAGAACGATGATTTCGGCCGCGACTTCCTCATCCCGTTCAAGAAGGTGCTGGAGGAGGCCGGCGGCAAGGCCAAGGTGGTGGCGGAGGCGACCTACGACCTCACCGATCCCACCATCGATTCCCAGATGATCAATCTCGCCAAGTCCGGCGCCGACGTGTTCTACAACATCTCCACCGGCAAGGCGTCGTCGCAGTCGATCCGCAAGGCCGCCGAACTCGGCTGGAAGCCGCTGCAGCTGTTGTCGGCCGGCTCGACCGGCCGTTCGATCCTCAGCGCCGCCGGCTTCGACAACGCCACCGGCATCGTCGCCATCCGCTACGCCAAGGATGTCGGCGTGCCGCGCTGGGAGAAGGATCCCGACGTGATGGCGTTCGAGGCGCTGCGCCAGAAATCGCTGTCCGGCGTCGATCCCGACAACACCATCGCCTTCGCCGGCTACGGCCAGGCGGCGACCATGGTGGAGATCCTGCGCCGCTGCGGCGACGATCTCACGCGCGCCAATGTGATGCAGCAGGCGACGACCCTGAAAGGCTTCCGCCCGCCGCACTTCCTCGACGGCGTCACCTTGAGCTACACGCCCGACGACTACACGCCGATGAAGACGCTGTACGTCTCCGTCTTCAACGGCAAGGACTGGGACATCGGCGAGGCACCGGTCAGCGAATGAGGGGCGGCCCCGGTGCCGGCGGCGCCGGGACCCCCGCCGCCGCCGCGGCGTGACGGGAACGTGCGCCCCAAGGGAGCCGCAGGAACCGGTATTCGGGCGGATTTTGAGGGCAAATCAATGGTTTGAAGGCGCCCCTGGGACCAAATCCCGGTCCATTTGGCTTGCGTCCGCGACCGGCATCCTTTATCCGGAGACGACATCCCGCATGCGGGCGGCCCTGGCCGCAAGGTGGGGGCGTCAAACCCACTTTCGCGGTTGATCAGGGGACTTTCACGCAATGGCCAATGTTGTCGTCGTCGGCGCCCAGTGGGGCGACGAGGGAAAAGGCAAGATCGTCGACTGGTTGTCGGAGCAGGCCGACATCGTCGTGCGCTTTCAGGGCGGCCACAACGCCGGCCACACCCTCGTCATCAACGGCAATACCTACAAGCTGGCGCTGCTGCCGTCGGGCGTGCTGCGGCCGTCGAAGCTGTCGGTGATCGGCAACGGCGTGGTGTTCGACGTCCAGGCCTTCCTCGACGAGGTCGGGCGGCTGCGCGGCCAGGGTGTCGCGGTCTCGCCCGACAACCTGCGCGTGGCCGAAAACGTCACCCTGATCCTGCCGCTGCATCGCGAGCTCGATGCCTTGCGCGAATCCTCCACCGCCGGCACCGCCATCGGCACCACCCGGCGCGGCATCGGCCCGGCCTACGAAGATAAGGTCGGCCGCCGCGCGATTCGCCTGATGGACCTCGCCGACGTCGACACCCTGCCGCACAAGATCGATCGCCTGCTCGCGCACCACAACGCGCTGCGGCGCGGCCTCGGCCTCGCGGAGGTCGACGGCGCCGGGTTGCTGAAGGAACTGACCGCGCTGGCGCCGCAGGTGCTGCCCTTCGCCGAGACCGTGTGGAACCTGCTCGACCAGAAGCGCCGCGAGGGCAAGCGCATCCTGTTCGAAGGCGCGCAAGGCGCGCTGCTCGACGTCGACCACGGCACCTACCCCTACGTCACCTCGTCGAACACGGTGGCGGCCCAGGCCGCCACGGGCACCGGGCTCGGGCCGAGCGCGCTCGGCTACGTGCTGGGCATCTGCAAGGCCTACACCACGCGCGTCGGCATGGGGCCGTTCCCGACCGAGCTGACCAACGAGATCGGCGAGGAGATCGGGCGCCGCGGCAAGGAATTCGGCGTCAATACCGGCCGCAAGCGCCGCTGCGGCTGGTTCGACGCGGTGCTGGTGCGGCAGACCGCGCGCACTTGCGGCATCCACGGCCTGGCGCTGACGAAGCTCGACATTCTCGACGGCTTCGACACCATCGAGGTGTGCACGGCCTACGAACTCGACGGTCGCATCATCGATCATCTGCCGGCGGGCGAGGGCGCCCAGGCCCGCATCAAGCCGATCTACGAGACCATCGAGGGCTGGAAGGAGCCGACCGCCAACGCCCGGTCGTGGGCCGACCTGCCGGCCCAGGCGATCAAATACGTGCGTCGCGTCGAGGAACTGGTCGGCTGTCCGATCGCGCTGTTGTCGACGAGCCCCGAACGCGAGGACACCATTCTGGTGCAGAATCCGTTCGAGGCGTGATCACTCGGCTTTCGTTTCGATGACACGCGGGATATGTAACAAGGGGTCCCTGCGGCTTGCGGACTGGAGTACATGGCTGATTACTACCCGCTGATCGCGCGCGCGGTTGCCGGCCTCGACCCCGGCGCGCCCGGCGAGGCGCGTCGTGCCCTGTATGAACGGGCCCGCACTGCGCTGATCGCCCAGCTGCGCAGCGTCGATCCGCCACTGACCGAGACCGAAATCACCCGCGAGCGCCTGGCGCTCGAGGATGCCGTGCGCAAGGTCGAAGCCGAGGCAGCGCAGCGCTCCCGGATCGAGCCGCCGAAGCCGGATCCGCTGGCGCGCACCCGGCCGGGCGACGCGCTGCGCTCGAGCGTGCGGTACCGAGTCATCGCGCCGATGCGCATGCCGTTCGCATCGTCGCGCACGCCGTCCAAGGCTTGCAGCGCATTGATGTCGATCAGGACCGCGGGCTG
>JARLJA010000102.1 GCA_031291445.1 Xanthobacteraceae bacterium | reverse complement strand
GAAAATGCAGCAGGGCGAGGAACTCGGCCCCGGCGAGATCGGCTTCATCACCGCCGCTATCAAGGAAGTCGCCGACACCCGCGTCGGTGACACCATCACCGACGACAAGAAGCCGGTGACCGACATGCTGCCGGGGTTCAAGCCGGCGATCCCCGTGGTGTTCTGCGGCCTGTTCCCGGTCGACGCCGACGACTTCGAGACGCTGCGCGCGGCGATGGGCAAGCTGCGCCTCAACGACGCCAGCTTCTCGTTCGAGATGGAGACCTCGGCGGCGCTCGGCTTCGGCTTCCGCTGCGGCTTCCTCGGCCTGCTGCACCTCGAGATCATCCAGGAGCGGCTGTCGCGCGAGTTCAACCTCAACCTGATCGCCACCGCGCCGTCGGTGATCTACAAGATGAAGCTGACCGACGGCCAGGAGATCGAGATCCACAATCCGGTCGACATGCCGGACGTGGTCAAGATCGCCGAGATCCAGGAGCCGTGGATCGAGGCCACCATCCTGACGCCCGACGACTATCTCGGCAGCGTGCTGAAGCTGTGCCAGGACCGCCGCGGCAACCAGAAGGAGCTGACCTATGTCGGCAGCCGCGCCATGGTCAAGTACGATCTGCCGCTCAACGAGGTGGTGTTCGATTTCTACGACCGGCTGAAGTCGGTGTCGAAGGGCTACGCATCGTTCGACTATCACCTCACCGACTACAAGCCGGCCGACCTGGTGAAGATGCAGATCCTCGTCAACAACGAGCCGGTCGACGCGCTGTCGATGCTGGTGCACCGGACCCGCGCCGAGGGCCGCGGCCGGGCCATGGTCGAGAAGATGAAGGAACTGATCCCGCCGCACATGTTCCAGATTCCGATCCAGGCGGCGATCGGCGGCAAGGTGATCGCGCGCGAGACCGTGCGCGCGCTGCGCAAGGACGTCACCGCGAAATGCTACGGCGGCGACATCACGCGCAAGCGCAAGCTTCTGGAGAAGCAGAAGGAAGGCAAGAAGAAGATGCGGCAGTTCGGCAAGGTCGACATCCCGCAGGAAGCCTTCATCGCCGCGCTCAAGGTCGACAGCTGAGGACGGCGCGTCTTCTCGTCCGCCAAGGGGCAAACGCAGACATCGATTCGCAAGATCGGCAAGATCGCTAAAGAGCGGCCTCGATCAACCGCTCGCGCAGGCGCGGCACGGCGAAGTCGACGAACGCGCGCAGCTTCAGCGGCAGCCGGTTCTGCGCGTCGTAGACGAGATGCACGGGCCGCGGCGCCGGTTCGAAGGGGGCCAGCACGATCTTCAGCCGCCCCGCCCGCACATGGTCGGCCACCTGGTAGGACACCGCGCGGACCAGCCCCGCCCCCGAGAGCCCGGCGTCGATCGCCGCGTCGATGGTGTTGACGCCGAGACGGGAGCGGAACGGCACGGTGATTTCCGCGCCTCCGGATTCGAACACCCAGGAGCTCAGGACCGACACGCTCTGGAACGAAATCGCGCTGTGCCGCGCGAGATCGTCGGGCGTCGACGGGATGCCGTGCGCGGCCAGATAGTCGGGACTGGCGCAGATCACGTGCCGAACCGTCCCCAGACGGGTGGCGATCAGGCTGGAGTCCGGCAGCGAGCCGATCCGCAGCGCGACGTCGACCTGGTCGTCGAGGAAATGCGCGACCCGGTCGGTCATGACGAGCCCGACCGCGACGTCGGGAAATGCGGACAGGAAACGCGTCACCACCGGCAGGACATGCATCCGGCCGAACATGATCGGCGCGGTGACCACCAGATCTCCCTTCGGCTCGGAGTATTCGCCGGCGGCGGCGCGCTCCGCTTCGGTCACCTGCTCCAGGATCGCCTTCGCGGCCGTGACGTAGGAACGACCGGCCGGCGTCAGCTCCAGCCCCTTCGCCGACCGGATCAGCAAGGTGGCGTTCAGGTGCGCCTCCAGCTCGGCGACCTTGCGGCTGACCGTCGCCAGCGGCAGCCGGAGATTGCGGCTCGCCTTCGACAGGCTGCCGCTCTCCGCCGCGGCCAGCAGCACCGACATGGCTTCGAGACGGTCCAAGGGCCTTCCATAATTCGAGAGGCGCCCTTCCATTCTTACCGCCTGCCGCCGGTTCTTGGAAGGCCATAAAGATACAGGCGACGGCGATGCCAGCGCAATTCGCCGGCTTCCGAACCGCCGAGGAGACACCGATGACCACCACCCGCACCTACTACCGGAACGCAACCGTGAACGGCCGCAAGATCTTCTACCGCGAGGCCGGCGACCCTGCCGCTCCGACCATCCTGCTGCTCCACGGCCTGCCGACCAGCAGTCAGATGTTCCGCGACCTGATGCCGGCACTGGCCGACCGCTTCCACCTGGTCGCGCCGGATTACGTCGGCTTCGGCCATTCGGATGCGCCGTCGCGCGACGCCTTCGCCTACACCTTCGACAACCTGGCGGCCCATGTCGCCGGCCTGACCGACGTGCTGGGTCTGGAGTCGTACATCCTCTACATGCAGGACTACGGCGGCCCGATCGGCTTCCGCCTGTTCACGCAGCGGCCCGCGCGGGTGAAGGGCTTCATCATCCAGAACGCCAACGCCTACCTGGAGGGCGTCGGCGAAGCGCCGAAGAAGGCGCTGCTGCCGCTGTGGGAGAACCGCACCGCCGAGACCGAGAAGGCGGCGCGCGCGTTCGTCAGTCTCGAGGGCACCAAATTCCACTGGCTGGTCGGAGCCAAGGATCCGGAAGCCATCAACCCCGACAACTGGATCCTCGACCAGGCGCTGCTCGACCGGCCGGGCACGCAGGACTACCAGGTCGACCTGCTCGAAAACTACAAGACCAACATCGCCCTCTATCCCGAATGGCAGGCCGCATTGCGCGCCCACAGGCCGAAAACGCTGATCGTCTGGGGCAAGAACGACCCGTTCTTCGTCCCGCCCGGCGCCCGCGCCTACCTGAACGATCTGCCCGACGCCAAGCTGGTCTGGCTCGACGCCGGCCACTTCGTGCTCGACGAAAACGTCGCGCAGGTCGCCACTGAGATCCGGGCGGCGTTCGCCACCCAGATCACCGCTGCCTCCCCGGCCTGAGTGGCGGCGGCCCCCGCGGGCCGCCGCGTCTCCCGGCAACGGATCATCACCCGGTGCGGTGAAGCAACGCGCGAGCGCGCGGCTGCGGAGCCGTCACATTGCTCATCCTGTTCCGCCGAACGCCGGAGGTCCTTCTCGAGCGCGGTAAGGCTCAATTCGCGGCCGAGACCTGCAGCGGCACGACGAGCATGTAGTGCGTGCCTGCGGTCGTCGGCTGCCTGATCAATTCGGCCCCGAGCTGACCTGCCAATGCCTGGACGATGCGGGTTCCCAGGCGTTTGCTGCGGGCCGGGTCGAAGTCGGCCGGAAGCCCGACGCCGTCGTCGCTGATCGAAATCGAGAGCACCGCGTCGTCGGATGGAACGAGCCGCAGGCGTATCAGCCCATCCGAGCCGTCCGGATAGGCATGTTTTCCGGCGTTCAAGACCAGCTCGTTGACGATCAGCGCGATCAGAATGGCGCGGTCCGCGGCGAACGGAATTTCCCGGGGTGCATCAAGCTCGACCTTGCATGGCGCAACCGCCGGCTCCAGATCGTCGACGACGTCCCGCAGATAGGCAACCAGATCGATGTTTTCATGGTCGGCATTGTAGGCCAGACGATCGTAGGCCCTGCCGACCGCCGAGATCCGGGTCGATGCCTCCATGAGCCGTTCGCTCAATGCGGGATCGCCGACGGCGTTCGCCTGCAGATGAAGCATGCCCGATACCACTTGAAGGCTGTTCTTGACCCGATGGTTGACCTCCTTGAGCAGGATTTGATGCCGGTCCAGTGCGGCCTGCAGCTTCCGCTGGTACTGGTTCTGCTCGATGGCCATGCCGAGGATATTGGCAGCGCCCTGCAGGAAAGTGATATCGTGCTCTCCAAACTCACCCTCGGACCGGCTGTCGACTTCGAGCACGCCGAATGGCAAGCCGTCGCCTTGGAGGATGACGTTCATGGCGCGCCGGATGCCATGCTCGACGAGCAATCCCGGAGTCCGGAACCGCTCTTCATTCTCCAGATGATTTGAAATCACGGGCTTGCCCGTGTGGAGGGCAAAGCCAGCCGGCGAATCCAGATCGGCGCCGACGGTCGCCTTGCCGACGACACCTTCGCCCCAGCCGACCCCCGCGCGAACGAGCAGACGTCTTTCCGCCGGAATGTATTCCATGATCTTGCAGAATTCAGCGCCCAGTCCCTCGGCCGTCATTCGCGCGGTGTGATCGAGCATATCGGCGAAGCTCGTGCGCTGCAGGGCAAGCACTCCGAGTTCGGCAAGCAGTTCCTGCTGCCGAATGCGCTGACGGAGCGCGCGGCCGGTCAAGTCGTCCTCGGGCTCGTTGCCGGGCTTCTCTTCCACGACGGGGCGGCCTGGCGTGGGCGTTGAGCTGCTCATGCCGCTCGTTACCACACCGCGAACCGGACGGGGCAAGTTCCTTCCATGGAACCGTCGTCTGCCCGCCGATCAGGAATCGATTCTCTCGAGGCCGCGTGAACGCAGTTGGCGACCGCGCCGCCATTGCGAAACAGGATCCGCATCGGCGCCCATTTCAAGTTCTCAGCTCAGCAAAGTTCGGACCTTGGTGGCGGCGTCGTAGATTTCGATCTGAAGCATCGGATAAGTCGATTTCAGTTTCCGGCCGAATGCTTCGGCGGCGTCCACCGCGTCAAACTCCGACTTGAAATGGCCGTCGACAACCACCACGAATCCTTCGGTAGGGGGCCTGTCGGCGCGCGGAGCCTTCTTCGGCTCGGGCTCGTCGATCGAGAGAACTGGCTTTTTCATCGGAACTGTCATCCTTCGGTCGTTGCTGGAGGCGTTTCAGAGCGAAACCGTGACCGCGGGATTGCTGGCCATGCTGATATCGAACCAGGTTCCACCGACAGCGGCCGTGTCTGTCGCAGGAGATCCCGGCTTGGCTGCCCGTGATCGGGAGCGTTCTCTGAGCCTTCTCATGGAAGGTCAGCACGGCCTTGGCAAGTCAAAGTCTCCGGCTTCGGACATCAACATGCGCCCACCCATGACCGGTGTCCACTTTTCGCCGACGCGGCCGTCGCGGTCCGGATGCAGCCCTACGCCACCATGATTGGATCGACGCCCAGCATGGCCTGGCCGCGCGCCATGCGCTGGGCATGCAGGAGCTGCACGATCTCGGCGTGGGGCCTCGCCTTGCTGAACAGGAAGCCCTGGCCCTCGTGGCAGCCTTCGTCGCGCAGGCAGATCAGTTCCGCCTCGGTCTCGACGCCCTCGGCGGTGATGGTCACCCCCAGTCCCTTGCCGAGACTGATGATGGCGCGGACGATGGCCTGGGCATCGCGGTTGGCGCCGAGATCGTGGACGAAGGAGCGGTCGATCTTGATCTTGTCGAACGGAAAGCTGCGCAGGTAGCTGAGCGACGAGTAGCCGGTGCCGAAATCGTCCATGCTGATCCGCACGCCGAGCGCCCGCAGCGCGTGCAGCGTGGCCGCGACCTCGTCGCTCTTGTCGAGCAGCACGGTCTCGGTGATCTCGAGCTCGAGCCGCCTCGCCGGCAGTCCCGCCCGCTTCAGCGCATCCATCACCACCGACAGCAGATTGCCGGCGCGGATCTGCAGCGACGACAGGTTGACCGCGACCCGCACCTCGTCGGGCCAGGTCGCCGCGTCGATGCAGGCCTGGCGCAGCATCGCGCCGCCGATGGCGTTGATCAGGCCGGTCTCTTCCGCCACCGGAATGAACTCGGACGGCGGGATCATGCCGCGCTCCGGATGCGGCCAGCGCACCAGCGCCTCGAATCCGGTGATGCGGCCGCTGCGCAGATCGACCAGCGGCTGGTAGTGGGGCCGCAGCACGTCGCCGTCGATGGCGGCGCGCAGGTCGGCCTCGATGCGCCGGCGGGCCTGGGCGCTGGCGTCCATGCCTTTTTCGAAGAAGCAGTAGCCGCCGCGCGCGTCCTGCTTGGCGCGCGACAGCGCCATGTCCGCGCTCTTCAGCAGGTTGTCGGAATCCTCCCCATCGCCCGGCGCCAGCGCGATGCCGACGCTGGCGCCGACTACCACCGAATGGCCGTTGAACAAATAGGGATGGCTGACCGCGTCGATCAGCCGCTTCGCCAGCAGCACGGCGTCCTCGGGCCGCATCACCGCGGACTGCACGATCGCGAACTCGTCGGATCCCAGCCGCGCCACCGCATCCTCGTCGCGCAGCGAGGAGCGCAGCCGGCGCGCGACGTTGCGCAACAACTCGTCGCCGATGTCGTGGCCGAGCGTGTCGTTGATGATCTTGAAGTTGTCGACGTCGAGCAGCAGCAGCGCGACCTTGTCGCCGGCCCGTCGTCCCCGCGCCAGCGTCTCGTCGATATGGCGCCGCAGCAGGTTGCGCGTCGGCAGGCCGGTGAGCGCGTCGTGCTGGGCCACGAAGGTCAGCCTGGCCTCGGCGCGCTTGCGCTCGGTGATGTCGATCAGGGCCAGCAGCACCGCCGGCCGGCCGTCATAGGTGAGCATGCGGGCATAGATGGCGACGTCGATCAGGCTGCCGTCGACCTTGACGTGCTTCCAGGTCCGCGCCGAGCCCTCATCGTCGGCGCTCTGGTCGCGCCACGGCAGCTCGGTATCGAAGGCCTGGATGTCCCGCAGCGTCAGGGTCTCGAACTCCGCCTGGTCGTAGCCATAATGCGCCATCGCCGCCTCGTTGGCGCTCACCACCACGGCGTCATCCGGATTGCAGATGATCATCGGCACCGGATTGCCTTCGAACAGCAGGCGGAACGAGGCCTCGCGCTGCTTCATTTCGGTGATGTCGACCCGCAGCCCGATCACGCCGCCGTCGCTGGTCTGGCGCTCCTCGATCAGGATGCAGCGGCCGTCGGCAAGCCACTGCTCGTGGCGACCGCCGTCGGGCTGACGCAACTGGCCGAGCCGCTCGGCGATCCACTCCTCCTCGCGCCCGACGGCCTCGACGTAGTCGCCGCGCGCGACGCCGACGCGCAGCGTGTCCTCGAGCCGCACCCCGGGGGCGAACAGGTCGGCGCTGCGGCGGTAGAACTCGGCATATTTCTTGTTCCAGAGGATGTAGCGGCCCTCGGCGTCGAGAAACACCATGGCCTCGGGCAGGAGCTCGATCGCCTCACGCAGCCGCTCGTGGGCGCGGTTGGCTTCCGCGAGCGCGGTTTCCATCTTGGCGCGCATCCGCCGCGCCTCGTCCGGCGGCGGCGGGACGCGCTGGGCCGGCGGGGCGACCCTGAGCACAGCCCGCTGCGGGGATCTGGCGAGGACGGGCGATTGAACCTTCCGCCGTCTCTTGCCATTCCCGGTCGACCGCCTCACCGCCATTCACACGCCTCACCTGCTACAACTCGCACACGAGGTATTGGGGCAAATATCTGAAAAAACGGTATTCTTGGATGGGGTCCGTAGGACGCAAATGCAACCCAAAGTTCCTGGCCGCTCGGCGGGCGAGCGTCGAACAGGGGGCAAAGCGCCGCGCGTTCATGCAAATGATGCTTTTAGGAGCAAAGCTCCGGTCGGGACCGCGACCGTCCGGCGCAATGGCGCAGCCGGCGGTGGTGATCGTCGATCGGGGTTCATTGCGCTATGGTTTATAAATGATGACGCGTCGCCTGATTCTCGCCCTCGCCCTGTCGGCTCCGCTGGCCTGCGCGGCCATCGCCCAGGACAAGGGAACGCTCAGTCCCAAGCCGCTGCCCCCGCTCGCCAACCCCAGCGACCCCAAGCTTGCGGCCAAGGAACTGTTCGGCCGCAAGCCGCTGCCGGCGCAACTGCCGCCGCAATCGATCGGCTTCTACGCCAAGGGCTGCCTGGCCGGCGGCGAGCCGCTGCCCACCGACGGCGACGCCTGGCAGGTGATGCGGCTGTCGCGCAACCGCAACTGGGGCCACCCGGAGCTGATCAAGCTGGTGGAACGGCTCGCCAACAAGGTGCGCCATGCCGTCGGCTGGCCCGGCCTGCTGGTCGGCGACATGTCGCAGCCGCGCGGCGGACCGATGTTCACCGGCCACGCCAGCCACCAGATCGGGCTCGACGCCGACATCTGGCTGACGCCGATGCCGGCGCGCACGCTGTCGCGCAACGAGCGCGAGGACATGTCGGCCACCAACATGGTGGCGGCGAACCGCCTCGACGTCGACCCGACCGTCTGGACGCCCAGGCATCTGGCGGTGATCCGCGCCGCCGCCGAGGAGCCCCAGATCGAGCGCATCTTCGTCAACGCCGCGATCAAGAAGGCGCTGTGCCGCGAGGCCAAGGGCGACCGCGACTGGCTGGCCAAGGTGCGGCCGATGTACGGGCACGACTATCATTTCCACATCCGCATGAAGTGTCCGCCCGGGAACGCGAACTGCACGCCGCAGGATCCGCCCGCGGACGCCGAAGGCTGCGGGCACGAACTCGACTACTGGTTCACGGATGCGGTCCTCCATCCCAAACCGCCGGAAACGCCACCCCCGTCGAAGCGGCAGCTGACGCTGGCCGAACTGCCGGCCGCCTGCCGCCAGGTCCTGCAGGCGCCGTAACGGTCGCTTCGAAGCATGGCGGGCCGGGCAGCCGGGCTACTTTGCATGCGCGAAATGTTGATTTGAGTTTCGCCGGCGATCCCCGATAGATGGGCGGAACCTGACCGCAGCCCGTGGGGAAGACCAATGATTGCGCTGACGATCAACGGCACGGAACACCAGCTCGACGTCGAGCCCGACACGCCCCTGCTCTGGGCCATCCGCGAGAACGCCGGCCTGACCGGGACCAAATACGGCTGCGGCATCGCGCAATGCGGCGCCTGCACGGTGCTGGTCGACGGCGCGGCCATGCGCTCCTGCTCGGTCCAGGTCGGCGACGTCGCCGGCAAGCAGGTCTCCACCATCGAAGGGCTCGCCATCGAAGGCAAGCTGCACAAGGTGCAGCAGGCCTGGGTCGACAACGACGTGCCGCAATGCGGCTATTGCCAGAGCGGCATGATCATGGCGGTCGCCGCGCTGCTGCAGGACAAGCCGACACCGACCGACGCCGACATCGACGAGGCGATCACCAACATCTGCCGCTGCGGCACCTTCCAGCAGGTGCGCGAAGCCATTCACGCCGCCGCCAAGGCTTGAGGAGGCCGCCATGACCTACATGCCCCACTTGAGCCGCCGCAGCTTCATCATCGGCGCCGCCGCCGCGGGCGGCGGCCTCGCCATCGGTTTCGATCTGCCGCTCGGCGGCCCCGCCGTGGTCCGCGCCGCCGACGGCGCGCCCGAGGTCAACGCCTGGGTCGTGGTGCGGCCGGACGATACCGTCGTGGTCCGCATCGCCCGCTCGGAAATGGGTCAGGGCACCCTGACCGGCCTCGCCCAGCTGGTGGCCGAAGAGCTGGAATGCGACTGGTCCAAGGTCACCACCGAATATCCGACCCCGGGCCAGAACGCGGCGCGCAAGCGCGTCTGGGGCGATTTTTCCACCGGCGGCAGCCGCGGCATCCGCTCCTCGCAGGACTACGTCCGCAAGGGCGGTGCGGCCGCGCGACTGATGCTGGTGCAGGCTGCTGCCAACGACTGGAAGGTCCCGGTGGCGGAATGCAGCGTCTCGCGCGGCGTCATCACCCACACGCCGTCGGGCCGCACCACGACCTACGGCAAGGTGGCGGAGGCCGCGGCGAAGCTCGAGGCGCCGCGCGACGTCGCGCTCAAGGATCCCAAGGACTGGACCATTGCCGGCAAGAGCCTGAAGCGGCTGGATACCGTCGACAAGACCACCGGCAAGATGGTCTACGGCATCGACGTCAAGCTGCCCGGCATGCTCAATGCCGCGATCAAGGCCTGCCCGGTGGTCGGCGGCAAGCTGAAGAGCTACGACGAGGCCAGCATCGCCGGCGCCAAGGGCGTCAAGAAGGTGGTGAAGGTCGGCGACGACGCGGTCGCGGTGGTCGCCGACACCTGGTGGCACGCCAAGTCCGCGCTGGACGCCCTCAAGATCGAGTGGGACGAGGGCGAGAACGCCAAGGTGTCCAGCGAGACCATCGACAAGTGGCTGGCGGAGGGGCTGGACAATGCCCAGCCGGCGTTCGTCGGCAACCAGAACGGCGACGTCAAGGCAGCGCTCGCCAATGCCGCCCGAAAGGTCGAGGCGGTCTACAACTATCCCTACCAGAACCACGCCACCATGGAGCCCATGAACGCGACCGCGCTGTTCACCGGCGACCGCTGCGAGGTCTGGACCGGAACGCAGAACGGCGAAGCCGCATTCACCATGACGGTCAAGGAGTCCGGATTGGCCGCCGAGCAGTGCGACGTCCACAAGCTCATGCTGGGCGGCGGCTTCGGCCGCCGCGGCAACTCGGACTTCGTCCGCCAGGCGGTGGCGATCGCCAAGCAGATGCCGGGCACGCCGGTCAAGCTGGTGTGGTCGCGCGAAGAGGACATGACCCAGGGCCGCTACCACCCGATCACCCAGTGCAAGATGACGGGGGCCTTCGACGCCGACAACAATCTGACCGCGCTGCACGTGCGGATCTCGGGACAATCGATCCTGGTCTATCAGCGTCCGGAAGCCCTGATCAAAGGCATGGACCCGGCGACCTTCGCCGGCCTCGCGCCCTCCGGCGACGCGGCGATCGGCTATTCGGTGCCGAACCTTCTGGTCGAGCACGCGATGCGCAATCCGCACCTGCCGCCGGGCTTCTGGCGCGGCGTCAACATCAACCAGAATGCGATCTATCTCGAATGCTTCATGGACGAGCTGGCCCACGCCACGAGGCAGGACCCGCTCGAATTCCGGCGCAAGCTGATGGCCGAGCATCCCAGGCATCTCGCCGTGCTCAACGCGGTCGCCGAAAAGATCGGCTGGAGCACGCCGCCCGCCAAGGGCATCTATCGCGGCATCGCCCAGCACATGGGATACGCCAGCTACGTCGCCGCGGCGGTCGAGATCTCGGTCAGCGAGGGCAGCAAGATCAAGGTCCACCGCATGGTCGCGGCGACCGATCCCGGCTACGCGGTCAACCCGGCGCAGATCGAACGCCAGGTCGCCGGCTCCTTCGTCTACGGCCTGTCGGCCCTGTTCTACGGTGGCATCACGGTCAAGGACGGCCGCGTCGAGCAGCAGAATTTCGACACCTACAACTCGATGCGGATCGCCGAGATGCCGAAGGTGGAATCGATCGTGATGCCGAGCGGCGGGTTCTGGGGCGGGGTCGGCGAGCCCACCATCTGCGTGGCGGCGCCGGCGGTGCTGAACGCGTTCTTCGCCGCCACCGGCAAGCGAATCCGCTCGGTGCCGCTGAAGGACCAGAACGTGAGCTTTGCCTGAGCTGACGAACGCGTCATTGCCGGGTCTTGACCCGGCCATCCACTCTTTCTTCCGCGAGCAGTGGCAAAGCGTGGATGCGCGGGTCAAGCCCGCGCATGACGAAGTTGTCTATTGGTAAAACGCCGGCGAAAGCTTCAGCGTCGCGCGCTGGGCCGCGTCGTGGTTGATCCAGAGCTGCGCCTTCTCCTTGGTCAGGAGCCCGGACAACGTCTCCATCGAGGCCAGCGTCTGGTCCTTGTCGACGTTCATCGCCGGCACGCGGCGATTGTCCCAGTTGCTCTTGAAATGCACCGCGTCCCCGGTCAGCACCACGACGCCGGTCGTGGCCAGCCGCACCATCAGCGACTGGTGGCCCGGGGTGTGCCCGGGCGTGGCGACGATCACGACGCTGCCGTCGCCGAACACGTCGAAATTGCCCTCCAGCCTGGTCACCGGGTGCTCGGGCATGAACCGCGGCGCGCCGTTCGCCCCCGGCCAGTCGTATTCGGCCTTCTGGACGTAGAGCATCGCCTTCGGAAACAACTCGACGTTGCCGATGTGGTCGGGGTGGGTGTGCGACACCGCGACCGCGGTGATGTCGGCGGGCGAAAGCCCGAGGTCCTGAAGCTGCGACGCCAAAGTCCGGGGCAGATGCCAGGTCACCATCCGCGGATCCGGCGGCGCCAGGCCGTCCGGCATCGCGGCCACCGCGTCGGACACGCCGGTGTCCCACAACAACCAGTCCTTGCCGTGCCGGATCAGGTAGCAGCTGTCGACAAACACCATCGACTGCCCCTCGTTGACGCCCGGCGACCAGCGCGACACGTCGCCGGCCGTGCCTTCGCCGCAGTTGAGGATATAGAGGCGCGGCGCGGCGGCGGGCGATTGCGCCACGCCGGCGCCGCCGAGAGCCACGACCGCGACCGCGGCGGCCGCGAGCACCTTGACCATATTCATCGGACACTCTCCAGTGCGAGCTATCTGCGTCGGACCATGCGAATGAGCCGCAAGATATACCGCCGGGCGATTCACTTCAGCCTCGACGTGATCACGATTGGGAGGGTTGGCCGCCGAGACCGCCGCAGCCAGCGGGAGCCGCGCGCCTGACCGCGAATGGGGGTTTCAACATGAGCCAAGTCATCGCGCAGCGCATGACCGCCCGGATCGACGGCGATTTCGTCGTGTTTCTGATCGGCATGCGCGTCAACCGACCGCTGAAGGTCTGGAAATGGATGCCGGTCGCGGCGCAGATGCCGCGGATGCTGGTGGAGCTGGCGCAACAGCCGGACCTCGGGCTGCTGCACGCGCGTACGCATTTCGGCCTGCCCAACATCATGGTGGTGCAGTACTGGCGCAGTTTCGAGCATCTGGCGCGGTATGCCAGCGATGCGGGTGCGGCCCACCTGCCGGCGTGGCGCGCGTTCAACCGCGCGGTCGGCAGCAACGGCGACGTCGGCATCTGGCACGAGACCTATCTGGTCAAGGCCGGCGCCCATGAATCAGTCTACAACAACATGCCGCCCTTCGGGCTCGGCGTCGCCGGCAGGCTCGAGCCCGCGCGCGGCGGCCTCGCCACGGCGCGCAGCCGGCTGGGGTTGGCCGCGGAAGACGGACCGACGCCCTGACGGGCGCCGGTCCTCCCCTCCTTGCCTTCGCCGAAGCGGAGGTCCCCCTACCCGAGTGGCTTCAGCCGATGCGGCCGCCGGCGTGTTTCAGGGCCTCGCGCAGGATGTCGCGGTCGCCGATGTGGTTGGCGAGCAGCAGCACGAGCTTGCAGTTCATCAACTCGGCATCGGCCTCCTCCATGTCGCGCTGGGAATCGATCAGCTCCTGGTAGAACCCGTCGGGGTCGGCGATGTTGAGCTTGGTTTCGAGCGGCATCGGAAACAACTCCTCAGGCGGCGATAGCGCGCGCCAGCGCGCGCTCGATGGTGGTCGGATCGAAGCTGCGCCAGCGCGCGGCGACGTGCTGGTCTGGCCGGATCAGATAGGTGGTTCCCGGCCGCGCGTCGTAGCGTGCAGCCAGCGTGCCCTTGACGTCGATCAGGTCGTCGCCGACGCTGATCACCCTCGCCTTGACCTTGCCGAACGCAACCTCGCGGCTCGGCGCGGCGCCGAAGGTCAGCACCACGAAGCCGTCGCCGATGGCGTTGAGGAACCAGCCCGGCTTGCCGGCGATCGTCACCGGCGCATCGTCGCAATTCGTGCCCGGCACCATGCGGCCGTGGAACGGCGCCATGTCCGGCGTGTTCAGGGACGAATGGACGTAGGGCGTCGGCGTCGACAGCCGCCCGCTGTTGACCAGCGGCCGGGCGAAGTCATGGCTTTCCGCGAGTTCGAGCACGGCGTCGCGGTATCGGCGGCTGGTCGGGCTCTTGGGCGTGATGAAGTCGGTGGAGCGCGACGAATTGAGGAGATTGTCGTCGGCCGCGAAGGCACGCTCCTCGTTGTAGGTGTCGAGCAGGCCGATCGGCGCCACGCCATCGACCACCAGCTTCAACTTCCAGGCGAGGTTGTCGATGTCCTGCACCCCGGTATTGGCGCCGCGCGCGCCGAATGGCGACACCTGGTGGGCGGCATCGCCCGCGAACAGCACGCGGCCGTAGCGGAAATTGTCGATGCGGCGGCACGCGAACTGGTAGATCGAGGCCCATTCCAGTTCGAATTCGCGGTCGTCGCCGAGCATGGCGCGCACCCGCGGGATGACCTTCTCGGGCTTCTTTTCCTCGACCGGATCGGCGTCCCAGCCGAGCTGGAAATCGAGCCGCCAGACGTCGTCGGCCTGCTTGTGCAACAGCGCCGACTGATGGCGGTGGAACGGCGGGTCGAACCAGAACCAGCGCTCGGCCGGAAATTCGGCCTTCATCACCACGTCGACGATCAGGAAGCGGTCCTGAAAGAACCGGCCGGTGAATTCGGCGTTGACCATCTTGCGCACGTCGCTGTTGGCGCCGTCGCAGGCGATCACCCAGTCGGCCTCCATGGTGAAGATGCCGGACGGCGTCTCCACCGTGAGCACGACATGATCGTCCGCCTGCTTCAGGCTGATCAGTTTGTGCTTCCAGCGCAGCTCGATGGTCTTCTGCTTGGCGATCTCCGCGATCATGTACTCCTCCAGGTAATATTGCTGGAGGTTGATCATCGCCGGCATCTTGTGGTCGGGCTCGGGCAGCAGGTCGAAGCGGTAGGATTCCCGATCGCGAAAGAACACCCGGCCGAGCTTCCAGCCGACGCCCTTGTCGACCATCCGCTCGCCGCAATTCAGGCGATCCCACACCTCGAGCGGCCGCTTGGCGTAGCAGACGGCCCGCGACCCGATCGACACGGTGTCGTTGTCGTCGAGCACCACGGCCTCGAGGCCGCGATAGGCGCAGTCGAGCGCCGCGGTCAGGCCGATCGGCCCGGCGCCGATCACCACCACCTGGTGGCGCCTGATCCGGCCCGAGGCCTGCTCGTCGGAGGGCGTGTAGCCGAATTTCGGATATTGATAGGTCTTGAGCATGGAGCGTTCTCCCGCACGCGACCTCCGGCGCCAGGCGCCGGCGTCGCCGTGTCGTCCGAGGAATGGCTATGATGGTCGGCGCAGTCGGCGGATCAGGCGCTGCCGAATTCCTTCTCGTGCAGCCAGGCGGTGTGACGCGGCGGCTTCCTGGTCCGCGACCATTCCTCGACCATCTCGTAGGCGACGTCGCTCATCTTCTTCATCTTGTCCGGCGTCGTGGTCCAGGCCGCGAGTTCGAGGCGATGCCCGCTGGGATCGTAGAAGTAGATCGACTTGAAGATGTTGTGGTCGGTCGGTCCGACCACGTCGAGGCCCGCGGCTTCGGCCCGCGCCTTGGCTTCCATCAGGACATCCATGTCCTTGACCTGGAACGCGATGTGCTGGGTCCATTCCGGCGTGTTGGGATCGCGTCCCATCGGCGGCGAATTCGGCAGCTCGAAAAAGGCCAGGATGTTGCCCTGCCCGGCGTCGAGGAAGATGTGCATGTAGGGGTCCGGCGCCTTGGTCGACGGCACCCGGTCCTCGGCGATGGCGCCGATCAGGTCCATGTTGAGGACCTTCTTGTAGAAATCCACGGTCTCCTTGGCGTCCTTGCAGCGATACGCGACGTGATGGATCTGATCGATTTTCATGACTGTTCCTCCCGCCCGGCGTTCCGCGCCGAGCCTTGGATTAATTGGTAACTTAAGTTACTAATTAGGTCAACAGGATTCTGACGGATCGCATTCTCCACTATAATATATGAGAGGTTCGCGTGCTAACGGGCTTCACCGCTTGATGTATTTTAGTTCATAGTGATACTTTTAAGGGTGCCCGCAACCGGATGCCAATCCCCATGACCGACGGCGTTCTCGACCTGCAGCGCTTTTTTCCCTACCGGCTGGCGGTGCTGGCCGAGGAGGTGTCGCGCACGGTGGCCCAGCTCTATGCCGACCGCTTCGACATGACCCGCCAGGAGTGGCGGGTGCTGGCGGCGGTCGCCGCCAACCGGCAGATGGCGGCCAAGGAGATCGCGGAATATTCCACCCTCGACAAGATGTCGGTCAGCCGGGCGGTGGCGGCGCTGGAGGCCAAGGCGCTCATCAGCCGCGAAGAAGACCCAGCCGACCGCCGCAACAAGCTGCTCACCCTGACGCCGTCCGGCCGGGCGATGTACCAGAAGATCGTTCCGCTGGTGCGGGCGCGGGAGGACTATCTGCTGGGCGCGCTGAGCCCTACTGAGCGCGACATGCTCGACGACATCCTGAACAAGCTGACGTCGCGCGCCCGCGACCTGCGCCAGCGCGGCTGAAAGTTAGGAATTCGTTACTGAATTGCGGCTACCGTTGGCCGCACGCGAGTCGGCTCGGGTCGACGGCAGTTGCGAACGATTCCGAGGAACTTCCTGCCCGGACCAGCCTGCCGCCACACATGAACGATTCAGGCCGGAAAGCGCGATCACGATGGCACAGGACGCCCAGATCGACCAGCTTCGCCAGTACCTCAAGCAGCTGACACTGCAGGGTCGCGCCCATCTGCTGGCCGAACTCGAACGCCTGCAGCTCTACGGCGAAGGCGTCGCCGGCGCCGACGTCGTGATCGCCGAACTGCGCGCCGAGCTGCGCGTCAACGGCGCCGGCGAGGGCCGCCAGGAGCCCGCCGAGCGCTTCTTTTTCGAACCGCTCGAACCGGTCCTGGTCGACGCTCCTCCCGAACTGGCCGGCAGCGGGCGCATCTCGCGCGGGTCGCTCCCCACCATCTGGGAGTGGATGACGGCCAACCTGCTGCGCGCCATGGCCACCGACTACATCGACAAGGTCAAGCATCAGGTGGCCGCGAACAACGCCCATCAAGCCCGCGTGCTGGCCGCCGGCTTCCAGGCCAAGGTGGTGAAGATGCTCGACGACACGCTCGCCTCGCCGGCAGGCGCCGAGCAGATCCGCGCCGGTCTCGCCTCCTACACCAGCCTGCCGACCTTCGACGACCTCACCAAGATGCTGCGGGTGCTGCGGGCGCGGGACACCCTCGCCCGCTTCGCCAAGGCGCTGCCGACCAGGATCCGCAAGCTCGAGGACGCGCCGCTGGTCAGGATCCGGACGCTGCTCGACACCGTCCAGGTCGAACACGAAGACGCCGTGCCGTTCGCCCTGACCATGGTGGCGCGGCACCTCAAGACCCCGTGGCAGCTGATCCGCCTCGCCACCAAGATCGCGGCCAGCAAGGAAGCCTCCGACGTCGCCGCGACGCCCTACGCCATCGCCGTGGTGATCGCGCTCGACGAAATCGCCGAGAAGCGGCTGGCGCTGCGCAAGGCGCTCAAGGCCAGCCGGATCACCGTCGCCAGGGACATCCTGGTCGAGATCTACGACATCGAATACGCGCTGCGGGTGCGGATCGACCACCTCGAGGGCTCACCGTGGGGCCGCCGCCTCGACGAGCTGATCGCCGCCGTCGCCCACGTGGTCGCCACCGAGGTGACCTCGATCCCGGACAATCTCCACCACATCCTCGACTCGCGGCGGCTGCACCGCCACCAGTCGCTCAAGGGTCGCGCGATCTATCTGGCCTGGAAGGCCCACGACATGCTGTACGGGGTCGTCCACCTGTGGCGGCGGCTGACCACCCCGGCCATCAAGATCGATTCCCCCTAGAGGGATGAGCGCCGCCGCGCGTCGCGCGTGGCTGCCCTGCGACGACGACCGGCCACGAGCCTTGACCATGGGCGGGCGCCGCGAAATCATGGCAAAGGCATGATCCGAACGGCACGATCCCGCCAACGGGGCCGGCGGTGAAAAGAGATCACTCGGAAATCACCCGGAGAGAACCGCCATGGGCGACATCGTAGCGCTCGACGCATTGGCCGCCGAAGTCAAATCCGGCATGAAGATCGCAATTCCGGCCGACTATTGCGGGGTTGCCATGGCGGCGACCGCGGCGATCCTCGCCAACCGCCCGCGCGACCTGCACGTGGTCTGCGTCCCGGTCACGGGCATGCAAGGCGACATGCTGATCGGCGCAGGACTGGTCGGCACCATCGAAACCAGCGCCGTGACGCTCGGCGAAGCCGGCGGCGCGCCGCGCTTCATCGACGGCGTGCGCCGCGGCGCCTTCCGCCTGATGGACGCCACCTGTCCGGCGGTGCATTCCGGACTGATCGCCGCCCAGAAGGGCGTCCCGTTTCTGCCGATCCGCGGCATCATCGGCAGCGACCTGCTCAAGACCCGGACCGACTGGCGCATCATCGACAACCCGTTCGCGCCCGACGATCCGATCGTGGTGGTGCCCGCCATCCAGCCGGACATCGCCCTGTTCCACGCCCCCGAGGCCGACCGCTTCGGCAACGTGCGGATCGGCCGGCGTCGCGAGCTCGTCACCATGGCGCAGGCCGCCAGGGCGACACTGGTCACGGTCGAGCGCATCGTCGAGACCTCGCTGCTGCACGACGAGAACTCCGCCGCCGGCGTGCTGCCGGCGCTCTATGTCGACAAGATCGCGGAGGGGGCCGGGGGGGGCGGGGGGGGGGGGGTGGGGGGGGGGTTTTGGGGGGAGCGGGGCGCAAAAACGCCCCACACCCGCCGCCCCCCCCCCCCCCCCCCCTGGCCGATCGGACTGTGGGGCGAATATCCGGCCGACCCGGCCGAAATCGCCCGCTATGCGGCGATGGCGCGCACGCCCGAGGGCTTCGCCGCCTATGTCGACGGTTTCTCGCGCCGCCTCACCGAGGCCGCATGACCGTGGTCGCCGACACCGTGCGGGACTATTCCGCCCGCGAACTCCTGATCGCGTCGATCGCCGACCTGCTCGACGGCGTGCGCCACGTCGCGGTCGGCGCCTCGTCGCCGATCCCCGCCGCCGGCGCCATGCTGCTGCGCGCCCGCAACGAAAGCCGCGGCCGCGAGCGCGTGCGGATCTCGATCCTCGGCTCCCAGGAGCACAACTTCTTCACCAACGGCGGCGTCGAGCTGTTCGACTGCGCCGCCCAGGGGCGGGTCGACGCCTTCTTCCTCGGCGGCGGGCAGATCGACGGCGAGGCCAACATCAACCTGGTCGGGACCGGACCCTATCCGAAGACCGACGTGCGCTGGCCCGGCTGCTTCGGCTCGGCCTTCCTCTATTTCGTGGTGCCGCGGGTGATCCTGTTCCGCGAGGAGCATTCGCCGCGCGTGTTCGTCGACAGGGTGGACTACGTCAGCGCGCCCGGCACCAGCGAGGGCGTGACCCGCCGCGGCGGTCCCTCCGCGCTCCTGACCGGGCTCGCGCTGTTCTCGTTCGACCCGGCGCGCAAGCGTTTCACGCTCAAGAGCGTCCACCGCGGCGCGACGGCGGCAGAGGTCCGCGCCCAGACCGGATTCGACTACGACGCGCCGGCCGAGGTGCCGCAGACGCCCGCCCCCGACGCCGCGACGCTGGAGCTGCTGCGCGGACGCGTCACGCGCGAACTGGCGGAGACCTACCCGCAATTCGCCGACACCCTGCGCGGCGAGCGGGCCGCGGCGTAGGTCCTAACTCCTAGAAAGCCATTCCGGCGTAAGGCGATCTTTTTGTCGTCATTGCCGGGCTTGACCCGGCAATCCACGCTTTGCGACGTAGCACGGCCCCAAAGAGTGGATGCGCGGGTCAAGCCCGCGCATGACGAATTCCTGCTTCAGCACCGCCCAACCGAGGACCTGATCCGCCGCAACGCAGCAAACCGGCGCAAGAGCCATCCCAACTCGCGCCGCGTCTTTTCGATTCCCTGCCGTACGCCGCCATATTACCCTGACGCCAAACCAAGAACCGCATCGGGGGAAACATGTACACCGGCCTACACGCCAAGACGCGCCCGCAGCAGACCGCCTTCATCATGGCCAGCTCCGGCGAGCGAGCGACCTACGCCGAGCTCGACGCCCGCAGCAACCGCCTCGCCCACCTGCTGCGCAGGCAGGGGCTGAAGCGGTTCGACCACTACGCCATCTTCATGGAGAACAACAGCCGCTACCTCGAGGCCTGCGGCGCCGGAGAGCGCTCCGGGCTGTATTACACCTGCGTCAACTCGTATCTCACGCCGGGTGAGCTCGCCTACATCGTCAACAACAGCGAGTCGCGGGTTCTGATCACCTCCCGCGCCAAGCTCGACGTCGCCCGCGAGGCCATCAAGGACTGTCCGCGGCTGGAGCTCTGCGTGGTGGCCGACGGCCCGGGCGAGAGCGAGCGCATCGTCGGCCTCGCCGCCGCCACCGCCGCACTGCCCGACACCCCGATCGCCGACGAGTCCGTCGGCACCGCCATGCTGTATTCGTCGGGCACCACCGGGCGCCCGAAGGGCATCGTGCGGCCGCTGCCCGAGCAGCCGCCGTCGCAGCAGCTGCCGCTGTTCGATTTCCTGCAGAAGCTGTGGCACTACCGCGACGGCATGATCTATCTCTCGCCCGCGCCACTCTATCACTCGGCGCCGCAGGCGGCCGTCAATCTGACCATCCGGATGGGCGGCACCGCCATCATCATGGAGCATTTCGATCCGGAGCACTACCTGCAGCTGGTCGAACAATACAAGGTCACCCACAGCCAGCTGGTGCCGACCATGTTCTCGCGGATGCTGAAGCTTCCAGAGGAGGTCCGCCGCCGCCACGACGTGTCGTCGCTCGAGATCGCGATCCACGCCGCCGCGCCGTGCCCGGTGACGGTCAAGGAAGACATGATCAGGTGGTGGGGGCCGATCATCCACGAATATTACGGCGCCACCGAGGGCCTCGGCTTCACCGCCTGCAACTCGGAGGAATGGCTGGCGCACAGGGGCACCGTCGGCAAGGTGCTGCTGGGCGACCTCCACATCCTCGACGCCAACATGCAGCCGTGCCCGGTCGGCACGCCGGGCACGGTGTGGTTCAAGACCGCGACGCCGTTCGAGTACTTCAACGATCCGGGCAAGACCAGCGAGGCGCGCTCCGCCGACGGCAGCATGAGCACGGTCGGTGACGTCGGCTATGTCGACCGCGACGGCTATCTCTACCTGACCGATCGCGCCACCTTCATGATCATCTCGGGCGGCGTGAACATCTATCCGCAGGAATGCGAGAACCTGCTGATCACCCATCCCAAGGTCGCCGACGCCGCGGTGTTCGGCGTGCCCAACGCCGACCTCGGCGAGGAGGTCAAGGCGGTGATCCAGCCGATGGCGGGGATAGCAGCCGGGCCGGAACTGGCGGAGGAGCTGATCGCGTTCTGCGCGCAGGCGCTGTCGCGCCAGAAGGTACCGCGCTCGGTCGACTTCATCGAGGAGATGCCGCGGCTGCCGACCGGCAAGCTCTACAAGCGTCTGCTGCGCGATCGCTACTGGGGCAATCACACGACGCGGATCGTGTGACAAACGTCGGCGCTACTCGACCCCGTAGTGCCGGTGGCAGGCGGCGCAGATGCCGTCGAGCCGGTCGCTGACCTCGGAAATCGACTTGAGGTCGTGGTCTTCGGCCGCGCGATAGGCCTTGTCGGCCGCCCGGGCGAGGTCCTGGGCGTAGCGGATCCAGTCCGGGTCGCGCGCCCGTTGCGGGATCATCAGCGCGTTGGTGGCTTCCGCCAGCGTCGCCGCGCCACTCACCAGTTGCTCCCAGTCGTTGTCGGTCTTGGGCGAGAGGTCGTGCTCGCCCCTGGCGTCGATGACGACGCCGTTGACGCTCCAGACCACCTTGGCGGCCGGCGTGAGCACGTGCTCCATGAAGGTCTTGATATCGACGTGGGCTCCGTAGGGTGCAGGCGGCGCAACCCCCTGGCCGAGTGCCGGCACGACGGCCGGGACAGCGAGCGTCGCCGCGGCGAAAACCATGCAGCGCCAAGCGACCATCATCTAACCCACCTTCATGGTGAAGCCGATCCAGCGGCCGCAGGCCACCACCGCGACCCACAGCAGGATCGACAGCCCGCCGGCCAGCCGGGCCCGGAGCGGCGGCCGCGCCGCGTTCTCCCATCGCGGCAGATCCCTGGTGCTCAGGGCATGAAACACCAGCATGTTGATGCCGGCGGCGGCGATCAGCAGCATCTTGGCGACGAAATAGCCGTTGGCCAGATACTTGGTGGCATTGGAGATGAACAGGAGGCCGCCCGAGCCGACCGCGACCACGAACGCGCACCAGGTCAGCGGCAGCACGCCGCTGGTGACGCGGCTCACCGAGCGGCCGACCGACGCCAGGCCCAAGAGCCGCAGGTCGACGGCGAGGATCGAGCCGATCACCAGCGAGATCGCGAGCACATGGATCGATTCGATCAGCGGAAACAGGATATCGTTCTCGCGGATGCTGTCCGCCAGCGCGCTGTCTTCGAAGAACGCGATCAGGGACTGCGACAGCATCATCCGGCCTGCGTGTAGGCGATCCAGCGCCCGGCGAACAGGATGCCGCTCCACACCAGGATGGAGGCGACGGCGGCGATGCCGCCCGCCACCCGCCGCCCGGTGTCGCGGTCCCAGAATCCGGGCGTCGACGCCAGCGACCACTGCAGGGCGCTGGTCAGCACGATCGCCACCGCGAGCAGCGCCATCTTCAGGTAGAAGGTGCCGTTCACCAGCGAGCGGCGCGGCTCGCCGACGATGAGCAGGCCCCCGGTCACCAGCAGGACCAGCAGGATCGGCCAGATCGCCGGAAGGAAGCGCCGCGCCACGTCGGACAGCGGCACGTCACGCTGCAGGACGCCGAGCATGCGCAGGTCGACCAGCACCGCCGACGAGAACAGCACGGCGACGCACAGGATGTGAACGGTCTGCAAGGTCGGGATGATCCAGCCGGTGGTCAGGATCGTGCTGCTGAGCGACGTCGCCGCCAGCCACTTGCTCAACGCTGTCAGGGCGGCGACGAACATCAGATCATTGATCGGCGGGCGTCAGGCTGTAGCTCAGTTCCTGGCCGTTCGGCAGCGTGACCTTGAGCAGGAAGCCGCCGTTGGTGCCGTCGCGCAGCGGCGCGTAGCGGAACACGGCGTGGTCACCGGGCTGCAGCGAGCGCTTGGTCCAGCCCGAGCGGGTCAGCACGCCGGGGCTGGAGACCTCGAACACCCAGGTGCTGGGCTGCTCGCCCTCCTTGGCGTCCTTGTCGATGACGAAGGTGATGTGCGGGTTGGTCCAGTTGACGGTCTTGACGGTACCTTCCATGGTCAGCGGATGGTCGGTGTCGTAGGCCGCATTGGAATGGTGCGCCGAGACGCCGACGCTCAGGGTCAGCGACAGGCCGGCGGCGAAGAGAAAAGTCCTGGGCGATACCATTCCATCCATCCTTACTTCACGGCGCGGACCGAACCGTCCGGGTTCTGCGCGTTGAGAATAAATATGTCGTTGCCGTATTTGTCCTTGCCGGCAACGAGATCCTCCTGCTCGCATTCGCCCTCGGTGATCTCGTAGTGACGCTCGGGATAGCGGCGGAAGATCCGCGTGGTCTTCCAGGTCGTGGTCAGGACCTTCGGCGCAGTGATCTCCATCTCGTCATGGAGCACGTTGGGCTTCTCGAGGTGGAAGCGCTCGACGATGTGCATGTCGCCGTTGTTGGGAATGCCGGCGGCCTCGCTGGTGGCGATGTAGGCCTGCGGCGCGATCGCCGTGGTGTCGACGACGAGGGTGTCGCCCTCCCAATGGCCGATCGAGTGGCCGTGCAGCGTCAGGTCGGGGTCTTCGGGATGCGGCCGGCCGTCCAGGTAGATGCGCCGCATCCGGTTGCCGTCGACCTCGCCGAGCATGGTGATGCGGCCCGGGGTGGTGAGCCACTCGAACGCGTTGTGGGTCATCAGCATCCAGCTCGGCATGCCGTGCGGCAGGCAATGGCTGAGCACCAGGAACGGCCGGCCGGCCTTTTCCTCGGCGACGAGATGCTCGAACTGCGGCCGGATCTCGGGCTTCCAGGGCGGAATATTCTCGGTTTCCTGGCGCTTCTGATCCTTGACGTCCGGAACCCAGACGCCGTTCATGTCGGGTTCGGCGGAAGCCCTGGAAACCGACGACATCGCGAGCGCCCCCGCGACCGCACAGACAATCGCGGACTTCATTGCAGTGATCTTCACGCTGGCTGGCTCGCTCCAAAATTTCGCGGTACCATATGCCAGTCCATCACATCTTGGAAGCCACCGGCGCGGGTTTCACCGACAGTTGAGCCTGCCGTGGGGCGGAATTGGCGGAAGCCGTGCGCGGCCTTGCTCAGCCCTTCAGCAGCGCCTGGCGATCGATCTTGCCGGTCCCGGTCTTCGGCAGTTCGTGCACGAAAAGCACCTCGCGCGGATATTTGTGAGGCAGCAGCCTGCCCTTGACGAAGTCCTGCAGCCCCCTTGTGGCGGCGTCGGGATCGAAGGCGTCGGTGGTCATCGCCACCACGGCCCGCAGCGTCATCCGCCGGTCCGGCAGTTCGACCGCCAGCACCGCGCATTCGCGGACGTCCGGATGCTCGGCCAGGCACAGCTCGACCTCGAGCGGGTAGACCCATTGCCCGGAAATCTTGATCAGGTCGTCGGCGCGCCCCTTGAAGAAGTAGAAGCCGTCGCCGTCGCGGACGAAACGGTCTCCGGTGTAGATCCAGCCGCCGTCGCGGATGGTCTCCGCGGTCTTGTCCGGCCTGTTCCAGTACAGCGGCGTGTTGGAATCGCCGCGCACCCACAGGATGCCCTCCTCGCCGTCGTCGACGTCGCGGCCGTCCTTGTCCTTGAGCGCGACCTCGTAGCCGGGAACGCGCAGGCCGGCCGATCCGAGCTTTTTGGCGCCTTCCAGGTTGGAGAGATAGACGTGCAGCACTTCGGTCGAGCCCAGCCCCTCGACGATCTCGAGGCCGGTCAGCCCCTTCCAGGCATTGAACACCTCGGCCGACAGCACCTCGGCTGCCGACACCGCGAGCCTCAAGGAGGAGAAGTCGGCCGATCGCGCGCCCGCCGCCTTGGTGAGCGAGGTGTAGAGGGTCGGCAGGCCGAAGAACACGCTCGGCCGGAAGCGTTCGATGGCCGCGAAGATCGCCTCCGGTTTCGGCTGGCCCGGCAGCAGCAGCGACGTCGCGCCGACGGTGAACGGAAAGGTGATGGCGTTGCCGAAGCCGTAGGCGAAGAAGATCTTGGGCACCGAGAAGCAGACGTCGCCGGCCGACAATTTCAGCACGTGGCGGGCGAAAGCCGCCTCGCTGTAGGCCATGTCGTGCTGCAGATGGACGATGCCCTTGGGGCGGCCGGTCGAGCCGGATGAATACATCCAGAACGCCATGTCGTTGCGATGGGTGTCGGCCTCGGGCAGTTTCGCCGAGAACCAGGCCAGCCATGCGGCGGCGTCGAGACAGCGGCCGGCCGCGTTGGCGCCGGCTTTGCCGTTGACGACGATCAGCGTCGCGAGCTTGGTGCCGGCGCAGGCGGTGGCGTCGAACCGTGCGCTGAAGTCGGCGTCGGTGACGGCGACGGTGGCGCCGGAATCCGCCAGATAGAACTGCAGCAGGTCCGGCGGGGTCAGCGTGTTGATCAGGAGCGGCACCAGTCCGGCGCGGACCGCGCCGAAGAACGCTGCCGGATAGGCCGGCGTATCGTCGAGCAGCAGCAGGACGCGGTCGCCGCGTGCGAGCCCCAGCGACAGCAGGCCATTGCCCCAGCGCGCCGCCTCGGCGCACAGCGCGGCATAGCTGAGCGTGCCGGCCGGACCGGTGACCGCGATCCGCTCGCCGCGACCGGCCGTGATGTTGTCGAACAGGATCCGGCTGGCGTTGGTGCGCTCCGGCACCGCGAAGCCGATCTCGCGGGCGCCGGCACTGTCGACGGGGACCCGATCGGCGATCGGCGAGATCTCCGCCGCGCTCATCGCGCAGCCTCCTGCACGGCCCCATGCGCGGCGTCGTAGCGCGCCATGAATTGCGGCGACATGGTCCGCAACCGCGGCAGGTCGATCCGCCCGGACCGGGTGATGTAGCTGAACGCGAAATCCATCGGCGCGCGCGTCATGTGGTCGGGAAAGCGTTCGTACCACTCGGCGCTGGTGCGCGCGGCGGTGACGAGCTTCTGCACCACCGGCTTGCGCTCGGCCTCGTAGCGCTCAAGCGCGGCGGCGAGGTCGTCGGAGCGCGCCTCGAGCGCCTTGGTCAGCGCGATGGCGTCCTCGATGGCAAGCCGCGTGCCCGAACCGATGGAGAAATGCGCGGTGTGCAGGGCGTCGCCGATCAGGACCATGTTCCGGTACGACCAGTGCTCGTTCCACACCCAGGGGAAATTGCGCCACACCGACTTGTTGGAGATCAGCCGGTGGCCGTCGAGGGTGTCCCTGAACACCTCCTCGCAGACCGCCTGCGACTGCTCGATGGTCATGTCGGCGAAACCGTAGCGGCGCCAGGTGTCGCGGTCGCACTCGACCAGGAACGTGCTCATGGCCGGCGCGTAGCGATAGTGGTGGGCGTTGAAGGTGCCGCGGTCGGTGGCGACGAAGGTCTGCGACAGCGTCGGAAAGCGCCTGGTGGTGCCGTACCAGGCGAACTTGTTGCTGGAGTAGGACACCGAGGTGCCGAAGTCGCCCTCGAAGCCGCGGCGCACCAGCGAATTGAGCCCGTCGGCGGCGACGATCAGGTCGTAGCCTCTGAGCTCGTCGAGCGCGTCGATCTGGGTCTCGTAGCGCGCCGCGACCCCGACGCCGCGCGCCCGCTCCTGGAGCAGGTTGAGAAGCTCGAGCCGCCCGATCGAGGAAAACCCGACGCCGTCGATCTCGATGGTCTCGCCGCGCAGGCTGAGCGTGATATTCTTCCAGCTCTCCATGCGCGGCGCGATGACGCCGACCGTCTCCGGATCGTCCGCGCGCAAGAACTCCAACGCCTGTTCGGAAAACACCACGCCGAAGCCCCAGGTGGCGCCGGCGGCGTTCTGTTCGAACAGATCGACCTGCGCTTCGGGATGACGCTTTTTCCAGAGATAGGCGAAGTAGAGGCCTCCGGGCCCCCCACCAAGGACGGCAATGCGCACGTCTGTCCTCCCACTTGAGTTTTGGCTATTATACAAATCGTTTTACAGTATGCAAATGGAAGGCAAAACGATGTTCAAGACCACCGTCATGATCGAGTGGGGGGACTGCGACGAGGCCGGAATCGTCTTCTATCCCAACTACTTCTACTGGTTCGACAGCGCCTTTCAGCGGTTCCTGCGGGCTCACGGGCTGAGCCAGCGCGAGATCCGCAAGCGCTTCGGCACGGTGACGCCGATCGTGCAGGCCCATGCCGATTTCAAGGCGCCGGCGCGCTACGACGACGAGCTTGAGATCAGGGTCACCATCCGCGGCGATGGCGAGCGGCGCTTTCGCGTCGACTACCATCTCGAATCCGGCGGCAAGGTCATCGCCACCGGACACGAGGTGCGGGCCTGGGCCAAGGTCGCCGCGGACGGCGGACTGAAGGGTGCGCCGGTCGATCCCGAATTCCTGTCGATCCTCGGCGCAGCGTCATGACGGAAGAAGGCGAAGACGACCACGAGACTTCGCCGGCGGCCCGCCGCGGCATCCAGTCGGTGGAGATCGGCTTTCGCGTGCTCGCCGCGCTCGCCGCCGAGGGCGAGCCCGCGCCGCTCGGCGCCATCGCCAGGCGCACCGGCCTGTCGCCATCGCAGGCCCATCGCTATCTCGCCAGCCTGATCGCCTCGGGCATGGCGCATCAGCACGCCGCCTCGGGCCGCTACGAACTCGGGCCCCAGGCGATCCAGATCGGGCTCGCGGCGCTGGCGCGCACCGACGTGTTCGCGGAAGCCGATCCCGCCATCGCCGCCTTCACCCGCGACAGCGGCCGCACCACGCTGCTCGCCGCACGCGGCCCGCTCGGGCCGACCATCGTGCGCTGGTACGCCGGCCGCAGGCCGGTCGTCACCTCGCTCACCGTGGGCTCGGTGCTGCCGCTGTTCAATTCGGCGACGGGCCACGCCTTTTTGAGTTTCATGAACGACGACGAGATCGCGGCGGCGCGCGACGACGAGGCCGCGTCCGCGGTGACGCGCGCCGAGATCGACGCCATCCGTGCCCGGGTGCGGCGGACCATGTTCGCGACCGTCGACGAACTGCTGATTCCGGGATTGCGCGCGGCGGCGGTGCCGATCCTCGACATCCAGGGCCGCGCCGTCCTGGTCGCCACCGCCATGGCGACCAGCGCCTTTCCCCGCGCCGACGACGAGGCCATCGTCGAGCAATTGCAGGCGGTGTGCCGCGCGCTCACCGAACGCTTCGGCGCGCGCTGGCCGTAGCGCGCGGTCGCGACGCGTGCGGCTGTGGGTGCTTCCACGCGTCGCGTGTCGACTTCCGCTCTCGGGTTACGCCGTCGCCGGGACGACGCGACGGTTGCGATAGAGCACCAGGGTGGCGATGAGTCCGGAAGCAGCGGCGAACATCAGCCAGAAGCCGGGCGAGGCGCGGTCGGCCGTGGTCTTGATCAGCCAGGTCGAGGCCAGCGGCGTAAAGGTGCCGAACAGCGCCACCGCGAGGCTGAACGCCAGCGAGAAGCAGGTGGTGCGCACGTGGGACGGCACCTCCTCCGACAACGCCGCCACCATGGCGCCGTTGTACATGCCGAAGCACATGGAGAACCACAGCTCGACCATCAGCATCTTGGCGAAGGTCGGATCGGCGACCAGCCACGACAGCGCCGGATAGGCGGTGAGCAGCGCCAGCGCCGCGATAGTCAGCAGCACCGGCTTGCGGCCGATCCGGTCGGAAATCGCGCCGCCGATCGGCAGCCACAGGAAATTGGTGGTCGCGACCAGCAGCGTGACGAGCAGGCTCGCGGTTTCCGACAGCAGCAGCACCTTCTTGCCGAAGGTCGGGGTGTAGACGGTGATGAAGTAGAACGTGACCGTCGTCATCGCCGACAGGAACATGCCGGTCAGCACGATCGGCCAGTTCTCCGCCATCGCCTGGAACACCTCCGACGTCGATGGATGCTTCTTCTGGGCGAGGAATTCCGGGGTTTCCTCCAGCGAGCGGCGGATCACGAAGATGAAGGGGATGATGATGCAGCCGATGAAGAACGGAATGCGCCAGCCCCAGTCGGCGATGGTGTCGGCGTCCAGCTGCGTGCTGAGCAGGTAGCCGATCACGGCGGCGACGAAGATCGCCACCTGCTGGCTCGCCGACTGGAACGAGGTGTAGAAGCCGCGGTTGCCCGGGGTCGAGATCTCGAACAGATAGATCGAGACGCCGCCGAGCTCGACGCCGGCGGAAAAGCCCTGCAGCAGGCGCCCGACCAGCACGATGATCGGGGCGGCGAGACCGATGCTGGCATAGGTCGGGGTCACCGCGATCAGCACCGTGCCGGCGGCCATGATCGCGAGCGTGAGGATCAGGCCCTTGCGGCGGCCGATGTGGTCGAGATAGGCCCCGAGCACGATGGCGCCGACCGGGCGCATCAGCGCGCCGAGCCAGAATGTCGTGAAGGTCAGCAGCAGTTCGGTGACCTCGTTGCCGGTCGGGAAGAAGGCCTTGGAGATGTTGACGGCGTAGAAGCCGAACAGGAAGAAGTCGAACTGTTCGAGGAAATTGCCGCTGGTCGAGCGCAGGATGGCGCCAAGCCTGGATTTGAGCGCAACCGCCTGCGACATGTCCCGTGTTTCCCCCGAGCCGCCTTTCAAGGCCTGCGTTCACGCGGCGCCGAGGCTACGCGGAAAACGGCGGAATGCACAAGTGGCGGAGGCGCGGCCGCAGGAACATCGAATCTTGGGTATCGTTCATTTTTTTCGTCATGGCCGGGCAGCGCGATCCGTCTTCGACGGATCGCCAGGACTAAGGTCTCCCCGCCATCCACGTCTTTCTTGCTGATGCTCAGTTGAAGACGTGGATGCCCGGCACAAGGCCGGGCATGACGAGAGCTTATAGAAACACCCGCGATTCCATCGCTCGCATTTCGGGGCGGACTCTCACGCCTTCGCGCTTGCGGCAGGACCGGCCTCGCCGGCGCCGTGCTCCGCGAAGGCGCCGAGGTCGAGCGCCCCCGACATGATCCGCGACAGCGAGGCCAGCGCGCGATCGCGATCGTCCTCGAGCAGGCGGCGAAAATGCGCCACCGCGGCCTCGGCGTCGCGGCGCACGATCGCATCGAAGGTTGCCTGCATGAGATCGGCGGACTCACGGCGGATCTTGCGCGTCTGATAGTCGAGCGGCGCCTTCCAGATCGTGGCCCACACCGTCTGGTTGGCGAGGTCGGTGAGGTGCTCGACCAGGAGGTCGTTGCCGGAGCCGCGCGCCACCGTCCTGACCGCGCGCGTGGTGACGCGGGCGAAGGCCACGGGATCGCCGGTCTCGACCATGCCGTTCAGCTCGACGCAGCGCCGCCCCAGCGTCTCGATGTAGCTCTCGACCGGCGAGGTCGCCATGGTCCGCACCGCGAGCAGCGACAGCGCCATCCGCACGTTGAACAGGTCGGCCACCGACTTGAGCGACAGCGGCCTGACGTAGGCGCCGCGCCGCGGCTGCAGGTCGACCAGGCGGCGGCGTTCGAGAATGCGGATCGCCTCGCGGATCGGCCCGCGGCTGACGCCGAAGCGCTGCGCCAGATCGAGCTCGATCAGCCGCTCGCCGGATTTGCGGCGGCCGCTGACGATTTCGGCGCCGAGTTCCTCGGCGACCTGCTCGGGCAGGGTTCGCGGCGCGAACTTGCGTTCGAACTCGTCGTCGTCGCTGGTGAGCCGCTTCCGCTCTGCCGCTGGCATGACGCTCCTCCGGGACCGGACCGCCCTGGACCGAACGCTCCGGACGCGATCTATACCCCGTAATGTCAATTGTTGACAATTGACAATCGACGCGCCAGTAGTGAGGGCATGTGGATGAAGCCGTGGCGACATCCACCCCGGACATTATGCTCCCCGCGGCATCGGCCGCGCGGCCGCGGCGAATGGCCAAATATGCCGGCTTCAAGACCGGCCGAACGAGGGTAGGAGCCAAGGTCATGACAATGTCGTCTCCGGCGAGGGTCCTGGTAGCTGACGCTGCGGCAGCGCCGGATTTGCCCGATCGCACCGGTCCGCGACGGCCCTGACCGATCCGGCAAGATGGCCGGCCCCGCCGACATGCCCGCCGCGACCCTGACGCCTCCGCGCGATCGACCCGCAGCCAGCGCCGGCGCGCGCGCCTTGCTCGAGGTCCGGGCGCTGTCGCTGTCGTTCGCCACCTCCGACGGCGACCTCAATGTCATTCGCGACGTCAGCTTCTCGGTCGCTCCCGGCGAGCGCGTCGGCATCGTCGGCGAAAGCGGCTGCGGCAAGACCGTGACCGGTCTTGCGCTGCTGCGGCTGCTCCCGGCGCGGTCGGCGCGATTGTCCGGCGAGATCCGGTTCGAGGGGCAGGACCTTGCGACCTTGCCGGAGCGGCAGATGCGCGCGGTGCGCGGCCGCGACATCGCGATGATCTTCCAGGAGCCGATGAGCGCGCTCGATCCGGTGTTCACCGTCGGCGACCAGATCGGCGAGGCCTATCGCGCGCACTTCCCCGCCGACCGCAGGGAGGCCCGCGCCCGCGCCATCGCCGCGCTGGCCGAAGTCGGCATCCCGGCGCCGGAACGGCGCTGCGACGACTATCCGCACCAGCTGTCGGGCGGCATGCGCCAGCGCGTGATGATCGCCATGGCGCTGATCTGCCGGCCGAAGCTGCTGATCGCCGACGAGCCGACCACGGCGCTCGACGTCACCGTGCAATCCCAGATCACCGATCTGCTGCAACGCCTCAGCGAGGCCACCGGCACCGCGCTCTTGTTCATCACCCACGACCTCGGCGTGGTCGCCGAGACCTGCACCCGCATGATCACGATGTATGCCGGCGAGGTGGTGGAGGACGCCCCCGTCGACGCCGCGCTGACCAGGCCCGGCCATCCCTACACCTCGGGCCTGCTGCGCTCGCTGCCCGGATTGAGCGCGCGCCGCGGCGCATTGCCGTCGATCCCGGGACGGGTGCCGTCGCTGCTCGCCATGCCGCCCGGGTGCCGCTTCCAGCCGCGCTGCGGCCATGCTGCCGTGAATTGCGCGAGCGCGCAGCCGCTGGTCGAACGGGCGCCATCGCACCGCGTGCGCTGCTGCCGCGCCCGCGAACTGACGCTGCCCGGAGCGGTGCGGTGATGGCGGCGTCAGTGGATATCGCGCGGCCTTCCGGCATCGACGATCCGATCGTGACGGTCGAGAACCTGCGGATCCTGTTTCCAACCCGCGACGGCAAGGACACGGTCAAGGCGGTCGACGGCATCGACTTCGACGTCCGCGCCGGCGAGACGCTCGGCATCATCGGCGAGTCCGGCTCGGGCAAGACCACGCTCGGCCGCGCGCTGGTGTCGCTGATCAAGCCGACCGAAGGCCGGATCCTGCATCGCGGCCTCGATCCGGCGACGCTCACGGGTGCCGCGTTCCGCAGGCACCGCCGCGACTACCAGATCGTGTTCCAGGATCCCAACGCCGCGCTCAACCCGCGCATGACCATCCTCGACAGCGTGATCGAGCCGGCCGAAATCATGAAGGACGGCGATGACCACACGCGCCGCGACGCAGGCCTCGCCGCGCTCGCCCGCGTCGGCCTGCCGCGCGACCTCGCCGAGCGCTATCCGCACCAGCTGTCCGGGGGCCAGAAGCAGCGCGTCAACATCGCTCGCGTCCTGATGCTGCGTCCCAAGGTGATCGTGTGCGACGAGGTGGTGGCGGCGCTCGACGTTTCGATCCGCGGCGACATCCTCAATCTGTTCGCCGACCTGCAGCGCGAGTTCGGGCTCACCTACGTCTTCATCACCCACGACATTTCGGTGGTCTCGCACATCTCCGACCGCATTGTCGTGACCTATCTCGGCAAGCTGATGGAGCTCGGTCCCGCCGAAGCCGTCGTCGAACGGCCGCTGCATCCCTATACCCAGGCGCTGCTGTCCGCCGAACCGGTGCCGCTGCCGTCGGCGCTGCGGACCAGCCGCCGGATCGTGCTCGAGGGCGAGATTCCGAGCCCGGTCGCGCCGCCTTCGGGCTGCCGCTTCCGCACCCGCTGCCCGGTGGCGCAGCCGCGCTGCGCCGCCGAGGTCCCCGCCTGGCGCGAGATCAAGCCCGGTCATCGGGTGGCCTGCCATTTCTCGACCATCGAAGGGCCGCCGCAGCGCGTCCCCAACCAACAATACCATGCGGGAGGAGAATGAGATGACACACGCAGTACGCGGCGCCTTGACCAGGCGCGAGATCGTTGCGCTCGCCGGCGGCCTTGCCGTCACCGGGGCCACGGGCCTCCCGGCGTGGGCGCAGGACGCGGCCAGGAAGGGCGGCATTTTCAAGGTCGCGGCGCCGGCCAATCCGTCGTCGCTCGATCCCGCCACCGGCGGTTCCGGCGCCGACCACACCATCCTGTGGACCATGTACGACACCCTGGTCGAATGGGACTACGACACGCTGAAGCCGAAGCCGGGTCTTGCCAAGTGGTCCTATCCCGATCCCAAGACCATGGTGCTCGACCTCGAGAAGGACGTGAAATTCCACGACGGCACCGCGCTCGACGCCGAGGCGGTCAAGTTCAATCTCGACCGCAACCGCCAGGACCCGCGCTCCAACATCAAGGCCGACCTCACCAGCATCGCCGCGGTGGAGGTCACCGGCCCGCTTCAAGTCACGCTGCGGCTGAAGAATCCCGACACCGCGCTGCCCGCGATCCTGTCCGACCGTTCCGGCATGATGGCGTCGCCGGCCAATCTCAAGGCGCTGGGCGACGACACCAACCGCAAGCCGGTCGGCGCGGGTCCCTGGAAGTTCGTCAGCTGGGCCGACAACGAGAGCGTCGTCGTGACGCGCAACGACGCCTACTGGCGCCCCGGGCGCCCCTATCTCGACGGCATCGATATCGCGATCATCCCCGAAGCCGCCACCGCGCTGCGCTCGGTGGTCGCCGGCGAGCGCGACCTCGCGTTCTCGCTGCCCGCCCGCCTCAAGCCGGTGATCGACCGCGCCAAGCAGTTGCAGATCGTCGCCGCCCCGACGCTCTACTGCGTCCAGCTCTATTTCAACTATGCCCGCGCGCCGCTCGACAACGTCAAGGTCCGGCAGGCGGTCAACTTCGCGCTCGACCGCGACGCCTTCGTCAAGGCGACCATGGGCGGATTGGGCGAAGCGGCGACCATGACGCTGCCGAGCTCGCACTGGGCCTACGACAAGTCGGTCTCCACGCTCTATCCGCACGATCCCGACAAAGCCCGCAAGCTGCTGGCCGACGCCGGTTTCAAGGACGGCATCCAGCTCACCATCGGCAGCTACAACGACCAGGACTCGGTCCAGCGCAGCGAGGTGCTGCAGGCCCAGCTCGGGCAGGCCGGCATCCGGCTCGCCTTCACCCGCGGCACCATTCCCGAGATCAGCGCGCAGTTCTTCGCCACCGAGAAGAAGTTCGACATGCTGCTGTCGGCATGGACCGGGCGGCCCGATCCAAGCATGACCTACGCGCTCGGCTTCGACAAAGGCGCCTACTACAACGCCGGCCGCGAATGCGATCCGGCGCTGTCGACCCTGATCCAGCAGAGCCGCGAGAGCGAGGACCTCGCCGCGCGCGCCGCGGTGTTCGCCAAGATCCAGCGCTTCGTCATGGAAAACGCGCTGTCGGCGCCGATCGCGTTCCAGTACGAGCTCGACGCGCTGTCGCCCAAGGCCAAGGGCTACAAGCCCGACCTATTGGGCAAGCCGAAATTCGAACACATCTCCCTCGGCTGACCGGCACCGCGAGACCCCAGGCGAACGATGTCCCTCTCCAGCAAAAGCGCCGTCATCGGCCGCCGCCTCGTCCAGGCGGTGCCGGTGCTCGTGCTGTCGACCTTCATCGTCTTCGCACTGCTCAAGCTGGTGCCGGGCGACGTCGCCGTGACGCTCGCCGGCGACAATGCCTCCGACGCCCGGATCGCGGAGATCCGCCACCTCTACGGGCTCGACCAGCCGTTCCTGGTGCAATACGGCGCCTGGCTGTGGAAGGCGCTGCACGGCGACCTGTCGCACTCGCTGCTGTCGAGCGAGGCGGTGGTGGCCTCGATCGCCCGCTGCCTGCCGCATACGCTGCTGGTCGTGGTGCTGGCGATGGCGCTCGCGCTCCTCATCGGCATTCCGCTCGGCATCGCCGCCGCCAGCCGCCAGGATTCCTGGCTCGACGGCCTGGTGATGACCATCGCCTCGCTCGGCGTCGCGGTGCCGAACTTCTGGCTCGGCATGCTGCTGGTGGCGCTGTTCGCGCTCGACCTCAACTGGTTGCCCGCCACCGGCGCCGTATCCCTGAGCCAGAGCGTCGGCGGCGCGCTGAGCCATGCCATCCTGCCGGCCTGCGCGCTCGCCGCCGGCGGTATCGCCGAGGTCGCGCGCCAGCTCCGCTCGTCGCTGGTCGAGATCCTGCATTCCCAGCAGGTCCGCACGCTGCACGCCAAGGGGCTGTCGCCGTCGGCGATCTTGTGGCGGCACGGGCTCAAGAACGTCAGCGTCAATCTCCTGACCGTGATCAGCCTGCTATTCAACCGCCTGCTGGCCGCCACCGTCGTCGTCGAGGCGGTGTTCGCGATCCCCGGCATGGGCGGCCTGATCGTCAACGCCGCGATCCATCGCGACTTCCCGGTGGTGCAGGGCGTGGTGTTCGTCATGGTGCTGATCGTGGTCGCGATCAATCTCGTGACCGACATTCTCTACAACCTGCTCGACCCGAGGATCGCCTGATGGCCGAGGTCGCGATCATGGCCGATCGGCGGCCGGGCCGGCTCAGCGGCTTCGCCCGCTGGTTCCGCTCCGATCCGCGCGGTGCGGTGAGCCTGACCTTCCTGGTCGCGCTGGTCGCGGTCTCCACGCTGGCGCCATGGGTCGCGCCGCAGTCACCCACCGCACAGGACTTCAACGCCATGATGGCGCCGATGTCGGCGGAGCACTGGCTCGGCGCCGACGACCTCGGCCGCGACGTCCTGAGCCGGCTGATCCACGGCGGCATGGCTTCGCTCTATGCGAGCTTTCTCGCGGTCGCGGTCGCCGTCGTGATCGGCGTCCCGGTCGGCCTGCTGGCGGGCTATCTCGGCGGCTGGGTCGACGCGGTGATCAGCCGAATCATCGACAGCTTCCTGTCGTTTCCCGCCATCGTGCTCGCGATCGCGGTGACCGGTGCGCTCGGCATTGGGCTGACCAACGGCATGATCTCGGTCGGGATCGTGTTCGCGCCGCAGCTTGCCCGCCTGGTGCGGGCGCGCACCTTGGTGGTGCGCCACGAACTCTATGTCGACAGCGCCCGCTGCTTCGGCGCCTCGACGAGCCGCATCCTGTGGCGCCACGTGCTGCCCAACACCATCCAGCCGGTCATCGTCCAGGTCACGCTGCTGCTCGCCGGCGCGCTGCTGGCGGAAGCCAGCCTCAGCTTCCTCGGCCTCGGCATCCAGCCGCCCAACGCCAGCTGGGGCGCGATGCTGGCGCGCGCCTACCAGAACATGGAGATCGCTCCCGAGCAGATGTATCCGCCGGGGCTCGCGATCCTGCTGACCGCGCTGGCCTTCAACGGCTTAGGCGAATCGCTGCGGGTGGCGCTCGACCCGACCATGAAACGGCGCTGAGGATTCACCAAGGACAGGACGGACATGACCCACCCCCAGACCGAACAGGACTATCTGGCGCAACTGCACGCGCTGTGGCGCAAGGCCTGGCCGAAGGACGCCCCGCGCGAGCCGCAATATCCCCATGGCGAGGTGCCGCTGACCGAATATCTGCGGGCCTGGGCCCGGCGCAAATCCTCGCGTCCGGCGGTGATCTTCTACGGCCACGTGCTGAGCTACGGCGAGCTCGACCGCCAGAGCGACCGCTTCGCCGCCCTGCTCGCCGCCAAGGGCGTGCGCAAGGGCGACCGCGTCGCCGTGTTCCTGCCCAACTGCCCGCAGTTTCACATCGTGTTCTTCGGCATCCTCAAGCTCGGCGCGGTCCACGTGCCGGTCAGCCCGCTGTCGCGCGCCTTCGAGCTCGAATACGAGCTCAACGACACCGACGCCGAGGTGATCGTGGCGCTCGACCAGTTGGTCGAGACCGTCGAGCAGGTCAGAACGAAGACGAAGCTCCGCGAGGTCATCGTCACCAGCCTCGCCGACGTGCTTCCCGCCAACCCGTCGATCCCGGTGCCGGACACGCTGCGGACGCCGCGGATCGCGGTGGCGGGCGCCACCGACCTGCTGCCGGCGCTTGCCGCGATCGGCGACGTCGCGGCGCTGCCGCCAGCCGCGCTCGACGACGTCGCGGCGCTGAACTACACCGGCGGCACCACCGGCATGCCCAAGGGCTGCGTGCACACCCAGCGCGACATGGTCTACACCGCCGCCGCCAATGCCGGCATCGCCATCGACATCACCGAGCAGAGCGTGTTCCTGTCGTTCTTCCCGGAGTTCTGGATCGCGGGCGAGAATCTCGGCCTGATCTTTCCACTGTTCGCCGGCGCGACGCTGGTGCTGATGGCGCGCTGGGACGCCCTCGGTGTGCTCTCCGCGATCGCGACCCACAAGGTCACGCTGACCGCGATGCCGGTCGACGGCGCGGTCGAATTGATGGACCATCCCCGCTTCCGCGAATTCGACCTGAGCTCGCTTCAGCAGGTCCGCGTGGTGTCGTTCGTCAAGAAGCTCAATGCCGACTACCGGCGGCGCTGGAAGCAGCTCACCGGCACGGTGCTGGCCGAGAGCGCCTGGGGCATGACCGAGACCCACACCTCCAACACCTTCACCACCGGTTTCCAGGACGGCGATTTCGATCTCAACTCGCAGCCGATCTTCGTCGGCCTGCCGGTGCCCGGCGCCGAGTTCAAGATCACCGACTTCGAGACCGGCGCGCTGGTGCCGCTCGGCGGCGAGGGCGAGATCCGCGTCCGCACGCCGTCGCTGCTCAAGAGCTACTGGAACAAGCCCGAGGCGACCGCCGAAGCCCTGGTCGACGGCTGGCTGCGCACCGGCGACATCGGGCTGATCGACACCGATGGCTTCCTCCACTTCCTCGGCCGCCGCAAGGAGATGCTCAAGGTCAAGGGCATGAGCGTGTTTCCGCCGGAGATCGAGGCGCTGCTCGGCCAGCACCCGGCGGTGCTGGGCTCCGGCGTGGTCGGGCGCGCCGATCCCGACCGCGGCCAGGTGCCGGTGGCGTTCATCCAGCTCAAGCCGGAAGCCGAAGGCACCATCACCGAGCAGCAGCTGCAGGATTGGTGCAAGGAGCGCATGGCGATCTACAAGGTGCCGGAGGTCCGGATCATCGAGGCCCTGCCGATGACCGCAACCGGCAAGGTCAAGAAGCAGGAGCTCAACGCGTGAGCGCGAGATCGGGCCGGCTCAAAATGGCGAGCCACAGCGCGGCCCCCACGTGAGATCGTCATGGCCGGGCTTGACCCGGCCATCCACTCTTAGAGACCAGCGTTCGGCACTAGTAGAGTGGATGCGCGGGTCAAGCCCGCGCATGACGCTGAGAGCAACGAGATCGCGCCGCGCGGTCTCCAACTGAAGTCCTAAAGCCGTATTGGAAAGCGTCATGTCATTTCGCAAGCTCCTGATCGCCAACCGCGGCGAGATCGCCATCCGCATCGCCCGCGCCGCCGGCGACACCGGCCTCGCCACGGTCGCGATCCATCCCGCCGACGACGCGCTGTCGCTGCATGTTCGCGCCGCCGACGAGGCCCGCGAGATCCCCGGGCGCGGCGCCCGCGCCTATCTCGACATCGAGGCGGTGATCGACGCCGCCAAGGCGTCCGGCTGTGACGCGCTGCATCCGGGCTACGGCTTCCTCAGCGAGAACGCCGCGCTGGCGCGGCGCTGCGCCGAGGAAGGCATCGTGTTCGTCGGGCCCTCGCCCGAGGCGCTCGAGCTGTTCGGCGACAAGGTCGAGGCCAAGGCGCTGGCCAGGCGCTGCGGCGTCCCGGTGATCGACGGCACCAGCGGCCCGACCACCCTCGACGAGGCCAAAGCCTTCTTCGCCTCGCTGGGCAAGGGCGCCGCGGTCATGATCAAGGCGATGGCCGGCGGCGGCGGCCGCGGCATGCGCATCGTCGACGACGCCGGCCAGCTCGCCGAGGCCTATGCCCGCTGCCAGTCCGAGGCCAAGGCGGCGTTCGGCAGCGACGGCGTCTATGTCGAGCGGCTGATCCGCAAGGCACGGCATATCGAGGTGCAGATCATCGGCGACCGCCACGGCGCCATCAGCCATCTCTGGGAACGCGAGTGCACCATCCAGCGCCGCAACCAGAAGCTCATCGAGGTGGCGCCGAGCCCCTCGCTCAGTGACACCCTGCGCTCCCGCATCGTCGATGCCGCCAAGCAGCTCGCCGCCGCCGCGCAATACGACAGCCTCGGCACCTTCGAATTCCTGGTCGACGGCGATGCGTCGGGCGACGACACTTCCTTTGCCTTCATCGAGGCCAATCCGCGGCTGCAGGTCGAGCACACCGTGACCGAGGAGGTGCTGGGCGTCGACCTGGTGGCCTCGCAGCTCGCGGTCGCCGCCGGCGCCACGCTGGCCTCGCTCGGGCTGACCCAGACGGCGGTGCCGGCGCCGCGCGGCTATGCCATGCAGCTGCGGGTCAACATGGAGGTGATGGACGCCAGCGGCGCGACGCAACCGACCGGCGGCACGCTGAGCGTGTTCGACCCGCCGTCCGGCCCCGGCGTCCGCATCGACACCTTCGGCTATTGCGGCTACCGCACCAGCGCCGCGTTCGATTCGCTGCTCGCCAAGGTGATCGTGCATGCGCCGTCGCCGCGCTGGAGCGACGTGGTGGCGAAGGCGGCGCGCGCCTTGCGCGAATTCCGCATCGGCGGCGTCGACACCAACATCGCCTTCCTGCAGGCGGTGCTGGCGCATCCCGATTTCGTCGCCAACCGCATCGCCACCAGCTTCATCGACAGCCATGTCGCCGCCCTGGTCGGCGACGCCGGCAGCCCGGCGCGTCCGCTGTTCTTTGCCGCCACCGCTCCCGCCGCCGCGAGCGCGGCGACGCCGGCGACGGCGGCCGCGGCCCCCGAGGGCTCGGTGGCGATCCCGGCGCCTCTGCAGGGCACGGTGGTGGCGACCGCCGTGACCGAGGGCGACCTGGTGCGGCCCGGCCAGCAGATCGCCGTGATCGAATCCATGAAGATGGAGCATCTCGTCACCGCGCCGCACGGCGGCACGGTGACGAAGATCGTCGCCGGCCCCGGCGTGACGCTGATGCAGGGCGAGCCGATCCTGTTCATCGCCCCGGCCGAGGTCGATGGTCACGAGGTCGAGGCCGAAGAGGAATTCGATCTCGACCACATCCGCGCCGATCTCGCCGAAGTCAACGCGCGCCACGCCAACACCCGCGACGAGAACCGGCCCGAGGCGGTCAAGCGCCGGCGCGCCACCAACCAGCGCACCGCGCGGGAGAACGTCGCCCGGCTGGTCGATCCGGGATCGTTCGTCGAATACGGCTCGCTCGCGGTCGCGGCCCAGCGTCGCCGCCGCAAGCTCGATGACCTGATCAAGAACACCCCCGCCGACGGCCTGATCACCGGGGTTGCCACCGTCAACGCCGACAAGGTCGGCGAGACGGCGGCGCGCTGCATGGTGATCGCCTACGACTATACCGTGCTGGCCGGCACCCAGGGCCACATGAACCACAAGAAGATCGACCGCATGCTGACCCTGACCGAGCAGTGGCGGCTGCCGCTGGTGTTCTACGCCGAGGGCGGCGGCGGCCGGCCCGGCGACACCGACCGGCTCGGCATGACCGGGCTGGACGGCCCGTCATTCGTCCAGTTCGCCAGGCTCTCGGGCCTGGTGCCGGTGGTCGGCGTGGTCTCGGGCTACTGCTTCGCCGGCAACGCCGCGCTGCTCGGCTGCTGCGACGTCATCATCGCAACGAAGAACGCCTCGATCGGCATGGGCGGGCCGGCGATGATCGAGGGCGGCGGGCTCGGGGTCTATCATCCCGCCGAGGTCGGCCCGGTCTCGTTCCAGGCGCCCAACGGCGTGGTCGACGTCCTGGTCGAGGACGAGGAGGAAGCCACCCGCGTCGCGCAGAAGTACCTGTCGTATTTCCAGGGCGCCATTACCGACTGGACCGCGCCGGACCAGCGCCGGCTACGCCGGGCGATCCCGGAGAACCGGCTGCGGGTCTACGACATCCGCGCCGTGATCGACCTGGTGGCCGACGAAGGCTCGGTGCTCGAGCTCCGCCGCGACTTCGGGGTCGGCATCATCACCGCCTTCATCCGCATCGAGGGCAAGCCGTTCGGCCTGATCGCCAACAACCCGATGCATCTCGGCGGCGCCATCGACGCACCGGCCGGCGACAAGGCGGCGCGCTTCATGCAGCTGTGCGACGCCTTCGACATCCCGATCGTGTCGCTGTGTGACACCCCGGGCTTCATGGTCGGGCCGGAGGCCGAGAAGACCGCCATCGTCCGCCACGTGGCGCGGATGTTCGTCACCGGCGCGAGCCTCACGGTGCCGCTGTTCGGCATCGTGCTGCGCAAGGGCTACGGCCTCGGCGCCCAGTCGATGATCGGCGGCGGCTTCCACGCTTCGTTCTTCACGGTGGCGTGGCCGACCGGCGAATTCGGCGGCATGGGTCTGGAGGGCTATGTCCGGCTCGGCTTCCGCAAGGAGATGGAGGCGATCGCCGATCCGGTCGAGCGCGAAAACTACTTCAAGACCAAGGTCGCCGAGCTCTACGCCAACGGCAAGGCGGTCTCGATCGCCTCGGTGCTCGAGATCGACGAGGTGATCGACCCCGCCGACACCCGGCACTGGATCATGGCAGGCCTGCGTTCGGTGCCGGCGCCGCCGAAGCGCGAGACCCGCAAGCGGCCCTGCGTGGACGCGTGGTAATTGGGGCATGCACTGCTTCAAACAACCGTTTGAATATCCGTCAGAACTGCCGCGCCGTATTGATAATGTTGTGGCCGGCATTCACAATGAGCCGGCAAAAACAATGACAGGCAGCGGAGGAACGGCACCATGAACATCAACGTGACGCGAACGGCGGGCTTCGGCCTCAATCCGACCGACGAGTTGAACGATCTGCGCATGTCGGAACGGGCGCAGCCGCTCTACGACCATGTGAAGAAGTTCCTCCGCGAGACCGTGGCGCCGATCCAGATCGAGTTCGAGCGGCTGGAGAGCAAGAAGACCGACCGCTGGAGCTTTGCGCCGGGCCAGCTCGAGGTGCTGCAGAAGGCCAAGGACAAGGCGAAGGCCGAGGGCCTGTGGAACTTCTTCCTGCCGGACGCCGAGACCGGCGAGGGCCTGTCCAACCTCGACTACGCCTACATCGCCGCCGAGCTCGGCAAATATCCGCTCGGCTCCGAATCGATGAACTGCTCGGCGCCCGATACCGGCAACATGGAGGTGCTGGAGCGCGTCGGCACCCATGAGCAGAAGGAGAAGTGGCTGAAGCCGCTGCTCGCCGGCGAAATCCGCTCGGCTTACGTCATGACCGAGCCCAACGTCGCCTCATCCGACGCCAAGAACATCTCCACCACCGCCGTGCTCGACGGCAACGACTGGGTGATCAACGGCGAGAAGTACTACATCTCCGGCGCCGGCGACCCGCGCTGCAAGATCATGATCGTCATGGTCAAGACCAATCCGACCGCGGCGCCGAGCAAGCAGCAGTCCCAGATTCTCGTCCCCATGGGCACGCCCGGCGTCGAGATCCTCGGCCCGATGCACGTGTTCGGCCACGACCACGCGCCGCGCGGCCACATGCACATGCGCTTCACCAACGTGCGCGTGCCGAAGGACAACATCCTGCTCGGCGAGGGCCGCGGCTTCGAGATCTCCCAGCTCCGGCTCGGCCCCGGCCGCATCCATCACTGCATGCGCACCATCGGCAAGGCCGAGAAGGCGCTCGACCTGATGGTCGAGCGCGGGCTCACCCGCGAGGCCTTCGGCAAGAAGATCGCCCATCTCGGCGGCAACCTGCAGATCATCGCGCAGGCGCGCTGCGAGATCGAGGCCATGCGGCTGATGGTGCTGAAGGCGGCCAGGGCCATGGACGTGCTGGGCAACAAGGAGGCGCGGGTGTGGGTGTCCATGGTCAAGGCCATGGTGCCCGAGCGCACCTGCAGGATCATCGACCAGGCGATCCAGATGCACGGCGCCACCGGCATCTCCAACTGGACGCCGCTGGCCGAACTCTACACCGACGTTCGCCATTTGCGCTTCGCCGACGGTCCGGACGAGGTGCACTGGATGGTGGTCGGCCGCAACGAGCTGACGACGCGGGCATGAGTGGTTTCCCCTTCCCAGCTCTGGGAAGGGGATATCTGCCCCGACAGCTGCGCATAGCGCGATCCTCGACGAGCGCGCGCAACGAGCCTTTCCATCGTCATGGCCGGGCTTGACCTGGCCATCCACGCTTTGCGACGCGGCACGACACCAAAGAGTGGATGCGCGGGTCAAGCCCGCGCATGACGAGTGAGATAACAGAGGTCAAAATTGCGGCCTCTGTTTGCCATTGACTGAAAGAACACCCATGCCGATCGCCGCAGTCTCGTCGCCGACGTCAAGCCGCAGCACGCTTTCGACTACGGGCGGTTCGCGGAATGGTGCCGCGGCGAGATCGAGGATTTCGGCGAACTCACGCAGATCACCCAGATCAGCGGCGGCGCCTCCAACCCGACCTTCGTGCTCGCCACCTTGCATCACGGCACCACGCGCAAATTCGTACTGCGCAAGCAGCCGCCGGGCACGCTGCTGCCGAGCGCCCATCAGGTCGACCGCGAATACCGCGTCATGAAGGCGCTCGGCGCGACCGACGTGCCGGTGCCGCGGATGCGCGCGCTCTGCGTCGACCGCGAGGTCATCGGCGTCATCTTCTACGTGATGGATTTCATCGAAGGCCGGGTGTTCGCCGATGCGCAGTTGCCCGGCTTCACCCGCGACCAGCGCGCCGCCGTCTACGACGATCTCAATGCGACGCTCGCCCGGCTGCACAAGGTCGACGTCGGCGCGATCGGCCTGTCCGACTACGGCCGGCCCGGCGGCTATTTCGAGCGCCAGATCGGCCGCTGGATCAAGCAGTACCGCGGCGCGCAGACCGAGGACATCCCGGCGATGGAGCGGCTGATCGAATATCTCCCTGCCCATATCCCCGCCGACGACGGCGCGGTCACCATCGCCCATGGCGACTACCGCCTGCAGAACACCATGTATCATCCGACCGAGCCGCGCCTCGTCGCCGTGCTCGACTGGGAGCTGAGCACGCTCGGCCATCCGCTCGCCGACATCGCCTACAATGGGCTGATGTGGGAATTCGAGACCGGCGGCACCTTCGGCTGCCTGAAGGGCGTCGACCATCGCGCGCTCGGCGTGCCGACGCAGGAGGAGTACGTCGCCGCCTATCTGCGGCGGGTCGGGCGGGCGCGGGTGACCGACTGGAACTTCTACCTCGGCTTCGCGCTGTTCCGGCTGGCGTCCATCGCCCAGGGCGTCTACCGCCGCGTGCTCGACGGCAACGCCGCCTCCGTGATCGCCTCGCACAACCGCACCCCCGGCATGGCCGAGCAGGCCTGGGCCATCATCGAACGCGGGCCGTGCGAGATCGGGGCGTAGAACCAGCAACGCGCATGTTCGGAGCGCGCCCTGCGGCGCCGCCCCTCAGCGAAAGTCGACGGTGCGGAGAATGACGCCGGGAGGACGCCCCTCGAGCTCGGCGTCGACGAATTTGCGCGAGGCGCGCTCTTCGATGCGATCGCGATGCCTCAGGAACTGTTCTTCGCGCTGGCCCGGCTTCGTTCCGGTCGACCCGTCCAGGTCGTCCATCGCCGCGGAGCTGATCGCGCACGACACCTCGGTGGCCACATTCGTCATCGTGAACAGGACGACCCCACGATCGGAGTCGTAGTGCCGAAAGCCGCCTCGCGTGAGCGTCATGTCGTGGTCCCTTCCCGGTTACGAAGCGACCGTCGCCGGTTCGCGGTGCACTGCTGAAGCCAAACCCATATATGGGGGGCAAAGGAACCAATAGCGAGCCCGCTGGCGCGAATTGGCGCCCGCAAGCCGCGAATTCCCCGCAACGGGCCACCAGATCGCGGCGTCTACCTCACGATTCCCGCCCGACGGAGCGCCGCGACGCGCCCGGCATCGATCCGCCAGCGCCCCAGCAGGTCCGCGGCATCGTCCTCGCATTGCCGCGCGCTGCGCGGAACGGGCGGCGAAGTGCGGCTGAAGCGCGGTCCCGGCGCCGACTGCACCGCGCCATCGATCTCCACGAAGGTCGCGCGGCCCGGTGGTGGGGATGGTGCGGCGCCTCGGCGGGCGACAGCACCGGCGCAAAGCAGACGTCGCTGCCGTCCAGCAGGACGCACCACGCCTCGCGCGGCTTGCGCGCGTCAAGTACGGGATCATCGCCATCCTGAGGAGTCGCGAAGCTCCGTCTCGAAGGATGAGCGGCGCGGGCTGCCATCCTTCGAGACGCATCGCGGAGCCTGTCATCGGGCCGCGCTTCGCGCGGACCCGTTGGCGATGCTCCTCAGAGTCTGACTCAAAATTGCAGCCAATAAAATCAGGCCGTTATTGATGAACTCGTCACGCCCGGCCAGCGCGATCCGTCTTTGACGGATCGCTAGGACTAAGGTCTGCCGGGCATCCACGACTTAACGGCACGGCTGCAAGAAAGACGTGGATGGCCGGGACAAGCCCGGCCATGACGAAAAAAACAGCAATCGCAACATCTTGAAAATGCTCGCTGCATTTTCGGTCAGACACTCAGGATGACGATAACGTTAATCGCGTCGTAGCCCTCAACTCCTCGCTGCAGGGCCCGCCTCAATACGATTTCGGCAGGCCGAGCACCTTCTCGGCGATGAAGCTCAGCACCAGTTGCGGGCTGATCGGCGCGATGCGCGGGATCAGCACCTCGCGCAGGTAGCGCTCGACGTGGAATTCCTTGGCATAGCCGAAGCCCCCATGGGTCATCACCGCCTGCTCGCAGGCCTGGAAACCGGCCTCGCCGGCGAGATATTTGGCGGCGTTGGCCGCCGCGCCGCAGGGCAGGCCGTTGTCGTATTGCCAGGCCGCCGACATCACCATCAGCCACGCCGCCTCCAGCTCCATCCAGTTCTTGGCCAGCGGATGCTGGATCGCCTGGTTCTGCCCGATCGGACGGTTGAACACGATGCGGGTCTTGGCGTAGTCGGCGGCCTTGCCCAGCGCCAGCTTGCCGAGGCCCACGGCCTCGGCCGCGATCAGGATGCGCTCCGGATTCATGCCTTCGAGGATGTATTCGAAGCCGCGGCCTTCCTCGCCGATGCGGTCCTCCATGGGGATCTCGAAATCCTCGAAGAACAGCTCGTTGGAGTCGACGATCTTGCGCCCCATCTTCTCGATCTCGTGGACCTTGACCCGCTTGCGGTCGAAGTCGGTGTAGAACAGGCTCAAGCCGTGGGTCGGCTTCTTGACCTCCTCCAGCGGCGTGGTCCGCGCCAGCAGCAGGATCTTGTGCGCGACCTGCGCCGTCGAGATCCACACCTTCTGGCCATTGACCACGTAGCGGTCGTTCTTGGCCACCGCGCGGGTCTTGAGCTGGGTGGTGTTGAGGCCGGTGTTGGGCTCGGTGACGGCGAAGCAGGCCTTCTCGCGGCCTTCCACCATGGGCGGCAGCATGCGTCGGCGCTGCTCCTCGGTGCCGAACACCACCACCGGGTTGAGGCCGAAGACGTTGATGTGCACGGCGGAGGCGCCCGACATGCCGGCGCCGGATTCGGCGATGGTGCGCATCATGATCGCGGCCTCGGTGATGCCGAGCCCGGAGCCGCCATAGGCCTCCGGCACGCAGATGCCGAGCCAGCCGGCATCCGCCAGCGCCTTGTGGAAGTCGTGCGGGAAGCCGCCCTCGCGATCCTTCCTCAGCCAATAGGCATCGTCGAAACCGCTGCAGATCTTTCCGATCGCATCGCGAATGGCTTCCTGGTTTTCCGTGAGCGCGAAATCCATTTTTTGTGTCCTGTCCGTTCTTTCAGCGGTGTTTCACGATCAATCGCTGCGGCGCGCCGGCGCTGGTTCGGCCCGCGCGGCTCTTCCGAACTCTTCAATTTTGAATTATAGGTACATAATCATAGACAAAGCTGTAAACCAAGGCATTATCCTACCATCCATCTGATGTAATCTAAAAATCATCCGCTGTTTCGGACGTCGTATTCACATACATGAATTAGATATTTATCCGTACTGCAGGGAAAACGCTCATGGGTCCACTCGCCGGCCTGACCATTCTCGACCTGACCACCGTGCTGATGGGCCCCTATGCGACCCAGATCCTCGCCGACATGGGCGCCAACGTCGTCAAGGTCGAAAGCCCCGAGGGCGATATCGTGCGGCAGATCGCGCCCGGCCGCACCAAGGGCATGGGCGGCATGTTCCTCAACGCCAACCGCGGCAAGCGCAGCATCGTCATCGACCTGAAGAATCCCGACGGTCTCGCCGCGCTGCTGCGCCTGGCCAAGACCGCCGACGCCCTCGTCTATAATGTGCGCCCCCAGGCGATGGCGCGGCTCGGCCTCGACTACGAGACCTTGGCCGCCCTCAATCCCAGGATCGTCTATGTCGGCGTGTTCGGCTACGGCCAGAACGGCCCCTATGCAGCCAAGCCCGCCTATGACGACCTGATCCAGGGCGCCTCCACCATCCCGACCCTGCTGGCGGCGGCCGGCGACGGCACGCCGCGCTACGTGCCGATCACCATGGCGGATCGCGTGGTCGGGCTGATGGCCGTCAACGCCGTCATGGGCGGCCTGATGCACCAGCAACGCACCGGCGTCGGCCAGCGCATCGACGTGCCGATGTTCGAGTGCATGACCGACTTCGTGCTGATCGATCATCTCGGCGGCCTGACCTACGACCCGCCGCTCGATCACGGCGGCTACCGCCGGCTGCTGTCGCGCTACCGCCGTCCGTACCAGACCAGCGACGGCTACATCTGCGTGCTGATCTACAACGACAAGCAGTGGCGCAGCTTCTTCGACGCCATCGACCGCAAGGACTTCCTCGACCAGCCGCGCTTCGCCAACCACGCCGCGCGGATGGAGCACATCAACGAGATCTACGAGGAGGTCGGCCGGATCTTTCTCGGCCGCACCACCGCGGAGTGGCGCGAGTTGCTGGAGCGCGCCGACATTCCGGTGATGCCGATGCACACGCTGGAAACGATCCTCGACGATCCGCACCTCAACGCGGTCGGCTTCTTCAAGACCATCGACCACCCGATCGAGGGCCGGATCCGCCAGATGCAGGTGCCCTCGACCTGGAGCGTGACCCAGCCGGAGCCCGGCGGTCCGGCGCCGGGGCTCGGCCAGCACGGCCGCGAGATTCTCGCCGAGGCCGGCTTCACCGCCGAGGAGATCGACCAGTTGGCTGAGCGCAGCGCCGTCACTCTCGGCGAGGCCTCCTGAATCCATCGCACGCGGGCCTGCGGGCCGCGGCACCACCCCAACGCCAATCGGAGACCGTCATGGCGGGACTTTATTTCGAGGACTTCAAGGTCGGACAGGAATTCAAGCATCCGTTCACGCGGACCGTGACCGAGATGGACAACACCATGTTCAGCCTGCTGACCATGAACCCGCAGCCGCTCCACATCGACGCGCATTTCTCCGCCTCGACCGAATTCGGCCAGCGGCTGTTCAACAGCCTCTATACGCTCGGCATCATGATCGGCATGACGGTGTACGAGACCACCATGGGCACCACGGTGGCCAATCTCGGCATGACCGACGTCAATTTTCCCAAGCCGGTGTTTCACGGCGACACCCTGCGCGCCACCACCAGGGTGCTCTCGGTGCGGGACTCGAAGTCGCGGCCCCAGGCCGGCATCGTCGAGTTCGAGCATCACGCGCTGAACCAGAAGAACGAGATCGTCGCCACCTGCCGCCGCATGGCGCTGATGCACAGAAAGCCTGCGTAATGCGCTCGATGCTGTTCGTGCCGGGCGACAGCCCGCGCAAGTTCGAAAAGGCCGCGCAGACCGCGGCCGACGCCCTGATCATCGATCTCGAGGATTCGGTGACCGGGGAGAATAAGGCCGAGGCCCGCGGGCTGACGCGGACCATGCTGGAGGGCAACCGGCGCGACGGCATGAAGCTGTTCGTGCGCGTCAACGCGCTCGACACCGACATGACGCTCGCCGACCTCGCCGCCATCATGCCGGCCAAGCCCGACGGCATCGTGCTGCCGAAGTGCCGCTCCGGCGACGACATCCGCAACGTGGCGCGGTGGCTCGAGGCCTTCGAGGCCGCAAGCGGCGCGCGGCAGGGATCGACCGAGATCGTGGCGATCGCCACCGAGACCGCGGAATCCGTGTTCGGTCTCGGCAGCTACAAGGGTGTGTCGGCCCGCCTCACTGGCCTGATGTGGGGCGCAGAGGATCTCGCGGCCTCGCTCGGCGCCACCGAGAACGGCAGCGGCGGCCAATTCCACAGCCCGTTCCGGCTGGCCCGCGACATGTGCCTGATGGGCGCCGCGGCCGCCGAGGTCGCCGCCATCGACACGGTCTATACCGACATCGACAATCTCGCCGGCCTCGAACAGGAGACGCGCGTCGCGCGCCGCGACGGCTTCTCGGCCAAGGCCCTGATCCATCCCAAGCATGTCGACGTCGTCAACGCGGCGTTCGCGCCGAGCGCCGCGGAACGGGCCTGGGCGGAGAAGATCATCGCCGCCTTCGCGGCCAATCCCGATCTCGGCACCTTGCGTCTCGACGGCAGGATGATCGACAAGCCGCATCTGCGGGCCGCGCGGAAGATCCTGGGGGTCCACAGTGTTTTCCGGAGCAGTTGATCCATCCGTCATGGCCGGGCAGCGCGATCCGTCTTCGACGGATCGCTAGGACTAAGGTCTCCCGGCCATCCACGCCTTTTTTGCAGCAAGGCTGCAAAGACGTGGATGCCCGGCACAAGGCCGGGCATAACGGATTAATTCAGACGGAATGGGCTAGGGCATGTGAGATGACGCAGCATCAACGGCTGGACAAACGATGATTGTTCGACAGGCCGCGCATGTTCTGGATATTTTCGAATACTTCGCGCAGGTGCGGAAGCCGGCCACGCTCGCCGAGGTCGCAGATCATTTCGGCTGGCCGCGGTCCAGCACCTTCAATCTCCTGAGCACGCTGGCGGAAAAGGGATATCTCTACGAGCCGCGGCCGCGCGCCGGATATTATCCGACGCCGCGCTGGCTGACGCTGGCGCAGGCCATCTCGGAGGCCGAGCCGCTGCCGGCCTGGACCCATGCGCTCATCGCCGACCTGTCGGCGGAGACCGGCGAGACCGCGGCGCTGGTCGCGCCGGCCGGCACCATGGCGGTGTTCATCGACGTGGTGGAATCGAGCGCGGCGATCCGGTATTTCGCGCAAATCGGCCATCGCGTCCCGATCCATGCCACCGCGAGCGGCCGGGCGCTGCTGCTGCAGTATTCTCCCGCGGAGCGCAACGCGCTCTACCGCAAGATCGATTTCAGGCAGTACGGCGCGACCACCCCGATCAGCATCGATGCGGTCGAGGCCGAGTTGCGGAAATCCCTCGAACGCGGCCACTGCCAGAGTTTTGGCGACTACAGCCAGGATCTCGGCGGCGGCGCGCTGCCGTTGCCGATCGGCGACCGCCGGCTGTCGATTGTCGTCGCCGGCCCCGAATTCCGGGTGCGCCCGAAGATGGACGACGTCATCGGCATCATGAAGCGAGCGATCCAGCGGCACAGGCCGCGTCCCGAGGAGGCGGCCTGAGAGCGCTGCTACGCCGATGGCCCCGTTACCGGCGGTACGGCTCGCCGAGCGCTGCCGGCGCCATCTGGCGCCCGACCAGTCCGCCCACCGCCAGCAGGGCCAGAAGATAGGGCAGCATGATCAGCAGCGCGTTCGGCACGTTGATGCCGAGCGCCGGCAGCTGGAATTGCAGCGCGGTCGCCGCGCCGAACAACAGGCAGGCGAACACGGTGCCGCCGATCCGCCACTTGCCGAAGATCACCGAGGCGATGGCGAGATAGCCGGCGCCGCGGGTCATGCCCTCGGTGAAGGTGTGGATGTCGCCGATCGAGAGGAACGCGCCCGACAGCGACGCCATCAGGCCCGCGAACAGCACGCAGCCATAGCGGATCCGCGCCACCGACAGGCCCGACTTGTCGACCGCCTTGGGCTCGGCGCCGGCGGCGTGGATCGCGAGGCCGACCGAGGTGTAGCGCAGCACCAGCGCGGTGGCCACGATCAGCGCGATGCCGGCATAGAGCAGCCAGACCTGCTCGAACACCGCGCTGCCGATCACCGGAATGTCGCCGAGCAGCGGCGGCTTGATCTTGGCAAGGCCCGGAATCTCGGCGCGGGAGCGCGCCCCGAAGATCTCGCGATAGGCGAGCGTGGTCGCCCCCAGCACCAGGATGTTGATGCCGATGCCGGATACGATCTGGTTGGCGCGCAGCGTGTTGCTCAGCACCGCCTGCAACAGCGCCACCGGCTGCACCGCGATGATCCCGATCAGGAGGCCGATCAGCGGGTCGCCGGTCGCCCAGGCGCCGACCGCGGCGGCGAATGCCGAGGTCAGCATCATGCCCTCGATGCTCATGTTGAGGACGCCGGCCCGTTCGCTCACCATCTCGCCGATGCCCGCCAGCAGCAGCGGCGTGGCGAGCCGGATCGACGAGCCGAGAAACACCGCGAACAGCTCCCAGCTCATGACCGTTCCCACCTCTCGATGACCAGCGCCGCGCCCGCCAGCGTGATGACGATCAGCCCCTGGATCACGACCACCAGCGCGGTGGGAACCGCCGCGGCCATCTCCATGTTGATGCCGCCCGAGCGCATGAAGCCGAACAGCAGGGACGCGGCGATGACGCCGGGGATGGAGCCGCGCGACAGCAGCCCGGCGACCAGGCCGTCGAAGCCGTAACCGGAGGAAAATCCGTCCTTGAGCGTATACTGCTCGCCGAGCAGCATCAGCGCGCCGGCCAGTCCGCCCAGCGCCCCGGCGGTGGCGAGCGCGAACACCACGGTGCGGGCATAGGAAATGCCGGCGCGGTGCGCCGCCACCGGATTGAGGCCGACCGCGCGAAGGCGAAATCCCAGAACCGTCTTCGACAGCAGCACCGCGACGACGACGGCGATGACGAGGGTGAGCGGCAGTCCGACATGGAGTGGAAACGAATAGTCGCCGGTCAGCAGCGGCAGCTTGGTCTCGTCGGGGATCTCCAGCGATTCCGGCAGGGTCGCCGAACTCGTCATCGGCTTGCGCAGCAGCGCCGGCGACTGCACGCACCAGTAGAGCAGCCACACCCCGATAAACGACAGCAGCAGCGTGCTGATCACCTCGTTGGTCCCGGACTTGACCTTGAGCACGGCGGCGAGCGCGCCCCACAGCGCGCCGGCGGCGACCGCCGCCAGCATCGGCAGGATGAAGGACAATCCCAGCGGCAGCGCGGCGACGTGGCCGTAGAGCGCAACCGCCGTCGCCGCGATGCCGCCCACCGCGATCTGACCCTCGCCGCCGACATTGGTCAGGCTGGCGCGGTTGGCGAGCACGAAGCCGAAGCCGACCAGCGCGAAGGCGGTGCTGCGGTTGATCGACGCCGCGATGACATAAAGCGAGCCGAAGGTGCCGTCGACGAACGCCGCGATCGCGCCCGATACCGGCACGCCGATCGCCGCGATCAGCGCCAGCCCGACCAGCGCGGCAAATCCGACGGCGGCGACCGGCACCAGCAGCGCCGGGCGCAGCGTCAGCTTCGGCCACGTCCCCGTCCCGCGTCCATGGTTCACGGCGGTCATAGCGGCTGCCCCGCCATCATGGCGCCGATCACCTCGCGGCGTGACGGATCGGCGGCGCAGGCCCCCATCAACTGGCCGCGGTAGAGCACGACGATGCGATCGGCCACGGTCAGCAACTCGTCGAGCTCGGAGGACACCAGCAGGATCGCGACGCCGCGGCTGCAGGCGGCGCGGATGTGGCCGTAGACCGCCGCCACCGCGCCGACATCGAGCCCGCGGGTCGGCTGCGCCGCCACCAGGCACGCCAGGTTGGGCAGCGTGATCTCGCGCGCCAGCACCGCCTTCTGCTGGTTGCCGCCGGACAGACTCGAGAACGGCGCGCCGGGCCCCCGCGCGCGGACGTCGAAACGCTGCATCATCGCGGCGGCGTCACGTTCCAGCGCGGCGCGCCGCAGGAAGCCGAAGCGGGTGAACTCGTCGAGGCGGTTGAGATAGATGTTTTCCGCAAGGCTCATCCCGGTCACGCAGCCGACCGCGTGGCGGTCCTCCGGAACGATGCCGACGCCGGCGGCCGTGATCTCCCGGGGCGAGCGGCCGGTCAGGTCCTGGTCGCCGAGATAGATGCGTCCCTGGGTCGGCGCCATCATGCCGGCGAGCACCGCGGTGAGCTCGCTCTGCCCGTTGCCCTCGACGCCGGCGACGCCGACGATCTCGCCGCGGTCGACGGTCAGCGTGAAGTTGTCGAGCCGGGTCACCCCCTGATGGTCGGTGACGGTCAGCCCATCGATCTGCAGCACCTCGGCCTTCGGTTGCACCGCTGCCGGCCCGTGATCGACATGCCGGACCGGCTCGAAGCCGAGCATCGAGGCCGTCGATTCGTCGAGCGCCTCGACACTGCCCTGGATCATTGCGCGCACCAGCGCGTCGATCTCGGCGGCCGGATTGTCCGAGGTCGCGACCACGCGGCCGGCGCGCAGCACGGTGACCCGGTCCGCCACCTGCTTGATCTCGGCGAGCTTGTGGGTCACCAGCACCACGGCGCGCCCGCTCGCCGCCACCCGGCGGCAGACGTCGAGCAGGGCCGCGATCTCGTCCGGCAGCAGCACCGCCGTCGGCTCGTCCAGCACGAACAGCGACGGATCGCGGATCAGGCATTTGACGATTTCGACGCGCTGGCGCTCGCCGACCGAGAGATCCTCGATCCTGGCGAGCGGGTCGAGCGGCAGACCGTACTCGCCAGCGAGTCTATCGAGTTGCGCGGCGCAGGCCTTGCGGTCGAGAACGCCCCTCGCCCGCCCAAGCAGCACGTTGTCGACCACGCTCATGTCGCCGACCAGGCTGAAATGCTGGTGAACCATGGCGATGCCCTGCGCGAGCGAGTCCGCGGGACCGGACGGCTGGAACGGCGCGCCGCGGTAGCGCATGCTGCCGCCGTCGGGCCGGTGCACGCCGAAGATCAGGTTGCACAGCGTCGACTTTCCGGCGCCGTTCTCGCCCAGGATGCAGTGAATTTCGCCTGGACGCAGGTCGAGCGAGACGTCCGACAGCGCGGTGAAGCTGCCGAACCGCTTGGTGATCGCATTGAGCGACAGCAGCGGCTCGGCCGCGATCCTCGCGGAGTCGGACGTCGGGTCGGTCATGGCGGGCTCAGCCCTTCAGCACCGTGATCTTGCCGGCGAGAATGTCCTTCATGATCGCGTCGAGCTTCGCCTTCTGCTCGGGCGTTCCGTTGCAGATCACCATGCCGGAGGCTTCCGGACCCATCTTGAGGCCGAACTCCTTGTAGCCCGGCTTCCAGCTGCCCTTGACCGCCTCGTCGATCGCATACTGCACCTGGAAACCAGTGCCGGTGATTGAATAGGCGACGTAGAGCGGATCGGACCCGCAGCGGTCGGTATAGCTGCCGATGATGTGGGTGCCCTTCTCCTTCGCGGCCTGCTCCATGCCGCGCAGGCCGAGGTTCAGGATATGGTAGTGGATGTCGGCGCCCTGGGCGATGGCGGCGAGCGTCGCCTCCTTCGACTTGGCGACGTCGTCGAAATCGCCGGTATAGTTCTCGAAATACTTGATGTTCGGATTGACCGACCGCGCGCCGTTGCCGAACTCCTTGCCGGCGTTGACGATCGACGGAATCTCGAGGCCGCCGACGTAGCTCACCGCGCCGGTCTTGGACAGCATCGCCGCCGCGGCGCCCGCGACATAGGCGATCTCGGCCTGCTTGACGTCGTAGCCGGCGACGTTGGGCGCGCTTTCGCCTTCGTTGCCGCCGACGATCGAGAAATGCACCTTGGGGAAACGCTTGGCGATCTTGTAGACGGACGCCTGGGTCTGGCCGCCGACGCCGATCACCAACTCGTTCTTGCTGGCGAGATTGGTCAGCGCCTGATCCATGTCGGCGTAGTTGATGTTCTCGATCATCTGCACCTGGATCTTGTCGCCGTACTTCTTCTCGGCGGCCGTCAGGCCGTCATACGACGACTCCATCCAGCCCTTGTCGGACTTCGAGCCCGGGATCAGGATGCCGACCTTCAGCGCCTCGGCGGCATGAAGGGCGGGAGCAAATGTCGCGCAAAATGCAAATGCTCCGGTGAGCAGCGCTCCCCGCAGAGCCAAGCGACGTGACAACATGACAGACCTCGCGTTGCATAAATCGGTGATGGGAATTCGTCCGCCTCCATCCCGCAGCAAGCGTCATGCCAGAGAGCTAAATATATGACTCTGCTGAATTTTACCTTGGCTTCTCCGCTCCGTAACAAATAACTGCTTACTTTTTATCCAGATCCGGCGGCCAGCCTGTCGGATTCGTGGGCAATGCCGCCGCGAGGTCGTTCACCGGCATTGAAATCCCTTGCGATTCCTGTTGGCAGCGAACTTGCAAACCTGATGTTCCGAGAGCAGCAGCGCAGGGCCGCACATCGTCCCGACGCCGTGCTGCACTGCGGAGGCCCCGCGCGGCCTCGTGGAACAACGTCGGATTGATCAAGGCGAGGAGGCAGAGATGTCGGCGAACGAACAACGGGCGGAAAGCGTGGCCGGCGGTCGGCTCGGCCTCGGACGCCAGTTCGCGTGGTGGGCCACCGCGCGCGAGGTCAACATGGCGATGCCGGCGCCGACGCCGGTTCCCGTGACCATCGCCTGCGCGCCGCAGAACGTCACCGTCGATCTGTTGCGCACCGCCATCATCGTCATCGACATGCAGAACGACTTCTGCGCCCCGGGTGGATGGGTCGACCACATCGGCGCCGACTTCCGGCCGGACCGCAAGCCGATCGCGCCGCTGCAGAAGCTGCTGCCGGCGCTGCGCCAGGCCGGCGTGCCGGTGATCTGGGTGAACTGGGGCAACCGCCCCGACCTCGCCAACATGCCGCCGAACCAGATCCACCTCTACAAGCCCACCGGCGTCGGGGTGGGCCTCGGCGATCCGCTGCCGGGCAGCGGCGCGCGCGTGCTGGAGAAGGATTCCTGGGCCGCCGCGGTGGTGGACGAACTGCCGCAGGCGCCGCAGGACATCAAGGTCGACAAGCACCGCATCAGCGGCTTCTGGGACACCCCGCTCGACAGCATCCTGCGGAATCTCGGCGTGCGCTCGATCCTGTTCACCGGCGTCAACACCGACCAGTGTGTGCTGCACTCCCTGACCGACGCCAATTTCCTCGGCTACGGCTGCATCCTGGTGGAAGACTGCTGCGCCACCACCTCGCCGGAGTTCTGCACCGAGGCGACCGTCTGGAACGTCAAAAAGTGCTTCGGCTTCGTCACCGACTCCGCCGCGGTGATCGGCGCCCTCGACGCGCGGGCCGCGGGATGACGCGCCGTTGAGCGGGCCGGCATCGATTCCTGAGGTGGCCGCGGCCGATGCCGCAGGTGCCTTCGTGCCCGGGGCACGGCTGACGCGCAGGCCATCCGGTGCGGGCCCCCTGAACGGACTGAGCTTCGCGGTCAAGGACCTGATCGACGTCGCCGGCGCGCCCACCGGCGGCGGCAACCCCGACTGGCTGGCGAGCCACGACTGCCCGCGGGTGTCGGCGCCGGTGGTCGATGCGCTGCTCGGCGCCGGAGCGACCCTGACCGGCAAGACCATCACCGACGAACTCGCCTTCAGCCTCGAGGGCGTCAACGCGCATGATGGCACGCCGCGCAATCCAGCCTGCCCCGACCGCATTCCCGGCGGCTCCTCCAGCGGCTCTGCGTCCGCGGTCGCGGCGGGGCTCGTGGACTTCGCGCTCGGCACCGACACCGGCGGATCGGTGCGCGTGCCCGCGAGCTTCGTCGGGATCTTCGGCTTCAGGCCGACCCATGGTGCGGTGTCGCTGGCCGGCGTCACGCCGTTCGCCCCATCCTACGACACCGTGGGCTGGTTCGCCCGCGACATCGCAACGCTCGCCGCGGTCGGCGACGTGCTGCTGCCGAATGCTCCGCCCGCGCCGATCCGGCGGCTGCGGCTGGTGCGCGACGCCTTCGCGCTGGCCGATCCCGCCGTGGCCGCTGCCCTTCGGAGCCGGTGCGAGGGGCTTGCGATCGACGACGAGGTCACGCTGTTCGACGGCACGGACGACGACTGGCGCGAATGCTACCGGGTGCTGCAGGGCGCCGAGATCTGGCGTGAACTCGGCCCGTGGATCACGGCGGTCCGTCCGCGATTTGGCGATGCCATCGCGCCGCGCTTCGCCGACGCCGCGGCGATCACGGCGAACGACGTCGCCCGCTGGACACCCGTTCGCGCAACGCTGCGCTCGCGCGTCGCCGCGCTGCTCGGCGACGGCGTCGGCCTGGTGCTGCCGACCGCGCCGTGCATCGCGTTGCGGAAAGATGCCGCGGGGTTGGAGATTTCCGACTTCTACCGCCGGGCGCTGACGCTGACCTCGATCGCCGGCCATGCCGGCCTGCCGCAGATCACCGTTCCCGCCGGCCGCGTCGACGGATGTCCCGTCGGCCTGTCCATCGTGGCCGCGGCGGGCTGCGATCGCGCGCTGCTCGACGTCTCGAGCCGTTGGGCAGCCCTCGCCCTCACCGAAGAACCGATATGACGCTGCGGGAGACCATACCGGACCCTGCCAGGGCCGAGCGCGCAACGCCGCGGCGGCGGCCGCGCCGCTCCGCGGAACAGAACCGCCAGGAGATCCTGCGCGCGGCGAGCGCGGAATTCGCCACCCACGGCCTCGCCGGCGGACGCATCAGCCGCATCGTCAAGAAGGCGGGCACCAACCCGCGCATGCTCTATGAACAGTTCGGCAGCAAGTCGGCGCTCTATGTCGCCACCCTCGAAAGCGCGCTCGGGGCGCTGCGTGCCGAGGAACTCGCGCTCGACGTCGAACATCTCGATCCGCTGGAAGGCCTGCTGCGCCTGTTCGACTTCATGAACGGCCATTTCGAGCGCAACGGCCATCTGGTCAGCCTGCTGCGGGCCGAAAACCTGATGAAGGCGCGCCACCTGAAGAAGTCGTCGCGCATTCACGAAATGACCTCGCCGGTGCTGGCGATGACGGAGCGCCTGCTGACGCGCGGCGTCGCCGAAGGGCGGCTCGCCGCCGACATCGACCCGCTGCGGCTCTACGTCATGATCGCCGCGCTCAGCCAGTTTCATCTCGCCAACGTCTACACGCTGTCCAACATGTTCGACCGCGACCTCGCGGACCCCGACTGGCGCGCCAAGCGCACGGCCGACGCGCGGCAGATGCTGGCGTGCTACCTGACCAGGCGGGACTAGCCCTGGTCAGACCGGCGTGCCGGCCGCGCCGACCCGGCCGGAGGCATACAGCGCGAGGCCGGCGGCGGCGGCCGGCGCGCAGACCGCGAGCAGCACATCCGACATCGACCATCCGGCGGCGAGCAGCGCCGTCACCGCCAGCGGTCCCAGCACCGAGCCGAACCGCCCGATCCCGAGCGCCCAGGCCACCCCGGTCGAACGGATGGCGGTCGGATAGATCAGGCCGACATAGGCGTTGGCGCCGATCTGGCCGCCCACCACGCAGAAGCCGGCGCCGAACGCGCCCAGCGCCACCAGCACGAGATCGGCGCCGGCGAAGTGAATGAGCAGGATGAAAGCGATGGCCAGCGCGAGCGCGAGGCCGAGCAGCGGCGGCGCCCGCAACCGGTCCATCAGCCAGCCCATGGTCAGGGCGCCGGCAAGACCGCCGACCTGGTAGAACGCGGTGGCGCGCACCGCGTCGCCCACCGCCACGCCATTGGCGCTGAGCACGGTCGGCAGATAACTCGCCAGAAAATACAGCACCACCAGGTTCATGAAGAACCCGACCCACAGCAGCGCGGTGACGCCGGCACGGCCTTCCGCGAACAGCGCCAGCGGCGACCAGTCGCCATGGGCCTCGTCGTGACCGACACTGAGCTCGGTCTGTGGGTCGAACGCCATGCGCGGATTGAGCCGCCGCAGGATCGGCGCGATGGCGGGATGGCGCGGATCGCGCAGCGCCAGGAAATGCAGCGATTCCGGCATCGCGGCGTAGACCACGGGAACCAGCAGCAGAGGCACCGCGCCGCCGACCACGAATACGCCGCGCCAACCGACGTGGGGCAGGATGCCCGCGGTCAGAAAGCCGCCGACGGCGGCGCCGATGGAAAAGCAACAAACCAGTGCCGTGACGATGCGGCCGCGCGCGCGCAGCGGCGAAAACTCCGTGACCAGCGCGATGCCCGCAGGCATGGCGCCGCCGAGCCCGATGCCGCCCAGCAGGCGAAACAGCATGAGTTGCTCGACCGACGACGCCGCCGCGCAGGCCAGCGAGAACAGCCCGAAGGCCAGCGCGCTGAGACACAGGGTGAGCTTGCGGCCGGACCGGTCGGCAACCGGCCCCAGGATGAAGGCGCCGAGCATCAGTCCGGCGAGGCCCGCGCTGAAGATCGGCCCCAGCGCCGCGCGCGGAATGCCCCAGTCCGACACCAGCGCCGGCGCGACATAACCGATGGCCTGGGTGTCGAATCCGTCCATGAACACCAGCGATCCGGCCAGCAGCAGCAGGATCACCTGGAAGCGCCCGACGCCGGCGGCCTCGATCAGGGCTCGCAGGTCCTTCTTCAATCCCGATCCTCCCATTTGGTTTTCTTGTTGTGACGCGCGGATCTCTCAGGTCTCGGGCGGCCCCAGCGCGCCGCCGACGGCATCGTAGCTGAACAGCCAGTGATAGCGCTCGCGCACCTTGTCCTCGCTCCATTGGGTGGCGACGTAGCGACGGGCGTCCTCGCGATCGAGCAGCCGGTCGCTGTGGAAGATGTCGCGGTTGCGGGCGGCGAGACTGACGCAACGATTGGCGCGCTCGACCCGTGCCGTCTCGTAGACGCCGATCGCCGCCGCATGATCGCTGCCGAACCGGTGGAACGCCCGCGCCAGCACGATGGCGTCCTCGATCGCCATCACCGCGCCCTGCGCCATGAACGGCAGGGTCGGGTGCGCGGCGTCGCCCAGCAGGACGATGCGCCCCGCCGACCACCGTGTGATCGGCGCGCGGCTCATCAGCGCCCAGCGATAGTGCTCGTCGATGTTGTCGATCAGGGCGTGGACGTCGGCATGCCAGCCGGCGAAGTCCGCCGCGCAGTCGTCGTGGCTACCGCGCTCGGTCCAGGATTCGGTCTCCCAGCCCTCGCGCTCGACCACGCCGACGAAATTGACCAGTTCGCCTCGGCGCAGGGGATAGGTCACGACGTGACGCCCCGGTCCGACCCAATTCACCCCGACGGGCCGGCGCATGTGGGCCGGCAGCCGTTCGGCCGGGACGGTGCCGCGCCAGGCGATGCAGCCCGTGAAGACCGGCTTGGCGACGCCGAACAGCCTGGCGCGCACGCGCGAATGGACGCCGTCCGCCCCCACCACGGCGCGGGCGCTCACGCGCTCGCCGGATGCGAGCAGCACTTCGGCGCAGCCGTCGCCGTCGACGACGTCGACCACCTCGGCACCCAGCCGCAGGATGTGCAGGCCGGCTTCGCGCACCGCGGCAGCGAGCGCCATCTGCAGGTCGCCGCGGTGGAACATGAGGTAGGGGAAACCGTAATCCGCAACCGCGCTGGCGCCCAGATCGAACAGCGGCCAGGTCTCGCCGCTGCTCCAGAGCCGGATTTCCTTGGCCTGCGGCTCGACGGCCACGGCCCGCAGCGCCCGCTCCAGACCCAGCGACCACAGCACGCGGGTGCCGTTCGGGCTGATCTGGAGGCCGGCGCCGACCTCGCGCAGCTCCCGCGCCTGCTCGAGCACGGTGACGCGGATGCCGCGCTGCGCCATGGCCAGCGCCGCGGTGAGGCCGCCGATGCCGGCGCCGACGATGACGATCGGAAGTTCCTGGGCGGTCATGGTCGCGCTCTCTCGTTCCAACGTGGGAAGATGTGGCCGCTGGTTTTGGCGCAGGATGCTTTATTCGTAAAATGAAAATGCATAATAGATGATATCGACCGCATTGATAACAGGATCCGGCGCATGACCGACGCTGCCCGCCTCGACCTCCGTCTGCTGATGACGCTGGAGGCGATCCACCGTCTCGGCAGCCTCACCGCCGCCAGCGAGGCGCTCGGCCTCAGCCAGCCCGCGATCAGCCACACGCTGGGCCGCCTGCGCATCGCCTTCAAGGACGACCTCTTCGTCCGCACCTCGCGCGGCATGCGGCCCACCCCGCGGGCCAGCGAGATCGCCGCCAGCGCGCGGCGGGCGATGACGCTGCTGCGCACCGAACTCGGCGCCGCGACGCCGTTTACGCCGAAGACCGTGCGGCGCGTCTTCACGTTCTGCATGTCCGACGTCGGCGAGATGGTGTTCCTGCCGAAGTTGATCCAGCGGTTGCGGACCGAATCGCCCGGCTGCGACGTCGCGACCGTCTCGATGGCTCCCCGGCGCCTCGCCGCAGCCCTGGAGGACGGCAGCGTGGACCTCGCGGTCGGATATTTTCCGGATCTGGCGGGCGCGGGCCTCGCGCAGAGCCCGCTGTTCGAGCGCGGCTTTCTCTGCCTCGCCGCGGCGAAACATCCGCGGCTGCGGACCAGACAGATCAAGCTCGACGCCTTCCTGTCCGAATCCCATGTCGTGGTGGCATCGGAGGAACGCACCGAGGAGCGCTTCGAACGCTTCCTCCGGGAAAAGCGGCTGACGCGCCGCGTGCTGGTCTCGGTCCCGCACATGCTGGCGGTGCCGATGATCGTGGCCCATTCCGATCTGATCGCGACGGTGCCGTATTCCGCTGCGATCTCGTTTGCGCGCTACCCGGGCGTCAAGCTGCACGAACCTCCGGTTCAGCCGCCCCGCATCCCGGTCGCCCAGCACTGGAGCCAGCGCTTCACCAAGGATCCGGCCAATCAATGGCTGCGCGGCCTGGTCGCCGAGATTTCGGCCGGACTGACCGAACAAAGGCCGGGCGACGCCAGGCGGCGCTGAAGCCGGCGTCGTGCACGTTTCGCAGCGCGCCAACGACGCGTCATGCGACGGAGCCGAGGCAACCTTGTTCGACGCGCGTTTGCTGCTACTGTCGAACGATTGGAAACAACGATATTGGGGGGCTTGAAATGACCAGGGGATTTTTGCTCGCGGTGCTCGCGTCGTCCGCATATCTCGCCGCGAGCGCGACCGTCGCCGGTGCGGCCGACCCGAAATTCTGCAAGCAATACGCCCAGGCGGCCCTCAACCAGGTACGCGGCGGGCTGTCGAACCCCGGCTGCGCCGGCGTCCTCCAGGGTACCCGCTGGTCGCCGGATTTCTCGGTTCACTATCAGTGGTGTCTCGGCGCCTCGTTCGGCGCCACCGGCGCCGAGCGCGACGCGCGCACCCAGACCCTGAGGAGTTGCACCGGCCACTGAGGCCGGACGGGCGGTTCGGGCCTGTCGGACATCATCGAACGACTATATCACGGCCTCGTTGTCCGCCTTGTTTCCTTGCGGACCGGCGCGCATTTGTCATCGCTGCGGGAACAGTGCATGAATGCGGCCGCGCCGTGACGGCGCAGTGACGTGACGTCGAGCCGGCGCGCAAAGCGCGCCTGAGCGCCCGCCGCACCGCATGCGAGCAGAGTATCATGGAAACCAGGCCGCCCGTTCCACGCGCCATTCTCGTTGGCGTCCAGCTCCCCGACGTCGATGACGTCGCCCATGCGGCGAGCCTCGCGGAACTCGGCCGCCTGGTGACGACGCTGGGCTACGACGTGGCCGGCACGCTGTCGCAGAAGCGCGATGACCTCGACGGCGGGACGGTGCTCGGCAAGGGACGGCTGGAGGAACTCGCGGCCATGACCGGCGGGACCGGCGTCGTCGGATCGATGGCGAAGCCGCGGAAATCGAAGGCCCGCGAGCGCTTCGACGACACCGACACCAAGCGGCCGGGCCCCTCACGGGCCGAGCCTCAATCGGACGAGGAGCCGCGGCCGGAATTCGTGATCGTCGATCACGACATCTCGCCGAGCCAGGCCCGCAACCTCGAGCGCGCCACCGGCGCGCAGGTGCTGGACCGGACCGGGGTGATCGTCGAGATCTTCCACCGTCACGCCCACAGCCGCGAGGCCAAGCTGCAGGTCGAGATGGCGCGTCTGAAGTATGTGGCGCCGCGGCTGCGGGAATCGTCGGCGGGCGGCGAGCGGCGGATGGGCGCCGGCGCCGGTGAATCCGATCTCGAGCTCGATCGCCGCAAGATCCGCGACCGCCTCGCGGAGCTGAAGCAGCAGCTGGAGGACATCCAGCGCGACAGCGACGAACGCCGGTCCGCCCGCCGCGACCAGCTCCGGGTTGCGCTGGTCGGATACACCAACGCCGGAAAGTCGTCGCTGATGCGCGCGCTGACCGGCAGCGAGGTGCTGGTCGCCGACAAGCTGTTCGCGACGCTCGACACCACGGTGCGGGCGCTGCAGCCGCCGACCCGTCCCCGCATCCTCGTCTCGGACACCGTCGGCTTCATCAAGAAGCTGCCGCATGATCTGGTCGCCTCGTTCCGCTCGACGCTGGCCGAGGCGCTGGAAGCGTCACTGCTGCTGTTCGTGGTCGACGCCTCCGACCCGACCTATGAATCCCAGCTCGAGGTCAGCCGCGGCGTGCTGCGCGAGATCGGCGCGGATGCCGTGCCCTCGCGCCTGCTGCTCAACAAGATCGATCGCGTGAGCGATGCGGACCGCGACGCGCTGCGCGAGCGACACCCCGACGCCATCCTGCTGTCCTCCAGGTCGCCCGAGGACGTCGCGGCGCTGCGCGAGACCATCATCGCGTTTTTCGAGGCGGCGATGGTGGAGGAGCAGCTGGTGGTGCCGTACGCCAGGCAGGGGCTGCTCAGCGACGTCTACGAGAACGCCCGCGTGCTGTCCGAGAACTACGACGCCACCGGGCGTATCATCACGGTGCGCGGTCTGCCCGGCGCGATCGCGCGGCTGCGACGAAGCCTCGCCGTGACGTGAGGGCGGTCATCTTCGTTCCCGCCGCGCCGGCCAATCGGTCCGCACCATCGCTCCCCGGAAACCATGCTCACTGCGAGACGCCCTCCGCGGGAGTCTCCCCGGCGGCCTTGTTCTGCGCCACGGCGGCTTCGAGCCGTCCGATGTTTTCCAGGAGGCGCTGACTGGTCAGAACCAGGAAGTAATAGCCGAACTGCGGGTTCTGGAAGTAGATCTCGAGCAGCTTGTCGTAGGTGATGGTCAGCACGTGACCGTCTTCCGTGCACTCCACCGTCGCGGTGCGCCGGTTGCTCGGCGACAGGAAGCCGAGTTCGCCCATCAGGCGCCCGGGCGGCAGGCTGACGCCGATCTCGGTGACCAGGAACCTGCCGGTCACGGTGAGAAACATCTCGTTGGCCGGATCCCCCTTTTTGAACAGTACGTCGCCCTTGCGATATTTCCGGTCGATCATGAATGGCTTCAGCCATTCCATCGAGGTGTCGCCCTGGGTGGCGTCGCGGGCCTTCTTGATGAGCGTGAGCATCTGGCGAAGCCGGATGCCGTTGATGGGGACCATCAGGAGATAGAGCAGCAGGGTCTTGACGTCGCCGGCCAGCGCGCCGAATCCGGCGAAGAACGCGCAGCCGATCAGGTTGGCGATGCGCAGCGGCACCATGGTGTGGGTCAGGAGCGTGGCGACGAAGAAGATCGCGCCGACCAGCGCACACAGATTGGCGAGGTTGATGTTGTGGATCACGATCTCCAGCAGGCGGTTGAAGATCGCGTCATAGGTGATGTTGTTGGGGTCGAGGCCCAGTTGCACCAGGATCTTGGCGACCCTGAGGTTGTCGGCCGCTGCGTCGAGAATGCGATTCAGCGTGTTGGTCTGGTCTGCGCCGCTGATCATCTGGGTGTCGCCACGATGGTTGAGTGTTGTGAAGTCGAACAGCGTCGATGAGGATCTTCAAGTCCGGATGCCGGAGGCAAGATTAGCGCCCAGGCGTGACTGCTTTCAAAATCGGCAAGCGCCCGCGCTGGGAAATTTTTCAGCATCGGCCATCACAGGCGCCATGTGTACCACCCGTAAACACCGCACGGGTAGCTTCAAGCCGTTGATATTAGGTGTTTGATCCGGGGGCGGCCACCGGCAGGCGGCGTGGTGCGGGGGGCGGGTTGCCGCCCGTCAAATTAGATAAGCAAAATCAAATTCTTAGATCGCCCCCAAGCGAACCCGGGAGCGACGATCCCCGGTCGTGCGGCTACTTTTCGCGGTCCGCCAGCCACTCGGCATAGGTCGGGCGCCGCAGTTCGAACAGATCGCCCGTTCGCGCGTACCAGCCGCTGCCGTGCATCCGCCCGATCAGGTGCAACGCGGGCGTGTCGATATGGCACCGCTCGGCGTCGAGCACGAACGCGTCCGCGACATGGGCGTGCAGCACCTCGCCGACCACCAGGGTCTGTCGCGGGCCGGTGGCGAGCGACGCGATCGAACGGCACTCGAACGACACCGGCGATTCGGCGATGCGCGGCGGCCTGACGGCGATCGACGGCAGCGCCGTCAGCCCGGCGCAGGCAATCTCGTCGACCTCCGGCGGCGCGTCCATGCAGGTCACGTTCATGGCCGCGGCGTTCGCTTCCGACACCAGGTTGACGACGAACTCGCCGGTGGCGAGGATGTTGGCGGCGGTGTCCTTGAGCGCGTTCTGCGGCTTGTGCAGCAGGCCGATCACCACGGTCGGCGGGTCCTGCCCGACCGCATTGAAGAAGCTGTAGGGCGCCGCGTTCACCACGCCCTGCTCGGAGATGGTGGAGATCCAGGCGATCGGCCGCGGCGTCACCGTGGCGGTGAGGATCTTGTAGCGCCGATCGGGATCGAGCGCCGCCATGTCGAACTGCATCAGCCCTTCCCCCGACGCTGCCGTGCCGCGATCAGACCGCCACCACCGGATGCCGGATGCGGCCGATCGACTCCACGCCGGCCTCGACCACGTCGCCCGGCCATAGCCACTCCTGGGGATTGCGGCCGGCGCCGACGCCCTCCGGCGTCCCGGTCGCGATGATGTCGCCCGGCTCCAGCGTCATCGCCGCGCTGATGTCGGCGATCAGGGTGGGGATCTTGAACAGCATGTGGCGGGTGTTGGATTTCTGCTTGGTCTCGCCGTTCACGGTGAGCCATAGGCCGAGCGCGTGCGGATCGGGAATCTCGTCGGCGGTCACGATGCACGGGCCGAACGGCGCGTAGGTGTCCTGGCCCTTGGAGTAGATCCATTGCCCGGCGCGGCGGTTGTCGCGCGCGCTGATGTCGATCAGCACGCTGTAGCCGAACACGCAGGACAGCGCCTCCGCCTCGGTGACACGGCGCGCCACGCGCCCCATGATCACCGCGAGCTCCACCTCCCAGTCGAGTTGCTGGGTGATGTTGCGGTTGTGGGCGATCGCCTCGTCCGGGCCGATGACGCTGGTCGGCGGCTTGGAGAAGATCACCGGCTGCTTCGGCAGGTCCTTGGCGGTGTCGAGCGTGCGCGACGATTCTTCCACATGCTCGACGTAGTTGAGCCCGATGCCGAAGATGTTCTTGCGCGGCCGCGGGATCGGCGCCAGCAGCCTGACATTCGCCAGTGGCAGCGCCGTGCCGGCCGGAAAGCGGCCGCGGTGCTGCTCGATCACGGCGGCGAGATCGGCGAGCGCGCACGGCCCGAGATCGATGAAGGCGAGCATGGTGGCCGGCAGCTCGTGCCCGGCGCGCCGCGCGATCCGCGCGACGTCGACCACGAGGTCGCCGTCCATGACGCCGAGCCGCGCTTCGCTCTCGACGGTTTCACGATAGGTCACAAGACGCATGGTGTCAGGATCCTTGGACTGTTCAGGCCGTCACCGGCTGCTGGCCGGCATTGTCGCCGAACGCCTCCTCGCGATAGAGGCCGAGGGAGTGCATCACCGGCAGGTCGTTGAACGTGAACAGGCAGGCATCCTCGCTGGCGGAGGCGTTGGCGTGCTCGTGCCACGCCCAGGACGGAACGCAGAAGATGTCGCGCTCGGTCCAGTCGAACCGCTTGCCCTCGATCACCGAATGGCCGCGGCCCTTGGCGACCTGGTAGATGAAGCTGCCGGTGTGCCGGTGCGCCCGCGTGCGCTCGCCCGGCCGCAGCATCTGCATCGACGCGCCGATGGTCTGCATCACCGGCCCGCCGGTGACCGGATTGACGTAGTTCATCAGCACGCCGTCGAAGGCGGAGCCGTCGGTCGCGCGCGAAAAGCGCCGCAGCGCCTCGTAGGTCGGCGCCCATTCGTATTTCAGGAGCGGCGAATAGCCCTTGGACCAGGCGCCGGTCGACGGTTTCAGCCCGGGGTTGCCCCAGGCGGAGGTCACGTCGTCGACGGGATAGCCCACCTTCTGCTGCAGGTCGGGATGCACCGCATAGAAGTTCGCTTCCAGCGCGTTGACCAGCGGGATGTCGAGGCCGTCCTGCCAGATGCACGGTGTGCCGTCGGACGACACCCCATGCTCGTGCCAGGTGCCGTTCGGCGTCAGCACGAAATCGTTGGCGCCGAGCGTCATCTTGTGGCCATCGACGATGGTGTAGGCGCCCGCGCCCTCCATGATGAAGCGCAGCGCCGACGCCGAATGGGCATGCGCGGACGCGACCTCGCCGGGATGCATAACCTGCAATCCCGAATAGAGCCAGCCGACGGCGGCGGCGACGTCGCGCCGTCCCGGATTGTTGAGATAGACCACGCGGCGGCCGGCCTTTTCCGGGGTCACCAGTTCGACCGAGCGCAGCACGTAGTCGCGCAGGTCGCGATAGCGCCACAGCACCGGCACCGATGCCGACTTCGGAGCCCACGGCTCGATCTTGTTGGCGACCGTCCAGAGCGCTGCGGCATCGAAGCGCTCGAGATCGTCGTAATAGGCGAGGAGCTCGGGCGTATCCTCGACATTGGCGCGCCCCGCCACGTCTTCCCGATGATTTTCCCTGGCCGGCCGGCTGGTCATGACGAGCCTCCTGTCCGCGTCTTCGCGATGAGCTCGCAATTATATGGCAGGATGGATTTTCGAAAGAAAGACCTTTTTACGAAAATCAGGATCCCGTATAAGCATGACAACCATCCGGGAGGATCGAAACGTGAAAAGGACTGCCGCGGCCATCCCTGCCGAGCCAGGCTCCGACCGCGAAGAGCAGACGCTTTCGGCCGTGGCGTACCGGCGCCTGCGCCAGGACATCGTCAGCGGAGTGTTCGCGCCGGGACAGCCGCTACGCCTGGAGCTGCTGCGGCAGCGCTACGGCCTGAGCTTCTCGCCGCTGCGCGAAGCGCTCAACCGCCTTCACGCCGAGCGGCTGGTGGTCGCCGCCGCGCTGCGCGGATTTTCCGTGGCGCCGGTTTCGGCCGACGAGATGTGGGACGCGACCGAGACCCGCATCCTGATCGAATCCGAGGCGCTGCGGCGCTCCATCGCCAACGGCGACGACGCCTGGGAGGCGCGGATCGTGGCCGCGTTTCACGCACTCGAGCTGCAGGCGCGACGGACGAGGTCGAATGCCGCGAGCGACGACGACGTGTGGCAGCTGGAAGCCCGCCACCGCGAGTTCCACCATGCGCTGATCGCGAACTGTCGATCGCCGCGCCTGCTCGGTCTCGCCGACCAGCTCCATGCGGAGACCCAACGCTACCGGCTGCCGTCGTTGACGGGAGGCTCTCGCGCGGCGATACGCGACATCGCCGGGGAGCATCGGGAGATCATGGAGGCCGCGCTCGGTCGGGCCCCCGCCGAGGCCGTGACGCTGCTCGCGGCACATTACCGGCGAACCGCGGAAGAGAGAGCGGCGGCGCTGTTTTCCGATTGATCCCGGCGACCGCGGGAGTTCCGATCGGCGACGTTCGCCTGGACCATCAGACGCTGCTCGGCGGCGCCAGATCGGCCAGCAGGGTGGGGATCAATTCCGATACCGTCGGATGAATGGGAACGGCGCGCTGCAGCGCATCGTACGGCAGCCCGGCATTGACGGCGTCGAGAAGGCCATGAAGTACCTCGTCGCCGCCGGTCCCGAGAATGCAAACCGCTTTTGTGGAGGCATGCCCTCGGACATGATCCGAGGGATCATCCTCGAACAAGACGATGAGATCACGATGCGATTCGATCTGGTCGCATCATGATCTAGAAGAACAGGACGTCATCCGCGTCTTCCTGGCTCCGCTTTGGATCATCCACCTTGATCTCGCTACCAAGTCCCACGCGGCGCAGGAGCGACCTGTGCACGTCGCGCTCGGCCACCATGGTGTACTGCGCGTAAAGCTGATCGAGCATCGGCACGGCACGCGCCGCCGACGCCGACTGCGTGAGGCCAGAGCCGCTCGCCGCGCGCAGGTCGTTGACGATCGCGGGAAGCGCCGCAGATTTCTCGACCAGCGAGACCAGCACAGCCTGCGCCGCCGTGGCCAGCTCGGCGAACTCCACGCCCTGCTCGCCGAGCTCATGGATGACCTTGTCGAGCCGGTCGTTGCCCTCCTCGACCTCCCCGACGGTCTTGAGGATCGACGGCTCGAGACTGGCGAGCCGGGACGAGTCGGCGGCCGCGCGCACCGTCCTCAATTCGCCGGCGGATGCCTCGATGTGATCGAGAATCGGCTTGAGCAGGGTGGTTCCAGCCGAGATATGATCAGCGGTGGTCTGAAGTTCGTTCGCGATCACCACGAACGACGACCCCTTGGTTCCGAGATGCCCCGCCTTGAGGCCGGCATTCATGCCGATCAGGATGATATCGGCGACGGCCTGCGAGAGCTCGGACACCTCGCCGCGGAATTTGCCGAGGGTTTGCTCGACCACCGCCAGAGCCTCGTCGACCGATCTCCTGGCCTGCTCGCACGACGCAATGAGCGCCGAGGCCTGCGAGAGGTTGTGTTTCAGGCCGAGAAGGAACGAGGATCTGCCGCTGCCGTCGCCTTCGCCGCCGTTCAGCGCCCGGCCCTGCTCGACGATGCCGGCGACATCGGAGCGCAGCACGCCGAGCGCCTGCCCGATCTGGCGAATCTCACCGTCGAACTGACCAATCGCGTCGTGCAGCTGATCGGCTTCGAGGGTCGCCACGATGTCGGCAACCGAGGCATCGCGAGTTTCGTCGGGAGCCAGAGGCGCCTCATCGTCGACCACCACCCGAAGGCCGCGGCAGACATGCTCCAGCCGCTGCCGCATGCTATCCCCCGCCTGCAGCGAGACGATCGAAATCCCGACCGATCGGGCGATCCGCTCGGCATTGGCGCTGGTCGTCGTCGCCAGGCGGACGGCGTCGGCCTGCTGCCGCTGCAGGCCGCCGTATGACCTGGTCATATCGCTTCCGACCGACAGCAACTCGAGGCGATAGCGGCTCTCGAACTCCCGCTGCCTGCCCAGGGCAAGCCCGACGGCGGCGACGAGGTGCGTCTGATCGCGGGCGCAGTCCTGGATCGAGGATTGAACCGACTGGGCCAGGTCGAAGGCTTCCTGCGTGAAACTGAGGAAACTCTCGCGATGGCCCTCCAGCGAAGCCGCCTCGATCCGGGCGCTGCGCGAGATGATCGAGATCATCTGGATGTGCTTGAGGAGCAGCTTGAGAACGGCGGACGCCTCGGCCGCCTTCGCCCCGATGGCGCCGAGCAGGCTGCTCTCGATGGGCAGCGCGTCGGCGAGAAGCGTCAAATTGGCGGCGATCTCCTGGAACGCGGCCGCCGCGCCCTCCATGTTCGTGCCTGACAATTCCGTCGAAAGCTGCGCCAGCCCCTGATTGAGGTGCTCGAAGATCGCCAGACCGCGACCGAGTTTTTCGCCGGCTTCGGCGAACGCGCCCTCGATCCTCGAATTGATCTGGCCGATCGACGCGATCGCGCCCTCGGCAACGCTGTGCAGTGAAGAATCGGGCATGTTCCTCAATCCACCAGCGCCGCCTGCCCCGCATTGTGCCAGAGCATGATTTCCCTCGCGATCTGCGCCAGCGACACGACCTTCTGAACCGCGCCGCAGGCGATCGCTTCCTTCGGCATGCCGAACACCACGCAGCTGTCCTCGTCCTGCCCCCGCGTCGTCGCGCCCAGCTTGCGCATCTCGAGGAGCCCCTTGGCGCCGTCGTCGCCCATCCCCGTCATGATGATCCCCAGCGCGTTGGCGCCGGCATGCTGGGCCGCGGAGCGAAACAGGACGTCGGCCGAAGGCCGATGGCGCGACACCGGCGGCCCGTCCTTGATCGCGACCTGGTATCTCAGGCCGATGCGCTGCACCAGCAGGTGACGGCTGCCGGGGGCGATGTAGGCGCAACCGGGCAGCACCGGTTCGCCGTCCTCGGCTTCCTTCACGTTGATCTCGCACAGGCTGTCCAGACGCTTGGCGAATGCCGCGGTGAAACCCTGCGGCATGTGCTGGACGATGAGAATGCCGGGGCAATCCGCCGGCAACGCCTCGAGCACGTCGCGCAGCGCTTCCGTGCCGCCGGTCGACGCGCCGATGCAGACGATACGCTCGGTCGCGGGCCGCGACCGGCCCTGGACCGGCGGCGGGATGATGGCATCGGCGGTCAGCTTGGCCTCGATCACGGGACGCACCGCGTTGCGCGGCCGGACCCGGGCGCGGGCCGCCGACTTGACGGCCTCGCGCAGCCGCGTCGACGCCTCCAGAAGCGCCTGGCGGGTTTCGATCCTCGGCTTCGGCACGATATCGACGGCCCCCGCCTCGAAGGCGGCGAACATCTGGTCGGACCCCTGCTCCGTCAGCGTCGAGCAGATGATGACCGGGATCGGGCGCTGCGACATGATCTTCCGGAGAAAGGTCAGCCCGTCCATGCGCGGCATCTCGATGTCGAGAATGATGACGTCGGGCAACTCCTCCTGCAGCCGCTTCGCGGCCACAAACGGGTCCGAGGCCGCCGCCATGACCTCGATGTCGGGGTCCTCGTTGAGGATCGACGTCAGGATCTGACGCACGGAGGCGGAGTCGTCCACGATCAGGACGGATACTTTGCTCTTGGGCATGTGATCGGCTCCGCTCGCTAGACCTGGAAAATCGTTGGCTGGACCTGCCGCAGGTGAGGCACCCCGGCATGGACCATGGACTCCGAATGCCCGACCATGAGGTAGCCGCCGGGACGAAGATGATGGCAAAGCCGGTCCACGACCTTGCGCTGATTCTGCTTGTCGAAATAGATCAGGACGTTGCGGCAGAAGATGATGTCGACGTCGCAGTCGACCGGGTAGGTCGCGTCCATCAGGTTCATGCGCATGAAATGGGTCAATCGCCGCAATTCGGGCACCACGCGCACTTCATCCCGCGACGGGTCCTTGGCGGCGAGGAAGTAGCGTCGCACCAGATCCGGAGGGACAGGCGCGATCATTTCCCGCGTATAGATTCCGGCCCTCGCGAGACGCAGGACACCGGTCGAGATATCCGTTCCGAGGATGCGAAACTGAAACCGGCCGCCGCTTCTGATCATGTCGTCGAGCACGATCGCGGCCGTATAGGCTTCCATGCCCGTGGAACTCGCGGCGCTCCAGACCTTGAGCCCGTTGGAGCGGCGACGGCGGGCGTCGAGGAGCGACGGAACCGCGACGTCCCTCATGAAGGTGAAATGCGTCGGCTCGCGAAAGAAATCGGTCTTGTTCGTCGTCACGCAGTCGATCAGGTGGACGAGCTCGGTCTCGAATTGCGCGTGATCAAACAGACGTTCGACGTATTCGTTCAAGCCGGTGCAATCAAGGGCGCGAGCCCGCTTGTGAAGCCGCCCCTCCAGCATGAAGCGCTTGCCGGCGGGCAGCCTGATCCCGACCTCCTGTTCGATCAGCTCGGCGACCGAACGAAAGTGGCGATCCGATAGTTGTGCTGCCGCTTCCGACATCTGGCATCTTTCCGAACCTAAGCCGCGAAAGACGCGCCGGATCCAACCTCGGGATGTTGCGACATGTCCGCGGACGCCATCAGCCGGGCGAGATCGAAGATCATCACGAACTTCTCGCCCTTGCGGCCGATCCCCGCGAGATAATCGGATTTCCAGCGCCCCCCGACCGACGGCGGCGGCTCGATCTGGCTTTCGTCGATATCCGTCACCTCGAACACGCAGTCCGCGACGAACCCGACGCCGACCAGGCGCTGATCCATCGGCACGTCGAGAATGATGATACGGGTCGCTTCCGTCGCCGCGACGCTCGGCAGATCCAGCTTGGTCCGCAGATCGACGATCGGATATCCGCTGCCGCGCACGTCGATCATTCCCAGCAGGAAGTTCGGCGCGTGCGGCAGCCGCGAGATCGGCCGCATGTCGAGAATCTCGCGGACGTTTCGAATGCTGATCCCGAACGTCTCCCCGGCGAGGCCGAGAGTCAGGTACTGCGCCGTTTCGGCCATGGTCACGCTCCCAGAGAGCCCCGAAGATCGATCCGCCTCTCCCGGAGGAGGGACGGATCGTTTGGTCACTGGCGGTGGAATTCCGCGTCGTGGTCGTCCCCGCCGTCGCCCAATTCGAAGGCGAAACCTCCGCCGCCGCTCGCGGCCTTGGCCGGGCGGGCCGGCTTGGCGAAAGCGGCCGGCTTCTTCGCACCGCGGTCGGCCGCCGCCATGCTCGCCGCCTTGGCGCGCAATTGACCGACCGCCCTGTCGATCGAAGGCGCGGCCGCCCGGGTCTCATTCCGCGCCTGTTCGATGCGGAAATACGCGATGGTCGATTGCAGCTGCTCGGCCTGGGACGCGAGCTCCTCCGACGTCGACGACACCTGCTCCGACGCGCTGGCGTTCTGCTGGCCGACCTTGTCGAGCTGCTGGATCGCCTGGTTGATCTGCGAGGATCCGACGTCCTGCTCGCGGCAGGCCGACGTGATCTCCTCGACCAGCTCCGCGGTCTTCTTGATGTCGGGAACCAGCTTGGCGAGCATGGAGCCGGCCTCCTGGGCGACCTTGACCGTTTCGGTCGACAGCGCGCCGATCTCGGCCGCGGCGGCCTGACTGCGCTCGGCGAGCTTGCGGACTTCGGACGCGACCACCGCGAAGCCCTTGCCGTGCTCGCCGGCGCGGGCCGCTTCCACCGCCGCATTGAGCGCCAGCAGGTCGGTCTGCCGGGCGATCTCCTGCACGATCGTGATCTTCTCGGCAATCGTCTGCATCGCTTCGACCGCGCGACCGACCGCGACGCCGCTGGCCTCCGCGTCCTTGGCGGATTGGGCGGCGATCTTCTCGGTCTGGTTGGCGTTCTCGGCGTTCTGCTTCACGTTGGAAGCCATCTCCTCCATCGAGGACGACGCCTCTTCCGCCGAAGACGCCTGCTCGGTCGCTCCCTGCGAGAGCTGCTCGGCGCTGGCCGACAGTTCCTGGCTGCCGGCGGAGACGTTCTGGGCGGCGATCAGCGCTTCGGAGACGATGACGCGAAGCTTCTCGACCATGCGTTCGAGCGCGATGCCGAGCGTATCCTTGTCGGACAGGCGCTTGGCCTCGATCAGCAGGTTGCCGCCGGCGATCTCGTCGGCCACCTTGGCGCTGGCATTGAGGTTCACCGTCATCGCATTGAGCGACTTGATCAGATCGCCGACCTCGTCGTTGCTCGACGCCTCGATCTTCCGGCTGAGGTCGCCGATGGCGACGGCGTCGGCAAGCTGGACGGCATGGCCGAGTCCCCGACTGATGTTCATCGCGATCCAGATCGCCGCTGCAGCCGCGATCACCAGCGAGGCGATCACCAACGTCAGCAGCAGGAGCTGGGCATGACTGCCGTCGGCCTTCGCCTGCTCGGCCCGGTCCGCCATCGCCTTCTTGACGAAGTCGACGTAGTCGTTGGCGACTTCCATGGCCTCGCCCGCGGCCTTGCGGCCATCGGTCATGGAGTGCTCGGCCGCCTTGGCCTTCTCGTTCGCTTTCACGAGCTTGATGGACTGGCCCTGCGCCACGACCATGTTGTTGTAGGCTGCGGTGAAGCGCTCGATGATCTTCTTGCCGCCTTCGGTGGCGGTGGCGAGAATGTCTTCCTTGGTCTTGAGAAGGTCAGCCCGCAGTTTTTCGATCTCGGCGCCGAACCGCTCGATCTCGGAATCGGACGTCGAGACGATGATGTTCTTCTCGGCACGGATCTGCAGCAGCATGTTCTTTTCGAGCTCCGCCGCCTTTTCCATCCGGCTGGCGCTCGCGACCAGATTTTCCGCCGTGGCGACCATGTCGCTCAGCTTGAGGTAGGCGACGGCGCCGGCGATCATCGACAGCAGAATGACGATCCCGAACGCGCTCGCCAGCTTCGCTTTTATGGTGAATCTCATTTTCAGCCCCTGTGATCTTCGCGAAGGATCCGCATCAACTGAGGATGCGCTCCATGTTGGGAATGATGACGAACTCTTCACGCCATTTGGTGATGAAACGGATGAATTCCGGCCGCCAGTGCATGCCGACGCGCGGCGTCTGCTGCACGTTGGCCCGGGAGATCTCCGTCACCTCGTACACCTTGTCGGCGATCACCCCGACGAGCACCGGGTCGCCGCCGATGTCGATCTCGATGACCACGATCCGGGTGTCCGCCGAATCGGCCTCGACCTGCATCCCGAACCGGATCCGCAGATCGGCCAGCGGGATGACGTTGCCGCGCACGTTGATCACGCTCGGCAGGAACGCCCGCGCGCCGGCCACGCGCGTCGCCGGCACCGGATCGATGATCTCGCGGACGAACCCGGCATCGAGCGCGAACGTCTCGTCCCCGAGGCCGACCATCAGCACCTGGATGGAATCGGCGGCGTGCGTCCCGACGCTGTCGTGCTTGATGTCCGGGTTCATCAGGCGGCCCTGTTCTGCTGTTTCTCGGATTGGGACTGGGCGAGCGCCACCAGCTGCGCGATGTCGAGAATCAGCGCCGCGCTGCCGTCGCCCAGAATGGTCGCGCCGGAGAACATCGTGACGTCGGAATGCAGTTTCGACAGCGACTTGATCACGGTCTGGTGGTTGCCGATGATCTGGTCGGCGACCAGCCCGACGCGGGTGTCGCCGGTGGATATGATGATGGTCTTCTGGTGACGCTCCGGCGAGCCCGGCGTGCCGAACAGGTCGCGCAGCCGGAGGAACGGAACGAGATCGCCGCGCACGTTGAGGAAATTGCGCCCCCGCGAACGCTCGTCGGCGGCGGTCAGTTCGACGCATTCCTCCACCGCGGACAGCGGGATGATGTAGTGGCCTTCGTCGACGCGGATCAGCAGCCCTTCGATGATCGCGAGCGTGAGCGGCAGGCGCAGCGTCACGCTGGCGCCCTGACCCGGCACGGTGGCGAGATCGATGGAGCCGCGCATGTTCTCGATCGTTCGCTTGACGACGTCCATCCCGACGCCGCGCCCCGACAGCGCCGAAACGGTCTGCGCCGTCGAGAAGCCGGGGTGAAACAAGAACTGATGAATATCCTGGTCGGACATCACGGCGCCGGGCGCGATCAGCCCCTGGTCCTCGGCCTTGGCGCGGATGCGGGCGGTGTCGAGGCCCCCGCCGTTGTCGCTCACGGTCACGAGGACCTGCGCGCCGGAATGGGTGGCCGTCAATTCGATCCTGCCCTGCTCGGTCTTTCCGGCGGCCGTGCGGCGCGCAGTGTCCTCGATGCCGTGATCGATGGCGTTGCGGATCAGGTGGACGAGCGGGTCGGCGAGGCATTCGATCATGGTCTTGTCGAGCTCGGTGTCTTCACCCGAGGTGACGAACTCGACGGGCTTGCCCAGGTCACGCGACAGGTCGTGAACCAGGCGCCGGAAGCGGGAGAACAGCGAGCCGATCGGCACCATGCGCGCGCCCATGGTGGTGTCGCGCAGACTGGCCGCGAGCCGCTCGATCTCCTCGGCGATCATCTTGATGGAAAGATCGTCTCCCGCGGCCGCGAGCTGGCTGAGGCGCGCCTGCGCAATCACCAGTTCGCCGACGCGATCCATCAACTCGTCGAGGCGTTGAGCCGGGATGCGGACCGTCGCGATCTGCCGATCGTCGGGCCGGCGGCCGTCGTCGCGCTTCTTCTCGCTTGTCGACGTGTCGCCACTTTCCTTCGTGGCGGTTTCCGATTTCGGCAGGAGGTCGAGCTGAAGATCGGGCCGGGCCTCGCGCGCGGGCTCCGGCGCGACCGCAGCGGCCTTCGGCGGCGTTTCGACCCGATCGGCGGTGATGGGATCGATCCGCAGCTGCATTTCATCCCGGACGAACATGAAGACGTCTTCGACCGCCGCGCGGCTGCACGCGCTGCTCAGCGTGACATCCCATTTCAGGTAACAGTATTCCGGCTCGAGCTCGTCGAGCGTCGGAACATCGTCCACCACGGCGACGACGAAGCAGGAGCCGAGGCTCCTGAGATCGTCCAGGTAGTCGAGGGGATTGGATCCGTTGCGAAGGATGTGGCTCTCGAATTCGAGGTGAAGCTGCCAACCCGCGCCGGACGCCGATGGTTGCTCGACGGCCGGGGCGGCGGCCAACGGTTTGGCGGCGCGGGCCGGATCGACCAACCGCCTCAGATCGTCCAGGATCGCGTCCCCGATGATCGAATCCATCGTCTCCGGGGCCTCGATCAGCCCGCGGATATAGTCCTTCGCGGTCAGCGCGACGGAAATGAGGTCCCCGGTCGGCTTGACCTCGCCCTTGCGCACCAGGTCGAACGCCGTCTCGAATTCATGCGTGAACGCCGCGACCTGGACGAATCCGAACATCGCGCCCGAACCCTTGATGGTGTGCAGCGCGCGAAAGGCCGAATCGACCAGGTCATGGTCGTCGGGCCGGTCGATCAGATCGAGCAACGCGATTTCGAGGGCTTCGAAAAGTTCGCTTGCTTCCTGGCGGAAGACTTCGACCGGATCGACAGCGGTCATGACCGGACCAGTTTGTTGACGACGGCGATGAGTTGCTCGGATTTGAACGGCTTGGTGATCCACGCGGTCGCGCCGGCGCTCTTGGCCTGCTGCTTGATCCCGTCGTCCGATTCGGTGGTGAGGAAGACGATCGGCAGGCCGACCTGGGTCGGAAGCGCCCGCAGGGCCTTGATCAGGTCCATGCCGCTCATCACCGGCATGTTGAGATCGGTGATGACGAGATCCATTTTGGTGGATTTCGCCTTCTCCAGTCCCTGGGCGCCGTCGCCGGCCTCGTGCACGGTGTGACCGGCCGGCGCCAGGGCGAGCTTGATCATTTGGCGGATGCTTGGCGAATCATCGACGGTGAGGATGTTGGCCATCAGTTGCTGCCGTTCTGTTGTTGAGGATCCTGGTCAGGCAGAGACTCGGAGCCGACGCCGGCGCGCTGAAACGTCTGGCGAAGCGCAGTGGAAACCTCCGTGAGCACCACCGAGCGGCCTTCGAGATTTGCCGTTTTCGCCGTCGACACCAGGAGTTGGACCGAGGTGACGTCGGCCTTGTCGACGCCGGAGCAATCGATTTCGAGATTCTCCTGACGGGTAAATCCGTCCCGGATCTGGTCGTAGACCCCGCGAATGGCTGAGATGCTGCAGTCACGCGGCAGCCGGACCGACCATTTCGGGCTTTTCGACGTGGTGTGCATTGCCTGCCTGCATAAGAAATAGGCTAAGGGTATGGTGGTATTTGGAGATTCCCTCAGCCGGGAGATGCATGGAACTATTCGGGACAATGGTTAATGAAGGTCTAAGGATCCGCCTTGCGCGCCGGGAATTGGAGAAAGACGACGCGCGCCATCGTGCCGCCGCGGCCCGTCGCTTCGGCCGGCAGATCCGGCTTAGACGGAAATTAATCCATCTTCGCGAAGCTGACCGCCGGCTTGGGATCGGTCGGGCTCATGGACGATGCCCGGAAGGGCCGCGTCATGGTTGCTCACGCGCTGCTTGTGGATGACAGTCGCTCGGTTCTCGAGTTGCTGAAGCAACTGATCGAGGCCGACGGCACCGTGGAGACGGCCGCCTTTCTCGACCCGCTCGACGCCCTCGCCGCTGCGCGCGACCTCGAGTACGACATCGTTCTGGTCGACTACGACATGCCGAAGCTCGACGGTATTTCGTTCATCCGGGAGCTTCGAACGTTTCCGGCCTACACCGACGTTCCGATCGTGATGGTCACGTCGATCGAGACCGAGGAGGTTCGGCTGCGCGCGCTCGAGGCGGGCGCCACCGACTTTCTGCCCAAGCGCCCCCGCGCAACGGAGCTCTCGGTCAGGCTCAGAAACCTGATCAAACTGGGGGCGGCGGTCAGGAAGCTCAACAGCCAGGCCCTGTCCCTCGCCAATGAAGTCGCCGCGGCGACCGACAAGCTCTTGCAACGCGAGGAGGAGATCGTGCTTCGGCTCGCCCTCGCCGTCGAATATCGCGACAACGATACCGGCGAGCATACGCTTCGCGTCGCGCGATACAGCCGCCTGATCGCGGAAGAGCTGGGCCTCGATGCGCGGCTTTGCCGCGACATCTATCTCGCGTCGCCCCTGCACGATGTCGGGAAGGTCGCCATTCCCGACGGCATCCTGCTGAAGCCCGGGAGACTGGACGCGGGCGAGATGGAAACGATTCGCACGCATCCGGTCGTGGGAGCGAAAATTCTCGCGGACAGCCACTGCGAGCTCATCAGGCTTGCCGCGATGATCGCCGCCGCGCATCACGAACGATGGGACGGCAGCGGGTATCCCAGCGGGCTCAGGCAATTGGAAATTCCGATCGCGGCCCGCATCGTTGCCGTCGCCGACGTTTTCGACGCGCTGACGACCAGGCGCCCCTACAAGGAGGCGATGCCGCTCGAACAGGCCCGCGCCTACCTCGACGCGAAACGAGGGCAGGAGTTCGATCCGGCCTGCGTGGATGCGTTTCTGTCGCGCTGGAACGACGTCGTCGAGATCGGCGGACGGCGCGCCGTCAGCGACACGCCGCCGCTTGCGCCCGATCCCTCTCCAGCGCCCGAAGCAGTCCGGTCGGCGCAGTCATCCCCTGTCTCGGCCGCGCCCGCGGCACTGCCGGCCCGGCCGGGTTCCTGAACACGACGACCAAATCTTGGGACGCAGCCTGCGATCTTCGCGTGCCGAGGCGGCTCCCTCACGCGAGGGGATATGCCGGCATCAATTCCCGGCGCAGCAGCGACGGCGGCGAGGATTTCTCGGTCGATGTCGCAAATCGCGCGAGAGACGACTGATGCTGGAAGCGCGATGGTGCCCAGGGGCGGAATCGAACCACCGACACTGCGATTTTCAGTCGCATGCTCTACCAACTGAGCTACCTGGGCGTCTCGCCCCGGCAGGGCCGGGAGAGCGCCGGTTTATAGGGAACGGGGCGCGTCCTGTCCAGCCGCCGGGGAGAAAAAAGCGGGCCGCGGCCGGCTGGGCCCCGCGGCCGTAAGATATTGGGAGAACAGGCTTTCCCGAAGCTCACGGACGCCCGCGTTTACTCGGTCCCCCGGTCCTTCGGCCGGGGGATGACGATCGAACAAACGCGCCGCGCTCAGTCCCGGTCCCCGTCCTCCTCGTCATCCCGCGCCGGGATGACATAGGAGCCCGACAGCCAGCGGCCGAGGTCGACCTGACGGCAGCGCACCGAGCAGAACGGATGGGTGTCGGCGGCGGCGGGACGGCCGCAGATCGGGCACGGCTTTTTTCGCAGCTCGGGCGCGCCCGCGGGGGGTGGCCGCCGGGTGGGCGGATCAGGTGGCATTGAGCCAGCCGAAGCGGATCGGGAAACCCTCGCCGCCCAGCAGTACGACGGTCTCGTAGAGCGGCAGCCCCACCACGCTGGTGTAGGAGCCGACCAGCTTGACCACGAACGAGCCGGCAATGCCCTGTACCGCGTAGCCGCCGGCTTTGCCGCGCCACTCGCCGGAGCCGATATAGGCCTGGATATCCTCCTCGGTGAGGCGGCGGAAGCGCACCCTCGTCTCCACCAGCCGCTGGCGGAACGCCTCCTTGGGCGTGACGATGCAGACCGAGGTGTAGACGCGGTGGTTGCGCCCCGACAGCAGCCGCAGGCACTGCGCCGCCTCGTCCACCAGCTCGGCCTTGGGCAGGATGCGGCGGCCGACCGCGACCACGGTGTCGGCGGCGATGATGAAGGCGCTGCGCAATTCGTCGTCGAGCTGCACCGATTTCAGCGCCGCCTCGGCCTTGGCGCGCGCCAGCCGGGTCACGCAGGCGCGCGGCAGCTCGCCCCGCTTCGGGGTCTCGTCGACATTGGCCGGCCGCAGCGAATCGGGCTCGAGCCCGGCCTGATTGAGCAGGGCGAGCCGCCGGGGCGAACCGGAGGCGAGAACGAGTTTGGGGCGGCCGAGCATGGCTGATCAATCTGGCAGGATGAGGAGACGAGCGGCGCGGGACCACCCGCGGCCGACGATGGGCGCGCAAACTAACGGAAGGCGCCCCCTTCGACAACAGCGGGCGTGACGGCTTGAGCGGGGTATCTGTCATCTCTGGCCGGAGCCGGCTACGAGCTACGGGCATGGCCGTATCGCACGGCCGTCCGTTTTCGCTCTTCGTCATTGCCGGGCTTGACCTCGCAATCAACTCTTCCCTTTGCAGCATCGGCCCAAAAGCGTGGACCCGCGGGTCAAGCCCGCGGGTGACGCGGGAAACTTGGGGACGCAGCGGCTCCCACCCACCTCGTCATTGCCGGGCTTGACCCGGCAATCCACGCTTTCTTTACAGCCGTCGCCCCAAAGCGTGGACCCGTAGCAGCTCGGCTCTCGCCGAGCTGCGTCCGTCTTAAAGGAACGCAAGTCGGGCAAGCCCGACTTGCGGCGATCAAGTCCGCGGGTGACGCAGAAGTTGACTTTGCTTCTCACCCTACGCGCTGCCGCGGCCGGCGCCGCCGAACCGCCGGCGGATCCGCAGGCTCAAGCCATCGCAGACCTCGCGATAGGCCTGCAGCCGCTGCTCGCGCGTGCCCTCGGTGTCGGTGGGGTCCGGCGTCGGCCAGTATTCGACGTCGGCGGCCAGGGTGTGGGTGAGCTCGAGCGCCTTGTGATGCGCCTCCGGCGACAGCGTGATGATCAGGTCGAAGTTCATCCCCTCCCAGTTCTCCAGTTCCTCGAAGGTCTGCGGCTTGTGCTTCGAAATGTCCTGGCCGAGCTCGGCCATCACCGCGGCGGCGAACGGATCGAGCTCGCCCTTGCGCACGCCGGCGGAGCGGACGTAGAGCTTGGGGAACATGGTCTGCAGCAGGCTTTCCGCCATCGGCGAGCGGACGCTGTTGAGCCCGCAGGCGAACAGCACCGCCTGCGGAGCCCGCGTGCGCGGCGGCGGCAGCGGCGCGGACGGGGCGCTCATCTAGCGGCCCGTCGGCGCGCGCATCGCGGCGCCGGCTCGCGCGCATGCCGGTACCCGAACCACGCGGGAAGCAGGAGTTGCCGTGGGAGCGAGGTCCGGAAGATCCCGCAGGGGCTGCGCGGCGACCGGTGACGGGATCCTGCGCGCCAGTACGCCCATTCAGCCCTTCCAGTGCAGCACCGAGAGCAGCGTGAACAGGCGCCGCGCGGTCTCGAAATCGACCCGCACCTTGCCGTCCAGCCGCTCCATCAGGGTGCGCGAGCCCTCGTCGTGGATGCCGCGCCGGCCCATGTCGATGGCTTCGATCTTGTCCGGCGTCGCGGTGCGGATGGCGTGGTAGTAGCTGTCGCAGATCATGAAGTAATCCTTCACGATGCGGCGGAACGGGGTCAGCGACAACAGGTGCACCACCACCGGGCTGCCGTCCTCGCGGCGGATGTCGAACATCAGGCGGTTGCCGGTGATGCCGAGATGCAGCGTGTAGGGCCCGCCCGCATCGCCCGCGGGCGCGAACAGGTTCTTCTCGACCAGGTCGTAGATCGCGATCGCCCGCTCGTGCTCGATGTCCGGCCCCGAGCGCCCGATCGATTCCTCGTCGAGAGTCACCGCGACGATCCGGTTGCGGCTGTCGTCCGAACTCGTCGGGTCTGGGGTTGGCTGCGTCATCACAGGTTGAGGCGGATTCCGACCGAACGCGCATGGGCGTCCAGCCCCTCGGCCTGGCCCAGCGTCATGGCGGCCGGGCCGAGCGCGCGCAGCTGGTCCGGCCCGCAGCGCAGGATCGACGTTCGCTTCATGAAGTCAAGCACGCCGAGCCCGGAGGAGAACCGCGCCGAGCGCGCGGTCGGCAGCACGTGGTTGGAGCCGCCGACATAGTCGCCGATCGCCTCCGGGGTGTGGCCGCCGAGGAAGATCGCGCCGGCATTGCGGATGCGCTCCGCCAGCGCCTCGGGCGCCGCGGTCATGATCTCGAGGTGCTCGGCGGCGATGGCGTCGGCGAGCCCGACCGCCTCGTCGAGATGGGCGACGCGGATGATGGCGCCGAAGTCGCGCCAAGAGGCGCCGGCGATCGCATTGCGCGGCAGGGTCGACAGCTGGGCCTCCACCGCGCGCTCGACCCGCGCGGCGAGACCGGCGTCGTCGGTGATCAGGATCGACTGGGCGTTGGCGTCGTGCTCGGCCTGGGCCAGGAGGTCGGCGGCGATCCAGTCGGCATTGGCGTCGCCGTCGGCGATGATGAGGACCTCCGAGGGGCCGGCGATCATGTCGATGCCGACCTTGCCGAACACCAGCCGCTTGGCGGCGGCGACATAGGCGTTGCCGGGGCCGACGATCTTCGACACCGGCGCGATGGTCGCGGTGCCGTAGGCCAGCGCCGCCACCGCCTGGGCGCCGCCGATGCGGTAGATCTCGGTGACGCCGGCGAGCGAGGCCGCCGCCAGCACCAGCGGATTGAGCTTGCCGTCGGGGGCCGGCACCACCATGACCACGCGATCGACGCCGGCGACCCGCGCCGGCACCGCGTTCATCAGCACCGACGACGGATAGGCCGCGGTGCCGCCGGGCACATAGAGGCCGACCGCCTCGATGGCGGTCCAGCGGTGGCCGAGCTCGACCCCGAGCGCGTCGGTGAAGCGATCGTCCCTGGGCAGCTGGCGGCGGTGGAAGCTCTCGATGCGGTCGCGCGCCAGCTTCAAGGCCTCGATGGTGGCGCCGTCGCAGGCGGCGGTGGCGGCGGCGATCTCGGCGGCCGGGATCCGCAGGCCCCCGGCGTCGAGGGTGAGGCGGTCGAACCTGGCGGTCGCTTCGATCAGCGCGGCGTCGCCGCGGGCGCGGACGTCATCGACGATGGCGCGCACCGCGCTCTCGACGTCGGCCGCCGCCTCGCGCTTCATGGCCAGGAACGCGGCAAAGCGCGCGGCGAAATCGGCACTCTGGCTGTCGATGCGGATCGGCATGGCGGGGTCCGGTATTGCGAACTTCGGAAAGCGGGCACTAGCGGGACCGGGCACAATCTATTGCCCAGCCTCGCCCTGCCGGTGAAGGGCTAAGTCCTGCTTGACCCCTTGCTCAATGGCGCGCCGGTCCTACGCCGTCAACCCTCGGGGCCTTCTGGAGCGCTATCGTCGAGGCCGAGATCGGCCAGCTCGCACTCCAGGCATTCCAGATCGAGGCGCAGCGCGCCGCCGCCGGCGAACAGCAGCAGCGCGGTGCCGCCCGGCGGATCGCCGGGGCTGAACTCGATGCCGATCAGGTCGAGCACCGCCTCAGTGGCATCGAGGTCGATGTTGCGCGACTTGCAGGCCAGCACGCGGTCGAAGCGCAGCGCCGAGACCAGGCGGCTGCCCTGGGGCGTCCCGGACAAGGCCTGATCCCAGTCGATCCGGCGCATCCCGACCACGACGCGCTTCTCGCCCTGCCGCCAGACGATCTCGCGCACCATGACCCTGGCGTCCTGGACGTGGGTCGAAATCACGCAGAGGTCGTCGCCGTCCAGCGCCGCCAGTCGTCGCCGTACCACGCCCGGTGCCATACAAATCACCCTCTCTCGACAGGATCAGCCATCCAGCATTCCGTCATCCTGAGGTGCGAGCCAACGGGTCCGCGCGAAGCGCGGCCCGATGACAGGCTCCGCGAGCCTCGAAGGATGAACGGCCCGGGCTGTCGCCCTTCGAGGGCCGCGCTGCGCGCGGCCACCTCAGGACGACGATGACTGCAATCATACTCGTCGCGACACCATTTCAATTCAGCCGCTGATGCGTTCGATGGTGGCACCGCAGGCGGAGAGCTTGTCCTCCAGCCGTTCGAAGCCGCGATCGAGGTGATAGACGCGGTTGACCATGGTCTCGCCCTCGGCCGCCAGCGCCGCGATCACCAGCGACACCGAGGCGCGCAGGTCGGTGGCCATCACCGGCGCGCCACGCAGCCGCTCGACGCCGTCGATGGTGGCGGTCTCGCCGTCGAGGTGGATGCGGGCGCCGAACCGCGCCAGCTCCTGGACGTGCATGAAACGGTTCTCGAAGATGGTCTCGGTCAGCTGCGAGCGGCCCTTGGCGCGCGACATCAGCGCCATCAGCTGGGCCTGGAGGTCGGTCGGGAAGCCGGGGAACGGCGCGGTCGACACCGTCACCGGATTGATGCCGGCGCCGTTGCGCATCACGCGGATGCCCTGGTTGTTGGCGGTGATGGTGGCGCCGGCGGTGGTCAGGACGTCGAGCGCGGCCTGCAGCAGTTCCGGCCGCGCCCCGCTCAGCTGCACATCGCCGCCGGTCATGGCCACCGCCATGGCGTAGGTCCCGGTCTCGATGCGGTCGGGCAGCACCTGGTGCCGCGCGCCGGACAGCTTCGCCACGCCATCGATCACGATGCGCGAGGTGCCGGCGCCGGAAATCCGCGCCCCCATCTTGTTGAGGCAGTCGGCGACGTCGACGATCTCCGGTTCGCGGGCGGCATTGTCGATCACGGTGGTGCCGCGGGCCAGCGTCGCCGCCATCAGCGCCACATGGGTGCCGCTGACGGTGACCTTGGGGAACGCGATCTCGGCGCCGCGCAGCCCCCTGGGCGCGGTGGCGACCACGTAGCCGGCGTCGATCTGGAGGTCGGCGCCGAGCTTCTCCAGCGCCATGATCAGGAGATCGACCGGGCGGGTGCCGATGGCGCAACCGCCGGGCAGCGACACCTTGGCCTCGCCCATGCGCGCCAGAAGCGGCGCGATCACCCAGAAGCTCGCGCGCATGCGCGACACCAGTTCGTAGGGCGCGCGGGTGTCGATGATGTTGGCGGCCGAGATGTGCAGGGTCTGGCCCTGGTACTCGTGGTCGCCGGGACGCTTGCCCGCGCTCATGATGTCGACGCCGTGATTGCCGAGAATCCGGTGCAGCAGGGCGACGTCGGCGAGCCGCGGCACGTTGTCGAGGATCAGGGTCTCATCGGTCAGCAGCGCGGCGATCATCAGCGGCAGCGCCGCGTTCTTGGCGCCGGAAATCGGGATCACGCCGTTGAGCTCATTGCCGCCGATGATGCGAATGCGATCCATGCCGTGACGTCCCCCTGGGTGGCCCGCGATCCGGATCCGGACAGGCGAACCCGCGCCCCTCCCCAACGATCACGCGCAGTCCGCGATCTCCGCGGCGCGGACGGTTTTGAACCAAAACCGTCCGCAAAGCAAAGCCATCCGTTGATTGGTACCGGCTTCCCCTGCCCCTCCGAGGGCGCCCGAAAGCCCAAGACTTTCAGCCCAATACGGCAAAAGTCGGGTTCCCGCGGCCGCTCACGGCTGGGACGCGGCGAGGCGGTTGATGTCGGCCGCCCCGACGATGCGTTGCGCCGGCTGGGTGCGCACCACGGCGATCATCGCCCGTCCGACCTGTTCGGTGGTGACGATCTGGTTGGGAAAGGCCGTCCGCAGCAGCCCCAGGACCGGCCCCAGCACCGAATAGATCGCCTGGACCCACGGCGTCTTGGAGCGAACCCCGCCGAGCGGCTGGATCATGCCGGGCCGGAACATGTAGGCGGAGCGAAACGGCAGCCGCAGCAGCGCGTTCTCCGTCGCGCCCTTGATCCGCGCCCACATCACCCGGCCCCGTTCGCTGCTGTCGGTGCCCGCACCGGTGACGTAGACGAACGTCATCGCCGGATTCTGCCGCGCCAGGGTTTCCGCCGCCGCCAGCGTGATGTCGTGGGTGATACGGCGATAGGCCGCCTCGGACATCCCCGCCACGCTGACGCCGAGACAGAAGAAGCAGGCGTCGTAGCCGGCGAGATTTGGGGCGATCGCGGAGAAATCGAAAAAGTCACCGTGGGTGATTTCCCGCAGCTTGGGGTGGACCTGGCCGGTGGGGCCGCGCCCGACCGCGAGCACGAGCGCGACGCCGCCATCGCGCAGGCATTCCCGCAACACCCCCTGCCCGACCATGCCCGTGGCACCGAAGATGATGACTTTCATGCTTGTCCCCCATGCGGCCTCGCCGCCTGAATGCTCAGGTTTCGTCGGCGGGGCGCGGCGCGTCCATCGCCTCGGCGCCCCCGGGATCCTCGGCGTCGCTGCCGCCACCCGCGGCGCGGGCCTTGGCCTGTGCCTTGCGGCGCTTGAGGTTTTCGCGCAGCGCGGCCCGCAGCCGGTCGCGGCGGGCCGCGTCCTGCGGCGAAGCTGGTTTGGTCATGGCGAACTGATACGTCTGGCAGGGCGGGGGACCGCCCCTTTCGTACCATGATATAGACCCCAGGAACCCGGAGGCCAGAGATGTCGTCCCACACCCTTTCCGACGCCGCCCGCCGCACCGTCGACGCCTGGCACCGCTTCGTCGCCACCGGCGACGGCACCATCCTGTCTCCACTGCTGGCCAAGGATGTCTTGTTTCGCTCTCCGGTGGTCCACAGCCCGATCCCGGGGCGGCGCGCCACCCTTCTGGTGCTGACCACCGTCACGACGATTTTCGAGGAATTTCAATATCATCGAGAGTTCGTGGCGGGGCCGTCCGATGCCGGACTCGAATTTAGCGCCAAGGTCGGCCCCTGGCAGCTCAAGGGCATCGACCTGATCGCCTTCAACGATGCCGGCGAAATCCGGGAGTTCGAGGTCCTGATCCGGCCGATGAAGGCGCTGCAGGCGCTGGGCGAGGCCATGACCGCGCGGATCGGCCCGCAACTGGCGGCGCTGAAGGCCGCCGGGGGCGCCTAGCAGCGAGGTCCCCCTCGGGACCACCGGCGGCTTGCTTCGACGGAAGCCTTGTGGCAAGGATCGCCGCGCCGCGGCGGGGCCTTCGTGACCGATTCCCCGCGCCGGTCTTGCTGCCGTAGCTCAGTGGTAGAGCACTCCATTGGTAATGGAGAGGTCGACAGTTCAATCCTGTCTGGCAGCACCATTCAACCCTCTGAAATAACTGCATTTCAGATGCGCCAATCGGCGGCCCCGAGGCCGGCCGGCGCTCGGCGGGACGACGCCAACAACTCAAATCGCCTCGAGCCCAGCGACGCATTCCATCACCGAGGCGGCCTTTGTGCGGCGGGCTGCCCCCGAGACCATGCTCGACCGCGCCGCCCTCCGACAGGGCAGCGTTCCCGTAAGCGCGCCCTGCTGTTCAATCATGGCGTATTGACCCCGCTGCTCGGCCTCGATGCGAGGGTGCCGAGCGGTTGGCGCCTTTCCGATCTCGCCACGCAACGCGTCCCGTAGACCATGGCCCGCACTTGACCCGCAGTCGCGCGAGGCTCTGGACGGGGCCTGCGACATGGCCTTCAGCCTCAGCCGCGCGATGGGCATGCCGTCACGCCTGTGACAATGGAGCAACTCATCGTCGCACGGCGAAATGGTACAGTCGGAGCGATCTTGAGCGGGCAAGTCTCCGGGGCCTTTCATACGCAGCGCGCCGGCAGTCTTTTGAGCACCAACAGTAACAGTTGAACCCGATGGCCAACCAGCGGCAACCGCAGTTTGCGCGGCACTACATCGACCTGACGACGTCGCTCTATTTTGTCGGCCAGCCGGCGATGGGCATCCTGCGAACCGAGCGGGAGATCGCCAAACGCCTGCTCAGCGACCAGCGGCTCCGCGCAGTCCCCGTCGCGTTCTGGCAAGACCAGCTGTTCATCCTCGAGCCCGAGGACGTTGATTTGCTGTTGCGGGATACGCCTCCGGCGATATCAACGATTCCGCCACCCGATGTCAGGCCAGCGCCCCCCGGCTTCCGCAATCGTCTCAAGAGAGGAGTCCGCGCCGTTGCGCGACGCCTTGTTGGGCTCGCGCCGGCCTATTCGCGGGAGGATCTGCGGTGGGCGCTGTTCTTTGCAATGCGCTTCGCGCGGGCCATCCGAAATCGCGCGCCGAACCCGGCGTTCGAGGCCATCGGTACGGATCGCGACACCAGCTCTCTGAACGATGCGCGAAACAAGATCAGGGCTCGCTTGCTGGTCGCCGCCGCCCCCGGATCGCATGACGTGTTCTGGACATGCGGCCACCTTGCCCTGCTTCCCTTTCGGCGACTCGCGGAACAGAAGCTTCAGGCCCAATTCCGGGTGGCCGCGATGGGATACGATGTGATCCGCATCCGCCACCCGGAATGGAACACGCAGGAAGAACCACGCGAGCTCTTCGTTGCCAACACGATCGATCTGATCGATACGGCGGACCTGATCTACTGCATTTCCAGGCATACCGGGCGCGGACTTGCCGGTTTCGCGGCCGATGCCGGGCGACCGAAACCGCGCTTGAAGCTTGTCCGCCTGGGTGCGGATCTGCCGCTGCCGGAGCACTCCTCCGACGATGCTGCGGGTGCGCGGCTTCCGCGGCTTTCCGGAAGACCTTTTGCGCTTGCGGTCGGAACGGTCGAGGCAAGAAAGAACTACGCGCTGCTGCTCAAGGTCTGGCAGACCCTGAGTGACGAACCGGACTTTGACCTCGATCTCGTGATTGTGGGACGACCGGGGATCGGCGCGACGGCATCGATCGCGGAGTTGCGAACTTCGCCTCTCATCGGGAAGAGAATCTTCTGGCTGGAAGATTGCCCCGACACTGTTCTGCATGGCTTGTATCGTCGCTGCCGCCTCGTTCTGTGCCCCTCCCTGATGGAAGGATGGGGTCTGCCGGTCAGCGAGGGCCTGGCCCATGGCAAACCCGTGGTCTGCTCGGATCGCGGCGCGCTTCCGGAAGCCGCCATGGGCAGGGCGATGCTGCGCGATCCAGCCGACTGGATGGCATGGGTCGACACCATCCGGTCACTGGCGAAAGCTCCAGTCAGTTCGAACGCTTCCCTTCATTTACCGACCTGGGATGCTGCCGCGGATCGCATCTCGCGCGGCTTGCTGGCGATGTCACGCCCGGCGACGTGCGAAGGCTGAGATGCGCATCCTGCAGATCAGCACCCACACCACCATCAGACCCCGTCACGGCGGCCAGCTGCGAAGCCACCATATCGGCCGAATGCTCGCATCGGCGGGTTTCGAGATCAAGCGGCTCGCGGTTGCCTGCAGGTCGGTCGAAGACCCTGTTGACCCGGATGAACCCCTCATCGACATCTCGAGGTCCCCGATTTACCAGCAGCATGTTGGCGGCGCGCCTTTCGAATTCCACGATCTCTGCGGACTTCGCGCGGTGCTCGAGGATCACAGCCTGTTCAGCCGATTCGAAAGCGCCGTCAGCGGGACCGATCCGGATGTCGTCATGCTGGAGCATCCATGGATGTGGCCGGCACTGATCCGCACGTCCTGGTTTGCCCGCACGCGCGCCCGTGTCATTTACAACAGCCAGAATGTCGAAACCCATTTGAAGCGCCGCATGCTCGCCACCGCCCCGGGCGTGGAGAATTCGGCGCTTCTTCATGACGTCGAAAGACTGGAACGAGATCTGGTCAGGTCTTGCACGGCGACGACGGCATGCACGCCGTCGGACGGCGACGTATTTGCCGGCTGGGGCGCGCGTCGGGTCGTCATCGCCGGGAATGGCGCGACATCGCCCATGCGCGAGCATTTGATCGGCAGCGTTCCGGCGCCGTTGACTCGCCACCACAGATACGCACTTTTTGTCGGCAGCAGTCATCTGCCGAATCTGGCTGGCCTCCAGCAATTCATTGCGCCGGCGCTTCCGATGCTGCGGCCGCTTCACCGCATTGTGCTGGCCGGGCTGGTCGGCCCGCATTTCGCCAGCTGGCTCGGCGAACGACACCTGTCCAGGCTCGTAAAGGACCGGCTGGTGGTCATGGGTCAGGTCGGGGAGACCTGCCTCGACAGCCTGATCGCCAACGCGTCGGTGATCCTGCTTCCGATACCCTATGGCGGCGGCTCGAACGTCAAGACGGCGGAGGCATTGTTGTCGGGCCGCCCGATCGTCGCCACGCCCGAAGCCATGCGCGGCTTCGACGAATTCCGGGATGTTCCCGGCCTGGCCCTGGCCGATGACGCCGGACGGTTCCAAGGGGCGTTGATGGCTGCGCTTGAAAGCGACGAAGCGCCGTGCCGTGACCGGGGCCTTTTCAGCAGCCTGCTCTGGCAAAACACGCTTGCTCCGATCGTCGATCTTCTCCGCGAGATGGAATCGGAGACATGAGCGATCGCCAGCATGGTGATCGAAGGCAGACGGGCTGCTCCTCAGCGCAAGGTCAGGGCCGCGGCTCGGGAACGACCAGGCGCCGAAATTGACGCAGCGCGCGCAGGACCAACGCGCCGGCGCGGCGCGTCGCCGGATTGCGGCGGAGACCGGCGACGAGCTCGCGGAATGGCCGGGTGTAACGCCACGACCTGGAGGACTTCAGCACCGCGAGCTCCCGCTCCGCCGCCGCCGAATCGCCTGGAAACAACCGGTCTCGGTTCGGCTGGCGGCGCAGGGCGTCGAGTCGACCGAGGCCCTCCGCGGCCAGCCGGGCAGCGAGATCGACCTCCGTGAGGAATGCGGCGCTGCGTCCGCCCCCGCCGCGTGAAGGCGGATCAGGATCCTTCCGCAACGTGAGGTGCACCGAGCAGAACAGGAACCCGTCGTGGAACATCACCAGATTCGGCGGCATGTCGCGGCTCGCCCGCAGCGACTCGAGGCTTCCGGCCGGGCTTCGGAAGTCGCTCAGAATGCGCTTGCCGGCGAATGTGCCGTTCGACGGCGCGGAGAAATCGTCGGCGACGAGGCGAAGCCCCGAAGGCCGGACGATCAGTTGGTCGATGCGTTGCCGGGTGAACAGCATCCACCGGCTGTCGAAATCCTCCCGGTCGGCCGGGCCGTCCAGCCGGAATTCGGTCGACACCGAAGCCACTCCGCCCAGTTTGAGAATCCGGCCGATTTCCTCGGCGGCCGCCGCGACCGCTTCGCCCGAACCCAGGTGCTCGAGCAGATTCGCGACGTAGGCGGCATCGAACCGCTCCGACGGCAGATTGAGCGCCCTGGCGTCGGCGTTGACCGGGATGATGTTGCCGCGGGGATAGGAGATCGAGGTGAAGGATTCCGGCCGCGCCATCATGCCGGCGGGCGTCAGCACCGCACGGGGCGTTGCGTCAAGGTAGCGGTCGGCGGCGACGACCACGCAGCCGCCCGCGGCGAGCGCATAGAGGGGGGATTCGATGCCGGCGCCGATCCCGGCGACCAGCGCACCCGAACCGAGCAGCCCGTGCCGGTCGAAGGCCCTCATGGTCATGGCGCATTGCCAGAGCCCGGTATCCGGCTCGACGATCGCCGCCGCGGGGAGCCCGAACGCGGACCGCGCGTCGCCCGCAGCGAGATGCAGGTAGCGCGACAGTTCGGGGTCGTCGAAGTCGCTGCGGTCGATCAGTTTAGACAGCGCCAGCATGACCACCCCCGTCGGTGAACATCGACAACAGGCTGTCGACGCGATGCGCGCGCTCGAACTCGGCCCGGGCCGTCTCGCGCAGCCGCGAGGAACGGCCGGACGCCAGATCGCTCAGCACGCGCCTCAATCCCCCTTCGATATCGTCATCCTCGATCGTCGTTGCCGGATCATAGACCCACCCGCTCGCCCGGTTCACGATCACCGGCAGCCCGAGCGAGAGGGCGCGCACCATGGCATGCGACTGCTGACCGCGTGACTGCACGCGACAGCAGATCATGGCGTCGCACGCGGTCATCTCCGCGTCGAATTCACGATCCACCGCCGGGTTCGAGAGGTGCAGCCGATCGGCCCTGCCGTGGCGATCGAACAGAGCGGACGCGTGGTCGACGAGATCGGGTTCGACGATCTTTCCGCACAGCTTGAAATGGATCGGCCGGCCCTCGATGGACCAGCCGAATGCCGACGCGGCGTCGACGAACCCCGCCAGGATCCGTCGAAGCATCTTGGGGTGGTCGAGAACGAGACCGAAATGCCCGATCAGGAGCGCATGCCCGGCGATGCCCCTCTCGGCCCGGTGGCGTCGCGCCGCGCGCAGCGTCGCCGGATCGGCCCGGTCGTCGATTCCCATCGGCACGAAGGCGATCCGATCCTCGATGGAGCTGAATTCGTTGCGGGCCGGCTCGCCCCCGGGCCCGCGATAGGCCGAGACCTGTTCGAGAATGTTCGGTGACAGCGGCGAGACGATGGTCACGGGCAGCCGGCTCAGCCAGCCGACCATCGGCGGATACGGAGCGTTCGCGGGCGAGAGCGACAGCGACCGCTGCGTGAATTCCGTCGCCTCTTCGTCGGACCGGAAATAGCCGATGCCGACATCGGCCGACTTCCCCGCGAACCGCAGCAAACCCATGAAGCCGTCGGAATACCATCGTTCGTGGACGACCAGGATGTCGCCCGCGCGCGCCGTGGTCCGCAGCAGATCGAGCCCCGGGATCAGGGCGGGGGAGACCGCAAAATTGAACAGGCGCGGCACCCGCAGCAGATCGCCGGCGGCCTCGAAATCGAGATGACTGAACAGCTTGCACTCGAGGGCCGCGACCTGGGCCGGATCGCCGCTCGAAAAATGCAACGCGGCTTGCGCGGGAGCCGATCGAACATAGGCCACGGTGAAATCCGCCACGCCGCAACCTTCGCCGGGCAACGACGAAAACGTCTGGAAGCGGATCGAACGCCGCCAGTCTTGCCACCGCTGCTCCGCATGGTTCGCGGCGGCGGACACCCCGGCCGGCGCGTCAACCTGTTCTGGCGCACCTGCCGCCGAGGGAGCGCCCAGAATGAACACCTCGGCCGGCGCCTTTCCGAGATATCGGCACACCGCGAGCTTGACGTCCTCGCCGGAACACACGATCGCATCGGCCCGGTCCAGCCGCATCAACCCGTTGTAGCGGCGCTCCAGGCCGGCGGCGTCGCGCGACGCAGGGGATCTCAAGACCGCGTCGTCGCACAGCGCGACGATCGTCGGCGCGCCCGGCGTTTCGAGCCGAAGCGGGCCGCAGAACGGATCGGAATCAATATAGTAGTCGAACGACCCGACCTCGAGCATGCGGGTCAGGAAATGCGTGAAGCCGTGATAGCGCTCAGGCTGGCCCGTGGCCTCGGGGTCGAAGGGCGCATAGCGCAGCGCAAAGTCCCGGATGATGTCGTCGTCGCCACCGAGCCCGCAGCCGTCGAACAGCAGGACCGCGACGAATGCTCCCTGGTCGCGCAGCGACGCAAGGATCTCGCGGGCGAACGACGACGATCGCCTGGTACCGTGGCCCGAAAAGACCGCGCCATTGAGCAGGACGCGCCGCCCGTTGATGGAGGAGCTGCCGGTCACGACGACCGTCGCCCGCGAAGTCCCGCAGCCAGCGCTCGCGACAGCCACCTCAGCGGCGCCGTGATCCGCCAGCTGCTCGAGTTCTCGATCGCCGCCAGCCGATCCTGAAGAGCTGCGACCGCCCCGGCATCCCGGGCCTCCGCCACGACGGGCAGCGTGAAGGCGGAATTCAGCGGCGCCGAGCGCCCGATCCTTTCCCAGTGAAGAACGCCGCGGACGATACGATCCCACGACATCAGGATGGCGAGCGCCGCCGAAAGGTCGCCGTCGGCGGCGGGATCGTACCTCAGGTCGAGTTCGGCGTAGGCTTTGGCAAGATACGCGTGGAAGTCGAACGCGCCGTCATAGGTGTCCGTCACGGCGTAGCGCGCCTGCCGCTCGACGAACTCGAAGAGGTCGCGATAGTTGGAGTGATGGATATGGAGGCAGTCCGGCGGCGTGAGCGACGCCAGTCGGTCCCGGCCGTTCAGGACGACGGGAAGGCGGTGATGACCGGCCTGCCATTCGACGGTTCCGGTCCTGAACAGCCTGATCTGCTTGTCGGGATACCACGCCGGGGCGCGCAGCAGGTGATCACCGAGGTAATTGAACCTCGGAATCTCGATCGCATCGACGGCGGCGCCGGCGCGTCCGATCAGTTCCCGTACCTGCTGTTCGGCGTCGTCAGCCAGGAATTCGTCCGAGTCGAGCACCAGGCTCCATGCGGAGGTTGCCAGCGAAAGGTAGCGATTGCGAACTTCATCCACCGACGGCGAGGGAGCGATCGGGATCACCCGGCAGCCGGCCGCGGCGCACAACGCAACGGTCTTATCGTCGCTCGCCATGTCGACGGCGATTCGCTCCGGGATCCAGGACGTCGTCGCCAGCAGCCTTGGCAGAGTGCGCGCGGAATTGCGCGTGTGGACGATCAGCGACAGATCGATTGGTCCGCTCATTCCGAAATCGTCCCGTCGATGCTGAAGCGGTTGGCCCATCGCCGGAAGAAGACCGCGCGGCTGGCGTCCTGACGCGAAGGATCCTGGTTGCTCGTCCCGCTGAAATGGATGGAATCGACGGCCTGCGAACAGGTGACCGCGGCACCGATCTGGCGGGCGCGCAGGCAGAAATCGACGTCTTCGTACCCGAAGGGAAACGCCTCGTCGAAGCCCCCCAGCGACCCGAAGAGATCGCCGTCGACCAGGAAGACCGCTCCGGTGACGGCCTGGAAATCCCGGACCGCGCGGCTCACGCTTGAGCTCGGCCGGCGATGATATTCGTGGTAGCAGCCGCGAGGCCCGGCATCGAAACGCACGCCGCAATGCTGGATCAGGTCGTCCGGATAGACCAGCCGCGCGCCACAAACAGCGACGTTCGGCCGCGCGAACAGCTGCAGCATGTCGCGCAGGGCATCCTTCTGAAGCAGAACGTCGTTGTTCAGGAACAGATAGCGCCGGCTCGGGCTGCTGCTGGCGCCGACATTGCAGGCCCTCGAGAACGACGTCCGCTTGTCGAGTCGGACCAGCGCGAGATTGTCGCACGGGAACTGGTCCGACCGGTAGGGGACGACGGAGCCGTTGTCGACGACAGCGATTGCATAGCGGCTGATATCGGCCGCTTGCAGGCCGGCCTCCAGGTGAAACAGGCAGGCGCGCAGCAACGCCGTGAGGCCAAAGGAGGGAATGACGACGGTCAGTTCCACGACACCGCGGCCCTCAGTTCGGCCTCCAGAGCTCGCTCGACCAACGTCCTTTGCAGGCTGATCCGGTAGCGGCTCGCGACCGCCGTCGCTCCGGACCGAAGCCGGGCCCGCAGCTGCGCCGCCGCGGGATGCGCCGTCCTTGCCAAAGCGGCGGGCAGATCCGCGGAGTCCGCAACGACGCAGTTGGTGCCGCTGTTCAGATAGTCCATGCCCCCGAGCGTGGGGACGGTCACCACCACCGCCGCCGCAGCCATCGCTTCGAGCGCCGGCAGGCCGAACCATTCGCGCTCCGAGGTCGCAAGGAAGTACGACGCGGACTTCATGAGCGCAGCGACCTCCGCCTCGTGCATTCCGCTGACCGGCACGAACTCTAGGTTCGATGAGCTCGCCATGCAAGACTCCGCAATGTCGAGGCCGCGCCTGGGCATGTACGCGACCCTGCGAGCGTGCTTCGGGGCGCCATCGTAGTAGAAGCCATCCGAAATCGAAATGCCGACCTCGATCGGGTTGCGGCCTGCCGAGGTCATATAGTCGCGCGCCTGCGGCCAGCAGGCCAGCGGGATCACGGCCGGGTCGGCGACGATGGGGTCGATGGCGGGATCCGTCCCCTGGCAGTGAAAGACCAGCCTCGCACCGGTCTCACGGAGCGCGGCGTGGTCGTGCGGCAGGGAGAAGATCGCAACGTCGTCGGGCGTGAGGTGGCGCAGCGCGAGGTCCCGGTCGACGATCGGGGCCGAGCTCGAAAACCATCGTGGCGCCTCGCCACCCGGCGTGGCGACGACCACCTTCAGGCCGAGCGATGCGAGGATTTCGGCAAATTGAAATCCGACCTTGATGCCGCCGAAGATGCCGACTCCTGGGAGGAAATAGTAGTTCACGATCCACCTTCCGATGCCGGCGGCGTGAGCCTCGAACGGGCCTGCCGGGCCAGGCGTAACAGCCGCCGAACGGCGCGAACAACGAAGACGAAGACAGCACCGTAGGTTTGCCTGGCGTACTGGCGGCGTGCCGCGTCGAGCAGCGAATTCCGCTCCGCCGCACCGACCGCGGCGCCCTGCTGCTCGAGATGAAGCACGGAGTGCCCCAGGCCGACGGTGGGAATCCGATTCTGGGCTGCCCGGCGCCCGAGCGCAACGTCCTCCATGTAGCAGAAGTAGCTGCGGTCGAAGCCGCCCAGTTCGAGGAAGACCCGGCGGTCGACGAACAGGCAGGCGGCGAGAGGCCATGCCCAGCCACGGTCGTGGTGCCAATGCAGGCGGCGCAGCCGGCTGGCCGCTGTCCAGTGCCCGCCGGCTTCAAGCATATCGGCGGCCACCTTGGTGCGACTATAGCCGGGCTGCGCGCCCGGCGTCCGATGGCCGGACCAGGTGACGTAATCGGGCACCAGGAGCTGTCGGGGATCCGAGGACAATGCGGCGACGGCGGCGCCGGCGACGGCGTCCGTCACGAAACAATCGGGATTGAGAAAGCACACGAATCGGGTCTCGGCGGCCGCAGCCCCGGCATTGGCCGCCCTGGCAAAACCCTCATTGGTCCCGTTTCTGACGACCTTCCCCCATCGACCCGCGATCTCGATCGAACGGTCCTGCGAGGCGTTATCGACGACGACGACCCTGCCGAGCCGGGCAGCGCTCGCCAACGCATTTTCCAGGAACAGGTCGGAGTTGTACGTCACGACGACAAACGTCAGGTCGTCATGCAGGGGACCAGGAGCGGCCGCCGCGGGCGCCCCCCTGAGATCGCGCAGCCGCGCGATGGTTTCCCGGGTCGGACCACTACAGAAATTGCTCAGGTGGGCGATCCTGGCCCCCGGTCGCGGAAATCCCTCATCCCAGTGGTCGCAGTGATTCCACTCCCACGACAGTTCGCGGCATGCACCCGCGGACACGTTGTTCGCCCACACCTGCAGGTAGTCCTGGTCGGCGATCATATGGGCGCCGATCTCGTGAAGCGCAGGCAGCCGGCGTCGCCTGTCCTCCGCCCAGTCCAGGAATGCGGCCAGGGCGTCGCGGCGAAGCAGAACGACCCCGCTGTTGTAGAAGCGAAAGACGGCCTCGTCGGGGGGAGCGAGTTTAGGGGCAATGAAACGCAATGAATGCTCGGCGTAATGCCGCAGGAACTGGGGACGCCGCATCGGCGAGCCGAGGATGGCGGTCTGCTCCACCATCGCCATCCCCGACGGGCCGAGCGCCGCCTCCACGGCGGCAGCGGTGATCTGCCGCATCAGCACGGCATCGGCATCGAGCTGGATCAGGATCGGATCGGGGCAATTCTGCAGACACATCCGAAGCGCGGACAGCTTCGCCAGAAATCGATCCGCCCGATGATCGGCGGCGTGTTCCGCAAGGGTCGCTCTCTTGACCCGGGGGCTGTCGGGAATCAGCAGACCGCACTCCTGATCGCAGGTCACGTGGACGTCGAAATCCGAGTGATCGAGCACGGATTGGACGGCTTCCCGGGCAGCCAGGGCGTACTCCATCTCACCAGCTGCCAGCACCGAAACGGCGACCAAGCTAACCCCCTCGCGCGCAGGGGAAACTGGTACTGAGGCCCGGGCGGTTCGGCAAGCCTGCCCGCCGGGCATCATTGTCGCATCGCCCCGAAGGCAGGAACGCCGGCGCGCCGCCTGCAGCCCCGTTCGAAGGTGCGGCCGGGCCGCGGGTGTGGAGACGTGAGGCCGTTGTTGCTATAGCAACCGACGAGGCGAACCACGAAGCGCCCGGCCGTCGCCGCGACCAGCCGCCGCCCCTCCTCGGACATCGAACTTCCATTGCCGAATTTCATTTGCCGTCCGGACCAGATTTCATGACGCTGTTGAAAGGCATCCGCGGAGACGGCCAGCTTCCTGCCCTCTGTATCGTCGTGCTCGGATATCTGCTGCTCTGCGTCGCCTTCCATCGCGCCTCGCCCCCGCTCGAGGTCTCGGACGAGGCCGGACACATGGCGTATGTCCTGAGCGTCAAGGCGACCCACCGGTTGCCGCTGGCCGATGTGAATGACCATCGCCCCATCGGCGTCCAGGAAGTCACCCAGCCGCCGCTGTACTATGGTCTCGGCGCCCTGTTGATCTGGCCGATCGACACCTCGAATGCGGAAGACTTCTTCCACTTCCGCTCCTCGGCCCCGGTGGGCCGGGCCGATCTGCCCGGCCCGATGAACATGTGGTATCAGGACGGCGACCGTCGCTACCGGCAGACCATGCTTGCCATCGCCGTCCTGCGCGGCTTCTCGGCGCTGCTCGGGCTGGCAACCATCATCCTTGCCTTCTTCACTGCACGCGCCCTGTTCCCGGCCAATCGCGGCGCTCCCTTCTTTGCGTCCATGCTGATCGCATTCAATCCGATGTTTCTCGCGATCGCGAACTCGGTCAACAACGACAATCTGGTGTCGTGCGCGGTCGCCGGCGGCGTCGCGCTGATCGTGCATCTGCAGAACAGGGAATTCCGGCTTCTGCACTCCGCAGGGCTGGGAGCGATCGCGTCGCTGGCGTTTCTCGCCAAGGTGTCCGGCTTGATTCTCGTTCCGGTCATCATGCTGCAGATCCTGCGGGCAAGAGTCCCGCTCGCGCGCAAGGCGATCGCGATCGGCGTGTTCGGCGCGGTGATGGCGATGCTGTGCGGCTGGTGGATCGCGCTGAACTACGTACGCTACGGCGAGCCGCTGGCGCTGGGGATCCACGGCGCGCTCGCGCGCAACACCCGAATTCATCCCGATATCTTCGCGCTGTTCCGGGAATGGAGCGGCTTCTACAAATCCTACTGGGGCGTATTCGGCGCGTTCAACGTGATCTACCCCGACTGGGTGTATTTCCTGTATCTCGGGTTGAGCGCCCTTCTCGCCGCCCTCCTGCTTGGCTACTGCGTCAAATACCGGCGCACGATGCCGCCGGGACTGGACCTGCTGTTACTGGTCATGGCGACGAACTGCGCCGCGCTGGTCTGGTGGACCAGCCATTTGACGGGATCCCAGGGGCGCCTCCTGTTTCCGTCGATCAGCGCCATCTCGGTCTGCTTCGCCGCCGGCATCGAGCTGCTGCCGCGGCAGGCCCGGCGATGGTTCGTCCCGGCGCTGGCGATCGGGCTGTTCGCGCTGTGCGTCTACGGCGCCATCGTCATCATCCCGGCGGCGTATATGTGAAGCCACCGACGCGGCGGGCTCGGCCGCGGCGGCGCAACTCACCTCACCGCTGCTCGTTGGCCGCCGAACTGCCGTCGAGGCAGGCGGCCACGAAGGCTGCCCGGTCCCGGACCGGCACCTTCTGCTCCGTCGCCCGATGCTGGCAGGACTGGACCTTGAGCTGCTCGGCCCGCCGTTTTTCGGCGGCCGCGCGATATTCGGGTGCGACCGTCGCCGGGTCGACCAGTTGGTCGGCGAGGCACGGGCCGGCGCAGAGCAGCAGAACCACCGACGTCACCAGTCCCCGCGCGCGAACTCCCATCGGATCCCTCCTCGGGCAGCAGCAAGATCGGCAGCAGCAAAGATCGATCGCACTTGAATTCGGCGGCATCAAACCGCGCGTCGCAATCCCACACAGCTGCCGACGGGGCCGGGCCCGGCGCCGATGATCATCACATGACGGCCACCACGTTATGCCCCGCCATGCTGCGACGCAACAATCAATCCGTCCAACCCGGCCAGCGGGCGGCGACGAACCGAACAATGAAGAATTCTTTGGTCGCGACGTCCGCGCGAAGGCGCGACGGCCAGGAAAGCCGCCGCGGCGCGCGGCATGCACAGCCACGCCTCGGCTTCAACGATGATGTCGACCGCCGCCCCGTCGGTGCCGCCGTCGCTGACGCCGGATTCGCGCCTCACCGGTTCCGCGCCACTGCCGCCCGCCCACGAGCCGTCCGATCCCGGCAAAGGCTTCACGCCGGCGCGCGACCCGGATGAACCGAAGGTCGATGCCATGCTGAAGATCTGCCGCGGCTGCTGAAGCGGCAGGCCGGTATCGACCTCGCGGACCAGCCCTCGCCGGTTGAGAGTGAACCGTCCGACAACCGGGTGAAGCCCCGGCAGCGGCCAGGTATTCCGCCGCGCGAAAAATACCGCGCGGACCGCGGGCGCGGCCGCCGCAGTTTCCGGCGACGGCAGCCGCAAAACCGTACCTCCGCAAGCCTTGATTAACCTGCCTCACGCCATACTGCGCGGCGTTAGGCGGCACGGCCCACCAAGGCCGCGGGGGAAACAGATGAAAGTGTTCAAGGGGCTGGGGCGCCGGATCGCGCCGTTGTCGTCGCGTCTGCGCCTTCGCCTCGGGCTGAAAGGCAACCTGTTCCTGGCCCTGTTCGCGATCGCCGGCATGGCGATCATCATCAGCGCCGCGGCCAGCGTGATGCTCGGCCGGCTCGGGCACACCATGGCCGATCTCGGGGAGCGCGACGTGCCCCGCCTGATCGCCAGCATGGAGCTGTCGACGCTGAGCGAGAGCATGTCCGCCAAGGGGCCGGCGCTGCTCGCCGCCAGGGACGACGCCGCGCGGGCCGAACTCGCGCAGAACCTGAAGGACACCCAGGCCGCCGCCCTGGCCAAGCTCAACGACATCACCCGGCTCGGCGGCGACAAGACCGTCGTCAGCGCGCTCGGCGAGACCATCAAGGCGATCGACGACACCGTCGACAGCTTCGGCAACGCCGCCAAGGAGCGCCTGGAGCTTCTCACCGCGCGCAACAAGATGTACGAGACCCTGCGCGCGACCCGCACGCAGTACGTCAAGGATGCCGTTCCGCTGCTGACGCAGGCGCAGGAGCGCCTCTCGGCGCTGCTGCGCTCTTCCGATTTCGATACCGATACCGCGCGCGCCGCCGCCGACGAACTCAATCAGATGTTCGGCCTGGTCGCGGTTGCCAACGGCATGACCGCCGACATGATGGCGGCGTTCGCCGCCGTCGACGACCTCGACGCGCTGCAATCGTCTTTCGATGCCTCGCGCAAGCGCATCGATCCGCTGCTGAAATCGCTCGCCGGCAACAAGAGCGCGGCGACGCTGGTCGACGCCGCGACCAGGCTGATCGCGCTCGGCCAGGGCAAGGGCAGCGTGTTCAAGCTGCGCCAGAAGGAGCTCGACGCCGCCGACTACGCCCAGCTCATCCTCGACGAGACCCGCAAGCTCAACCGCGGCCTCGACATCAGCGTCAAGCAACTGGTCGACGGCGTCCGCACCAACACCGACGCCACCATGGCGGGCGCGCAGAAGACGGTATCGGTCGCCACCGTGATCATGGTGGCGCTGGGCGCGCTGGCGCTGGTCGGATCGGCGCTGTTCGTCTGGCTCTATGTCGGCCGCAACATCCTGCGCCGGATCGGCAACCTGCAGACGGTGATGCAGCGGCTCGCCGACGGCGACATGAGCGCCGAGGTGATGCAAAGCCGCCAGCGGGACGAGATCGCGATCATGGCCCGCGCCCTCGAAGTGTTTCGCGACGGTCTGATCAAGGCGCGCGAGTTGGACGCCGTGCAGGACCAGGACCGCGAGGCCAAGGCGGCGCGCGCCGCGCGAATGGAGCAGGAGATCGCGGCGTTCGAGGCCAGCGTCCGCGCCACCCTCGAGGGCCTGATCGGCTCGGCCGATTCGATGCAGCTGACGGCGCAGGGCATGAGCGCCACCGCGACCCGCTCCAGCGAGCTCGCCAACGCGGTGGCCGCCGCCGCCGAGGAGACCTCGATCAACGTCCAGACGGTGTCCTCGGGGACCGAGGAACTGTCGTCGTCGATCGACGAGATCAACCGCCAGGTCACCAGTTCCTCGCAGATCGCCGCCAAGGCGGTCGCCGAAGCCGGACAGACCGACGCCACCATGCAGGGTCTCGCCGACAGCGCCAACCGGATCAGCGCGGTGATCGACCTGATCCAGACCATCGCCTCGCAGACCAACCTGCTCGCGCTCAATGCCACCATCGAGGCCGCCCGCGCCGGCGAATCCGGCCGCGGCTTCGCGGTGGTCGCCTCCGAGGTGAAGACGCTGGCGAGCCAGACCGCCAACGCGACCGAGGAGATCCGCGCCCAGATCACCCACATGCAGCAGGTTACGAGTTCGGCGGTCTCCGCGATCCGCAGCATCGGCCACACCATCGGCGAGATGAGCGAATACGCCTCCACCATCACCACCGCGGTCGACCAGCAGGGCGCGGCGACGCGCGAGATCGCCCGCAACATCCAGCACGCCGCCACCGGCACCGCCGACGTCTCGAGCAACATCGTCGGCGTCAGCCAGGCCTCGACCGACGCCGGCGCCGCCGCCGACCAGGTGCTGCGCGCCTCCGGCGACCTGCGCCGCGAAGCCGACCAGCTGCGCGACGGCATCAACGCCTTCCTGTCCAGCATCCGGGCCGCCTGAGGCCGCCCGTACGGGTCTCACCGCGCCGGGCCCGCAGGCCCGCCGATCCCGCATGGGAGCGTTTCAAGCGCCTGTTCGGGCGATTTTCGGCTGACAGCGCCGGCTCCAGCAGCTAAGCCAGCACGATGACCGCCGAATTGAAGCTCCTGCGCCAGTTGCGGCGGAGCGCTGGAGAGGTTGCCCTGCCGATGCCGACGTCCAAGTCATCCGAACCGCAGCCCGCGGAGGACCTGCACTACCCGTTCGACGCGGCGCCGGGGCCCGACGAGGTGATCGAGATCCGGCCCGGGGTGAAGTGGATCCGGCTCAAGCTGCCGTTCCGGCTCAACCACGTGAACATCTACCTGCTGGCCGACGGCGACGGCTGGACCATGGTCGACACCGGGATCGGCAACGACGAAACCATCGCAGCCTGGACGCGCCTGTTCGAGGGCCCGCTGCGCGGCACCACCATCACCCGGCTGATCGTCACCCATGCCCACCCCGACCACGTCGGGCTGGCCGGCTGGATCGTCGAGCGGTTCGGCTGCCCGCTCCACATGTCGCAGGTCGAGTACCTGCAGAGCGCCTATTTCCAGCATCGCGGCGCCCCCGAGCGCCGGCTGGCGCAACGGCTGTTCTTCCGCCGTCACGGCATGGACGAGGACATCACCGACCAGTTGCTCGGCCGCGGCCAGGATTACCTCGCGCGGGTGTCGGTGCTGCCGGCCGCATACTACCGGCTGTCGCGGGGCGACGAACTCGTCATCGGCGCGCGACGCTTTGCCATCATCACCGGCGGCGGCCACGCGCTCGACCAGGTGATGCTCTATTGCGCCGACGACAAGCTATTCCTGTCGGCCGACCAGGTGCTGAGCAAGATCTCGCCCAATGTCAGCGTGTGGGCGGTCGAGCCCGAGGCCAATTCACTCGGCGAGTACCTGCAGTCGCTGGCCGAACTCGACCGCGTCGTGGCCGACGACGTGCTGGTGCTGCCGGGTCACGGCCTCCCCTTCTTCGGCCTCAAGGCCCGCATCCGCCAGCTCGCCGATCACCACGAAGAGCGCTGCCAGATGATCGAGAAGGCGTGCCGGGTGGCGCCGCAAAGCTGCGCCGAACTGGTGCCGGTGGTGTTTCACAAGCACGCGCTCGACGCCCACCAGACCGGATTCGCCGCCGGCGAGGTGGTTGCCCACCTCAACCACCTCCTCGTCGAGCGCCGCCTCACCATCGTACCGACCGCCGAAGGCGTGATCCGCTTCGCGCCGACCTGACGGAAGCCGCCGGTCACCGCACCGCAGCCCCGGTCTCGCGACGAAGTGAATGATCGCGCTTTGGATTTGCGTCTCGACAGGCCAGCTGGAAACGTTCTAAAAGCAACCTCGCGCAGGACATTGGGAGCTTGCCCGGATCCCGGGGCAACGCAGATAGTGACCTTTTTATAACGGGTTAACCCGGGCGCGTGAGAATGGCCGAACGGGATCTGTGAAATTCGGGCGCGGCTCTATGAAAGCCCCGTCTCGACCGGGATCGCCGATGGATTACAGCCAGTTCTTCAGGACCGCTCTCGACCGCCTGCACGACGAGCGCCGCTACCGCGTATTCGCCGATCTCGAACGCATCGCCGGACGGTTTCCCCACGCGGTGTGGCACTCGCCCAAGGGCGCGCGCGACGTCGTGATCTGGTGCTCCAACGACTATCTCGGCATGGGCCAGCACCCGAAGGTGGTCGGCGCCATGGTGGAGACCGCGACGCGCGCCGGCACCGGCGCCGGCGGCACCCGCAACATCGCCGGCACCAACCATCCCCTGATCCTGCTCGAACAGGAACTCGCCGACCTCCACGGCAAGGAAGCCGCGCTGGTCTTCACCTCGGGTTACGTCTCCAACCAGACCGGCATCGCCACGCTGGCCAAGCTGATTCCGAACTGCCTGATCCTGTCGGATGCGCTCAACCACAATTCGATGATCGAGGGCATCCGCCAGTCCGGCTGCGAGCGCCTGGTGTTCCGCCACAACGACGTCGCCCATCTCGAGGAGCTGCTGCGGGCCGCCGGCAGCGACCGCCCCAAGCTGATCGTGTGCGAGAGCCTCTATTCGATGGACGGCGACGTCGCGCCGCTGGCGAAGATCTGCGATCTCGCCGAGCGCTACGGCGCCATGACCTATGTCGACGAGGTCCACGCGGTCGGCATGTACGGCCCGCGCGGCGGCGGCATCGCCGAACGCGACGGCGTGATGGGGCGCATCGACGTGCTCGAGGGCACCCTGGCCAAGGCCTTCGGCTGCCTCGGCGGCTACATCGCCGCCAGCCACCAGGTCATCGACGCCGTACGCTCCTACGCGCCGGGCTTCATCTTCACCACGGCGCTGCCGCCGGCGGTCTGCGCCCCCGCGTCCGCCGCGATCCGCCACCTCAAGACCTCGCAGTGGGAGCGCCAGAAGCACCAGGACCGCGCCGCGCGGGTCAAGGCGATCCTCGGCGCCGCCGGCCTGCCGGTGATGCCGAGCGACACCCACATCGTCCCGGTGTTCGTCGGCGACCCGGAGCGCTGCAAGCGTGCCTGCGACCTGCTGCTCGAGGACCACGGCATCTACATCCAGCCGATCAACTATCCGACCGTGCCGAAGGGGGCCGAGCGGCTGCGCATCACGCCCTCGCCCTACCACGACGACCGGCTGATCGATCAGCTCGCCGAGGCGCTGGTCCAGGTCTGGCAGAAACTCGACCTGCCGCTGCGCGCCAAGCCGATCGCGGCGGAGTAGACCCGTCGCGCCGCAAAGGCATCCTATCTTTCCGTCATGGCCGGGCTCGACCCGGCCATCCACTCTTCACTTCGCGGCAACCGCCTTAAAGCGTGGACCCGCGGGTCAAGCCCGCGGGTGACGCAGCGTGAGCGGTACCGCACGTCCCCAAATGTGGCGTCGTGGCCGGGGATGGCCTGCAAGGCCTGGGCGTGACGAACCTCAACGACTATACCTCCGCTAAATTCCCTGTCGCTTGGATACCACGGCAGTACTAGATTTATACACGGGGCGGTCCCGCGCCGGAGACCCGTTGAATGCAGAACTGGGCAGTCATCGCCGTCGCCTTCGGCTATATCGGCCTCCTGTTCGTGGTGGCGAGCTATGGCGACCGGCTGTCCCAGGCCCAGCGCGCCAGGGCCGGCGTGCTGATCTATCCGCTGTCGCTGGCGATCTACTGCACCTCGTGGACCTTCTTCGGATCGATCGGCTTCGCCTCCCGCACCGGGGTCGAGTTCCTGGCGATCTATGTCGGACCGGCGCTCATGATCGGATTCGGCACGCCGCTGCTGCGCCGCGTCATCACCCTCGCCAAGACCTACAACATCACCTCGGTCGCCGACTTCATCGGCGCGCGCTACGGCAAGAGCCAGGCGGTCGCGGCGACCGCCGCCGTGATCGCCATCGTCGGCTCGGTGCCGTATATCGCGCTGCAGCTCAAGGCGGTGGCGTCGTCGCTGGAAACCATCCTGAGCGACCCGAACGCCGGCTCGGTGGCGTTCCCGCAGATTCCCCTGGTCGGCGATCTGGCCCTGGTGGTCACCGCCGCGATGGCGCTGTTCGCCGTGCTGTTCGGCACCCGGCAGGTCGACGCCACCGAGCACCAGCACGGCCTGATGCTGGCGGTGGCGGCGGAATCGATCGTGAAGCTGGCGCTGTTCATCGCCGCCGGCGCCTTCGTCACCTTCTGGATGTTCAGCCCGGCCGAACTGGTGACGCGGGCGCTGCAGTCGCCGGAGGCGGCGCGCACCCTCGACCACGTGCCGTCGATCGGCAACTTCCTGACCATGACGCTGCTGTCGTTCTTCGCCGTCATGCTGCTGCCGCGCCAGTTCCACGTCAGCGTGGTCGAGAACACCCGCGACGCCGAGGTCGGCCGCGCCCGCTGGCTGTTTCCGCTCTACCTGGTGGCGATCAACCTGTTCGTGATTCCGGTGGCGCTGGCCGGGCTGATCACGTTTTCGGGCGGCGGCGTCGACAGCGACATGTACCTGCTGGCGCTGCCCATGGAGCACGGCGCGTCGGCGGTGAGCCTCGCGGTGTTCGTCGGCGGCCTGTCGGCCTCGACCGCCATGGTGATCGTCGAATGCGTGGCGCTGGCGATCATGGTGTCCAACGACATCGTGGTGCCGCTCCTGCTGCGGCGCAGCCCGCACTGGCGCAACAGCGGCCAGACCTTCGCCGGCGTCCTGCTCAACACCCGGCGCATCGCCATCGTCGCGATCATGCTGCTGGCCTACGTCTATTATCGATCGCTCGGCAACGCCCAGCTCGCCGCCATCGGGCTGTTGTCCTTCGCCGCGATCGCCCAGTTGGCGCCGGCGTTCTTCGGCGGATTGATGTGGCGCCGTGCCACGGCGCGCGGCGCGCTTGCCGGCATGGTCGCCGGCATCGCGGTATGGGCCTATACGCTGTTCGTGCCGAGCCTCGCCGACTTCGCGCCCGCGACCACCACCTGGCTGCAGCAGGGCCCCTTCGGCATCGAGGCGCTGCGCCCGCAGGCGCTGCTGGGATCCGAGCTGCCGCCGCTCATTCACGGCGTGGTGTGGAGCCTCGCGCTCAACTGCCTGACCTATGTCGTGGTCTCGCTGATGTACAAGCCGTCGTCGATCGAGCGGGTCCAGGCCGAGCTGTTCGTGCCGGGCGAGCGCGCGCCGATGACGCCCAATTTCCGGCGCTGGCGCGCCACCGTGACGGTTCAGGACACGCTCGCCACCGTCGCGCAGTATCTCGGCCCCGAGCGCGCGCGGCAGGAGTTCGAAGCCTTCGCCGCGGCGCAGCGCGCCACGCTCGACGGCAACGCTCCGGCCGATTTTCGCCTGCTGCGCCATGCCGAACACCTGATCGCGTCGTCGATCGGCACCGCATCGTCGCGCGTGGTGATGTCGCTGCTGCTGCGCAAGCGCACGGTGTCGGCCAAGGCGGCGCTGAAGCTGCTCGACGACGCCCACGCCGCGCTGCATTTCAACCGCGAGATGCTGCAGACCGCGCTCAACCACGTGCGCCAGGGCATCGCGGTGTTCGACGCCGACCTCCAGCTGGTGTGCTGGAACCGGCAGTTCGGCGACCTCCTGCAGCTGCCGCCCTACGTGGTGCAGAACGGGGTGGCGCTGCGCGACATCATCGAAGCCCTCGACAGCCGCGCCGCCACCGATGCCGGCACCGGGGCCCACCTGATCGAGACCCGCCTCGCCGCCTACACCACCGAGGGCGCGCCCTATCTCGAGCGATTGCCCGACCGCAACCTGGTGATCGAGGTCCGCGCCAACCGGATGCCGGAAGGCGCGCTGGTCATCACCTTCTCGGACATCACGCCGAGCGTCGAGGCCGCGGAAGCGCTGGAGCGCGCCAACGCCTCGCTGGAAATGCGGGTGCGCGAGCGCACCGAGGAGCTGACCCGGCTGAATTCGGAGCTCGCCCGCGCCAAGAGCGCCGCCGAGGAGGCCAACATCTCGAAAACCCGGTTCCTCGCCGCCGCGAGCCACGACGTGCTGCAGCCGCTGAACGCGGCGCGGCTCTACGTCACCAGCCTGGTCGAGCGCCAGAGCGGCGGCGACAACGTCCGCCTGGCGGAGAACATCGACGAATCGCTGGAGGCGATCGAGGACATCCTCGGGGCGCTGCTCGACATCTCGCGGCTCGACGCCGGCGCCATGACGCCCTCGATCTCGAGTTTCCGGATCGGCGACCTGCTGCGCTCGCTGGAGATCGAGTTCGCCCCGATGGCCCGCGGCAAGGACCTCGAACTTACCTTCGTGGCGTCGGCGCTGCCGGTGCAGTCCGACCGCGTCCTGCTGCGCCGGCTGCTGCAGAACCTGATCTCCAACGCCATCAAATATACCCCCCACGGCCGCGTGCTGGTCGGCTGCCGCCGGCACGGCCGCAGCGTGCGGGTGGAAATCTACGACACCGGCCTCGGCATTCCGCCGCCGAAGCGCCGCGAAATCTTCAAGGAATTCCATCGTCTCGACCAGGGCGCCCGCATCGCCCGCGGCCTGGGACTGGGGCTGTCGATCGTCGACCGCATCGCCCGCGTCCTCAACCACGGCATCGCCATCGACTCGAACCATGGCGGCGGCTCGCGCTTCACCGTGACGCTGCCGATCGCCGACGCGATCACCTTCACCGCGGCGGTGACCAGCGCGACGCCGCTGGCGCGCGCGTCCATGACCGGCGCGCGCATCGTCTGCATCGAGAACGATCCCGCCATTCTCGACGGCATGAAGACGCTGCTCGGCGACTGGGGCGCGGCGGTGATCGCGGCGCTCGATCCCGCGGCGGCGATGGAAGCGATCGAGGCCTCCGGCGCGCCCGTCACCGGGCTGCTGGTCGACTACCATCTCGATCGCGGCAACGGCATCGCGGCGATCCGCGACATCCGCCGCCGGTTCGGGGCGGCGATCCCTGCGATCCTGATCACCGCCGATCGCAGCCCGGCGGTGCGCGCCGCCGCCGCCGAGGAAAAGATCGTCGTGCTGAACAAGCCGGTGAAGCCGGCGGCGCTGCGCGCCCTGCTCGGCCAGTGGCGCACCCGCCAGCTCTCGGCCGCCGAATAGAGCGTTTTCCGGCTCAGGTGAACCACCCATCGTCATGGCCGGGCTCGTCCCGGCCATCCACGTCTTCCCTGTCGACGCTCCGTGAAGCCGTGGATGCCCGGCGATCCGTCGAAGACGGATCGCGCTGGCCGGGCATGACGAGTCAATTCAAGTGGAAACAGCTCTTGCCTCCACGGAACGCCGCGCTACTTCGCGGCGCCGTCCGGCCGCCACTGCGACCCGGAGATCCTGGCCGCGGCGATCACCGCCTGGGTCCGGCTCTCGACGCCGAGCTTCTGCAGGATCGCCGAGACGTGCGCCTTGATGGTCGCTTCCGAGACCCCCAGCTCATAGGCGATCTGTTTGTTGAGAAGCCCTTCCGACAGCATCATCAGCACCCGGACCTGCTGCGGCGTGAGCGTGATCAGCCGGTCGCGCAGGCGGGCGAGATCGGGATCGCCGTCGGCCGCGAGATCGACGTCGGCCGGGATCCAGATGTCGCCGGCCATCACCTTGGCGAGCGCGGCGCGCAGCGTGTCGACGCCGAAACGCTTGGGGATGAATCCCGAGGCCCCGAAATCCATCGAGCTGCGGATGGTGGCGCTGTCGTCGCTCGCCGAAACCACCACCACCGGAATCGCCGGATACTGGGCCCGCAGGTAGATCAGTCCGGAAAAACCGCTGATACCGGGCATCGAGAGATCGAGCAGGATCAGGTCGGTGTCGTCCGCGTCGCGTTCCAGCAGGGCGGTCAGTTCCTCGAACGATCCGGCCTCGCCGATGGAGGTCTCCCCGATGGAGGTCTCCGCCACGACGCTGCCCACCGCCTCGCGCAGCGCGCGGCGGAACAGCGGGTGATCGTCGGCAATCACGATACGGGTCGCGGACGCGGTCATCACTCTCCACACTTCGCAAGCACGGAACCCTGCCCGCACCGCCTGTCTGAAACCCTCGGCGAACGACAGGCAATTAGCAATAGGACGCCGACGGCGGAGCCATTTTGCGCTAGCTCAAACAGGACCGACACGCGGCGAGTGGCCGGCCCGTTTGTGCGGCGCAATATCGCCGCACTGCCCGCGCTCTTTGGCCAAAGTCGTATTGGGGCCGGTTTGGCGTCAATGATAGCCTTTGGCAAGTCGTGCCAGGCGGCGCACAGGCCCCAGCACGCATTCGACCAACAATTCTATCCATAACTCTATCCATAACAACCATCGTGGAAGCACCCTGGGGGAACGTCTGATGACATCAACGACCATGACGCCGGCGAGATCGGAAGGCATGACGGGAGACGAGCGGTTCGTCATCCTTGCCTCGTCGCTCGGCACCGTCTTCGAATGGTACGACTTCTATCTCTACGGCTCGCTGGCCCCGATCATCGGCGCCCAGTTCTTCAGCGCCTATCCGGAAAACACCCGCAACATCTTCGCGCTGCTTGCCTTCGCCGCCGGATTCCTGGTGCGGCCGTTCGGCGCCATCGTGTTCGGCCGGGTCGGCGACATCGTCGGCCGCAAATACACCTTCCTCGTCACCATCCTGATCATGGGCCTGTCGACCTTCATCGTCGGCCTGTTGCCCAGCGCCGCTTCCATCGGCATCACGGCCCCGATCATCCTGATCGCGCTGCGCCTGTTGCAGGGCCTCGCACTCGGCGGCGAATACGGCGGCGCGGCGACCTACGTCGCCGAACACGCGCCCCACAACAAGCGCGGCTACTACACCTCGTTCATCCAGACCACCGCGACGCTCGGCCTGTTCCTGTCGCTGCTGGTGATCCTGTTCACCCGCACGGCGCTCGGCGAGGGCGAATTCGCGGCGTGGGGCTGGCGCGTGCCGTTCCTGGTGTCGGTGGCGCTGCTCGGCGTCTCGGTGCTGATCCGGCTGCGGCTCAACGAGTCGCCGGTGTTCCAGAAGATGAAGGACGAGGGCAAGAGCTCCAAGGCGCCGCTGACCGACGCCTTCGCCAACTGGAATAACGGCAAGATCGTGCTGCTCGCGCTGTTCGGCCTCACCATGGGGCAGGGCGTGGTCTGGTACACCGGCCAGTTCTACGCGCTGTTCTTCCTGCAATCGATCCTCAAGGTCGACGGCTACACCGCCAACCTGCTGATCGCCTGGTCGCTGGTGTTCGGAACCGGCTTCTTCGTGGTCTTCGGCGCGCTGTCCGACCGGATCGGCCGCAAGCCGATCATCATGGCCGGCTGCCTGATCGCGGCGCTCACCTTCTTCCCGATCTTCAAGATGATCTCGACCAACGCCAATCCGGCGCTGGAAAAGGCCTATGAGAGCGTCAAGGTCCAGGTGGTGGCGGATCCGGCGGGCTGCGGCGACCTGTTCAATCCGGTCGGCACCCGCACCTTCACCGCACCTTGCGACACCGCGCGCGCCTTCCTCGCCACATCGTCGGTGAAATACTCGACCGTCGCCGGCCCCGCCGGCTCGCCGGTCAAGATCCTCGTCAACGACAAGGAAGTGCCGTACACCGACGCTAAGACCTCCAACCCGGCGATCACGACGGCGGTTCTGGCCGCCGGCTATCCGAAGCCGGGCGACGCGGCCATCGTCAAGATGTCGCACCCGTTCGACATCTTCCGTCCGCAGGTCGCGGCCCTGATCGGATTGCTGTTCATCCTGGTGATCTTCGTCACCATGGTCTACGGCCCGATCGCCGCGATGCTGGTCGAACTGTTCCCGACCCGCATCCGCTACACCTCGATGTCGCTGCCCTACCATATCGGCAACGGCTGGTTCGGTGGTCTGCTGCCCGCGACCGCATTCGCGATCGTGGCCTCGACCGGAGATATCTACGCCGGCCTGTGGTATCCGGTGATCTTTGCGGCGGCCACCTTCGTGATCGGCATGCTGTTCGTCCGGGAAACCAAGGACGTGGATATCAACTGAACCAAGAGCTGAACCGAGTCGGGCCGGCGCGACCGCCGGCCCGCCCTGACCACCCGAGCAACGGCCGCGGCACCCGCCGCGGCCGTTCTCGTTTCTGCGGCAGCCGCGGCAGCGGCCAAGCCGCAGCTCGCGCCGGGGACTATTCCGACCGCGCGCCGATGAACTGCAGCACCACCTCGCAGCGATGCGGCCTCGCGCGATGCTCGATCAGATAGATCGCCTGCCACGTGCCGAGCGCCAGCCTTGCGTCGATGACGGGCACCTGCAGCGCCGTCGCCGTCAGCATGGTTTTGACATGGGCCGGCATGTCGTCCGGCCCTTCGGTATCGTGGCTCCAGCCGCCGCCCTCGGGCGCGAGCGCCTCGAGCGCCATCATCAGATCGTCACGCACCGACGGATCGGCGTTTTCCTGGATCGTCAGCGACGCGGAGGTGTGCCGCACGAACAGCGTCAGCGCGCCGTCGCGGGCGCCGCTTTGCGTGACAAAACCGGCGGCGGCGGTGAGATCGCTGAACCCAGCGCCGCGCGTCTCCACCGTCAGGGTCGCGGACGCGACCATGGTCGCGGTGGCAAAACCGATCGGGGAGCAGCGTATCGCGGGCGGCCTGGTCATGGAACTGTTCCGGGTGCCGCGGGCTCACTCGCCCTTGCTGGAGAGGTCCTTCGTCATCCGCGCCGCGAGATCGAGCAACTGGCTCCAGGCCCGTTCCACCATGGTCCTCTGGCGCTGGAGCTCGCGCTGGTCGGCGAGCGGCGCCTCGCTCTTCGGCTCCGGCGCGAGCTTGCGGATCTCGCTTTGCCGCGGCTCCGGGACCAGCAGATCGCCCTTCGGCGCGAGCGCCGCCGTGTCTGCGCCGGGGTCCAGCTTGGCGTTCGACTTCGCATCCGGCCGCGCGTCGGGCTTGGCAATCGACGTGCCGTCATCGGCGCCGCGCGGGCCGCCGGTTGCGGCGCCGGTCTTGGCACCGGTCTTAGCACCAGCCCCGACGCCGTCGGACGCGTCGTGCCGCGCCAGTTGGTCCATCAGGCGCAGGGTCTCGACGCGTAGCCGGCCGGTCTCCTCGCCCAGCCTGACCAGGTCGTCCTTCAATCGCGCCGTCTCGTCCTTCAGGCGGCTGGCCTCATCATGCGTCAGCTGACCGTCCTGAGCCGGGCGCTCCTCGCCCGGGGCTGCGCGCGGAACGGCATGCGCCAGCCTCCGGCCCGGGCGCGCGGCCCGGACGCCGATATCGGGATTCGGCGGCACCGCGTCATAGGCGCGTAGCGCGCGCGCGCCGCACGGCGTCGCGAGCGCTCCGCCGGTGTCGAG
>JARLJA010000101.1 GCA_031291445.1 Xanthobacteraceae bacterium | reverse complement strand
GGCGGCCGCCGCGGTCGCGGCGGGATTCGGCAGTTCCGGCCGCGGCTCCGTGGCGCGGGACGCGGCGGGCATCGGCGCGGACAGCGCGGTGGACGACATCGGCGGCGCGGTCGAGCCGCGGGCGCTCTGCGCCGCGACCACGGTCTGCGCCGGCGGCCAGTCCACGGCGGCCGCCATCGTGCGCGCGGCGCGGCCCTCACGCAGGTCGCCTTCGATCGTCGCCAGGCGGTCGACCACGTGGCCAAGCGTGCTGTGCACGCTCTCCAGCGCGTCCTGGGTGTTGCGGTCGGACACCGTGCGGCTCTGCCGCAGGTCGGACAATTCGCGGCGGATGGCGTCGACCACCTCCGGATCCATCGCCGGCGTCGGCGGCGGGGCGCGATACTCGCGGAGCGCGGCGAGGCTTGCGCGCTGCTGCTCGAGCTGGCGCAGGACGTCGGACAGGCCGTCCTCGACGCGGCCGAATTTGGCCATGCGGGAATCGGCGAATTCGAGCCGTTCGAGCAGCTGCATCACGCGCTGCTCGACATGGGCGAAGGCGGCCGTGGCGTCGGTGCCGACCTGAAGGTGATCGATGCGGTCGGACAGCGCCCGCACCGCCTTTTCGAGGTCAGCACCGTCGCCGCCGTCGCCGGGGCGGTCGCGGTTCTCGAGGCTGGTGGTCAGCAGCGCGATGCGCTGTTCGAGCGACGCCAGCGAGCCGGCGAAGGCGTCGTCGGGGGTCAACTGGTCGACCTTGGCGGCGAGCGCGTGGACGTCGTCGCTGAGCCGCGCCAGCGCCTCGTTCGACGCCACGTTGGAGACGATGTCGCGCAACGCGTCGAGCGTGCCCTCGAGCTGCTGCATCGCGCCGCTGTCGCCGCTGGTGCGGACGATCATGTCGATCTTGCCGCCGAGGTTGCGGATGGCGTCGTCGAAGCCCGCGAGCTGTTCGGCCGGGGTCAGGGTGCGCAAGGTCGCGTGGATGTCGCGCAACGCCTGCTCGATGCTGTGCAGCGCGCGGTCGTCGGCGCCGCTCTGGCGGCTCTCGTCGATGCGACGCGCCACCGCGCGGATCTCGTTTTCGAGCGATTCCAGGGCGCGCCGCGGCACCGCGTCGGTGATGGCCTGGCGCATCTCCGCGAGTTCGCTGCGGAACGCCGCGATCGCCTGCTCGACCCCGTCGGGCCGTCGCAGACCCTCGATCTGGGCGGTCAGGTACTGCAGCTGGCGTTCGAAGCCCGATAGGTCCGGCGCGGCGGCCTGCGGCGCGATCGGCGGCGCCGCCGATGGCTGCAGCACGCGCGGCGGGCGGTTCAACTCGCTCTGGCGCGCCAGGATCTCGGCGACATCGAATTGCAGGAGTTCCGGAATGGTGGTGGTCGGACCCGGCGGCTCGGCCGCGCGCCCGGGCGGCGGGGGCGGGCTCGAGAGCTGGGAGAGGCGCGCGTCGAGGCGCGAGATGGCGTCGTTGAGCTGGCCGGCGACGCCGGATCCCTCGCGGCGCGGCGCCGCGGTGGCCTGGGTCATCTGTTCGATCTGGCGGCTGATGGAATCCAGGCGCTGGTGGATCTCGGCGACTTCGGCGGGATCGTGGGGGCGCGACGCCGGCTCGCCGACCGTCGAATTGAGCCACTCGTTCAGGGTGAGACCAGCGCGGCGCGCGGCGGCCTCGGCCCGTTCGCGGACGGTCGGCTCGATTCCTTCCACACTCCACGATACGCGAGAAGCCATTTCCTGGTCCGGGTTCGCCGCCTGCGCTGATGTCAGCGCCTGCAGGCCGTCGCGGTTTTTTGCGAACGACCTGTTCCGGCCCGACTTTTTCGCGTTAGGGTAAAGAACCGGTTAAGGGGGGGCCGGCGCGGGTGAAAAGTTTACAGGGCGTGAATCGTGATCACGCCGCCATCCCTTCCGGCCGCGCCGCACTCTTGCCAACGCAGCCCTGCCAAGATGTCGCAGCCGCTGCCCATGGCGGTGATTTGGATCTAAGGTTCCAAAAAAGCATTGCTGCGTTGCAAAACTGCCCCTAAATGAGGGCCACCGATCAGGCAGCAATTGGATCGAGGGAGAGCAAAACAATGCCGAGTTACCGGGCTCCGGTCGAAGACGTCACCTTCCTGCTCAACGATGTCTTCCATTTCGACCGCTACAACAACCTGCCGGGCTTTGCCGATGCCTCCAGCGACGTCCGCGACGCCATCATTTCCGAAGCGGCCAAGTTCAGCGAAGAGGTGCTGCAGCCGCTGAACCGGGTCGGCGACCTCGAGGGTTGCGTCCGCCACGACGACGGCCGCGTCACCACGCCCAAGGGCTTCAAGGAAGCGTTCCGGCAGTTGAGCGAGGGCGGCTGGCTCGGCCTGAGCGGCGCCCCGGAATATGGCGGCCAGGGCCTGCCGGTGACGCTGTCGCAGACCATCAACGAATTCATGATCTCGGCCAACATGGCCTTCTCGATGTATCACGGCCTCACGCTGGGCGCGGTGGCGGCGCTGATGGCCCACGGCACCGAGGAGCAGAAGGCGAAATTCGTTCCCAAGATGACGGCCGGGCAGTGGGCCGGCACCATGAACCTGACCGAGCCGCATTGCGGCACCGACCTTGGCCTGTTGCGCACCAAGGCGGTGAAGCAGGCCGACGGCAGCTACAAGATCACCGGCACCAAGATCTTCATCTCCGGCGGCGACCAGGACATCACCGAGAACATCATCCACCTGGTGCTGGCGCGCATCGAAGGCGCGCCGGCCGGGGTCAAGGGCATCTCGCTGTTCGTGGTGCCAAAGGTGCAGATCAATGCCGACGGCTCGCTCGGCGAGCGCAACGGCGTGTCGTGCGGCTCGATCGAGCACAAGATGGGCATCCACGGCAACTCGACCTGCGTGATGAACTACGACAACGCCACCGGCTGGCTGCTCGGCGCGGAGAACAAGGGCCTCAACGCCATGTTCGTGATGATGAACGAGGCCCGCCTCGGCGTCGGCGTGCAGGGCCTGGCGCAGTCCGAGGTGGCCTATCAGAACGCGGTCGCCTACGCCCGGGAACGGCTGCAGGGCCGGTCGCTGTCGGGCGTCAAGGCGCCGGACAAGCCCGCCGATCCGATCATCGTCCACCCCGACGTCCGGCGCACCCTGCTGACCATCCGCGCCTTCAACGAGGCGGCGCGGGCGCTGGTGGTATGGACCGCGCTGAAGAGCGACGTCGCGCACCGGTCCGACGACGCCAAGGAACGCCAGGAGGCCGACGACCACATGGGCCTCCTGACCCCGGTGATCAAGGGCGTGCTGACCGACGTCGGCTTCGCCAATTCGGTCTCCGCGCAGCAGATGTTCGGCGGTCACGGCTACATCGCCGAGTGGGGCATGGAGCAGTTCGTGCGCGACGCCCGCATCGCCATGATCTACGAGGGCGCCAACGGCATCCAGGCGCTGGACCTGGTGGGGCGCAAGCTGCCCAAGGACGGCGGCCGGGCGGTGATGGCGCTGTTCAACGAGATCGGGTCCTTCACCAAGGACCACACCGACGAGGCCATGAAGCCCTATCTCGCGCCGCTGTCGGAAGCGCTCGGCCACCTGCAGCAGGCCACCATGTGGCTGATGCAGAATGCCATGGGCAAGCCGGAAAACGCCGGCGCCGCCTCGACCGACTACATGCACCTCTTCGGGCTGGTGATCATGGGCTACATGTGGGCCCGCATGGTCAAGGTTGCCCACGACAAGATCGCCGCCGGCGACAGCGCGCCCTATCTCAAGACCAAGCTGGTCACGGGCAAGTTCTTCATGGAGCGGATGCTGCCGGAAACCGCGGCGCACCTGGCGCGGCTGCAGACCGGCGCCGCGACGGTCATGGAATTGCCGGCGGAAGCGTTCTAGCTCGCTACCGAATTCGGACCGCGGCCCCAGGGGCCGCGGTTCGGCTTTCATCACAGCACATTCGTCACAGCACAGTCGTCATCCGACGGACCAGGGAGGCCTCGATGCCCGAAGCATTCATCTATGACCACGTTCGAACCCCGCGCGGCAAAGGCAAGTCGGACGGCTCGCTGCACGAGGTCACCGCGCTGGCGCTCGCCACCGCGCCGCTGAAGGCGCTGAAGGAGCGCAACCACCTGCCCGAGGGCAGCATCGACGACGTCGTGCTCGGCGTGGTCGATCCGATCGGCGAGGCCGGCGGCGACATCGCCCGCTTCGCCGCCATGAATGCCGGCTTCGGCACCTCGGTGCCGGGCATCCAGATCTGCCGCTTCTGCGCCTCCGGCCTCGACGCGGTCAATTTCGCCGCGGCGCAGGTAATGTCGGGCCAGCACGAGCTCACCATCGGCGGCGGCGCCGAATCCATGAGCCGGGTCGGCATCCTGTCGTCGGGGACGTGCTGGCCGATGGACCCGTCGATGGCGCTGCCGACCTACTTCATGCCGCAGGGCGTCGCGGCCGACCTGATCGCGACCAAATACGGATTCTCGCGCGACGACGTCGACGCCTATGCGGTGCAGAGCCAGCAGCGTGCCGGCGCGGCCTGGGCCGAGGGGCGATTCAAGAACTCGGTGATCCCGGTGAAGGACGTCAACGGGCTCACCATCCTCGACAAGGACGAGCACATGCGGCCGTCCACCACCATGCAGTCGCTGGCGCAGCTGCAGCCGTCGTTCGCCGTGATGGGCGCCATGGGCGGCTTCGACGCGGTCGCGATCCAGTCGCATCCGGAGATCGAGGCCGTCAACTACGTCCACCACGCCGGCAACTCCTCGGGCATCGTCGACGGCGCCGGCGCCGTGCTGCTCGGCAACAAGGAGGCCGGCAAGAAGCACGACCTCAAGCCGCGGGCCAAGATCCGCGCCTTCGCCAATATCGGCTCCGAGCCGGCGATGATGCTGACCGGTCCGGTCGACGTCACCAAGAAGGTGCTGGAACGCTCCGGCATGAAGCTCTCCGACATCGACCTGTTCGAGCTCAACGAGGCCTTCGCCTCGGTGGTGCTGCGCTACATCCAGGCGTTCGACATCGACCAGGCCAAGATCAACGTCAACGGCGGCGCCATCGCGCTCGGCCATCCGCTCGGCGCCACCGGGGCGATGATCCTCGGCACCGTGCTCGACGAATTGGAGCGCCGCAACCTCTCCACCGCGCTGGTGACCCTGTGCATCGGCGGCGGCATGGGCACCGCGACCATCATCGAACGCGTTTGACCCTGGTCCGCGCCCGGTCCGGCATGCCGGACCACGGCCGCGGCCACCGGCGCATCACCGATTGAGGACACCTCACATGACCTATCAGAATTTCCGCGTAGAGACCGACGCCGACGGCATTGCCCTGGTGACCTGGGACATCCCCGGCCGCTCCATGAACGTGCTCGACACCACCACGATCCAGGAACTCGCCGCGATCGTGCAGCAGACCACCGCGGACGCCGCGGTGAAGGGCGTGGTCTTCACCTCGGGCAAGGAGGCGATGTCGGCCGGCGCCGACCTCACCATGCTCGAGAGCATGAACCGGACCTACCTCGATGCGCTGAAGCAGAAGGGCGAGACCGCGGCCAACCAGCTGCTGTTCGACGAGAGCAGCCGGCTGTCGCAGGCCTATCGCGCCATCGAGACCTGCGGCAAGCCGTGGGTTGCCGCCATCAACGGCCTCGCCATGGGCGGGGCGTTCGAACTGACGCTGGCCTGCCACTACCGCGTGGCGGCGGACAATCCGAAGACCCGGCTCGGCCTGCCCGAGGTCAAGGTCGGACTGTTCCCGGGCGCCGGCGGCACCCAGCGCCTGCCGCGCATCCTGCCGACCCAGGATGCGTTGCAGTTCCTGCTGAAGGGCGATGCGGTCAATCTCACCAAGGCCAAGGCCATGAAGCTGGTCGACGCCGTGGTGCCGGCGGCCGACCTGATCACGGCGGCGAAGGACTGGATCAAGGGCGGCGGCAAGGCGGTGGCGCCGTGGGACGTGAAGGGCTTCAAGCTGCCGAGCGGGCCGGTCTATTCCGCGGCAGGCATGCAGACTTTCCCCCCGGCCAACGCGCTGCTGCGCCGCGAGACCTACGACAACTATCCGGCCGCGCGCGCCATCCTGCAGTGCGTCTACGGGGGGCTGCAGCTGCCGATGGACGCGGCGCTGCGGGTCGAGTCGCGGCAGTTCGCCAAGGTGCTCCGCAGCAAGGAAGCGGCGGCGATGATTCGCAGCCTGTTCGTCTCGATGCAGGAGCTCAACAAGGGCGCGCGGCGCCCGGCCGGCGTCGCGCCGACCAGGGTCAAGAAGCTCGCGATCATCGGCGCCGGCTTCATGGGGGCCAGCGTCGGCTACGTCTCGGCGCAGGCCGGCATCGACGTCGTCCTGATCGACCGCGACCAGGACAGCGCCGACAAGGGCAAGGCCCACGCCAAATCGGTGATCGACGGCCTGATCGCCAAGGGCCGCGCCAAGGAGGCCGACCGCGACGCGGTGCTGTCGCGCATCACCGCCACGCCCGACTACACCGCGATTTCGGACTGCGACCTCGTCATCGAGGCGGTGTTCGAGGACCGCAAGGTCAAGGCCGAGACCTACGCCAAGGCCCAGCCGCTGCTCAAGCCGGGCGCGATCTTCGCCTCCAACACCTCGACCCTGCCGATCAACTCGCTGGCCGAGGAGTTCAAGGACAAGGCCCGCTTCATCGGCATCCATTTCTTCTCGCCGGTCGAGAAGATGATGCTGGTCGAGATCATCGTCGGCAAGGAGACCGGCGACGTCGCGCTCGCCACCGCCCTCGACTACGTGCGCCAGATCGGCAAGACGCCGATCGTGGTCAACGACTCGCGCGGCTTCTTCGCCAACCGTTGCGTGCTGCGCTACACCGCCGAGGGCCTCGAGATGCTGATGGAGGGCGTGCCGCCGGCGATGATCGAGAACACCGCCCGGATGGCGGGCATGCCGGTCGGGCCGCTGTCGCTCAGCGACGAGGTCGCGCTCGATCTCGCGCTCAAGATCATGAAGGCCACGGAGGTCGATCTCGGCGCGAATGCCATCGATCAGGCGCAAAAGAAGCTCCTGGTCGAGATGGTCGAGAAGCAGGGCCGCCTCGGCCGCAAGAACGGCAAGGGCTTCTACGACTATCCGGAGAAGGGCAAGGGCCAGAAGCGGCTGTGGGCCGGCATCGCCGCGCTGCAGCCCAAGCATCTCGATCCCGACACCCTCGACGTCGAGGAGCTGAAGCAGCGCTTCCTGGTCGCGCAGGCGGTCGAGGCCGCGCGCACGGTCGAGGACCACGTCATTACCGATCCGCGCGAGGCCGATGTCGGCTCGATCCTCGGGTTCGGCTTCGCGCCGTTCACCGGCGGCACGCTGTCCTATATCGACTTCATGGGCACCAAGGCCTTCGTCGAGCTCTGCCGCAAGCTCGAGGCGAAATACGGCTCGCGCTTCACGCCGCCGAAGCTCCTGGTCGACATGGCGGCCAAGGGCGAGACCTTCTACGGCCGCTTCCCGCCGAAGAAGACCGCGGCCTGAGCGCTCCGCGCGGCGGGCGCCTGGCAGTCAAAGCGCCTGACAATCAAAAAGGGCCGGATCGACGATCCGGCCCTCTTGCCATCTGCACGGCGGGGAGATCATCTCCCGGTTCAGGCGGTTTCCGCCTTGAGCGCCGCCTGGACGCCGGGGCGCGCGGCGACGCGCTCCTTGTACGCCATCAGGTTCTTCATCGCGGAGAGGTCGATCTTCATGGCGTCGGCCCAGCGCAGCATGACGAACAGATAGCCGTCGGCCACGGTGAACTGCGGGCCCATCAGGTAGTCGCGGCCGGCGAGCTTGCCGTCGATATAGGTCAGCTTGCCGTTGATGCGGTTGCGGAAGAAGGTCTTGGCCTCCTCCGGCAGGGTCGGGTTGAACAGCGGGCCGAACGACTTGTGCACCTCGGAGCCGATGAAGCTCAGCCATTCCTGCAGCCGGTAGCGCTCGGGCGTGCCGTTGGCGGGGGCGAGGCCCGTGGCCGGGACCTTGTCGGCGATCATCTGCGCGATCACCGATCCCTCGGTGACCAGCTCGCCGTTGTCGAGTTCGAGCGCCGGAACCTGCCCCTTGGGATTGACCTTGTTGAAGTCGTCGCCGTTGGCGAGCGTCTTGGCCTTGAGGTCGACCTTCACCAGTTCGTGAGGAATTCCTGCTTCCTTCAAGGCGATGTGCGGGGACAGCGAGCACGCGCCGGGCGAGAAATAGAGTTTCATGGAGGGCCTCCCTTCGGGCGCGGTCGGTGCGCCGCGCTGCGGCGGGATTTGAGTGACAATGCTCTGGCTTGTCAATGTTGATGCAGATGCATTCAATGCATATACTCGTGCCTTGCAAGGTATGATGGCGAAGCGAAGCCGTGAAGCGTAAACCGTCGACGGAAGCGACTGCGGCCTGGATCCGCCTGATGCGGGTGCAGAGCCGTGTGCTCGACGCCGTCGAGCACGATCTGAAGAAGGCGGGTTTCCCGCCGCTGGCGTGGTACGACGCGCTGTTCGAGCTGTCGCGCGCGCCGCGCGGCGAGCTGCGGCCGGTGGAGCTCGAGCGGCAGATGCTGATACCGCAGTATTCGACCTCGCGGCTGATCGAGCGGCTGGTGGACGAGGGCTTGGCGATGCGCCGCGAGTGTCCGGTCGACAAGCGCGGCCAGTTTGTCGAGATCACCGAGGCCGGCCGCGAACTGCAGAAGCGGATGTGGGGCGCCTATGCGGCGGCGATCGAGCTCCATGTCGGGTCGAAGCTGTCCGACGGCGACGCGGTGAAGCTGTGCGCGCTGCTGGACCGGCTGGGCTGCTCGTGCGAGGAAACGTCGCCGTCCGCCAAAGACGCCGCGCCGGCGCGATGACCGTTTCTTTACCTTTCGTCGCCACCGCTGGTGGCGGTCCCCGTTCCCGCCCGCGCCCGAGCGAACCCGGCGCGGCATTTTTTCGGATCCTGCATGGCGCGTGACCAGATCGATATGACGCCGCTGACGTCGCGTGACGAACTCGTCGCCTGGCTCGCGGCCGGGGCGAAGCCGAAGCGCGACTTCCGCATTGGCACCGAGCACGAAAAGACCCCGTTCACGCTGACCGGCCATAGGCCGGTGCCCTATGCCGGCGCGCGCGGCATCGGCGCGCTGCTCGAGGGCATGAAGCTCCTGCTCGGCTGGGAGCCGATCATGGAGCAGGGCAACATCATCGGGCTCTATGACGTGACCGGGGGCGGCGCGATCTCGCTCGAGCCCGGCGGCCAGTTCGAGCTCTCCGGCGCGCCCGTCGAGACCGTGCACCATACCGCGGCCGAAGTGATGGCGCATCTCGCCCAGGTGCGCGAGGTCGCGACCCCGCTCGGCATCGGCTTTCTCGGGCTGGGCATGACGCCGTCGTGGTCGCGCACCGAGATTCCGGTGATGCCGAAGGGCCGCTACCAGATCATGACGCGGTACATGCCGAAGGTCGGTACCCTCGGCCTCGACATGATGTACCGCACCTGCACGGTGCAGACCAACCTGGACTTCTCCTCGGAAGCGGACATGGTCACCAAGCTGCGGGTCTCGGTGGCCCTGCAGCCGGTCGCGACCGCGCTGTTCGCCAATTCGCCGTTCACCGAGGGCAAGCCCAACGGCTTCCTCTCGTTCCGCTCCGAGATCTGGCGCGACACCGACAACGCCCGCGCCGGAATGTTGCCGTTCGCGTTCGAGGACGGCATGGGCTTCGAGCGCTGGGTCGACTACGCCCTCGACGTTCCGATGTATTTCATCAAGCGCGGCGAGCGCTACATCGATGTCGCGGGATCGTCGTTCCGCGACTTCTTCGACGGCAGGAATCCGCTGGTGCCGGGCGAGCGGCCGACGCTGTCCGACTGGGCCAATCACCTGTCGACGATCTTCCCGGAGGTGCGGCTCAAGCGCTACCTCGAGATGCGCGGGGCCGACGGCGCGCCCTGGCACCGCATTCCGGCGCTGTCCGCCTTCTGGGTCGGGCTGCTGTACGACGACGAAGCCCTCAGCGCCGCATGGGACATCGCCCGCCACTGGACCGTGGCGGAGCGCCAGGCGCTCCGCGACGACGTGCCACGGCTCGGCTTCAAGGCCAGGATCGGCAACCGCTTCCTGTTCGAACTCGCCAGGGACTGTCTCAAGGTGGCGCATGCCGGGCTGCGCCGCCGGGCCCGTGTCGACCATCTCGGGCGCGACGAAGCGCGCTATCTCGAACCGCTGGATCACATCATCGAGAGCGGGCGCACGCCGGCCGAGGACATGTTGCAGAAGTTTCACGGCGCGTGGGGCGGCTCCGTCGAGCCGGCCTACGAGGAATATGCCTTCTGATTCGCGAACGCGACCGGGCGTCGCGGCCGTCGTTCATCTGCCGTACAGAAAACCGGCGTCTTAATGGGACAGCGCTGGAGCTGCGCCTGCCGTTCGGGCCGGCGGGATCGCTGCGTGCATGCTTTCGATCGTTCGCTGGTGCCCTTCGCTTTCCGAAGTTCGTTCACGGACACGCCGCGCCGACAAACGAACTTCGGAAAGCGTGCATCAAACTGTCATTTCTGAAAGTCGGCCGCGATGGTTCGAGCCTGTCGCTCTCATGCACGGTCATCGGCGGCCCGACGCCCGGGCCCGGCCGTTCGCGTCCTGCTCGCGATCGTTGGCGTGTTGGCCCTGGTCTCCCCTGCGCCGCCCGCCCTGGCCCAGGCCAATTTCGACCGGCCGGGCGGCGACTACCTGCGGGCCCCGGTGGCGTCGGGGGATCCGGTCGACTGTTCCCTGCAGTGCGAACACGACCGCCGATGCCGGGCGTGGAGCTTCAGCTATCCGACCTACAGCGCGCCCGAGGCCATGTGCATGCTCAAGAGCAGCGTGCCGCCGCGGGTCGGCAACGCCTGCTGCGTGTCCGGCGTCCGCGGCGCCGGCGTGGTCGAACAGCGCACCGGCGCGGTCGAGATGTCGACGGACCGCTATGGCGGCGACTATCGCAATTTCGAACTGAAGCCGGCCGAGGGCGAGGACCGGTGCAAGGAGGCGTGCGAGGCCGACGCCAAGTGCCGGGCCTGGACCTCCGCCCGGCCGGGCTACATCGGCAAGGAGGCGCGCTGCTTCCTGAAAGGCCAGATCAAGCCCCCGCATCGCAAGCCCGGCTTCACCTCGGGCGTGGTGCGCTGAGGGCTGCCGGTCCCTCCTCTTGGTGAGGAGCGCCGAAGGCGCGTCTCGAACCATGAGGCCGGGGCGCGTGCTGTCCGAGGAATCGACGGGCGTCAGTTCACGCTGGTCAGGAATCGTCCCAGCCGCAGGCCGGACAGCCAGCTGGCGGCGTCGGCGCGGCGACGCGCCACGCCGAGATCGTACGAGCCGAGCACGGCCTCGACGCGTCCGACCAGGTTGTCGGTCGGCAGCAGTCCGACGCCGCCCTCGGACACCGGCACCCGGCTGTCGGCCGAATTGTCGCGGTTGTCGCCCATGACGAACACATGGTCCTCCGGGACCGTGACCTCGGCGGTGTTGTCGAAAAAGGAGTGCGGGCGCAGCTTGTACACCGGGTGGGCGTGGCCGCCCGGAAGCGTTTCGATGTAGCGCTCGGCCGGCAGGTCCGAACCATCCTCGTTCTCCGCCCGGCCGGTGCCGTCGGCGCGCAGCGGGGCGGGCACGCCGTTGATCAGGAGCTGGCCGTTGCGCATCTGGATACGGTCGCCGGGCAGCCCGACCACGCGCTTGACCCAGACCTGCGAGCGATCTCCGGGCCAGCGAAACACCACCACGTCGCCGCGCTCGGGCAGCGCGCCGAGCACCCGCGAGGTCGCCGGCAGGGCGACGTTCAGGGGCACCGACGCTGCGCTGTAGCCGTAGGGAAACTTGGTGGCGAGCAGGGCATCGCCGATCATCAGCGTCGGTTCCATGGACCCCGAGGGCACGTAGAACGGCTCCGCCAGCGCCGCCTTGGCCGCCATGACCACCAGGAACACCGCCACCATCTGGCCGATCGCGCCGCTCCACTCGCGCGCGGTCTGCCGCAGCGATGCGCTCGAGGTTTCGGTCATGCTCCGGTTCCCCCCACGGTGATGCGGTCCATGCGCAGCGTCGGCTGGCCGACGCCCACCGGCACGCCCTGTCCGTTCTTGCCGCAGGTGCCGATGCCGGCGTCGAGTTCGAGGTCGTTGCCGACCATGGCGATGCGGTGCAGGTCGGTAGGGCCGTTGCCGATCAGCATGGCGCCTTTCACCGGCGCGCCGAGCTTGCCGTTTTCGATCCGGTAGGCCTCGGTGCACTGGAAGACGTATTTGCCCGAGGTGATGTCGACCTGGCCGCCGCCGAAATTGGCGGCGAAGATGCCGTTCTTGACCGAGGCCAGGATCTCGGCGGGGTCATGCGGGCCGGCCAGCATGTAGGTGTTGGTCATGCGCGGCATCGGCACATGGGCATAGCTCTCGCGCCGGCCGTTGCCGGTCGGCTTCATGCCCATCAGGCGGGCGTTCTGGCGGTCCTGCATGTAGCCGACCAGGACGCCGTCCTCGATCAGCATGGTGCGGCTGGTGGGCGTGCCCTCGTCGTCGATCGACAGCGAGCCGCGGCGCGAGGCGATGGTGCCGTCGTCGACCACGGTGACGCCCTTGGCCGCCACCTGCTGTCCCATCAGGCCGGCGAAGGCGGAGGTCTGCTTGCGGTTGAAGTCGCCTTCGAGACCGTGCCCCACCGCCTCGTGCAGCATCACGCCGGGCCAGCCGGGCCCCAGCACCACGTCCATCTCGCCGGCCGGGGCGGGGACCGATTCGAGGTTGATCATGGCCTGGCGGATGGCGTTGTCGGCGGCGTCCCGCCACGCCTTGGTCTCGATGAAGCGCGCATAGCTCTCGCGTCCGCCGTAACCATGGCTGCCGGTCTCCTGGCGGTCGCCGGAGCCCGCGACCACCGAGACGTTGACGCGCACCAGCGGCCGGATGTCGCGATAGCTTTCGCCGTCGGGGCGGACGATCTCGATCACCTGCCAGGTCGCGCCGAGGCTGACCGACACCTGCCGCACCCGCGGATCCTTGTCGCGGACATAGGCGTCGATCTCGGCCAGGAGCTTCACCTTGGCCTCGAACGCCTCGCCGTCGAGCGGATTGTCGTCGCCGTAAAGCCTCACATTGGTGTGGGGAGGCGCCGCGGCGAGCACGCCGCTGTAGCCGCCGCGGACCGCGACCACCGCGTCGGCGGCGCGCGCCAGCGCGGGGATGGAGACGTCGGAGGAATGGGCGTAGCCGACCGCGTCGTCCTTGACGGCGCGCAGGCCGAAGCCCTGCGCGGTGTCGAACGTCGCCTGCTTCAGGCGGCCGTTGTCGAACATCAGCCCTTCCGACTGGCGGTATTCCAGAAACAGTTCGCCGTCGTCGGCCCCGGCAAGGCCGCGGTTCAGCTCCTTGCGCATCTCGTCGCGGTCGATCCCGGCGCGGTCGATCAGGGATGTCGATCCGGCGGTCGGGGCGTCATTGGGCGGGGTCATGGCGTCTCCAGGCAGCAATTCGTCGCGGTGCTGATGGCAAAGATAGGCGCCGGCGAGCCATTGCGCGAGAGGATCAACGTCATTTGTCGCCCGGGATCAAGCCGATCCGTAAGCGGCACGCCCGGCGCTCCGGATTGGCGTTCGCCGCACCTTTTGCACACGAACTTGGGACAGCGGGCCCTAGCGGGCGGACGTCGAACGCCGCGCTCCGCTGGAGCCCTTGCCGCTCCCCTTCTCCGGAAAGCCGTGTTCCTGCGACCACTTGAACAGCTCGTCGAACACCGGCCGGAGCGCCTCGGCGGCTGGCGTGATCTCGTATTCGACACGCGGGGGAACCTCCGGATAGATCGTGCGCTTCACCAGGCCGTCGGCTTCGAGATCGCGCAATTGCGTCGTCAGCATATGCTGGGTGACGCCCGGTATGGAGCGGCGCAACTCGCCGAAGCGCAGTTTGCCCTGCACCAGCTGCCAGAGGATTTCGCCCTTCCATTTTCCGGTCAACGTTCCCAAGGCCCGGTGGAACTGGCCTATCGTCCTCTTTTTCAAGCAGTTTTCGAGTTCGTCCGAGGCCTTGGTATTGTTTTTCATACTACACCAGAAAATCCATCCTACTTGTGTTTTTCATCCTAGGTCCGAGATTTGTCCGGCGAAAGAGGGTGTGCAGGGACGAGCAGGAATCCGGGATGTCGATGATTGAAATGCAGGCGCCGGCGCGCCGGAACCCGATCAAGCCGGGGCACCTGAGGAGGCTGCTGGTCGGCGCTTTGCCCGTCGCCGGCGGCGGCGCACTTTCGGTGCCGCATGGATGCCGAAGCCGATGACCTCGAGGCCAAATGCAGGTGTGACATCGCGGGCCACGACGACGCCCGGTCGCCGGAAGCTTCTCCTCGGAGGCGGATTTGTCGCGGCATTTGCGGGGCCGCTATTGCTGACCCTGGCGCTCATGGATCCCGGTTCGGCAAGCCCCAAGACTTCACGAGACGTGCGGGTGAAGACCCATCGCATCGTTTTCCAGGTCAATTCGGAGGATCCGGCCACCATGAAGCATGCGATCAGCAACTCGCTCAATGCGATCAAGAGCTACGGCGAGAAGAACGAGCCGGTTGCCATCGAGATCGTCGCTTTCGGTCCCGGCGTCCACATGTTCAGGACGGACACGTCGCCCGTGAAGGATCTTCTGCAGTTTCTGCATGCGAACAATCCCGACGTGACGTTCAGCGTGTGCGGCAACACCAAGATGATCATGGAGCGCACCGAGGGACGCCCGTTGTCGCTGATCGACGGCGTGCAGGTCGTTCCATTCGGCATCGTCCGGCTCGCTGAATTGCAGGAAGCCGGCTGGTCGTACATCCGCCCCTGATCGCGAGTGAGCACGATGGACCACTCCATGAAGGCAGCGGAGCGCTTTCATCGCCGCCTGTCCCGCCGCGCCTCCCTTGGCCACGCACTGCGCGGAGTTCTCGGCGCTGCTGCGGCAACGGCAGCCTCGCGCCTTTCGACCATGGCCCATGCGGCGAGTCCGCCGCTGTTCGGAGGTTCGCGCCACCAGTTCACCCTGCTCCGGCCGGTCAGGGCGGTTCCGCCCGTGTCTCTGACGCGTATCGATGGATCGGTGCTCAAGTTTGCCTCCTTGCGCGGCAAGGTGGTGTTGGTCAATTTCTGGGCGACATGGTGCCCCGCCTGCCGCACCGAGCTGCCTTCCCTCGAACGCCTGCAAGTGGCGCTGGGAGGTGCCGGTTTCGAGGTCGTCGCGATTTCGGTTGATCAGGAGGGGCCTGCGGCGGTCACGCCATTCCTCAGGAAGCTCAATATCCGCTATCTGCCGGTCTACACCGATGCCGGCGGGAGAAGCTGGAGCAAGGACGGCGATGCGGATGCGCCGTTCACGCTCTATGGAATGCCGATATCGTACCTGGTCGACCCGGACGGGCGTATCGAGGGGTATCTCGAGGGTAATGCCGACTGGTCGTCGGAAGAGGCGAAGGACCTGATCCTGTCCACCATGCGTGCGCCGGCGCGATAGACCGGGCGTCCTTGCGGCTTCAAGGCAGCTTGTCGTAGCCTTCGCCGATGCCCTTGAGGCTGAGGGGGAAGCCGATACCTTCTTCCGGCGTTTCGAAGATGATGAATGTCGCCGTCTTGGAGTTTTTCAGCTGATTGAGAAGATTGTCGTCCATCACCACCTCGGCGACGCAGCCGTTGGGCAGGCAGCGGACGAAACCGGCCCGGCCGACATCCTTGTCGTCGAGCTTGAGTCCGAGCCCGGAGGGCAGCAGCACGCCGAGCGGCGCCACCACCCGCATCAGCTTGCTCTTCTGGTCGGCGGTCTTGAGGATGATGACGGTCAGGCCGGCGCCGGAACGATCCTCGGCGACCACGCTCTGGATCAGCGCGCATTGTTCGGCCTGGGCCCCCGGCGGGGTGTCGCAGCGGATCTGCCAGTCGCCGTGAACCGACTTGACCGCGCCCTGGGCGCGGGCCGTGCCGGCAAAGCCCAGTGACAAGGCCAGACCCAGCACCATGGCGAGGGCGCAGGCGACCGGGACGGCGCCGAGCCGATGCGGCGCCCGCGCGCTCTCGCGCGCGATCCCTGCATCCGTCTCATGCTGTGTCGAAGCGCCCATCAGGGAGTGTCCTTGGCTGCGATGGCAATGATGGTAGTGTCAAAAGTGGCAGGCTGATACGGCAATGACGGCGCCTTGAAGGCGAAACCGGCTTTCAGGACCGACCTCCCTGCCGGGAGCGGGGTGGGCCGAGCAACGCTCCCCCGCCGCGATGGTGCGCAATTCATCCCGTTTTTGCTCCCTCGAAGGCCCCGGGGCGGATCCCGCAAGGCAAGCACCGTCGCGCAAGCGGCCGAATCGCCGCTCGCCGATCGTTTCGGATCGTGCGTACATCGCGCAATCGACCTGTCAAGCGCCGCGGTGGATGAGGCGCCGCGAATCGGCGGACGGCGCGATCGCGTCGGCCGGAGCGGCGTCCGGGGGCGATTTTCCCGCTCGCTCACAGGTACATTGCGATGGACCGGGAATTATGGTTTGAGAGGTTGGATTGCGAGGCGTTTTCGCTGGCCAGTGGCCGGCGCGAAGCTGCTTCGGGGGGGCAGCCGGTCGGCCGTCGCGCGACCGGCTGGCCGTTGAATTGGACAGGGACAGGGAGCGGGAGCGGCATGAAGCTGTCGATGGGACAAATCGTCCGCCGGGCACTGGGGCTGGCACTGGGTTTGGCGGTGGTGGCCGCAGGTGGGATGTTGTTTGCCGGATCGGCCCTGGCCGAACTCGGTCAGCCGGCGGTCTGGGAGTACAAGCTCCAGGAGTCCGGTTCGCCGGTGATGGATCAGATCACGGGCTTCCACAATTTCCTGCTCTGGCTCATCACCATCATCGTGCTGTTCGTGCTGGCGCTCCTGATCATCGTGATGGTCAAGTTCAACGCCAAGTCGAACCCGACGCCGTCGCGGACCACCCACAACACCCTGATCGAGGTGGTGTGGACCATCGTGCCCGTGCTGATCCTGGTCGCCGTCGCGGTGCCGTCGTTCCGGCTCCTGTTCCTGGAGCTCGACGTTCCCAAGGCCGATATCACCATCAAGGCGACCGGCAAGCAGTGGTACTGGAGCTACGCCTATCCGGACAACGGCAAGTTCGAGTTCGATTCGCTGATGGCGGCCGACAAGCAGCCGCGCCTGCTCGCGGTCGACAACGAGATGGTGGTGCCGGTCAACAAGGTGATCCGCGTCCAGACCACCGGCGCCGACGTGATCCATTCCTTCGCGATCCCGGCCTTCGGCATCAAGATCGACGCCATTCCCGGCCGGCTCAACGAGACCTGGTTCAAGGCCACCAAGACCGGCTGGTATTACGGCCAGTGCTCGGAGCTGTGCGGCAAGGACCATGCTTTCATGCCGATCGCGGTGCACGTGGTGACCGATCAGGAATTCACGGCCTGGGTCGGCGACGCGAAGAAGAAGTATGCGGCGTCCGGCACGAGCGAATTCGCGTCGGCTGGAGCGGCCGCGCAATAGGCGCGGCTCATCGTATCTGAGGACGAAGGGCGACGAACCACATCGGTTCACGAGGATCTGACAATGGCTACTGCTGCATCGACCGCTCACACCGACGACCACGCGCACGATCACCCGACCGGATGGCGACGCTACCTCTATTCGACGAATCACAAGGACATCGGCACGATGTACCTGGTTTTCGCCGTCGTGGCCGGGATCATCGGCGGTGCGATGTCGGTCCTGATCCGCATCGAGCTGATGTATCCGGGTGTGCAGATCTTCCACGAGACCCACACCTACAACGTGTTCGTGACCTCCCACGGCCTGATCATGATCTTCTTCATGGTGATGCCGGCGATGATCGGCGGCTTCGGCAACTGGATGGTGCCGCTGATGATCGGGGCGCCGGACATGGCGTTCCCGCGCATGAACAACATCTCGTTCTGGCTGCTGCCGGCCTCGTTCGCGCTTTTGATCATCTCGACCTTCGTCGAGGGCGAGCCCGGCGCCAACGGCGTCGGCGCCGGCTGGACCATGTACGCGCCGCTGTCGACCTCCGGACATCCGGGGCCGGCGGTCGATTTCGCGATCCTGTCGCTGCATCTGGCGGGCGCCTCCTCGATCCTGGGCGCCATCAACTTCATCACCACGATCTTCAACATGCGAGCGCCGGGCATGACGCTGCACAAGATGCCGCTGTTCGTGTGGTCGATCCTGGTCACCGTGTTCCTGCTGCTGCTGTCGCTGCCGGTGCTGGCGGGCGCCATCACCATGCTGCTGACCGACCGCAACTTCGGCACCTCGTTCTTCACCGCGAGCGAGGGCGGCGATCCGGTCCTGTTCCAGCACCTGTTCTGGTTCTTCGGTCATCCCGAGGTCTACATCCTGATCCTGCCGGGCTTCGGCATGATCAGCCAGATCGTGTCGACCTTCTCGCGCAAGCCCGTGTTCGGCTATCTCGGCATGGCCTACGCCATGGTCGCGATCGGCGGCATCGGCTTCGTGGTGTGGGCGCACCACATGTACACGGTCG
>JARLJA010000100.1 GCA_031291445.1 Xanthobacteraceae bacterium | reverse complement strand
TGCCGACGCTTCGCCCTCGCCCTCGCGGGCGACGGCGCACGGCTCGGGGCCAGTGCGGTTCGCTACACCTTCACTGCAGAGGACTTCCACCTCCTACTCCTTGCCGGTTTGACCGGCGCTCGGCCCGGAATCCATACTCACCGGCATCGGTGTGCGACGACGGCGTGTCCGGCTCAGTGGCCACCACCAACACCGTGGCTATGGATCCCGGGCTCGGCGCGGAGCCTGTCATCGGGCCGCGCTTCGCGCGGACCCGTTGGCGCCGCCCCGGGATGACGCGGGGATGGTGCGGCGGCGTGAGGCTCTCCAGTCGTCATCGCTCGCTTCAAACGGGCGATCCAGTACGCCGCCACGATGCGGTTCGCTCGCTGACGCTGCCGGGTACAGGATCACAATAGCAATGCGGCTCCGCCGCGTTGCGTCCTTGTTTAAATGCCGCAAGCCGGACAAATCCGGTTTGCGGTCGCTTCGCGCCGGGTGATGACGTCAGTGGTAGGTTTGCGCCTTCCGATGCTGCCGCAGGCGCTGCACTGAGGCGGCCGCGGTTCAGCCGAAGGCGTCGATCAGCGCATCGAACTGCGCCGCCTGCTCCCACTGCGGCGTATGGCCCGAATTGGCGATGGTCTGCACCGAGCCGCGCCACAGCGTCGGCATGGTCAGCGACGCGAAGTAGCCGCCGTTGATCAGCTGGTCGTCCGCGCCGTGCAGCACGGCGAGCGGCTGCTTCAGCTTGGCGACGACCTCGATCTCGTCGCGGTAGCCGTCGGGCACGATGCTCGCGCCGAGCTGGGTCCGCGCCCGGCCGTCGGTCCGCATCAGGTCGTCGAGGAACGACGGCGCAATGTCGGTCGTTCCCGGCTTGAACCAGGAGGCGAGGTAAGCCTGGGCCTGCTCCTTGGTGATCTCGCCGGCGAAGCCGACATTCATGGCCGGATTGGGCAGGAACGCCTTGTCCATCGCCGGCGGAAACGCCAGCGGCGGCGTGCCGAACACCACGAACCCGGCCGCCTTGGGGAGATTGGGGGCGGCCTCCAGCACGATATGGCCGCCGAGGCTGTGGCCAGCGAACACCGCATCCTCGACGCCGAGACGCTTGGCGAGATCGACCACGGTGCGCGCATAGCCGGGCAGATTGTACACGGTGTCGCCGGTGGCGTTGGCCGACTCGCCATGTCCCGGAAGATCGATGGCGATGAGCCGCCGCTTCTGTCCGAGCGGACCGTCGAGCTGGCGCACGAAGGAACGCGACGACATCGAGTTGCCGTGGACCAGAATGATGGCGCGGCCGGTGCCGGTGGACTGGCGGTACGCGATCTTTCCGGACGCGCCCTCGATGAAGGCAACCCCCTTGGGCGCCGCGGCCGGCTCTGCCCGCAATGCACCCGGGAAGCCCGCGGCCACGGCGGACGCGCCGATCAGCTTCAGGACATCGCGGCGGTGGAGACGATCGAAACCCATGGGCCTCTCCTTCGGTGAACGCGAGAGCCGGGATGCAGGCCGAGGCTCTCCTGCTGACGTCTTTGGATCGAATTGAGCGGATCGTAAAGAAATTCGGCGACGACGGGATCGCGCCGACATGCGCGGCTCTCCCGGCATCGATGATCGCGGGCCGCGAGCAATACGGCCAATATTATTGCAACTTGCAACAATATGCTGGGGGCCCGACGGCTTGTCAATATGGACACGGCACCTCAGTCGAGGTGATCCAGCGGCACGGGTGCGCAGGCCTTGTGGGCCTGGATGACGATGTTGCTCTTCACCTCCCGAACGATCGGGATGTCGAGCAGACGGTCGAGGAGGAAGCGTTGATAGTGAGCGAGATCCGCCACCACGACCTCCAGAAGATAGTCCGTCTCGCCGGACACCAGATGGAAGTTGATGACCTCCGGCATGGCGCATACGGCCGCCACGAAGTCGTCGGCGCCCTCGCTCGCATGCCCCCCGATCTTGACGCTGACGAATACCGTCATGGCGAGACCGACCCGGTCGCGGCTGAGCACGGCGCGGTAGCCTTCGATGACCCCTTCCCTTTCCAGGCGCTTGACACGCCGCAGACAGGGCGACGGCGACAGGCCGATTTTGCCGGCCAGTTCGACATTGGTGAGACGCGCATCGGCCTGGAGCTCGGCGATGACGCGACGGTCGAGCGCATCAAATGGATGTTTTGGCATGTTCATGCAGAAGTTGGGGTCCAAACGAGCTGTTTGTTGCGCATCAGCGGCTCAATCTAGCACACTTCGCAATGACATGCCCGCTGCTTCGGTGCGACCCTTTCGGCCTGTGCAACCACCCACTGGAGCCTGAAGATGACCGGCAAGACCGCCCCCGAAACACTGCTGGCTGCCGTCAACCAATACCTGGAGATGATGTATGACGGCGACCTGAGCCGGTTCGACACCGTATTTGCCCCGACCGCCCAGCTCCACGGCGTCAACGACGGCCAGCTCCGCGTGCTGCCGGCCGCGGACTATCGCAGGCTGCTTTCGTCGCGCCCATCGCCCAAGTCGAAGAGTGCGCCGCGTCAGCAGGACATTCTCCTGGTCGACATCGCGTCGCCGTCCCAGGCGCTGGTCAAGGTCCGCGTCCGCATCGATGACGTGCTGTTCGTCGACTACCTCTCGTACCACCTGATCGACGGGGCATGGCTGGTCACGGCGAAGTCGTTCCACATCGAGCGGCGCTTCGAGGCGACGTCGACCTGATGGGCGTTGCGTCCGGTCCTGGCACATTGAGCCATTCCGGTGCGCGCCAGTGCGCGGCCGACTCTGGTTGCTACCAGCGCATGGCGGACGATGATCAAGCCCGCAACGCCAGGCCCGGTCCCATGCGGCTGCCGATCCGCACGTTCCCTCAGATGGCGAGATGTTCCACGCTCTCCTTCCCCTCCCTGATGGCCGAGCTCGGCAGCGGACCCGGCCTGACGAACGCATTCACCACGTTACTCAGGAGCTGCGAGACGTTGTTCTCGAAGCCGTTGATGGGCAGGGCCATGCCGAATGCGATGGATCCGGTCGCGAACACCGCGCCATTGTTCGGAGCCTCGAAATACACCATGTCGGCCCGCAGGATGTAGTTGTGCGTTCCGCTGAACCCCTGGTGCGAGTAGGCCCCCTCCTCGTCGTGCGCGATGTAGTTGTCGGGGTGACCGCCCGAAGACGCGATGATCTTGGCGTTGGGCGGCGTGCCGAATCCCAGCCGATAGCAGTCAATTTCAATGCCCGCAGCGCCGCCGTTGCCCAGGCCGAAATCGCCGATGATGTCTCCTTCAATTCCCTCGGTGATCCAGCTCAGCGCGGGATCGTAGCTGTCCGGCATGCGCCGGTACGGCTGGCTATGGGCAAAGCCCTCGCCGGCAAACGTGTTGCCGACCAGCTTCTGCCCCCAGCGCTGGAAGCCAGTCCAGATCCCGCCCATCTGCCCCGTCGTGGCGAGGTGATACTCGCCCGGGCGTGCCGCCCAGGCTTTCCAGTGGCCGCCGGTCTTGCGGCATTCCAGGATCCACGGTTCGTCATCGCGAAACGCCACATTGCAGCAGAAGCTGTTCGCGCCCATGCAGATGAAGCGTCCGCCGCCGGCGATGTAATCCTCGTGGGCATCGAGCATCCGCTCGGAATGATATTCCGGATGCGTTGAATTCAGAATGCACGCGTAGGGGGCCATTGCGGCCACGCCCTCCAGATGAACATCCTCATCGGTCAAGACGTCGTAATCGTAGCCCATGTGTTCGAGCCATGCCAGGATCGAAAGGTCCGCCGGAAAATTCCAGGGCAGATCGAACGCGGCGATGCGGTATTTCGGCCGCATGTTCACCATCGGGCGACGATAGCTGCTGTAGCAGACGCCGGCGCCGTCCGCGTGCGAATCGTAGCAACCGGCGCCGAATTCGGGATTTTCGTAGATCTCGATATCGACCTCGCAGATCGTCGGCGGCTGACCGGCCATCGGCTGCACGATATGGCCGTCAGTCGCGAAGCGTTCGTTGGCATAGGCAAGATAGGTCGCCGTGGAAAACAGGAGAGCGATGCGCCCCGTCGGCACGCGCGGCCGGACGAAGAAGACGACGTACTCCTCACCCAGGCCGGTGCCGTCCCCACCGCGCAGCCTCATCGCGTAGGCTCCGCTGCGCAAGGTTTCAGGCAACTGGAGCGTCCGCGTGACTTTCCAGTTGCTGTCGATCATGGCGTCGGCGTGGAATTCGATGCCGCCATATTCGTGCGGCGCGAGACGGAAGCAATCGTTGCGACCGTTCCAGTTGTAGCCCGTCTGCGCGCGCACGGGCCTGTTGTAGCCGTTCGCGTCAAGGCGGTTTGGTCCGATATCGACCACGAGGTCACCGATGCCGCGATCGGTATACCCCTTCGTGGTGTCCCAACACGCCACCATGCCGAACGACGGAGGCGGCTCGCCCGCGCGAATCGCATCCAGTTCCTCGCGACGCAACGGGCGATCGAATACGCCGCAACGATCGATCTTGCCGCAATAGAGTTGCGATACGAAGTGTCCGCGCAGCGCGTGCCAGTCGCGCGAGCCGGCCACGAGGAACGGCGTATCGGGCAGGTTGTGCTGCCTGAACCGAAACACCTCCGACACGTGCGAGCGGTAGTCGACCGGCGCGACCTTGCCGAGCAGGCTGTTGTAGCGGTTCACGACGCCCTCCTGGTAGAGGGTGGCTCGACCGGTTCGCGCATCGAAGGTGGCCGCGACGAAATACCAGGCCTGCTTCTGCAGCGGCAACTCCGCCTGCAGATAGTCGATCTCGTTCCCACACCCGACCCAGAACTCCAATCGGCCGCTCGGATTGATCCCGAGGCCGTAACCATGATTCTTGTCGTTGTCCCAGCGACCCAGCAGGCATTGACGATGCCCGACATCCGGCCACGTCGGCCAGATGAACGCGCACAGGGTGATGCTGCCGTCGAGCGCGAGCTTGCGGTCGGGATCGGCGACTTCGAGGAACGCCCCCACCTGCGTAAACTGTTTCTCGACCCGCCAGGTGCCGTTGGCGACGCAGTCGATCTCTTCCTCGATGAAACCCGGACCGTGCGGATGCTCGTCGCCATGGATCAGGCGCACGAGATGAGCTTCAGCGGTCGAGGTGCCGTCGGCGCTGACATGAAACTGGATGGTGTCGCCGGCCTTCACCGAGATCTTGTCTGCGTAACCGAATATCTTGATCTGCGCCATGGTGCGGGGTTTCCAATCGAGAAGCCGAACGCGGCGCCTGCCCGTTCGGCGCGTGGGGCTCTAGGTTTCGAGAAGGTCGCGGATGCAGTGCAGGAACAAGCCATGCAGAGCTTCGTTCGCCGACGCGTAGATCGTCTCGTCAACAGCGCGCGGCGGGGTCCCCCGATGGCCCGAAAGCCTGACCACCTGATACTTGCCGAACGGCTCGACGGTCCTGAGCGCATATCTTTCGTCCAGCGGACGTTGACGAAAATAGATCAGCAGGCGCTCGAGGCGCTCGCTGTGCTGCCCCAGCGGCGATCGCCGGTGCTCCTCGATCACCTCGGGCGTAACGATCGTCCGCAGGAACTCGCGGCGAAGCGTGTCGAAGCGATCCCGGACGATGATGTCGCGGTCCTGGGACCTGTCGTATTCGAGAGGCAGCATCCTCAACTCTCCAGAATGTGCGAACGACCGAACTGGTCAGTGCCGGCCGGGTGCAGCGGCACGGAATTCCGTGATGATTGCCTCAGGCCCACTGTTTTTCTTCGTTGACCCAGGCGAACCCCGGTAACCTGCCCGGCCTGACGAAGGCCTCGACGACGTTGGCAAGCACGCGGGACGCGGTGTTCATGAAGTTGTTGATCGGCAGCGACTGCGCGAACGCGACCGAACCGCACGCGAACACCGCACCGCCGTTCGGGGCCGTGAAGTAGGTCATGTCGGCGTGCACGCGCCAGTCGTAGGACCCATAGAGGCCCAGATAGGCATAGAGGACGAGCTGCTGGTTCACGACGTAGCTGTCCGTGTGGCCACCCGACGAGGCGATGATCCTGGTGTGCGGCGGTGTGCCCAGGGCCCGGTCGTAATAGTCGAGGGCCAGCCCCGCCGCACCGTGGTTGGCGAGGCCGAAATCGCCGACGATTTCTCCTTCGACCCCCTTGGTGATCCACGACACCGTGCGGTGGTAGCTGTCCGGCATCCGCCGATATGGCTCGCTTCGTCCACCCCCCTGGCTGCTCAGGCCGATCCCGACCAACTTCTGGGTCGGGCGGCCGAGCACCTTCCAGGGGCCGCCGCGCATTCCATCCGTCGCCATGTAGTGCTCGCCATAGCGCGAGATCCACGGCTTGTAGCCGTCGTCGCGGCGACGACACTCCATGATCCATGGCTGGCTGTCACGGATGCCGGCCGCGGCGTTGAATCCGTTGCCGCCCGCGTAGATGTAGCGACCGCCGTCGGCGACATAATCCTCCGTCGCGTCCAGCATGCGCTCGGTACAATATTCCGGCCGCGAGCCGCTGATGACGCAGGCGTACGGCGCCAATGCCGCCGATCCGTCGCGATGCAGGTCCTCGTCGGTCAGGACGTCGTAGTCGAAGTCGCTCTGTTCGAGCCAGGCGATGATCGAGAGATCCGCAGCCAGTCCCGACGCCACATCCAGGCTCGGCATCCGGTATCTCGGCCGCATGTTCATGATCGGCCGGTGATAGGAGCTGTAGCACACGCCGCTGCCATCGGCGTGCATGTCGTAGGTCGAGAGCCCGAAGTCGGCTCTCGTGTACATCTCGATGTCGATCTCGGATAGCACGGCCGGCTGGCCCGTCATCGCCTCGCGCTCCGGATGATCGAAGCTCAGGCGCTCGTTTGCCAGCGCGAGATAGGTCAAAGTCGGAAACAGAAACGCAATTTGCGCCCGCGGCTTTTCCGGCCGCACGAAGAAGACGACGTGCTCCTCGCCGAGCCCCCTTGCGCTGCCCGAGCGCAACCGCATGGCATAGCAGCCGCTCCTGAGTCCGCGCGGCAGCGTGACGACTTTGGTCGCCCTCCAGTTGCAGTCCGTCAGCGCGTCGGCATGAAACTCGATCCCCCCGAATTCGTGGGGTGCCAGGCGGAAGCAATCGGTGTGACCGTCCCAATTCCAGCCGGTCTGGCCGCGGACCGGCCGGTTGTATCCTCGGGCATTCAGCTCGTGCCGACCGACGTCGACCACAACATCGCCGATACCCCGGTCGGTATATCCCTTGCTCGTGTCCCAGTACGCGACCAGGCTGTCCATCGCCGGCACCAGGCCACTCTTGATCGCGTCGAGCTCGCCGGGCTGCAGCGCCTGGTCAAACGCGCCGCATCGGTCGATCTTGCCCCAGTAGAGCTCCGACACGCATTCGCGCTGCTGCGGGTCCCTGCCACGCGATCCCGCCATCAGGAACGGAGTCCCGGCGAGGTTCTCGGGCCTGGCGCCGAAGATCGCCGACGTGCGGGAATCGTAGTCGACCAGCGCAACCTTGCCCAGCAGGCCGTTGTACCTGTTGCCGACACCGGCCTGATACAACGTCGCACGCCGCGTGCCGGCGTCGAAGGTCGCGGCCACGAAATACCACATCTGGACCTGCAGCGGGACATCGGCGGCCAGGCACTCGACGGTGTCGTTGCCGCGTCCGATCCGGAACTGCAGACAGCCCCTCTCGTCGAGGCCGATCCCATAGCCCAGCCCCCGATCGCTGTCCCACCGGCCGATGACGTTTTGGCGCTTTCCGGACGCCGGCCAGGTCGGATGGATGAAGGCGAACAGGGTGAAGCTTCCTTCGAACGCCAGCCGGCACTCGGCATCGTCGACCTCGAGGAACGATCCCACCTGAGTGGTCTGCCGCTCGACCTGCCATGTGCCGTTCGCGGCGCACGCCACCTCTTCTTCGATGAAGCCAGGCCCGGCCGGATTTTGGTCGCCATGGATCAAGCGCACCAGTTGCGCCTCGGCCGTATCCGTTCCCTCGGCACTGACATGAAACTGGACGGCCTCGCCGGGCCTGACCGAGATCTTGTCCGTGTAGCCAAATAGCCTGACCGGTGTCACCGCACCAACTCCCTTGATTTCGATCGTTCAGACGACCGCCGCGATCCACGTCACGTTCAACCACGATCAGGATTCGAGCAGATCCTGAATGCGCCGCATGAAGACGCCGTGGCACGCGTCGTCCGGCGTCGAATAGATCTTGTCCTCGACCACGCGTGGCGCCACGCCCCGATGTCCGGACAGCGCGACGATCCGATAGCCCGCGAAACGCTCCACGGCCATGATGGCGTACTTCTCTTCCTGAGGACGCGTGCGGAAATAGACCAGCAGCCGCTCGAGCGCCTCGCTGTGCTGACCGTTGAGGGTCTGGCGGTGCTCCTCTATGATCTCCGCCGTGACGAGCGTCTTGAGATGGTCGCGCGTCATCTTGTCGTAGCGCCGCTGGTAGATGATGCTCTTGTCATCCGTTTCGGTCGCTTCCTCGGGCAGCATTTCGCCGCCCTTCTCAGCCCGCGTCGACCGCCGCTCGCTCTTCTTCTTGTCGCGCCAGGCGCGGAACTGCGCCTTGATCCCGAACAGCCCGTTGCGCAGGTAGAGCACGACCAGCAGCATGATCAGGCCGATGATCATGAAGCGCGCCGGCCCCCACGTGTTCATGACCTGGTCGAAGAACACGACGATGAGCGTGCCGACCACGGCACCCTCCGCCCGTCCGATTCCCCCGATCACCAGCATGGCAAGTCCGAGCAACACCGTGTCGAAGTTGAAGATCGAGAACGCAACGCCGCCGAAATTGGCGGTATAGAATCCGCCAATGAAGCCGAGCCCGATCGATGAGATGACGAACACCCAGACTCGCGCCTGACGAAAGTTCACCCCGGTCGCCTCCGCGAACGCCTCGCGCTTTTCGGGCGCCATGCGAAGGATTCGTCCAAGCCTGCGGCCGTTGACGAACCGGTAGAGCAGCAACGCAAGCAGCATCAGGCCGAAGCAGGCGTAATACGCCAGAAGCAGCTGACCGAGCTGCGACCAGTCCTCCGGCACGTAGGTCGTTGCGCCATAGAGCCCGCCGTTGGCGGCGCCGAACTCCTTCGAGGTCACGAAATAGACGCGGCAGAGTTCATTGAGCCCGAGCGTGAGAAGCGCATAGTAGAAGCCGTCGAGCCGCGTGGCCGGCAGCGCTATGATCCCGCCGAAGACGAGCCCCACCAGTGCGCCGATCGGCGGCAGCAACCACCACGGCAGCGCGAACTTGACCGCGAGCAGCGCCGTCGCGAACGCGGCCGTCCCGACCACCGCATACGAGGCGAGCGAGAAGATGCCCGCGGTGCCCATGATGAGCATCCAGCACAGGCTGATCGCGGAGTAGATGCCGAACGTGGCGCCGGCCGTCAGCAGCGTGTTCTGCAGATCGCCGGGGGTGAACAAGGGACCGATCGCCAGGGCGAGAAGCCCCAGCACCCACCAGATCGGCCGCTTGTCGACAATCGTCTTCTCCGCGCGCAACGTCTTCGGATTGTATTCCCCGCGCAGTCGCAGCACCCGGCGACGGGTCGGCCAGTAGCGAAGACGATTCCACATCCTTCCGCCGTGGCCCGCCCACTTGTGGTAGTAGCGCAGGCGGCCGACCGGGTTCAGCTTCGCCCTGGATTGACGCGTCCTTTCCCACACCTCCTGATGGCTTCGGAACGGAATGGTCGGAAGCTCTTCGACGTCACTCTTGCCACCCCAGACGAAGAGCGGATTTCGCCATTTGATGTCGCTGTCACGGGACATTGCTCAGGCCTCCCTCGCCCTGTCGAGCAGCCCGGCGATACCGCGCGGACGGACCAACAGGATGGCGATGATCACGGTGAACTGGGTGATGAGGACGTAGCGACCGCCGATCGATACGCCCGTCAGCGCCTCGTTCAGGCCGAGCAGGACGGCTGCAATGACGGCGCCGCGAACGCTGCCGAGCCCGCCGCAAAGCGCGATGCTGACGCCCTTGATCATCGGCATCAGCCCGCCGAACGGCGAGATGTAGTAGGTCTGGGAGAGCAGGACGGCCGCGAGACCCGCCAGGCCGCCGGTGATGCCCATGACGTAGAAGGACGTCCGGCGCACGCCGATGCCGACGATGGAGGCCGCGTGGGGATTCATCATCATCGCACGGATTTCGAGGCCGCGCCTGCTCGACTGCATCCACCGCAGGACGACCGTCAGCATCAGGATGGACGTCACCACGTTGCCGACCTTGTCGGCGGAGAACACCGCGCCCGACAGGGACACCGACCAATCGCCGAAGATCTCGGGCAGGCTCTTCGACCGCGGACCGAACCACCACAGCAGGAATTGCGTGCCGATCAGGTTGATCGCGAGCGTCGCGATCAGACCGCGTATGGTGAAATTCGGCTTGTCGTGGATCGGTATGAACCCCAGCGCGCATATGATCACGCCGCCGAGCGCGCCGGAGAGGATGCCGGCGACGAGGACCGCCGGCCCGAACGGCGAGACGTGCTGGGCGAACAGCCAGGCGCCGTAACCCGCGAACGCGAATATGAAGCCGTAGGACAGGTTGAGCAGACCGAGGCTCGACCACGTGATCGATATTCCGATCGCGAGCGTGCCATAGATGCACGCGAGAACGATCGTGTTGCTAACGAGAAACCAGATGTCCACGTCTCAAGCCTTTCGATGAACCTGCAACGCGAGAGCCGCCGAGGCCTCGCCCTTGAGCTTTCCGACATGCATGCCGATGACGCGATCGACCCGTCCCTCGAGCAAAGCGACGTTCTGCTCCGCGATGACCATGGCGGCGTCTCCGAGCTTGACGTCCATCAGCGCATTGATCACGCTCTTGCCGATCTTGGGTGCGAGCCCGAGCGACGGCTCGTCGACGAGGAACAGCGACGCGTCGGCCATCAGGCCCCTGCCGATCGACACCATGCGCCGTTCGCCGCCCGACAGGCGCCCGACGGGCACGTTCATGAGCTTCCGCAAGGGAGGAAAAATCTCCAGGATGCGCAGCTTGCGTGTGGCGCGGTCGCGCCAGGCGGTCGCGGTATAGGCCCCGGAATCGAGATGTTCCTCGACGGTCAGCCCGTGGAAGATCTCATCGCCCTGGGGGATCAATGCGAGTCCCGCGCGTACGATTTCGTGGGTGTAGCGCCCCGGCCCCTGGCTCCGCGTGCGGCCGACCTCCTTGCCGTTCAGCTTGATCGAGCCGCGCTGCCAACCGGTCAGGCCCGCGATCGCGTAGAACAGGGTCGACTTGCCGTGACCGTTCAGACCGACGATGCCGATCCGCTCCCCACACTCGACGACGAGATCGAGATCGTGGATGACACGGATCGGCCCGTAGCCGGCGGACAGTCCCTTGACATTCAGGACCTCACGCCGCGGCTGATGCGCGGGACCGCCGCTCAGACCATTGTTCACGGCGATGTTCATGTCTCGGCCTCTTCGCTGAAGTCTTCGAAATAGGCTGCGTGAACCTTCGGATCCGCCATCACGTCTTCCATCAAGCCCTCGGAGATCACCTCCCCGGCATCCATGACCACGATTCTGTCGGCGATCGTCCCGAGCAGCTCGATGCGGTGCTCGACGATCAGGATGGAGATGTTCATTTCCTTGGCCAGCAGACGAAGCAACGTATCGATCTCGTCGACTTCCGAATTGATCAGGCCGGCGGCCGGCTCATCCAGCAGCAACAGCGACGGCCGGCGCATCAGCAGGCAGGCCAGCAGCAGCTTGCGTCGATTGAAGGTCTCGAGCTGCGTCGCCGGCGTCTCGTCGCTGACCCTCAAGCCGACGAGGTCGGCGCCGTACTCCGCATCGAATCTGGTGAGGTACGGACGATGGGCCTGACGCGCCGCCTTGAAGGTTTCGCCGACCGTCAGTTCGTCCGGGACCACCGGTGTCTGGAAGGTCCGGCCGATCCCCAGGCGTGACCGGGAATACAGCGGCAAGGACGTAACGTTCTCGCCCTTGAACATGACCGTACCGCTCTTCGGAAGCATCCGCCCCGAAAGGATTTCAAACAGGCTGGTCTTCCCCGCGCCGTTCGGGCCGATGATGCCGAGGACTTCTCCGGCCCCGACATGCAGGTTGATGTCGCGGAGGATCTCCCGACCGCCGAGATCGAGAGATACGCCGCTGCAGGAAAACAACGCGGGATCGCCGCCCTGCCTCGCGCCACCGGTGGGGTGCAGTTGCCGGAGCATCAATCCCACCACGGTGCTGGAGCGAGCTTCGTTTCCGAGACCGGGCCGGGATAGATGATCTTGTGCTCGCCCGCCTGGACCTGCACGTAGAGTTGCGCCACGCCGCTCTCGAGCTTCGATGCCTGCAGTTCATCGCCGCCATTGTCGGGAAAGTGGAGCGCCTCCTGGTAGGGATTGCCCATGTCGACGTAGCCGCAAACGCCGCGCTGCGGGTTCGCACGAATCCAGTCGCAGACCTCCTTGAACTTTCGGGGATCGCCGACAGCCTCCCAGGCTTTCTTCAGGTAGTAGGTCTGGTCGTACGCGATGCCGGTGTAGGCAAGTCCGGCGATGCCGGGGAACCGCTTCTTGTACTTTTGCCTGTAAGCAAGACCCCTCTCGTCGCCATAGATACCCATCGTCGTGCCCCAGACGAAGCCGTTTGCGGCAGCCCCCGCGAGTTCGAGGAACTCGGGTTGCGACGGACCGTATTGCAGGTAGACAAGCGAATCTCGCACTGGACTTGCGACGAATTGCTTGCAAAACGCGGCATATTCGGCGGCCACCCAATGATCCACCAGGATCGCGCCGGCATCGACTTCCTTCATCTCGTGAATGATCGGTGCCCAGTCCTGGACGGGGAACTGGATATCCGTCACGCGGGCGACTTCGAACTTGCCCCGCCTTTTGATCGCCTCCTGCGCCGCGCGCGAGATGGTCTGACAGTAGCCAATCTGCTCCTGAATGATATGAACCTTGCGGTTCTTCGGTTTCCAGACCCCTCGCTTCTCCTCGTCCTCCAGCCAAAGAGCATAGGTCCATCCGTAGTTGACCTCCGACGGGCAGAACTGAAAGATGTGGCTGTACTTTTCGGGGTGTTCCTTGACCGCGCTGGTGCCGGCGCGTTGCGCGTTGCCGTCGATGTAAGGACACTTGTACTTGATGGTCGCGTCCATCGCCGGCAGCGGCACCAGGGTGAACGCGAAGGAGATCGCGTCGACCTTGGCATCCACGCAGGCCGCAAGCGCCTGCTTGGACGATTCCGGCGACAGCACGTTCATGTCCGTCGTGAACAGCTTGAGCGGCCTGCCGAGGATTCCGCCCGCGGCATTGATCTCCTCCATCGCCAACGTGGTGCCGTTGAGAAAGTCCTGATGGTCCGCGACTCCCGCTGCGGCCGTCTGGCAATAGGGTACGCCGAGAACGATCGGCTGCGCGGCAAGAGCCGACCGTCCGACAAACGGCGTCGCGATGGCCGCGCCGATGCCCGCGGTCACTGATCGCCTGGTGAGCTTGGGAATCATAAAAGCAACTCCTGCAATCGAGCGCGGGTTCTCGGCATCTCTCGACCGAGACCGGGCCGGGATTTCCTGTTGGGCTTTGACGGCGCAGCCGGGCAACCGTCAGGTGATCGCGGCCATTGATCTGCACCCGAATGAACCGCAGACGGTGAATGCAGCCAAACCGCGTTGGATCGAAGCTTCGGGTGCCGGCCGAATTTCAGCAATACGTCAGCTGACCGATTTTGGACGAACAAACCCGAGCGACCTGGTAGACGTCGGAACCGTGGTGCGGGCACGAATACAGCAGCCGAGCTGATGACTTGCTCGGCAGCCCGCCCAGATTTTCATCAGCTGATGACACGAGCGGAATTGTAGTTAGCAACTCGACCACGCTTGCGCTGGAGTTTGCGACCTCGACCGGCATGAACTGAGACACGCTCCTTTGACTCAGCAAGCGCGCGGCCCTAGGATACCGGCGTAGCATTCAGTCGGCGCTGATCTCGATCCGGGACATCAAGAACGGAAGTTGGAGCGGTCGTTACGAGGTTGCGTGGAGCATCTCGATCCCGCCGAACCGACAAGCCTGCTGTTGGCGACCAAGAACAATTCAATCTCGAACTGTCGGCAAGATCATTCACGAGCAGGAGGCTTACCGTGAAATCTGCGGCGATCGACTCTGCGATGTCAGCTACAGTCCCGCTGGACGCGACAGCATCCGATATCAGCAGCCGGGTGATGGACCAGGCGGCGCAGGTGACCCGCCTGCTGCGCGATCTCGTGCGGAGCGAAGCAATTGCTCTGGTTGCGATGGATCCGGTATCCCGGACCCATCGCTCGCTGGCCGACGAAGGATACACGGACAAAACGATGTCCTACGTCGTCGACGGATTTGTTACCTCCTGCCCCGCCTACGCCATCGCGCGCAAAAAGGACACACGCTCGCTCCGCTGGCGGGACTACAAGCGCGACTGGAATCTCCATCTGCCTGACACTCTGACCGCTCAGCAGTACCTCATGCCGGATGGTTTCAGGGAAGGTTCGACGATGTGCCTGCGCCTCGCGGATGGCCGTTACATCGGAGCGATCCATATGAGCTGGGCCAGGGAGACGCATGCCACCGATGAAGCCCGTGAGCTGACCGAACGTTTCCAGCCGATCCTGCTGAACATCTGTGATCAGCTCAGGACACCGCAGCTTCTGGCTGATGAACTGGCGCCGGGCTCCTATGCGATTGCCGTCTCACCGAATGGTTTTGCATTTCACCTGCCGAACCGCAGTCCCGGGCCGCATCTCGGCGAAGGCGGAGTGCTCCGCCGCATGATCCTGGAGAAGCTCCCGGAGAAGCTCAATTCCTCGAGACCGCGCTGCTTCGTCTGGCCGGACGAGGCTGGCCGCTGTCACAAGGTGACAATCACCCCCTGTCGCGGCAGCATCCTCCTGATCACCGAACAGTGCATGCCCTGGCCGTATGGTCTCTCACTCCGCGAGATCCAGATTCTCCATCTCGTGATCAGTGGCGCGTCAAATCCCGAAATCGCCGAACAGCTCTTCATATCGCCCCGCACGGTCTCGACGCACATCGAGCACATTCTTGCCAAGATGAGCTGTGACTCGCGCACGGGGCTCGCGGCGCTGGCGGTGTCCGAAGGACTGCTGCTGGCGGAGAGCCCTTCACGACGACCTGTTGGCCGCAGGCTCGCCGGCCGCTGATCGGGTTCGACCGTTCATCGGTTGGAACCAGCTGTCTCTCGCGGGGCATCCTTCAGAAGCAGCACGAGACCCGCGGCCAGCAGGCAGACGAGGCCCACGACCGCGAACCCGACCGCATAGGCTGCCAGGCCAAGATAACCGACCGATGCGGAGGTGATGACGGCTCCCGCAACGTGCGCCACCGACATCCAGCCCATCGTCGCGGACAGGTTCCGATGGCCGAGATTTGCCGGCATCAGCCTGACGAGCGCGGGAAACGTCAACGCCGCATCGACGCCATAGAACGCGCCGAATCTGGAAAGTTCGACGACGCTGAGGCCGGTGAACGGAAGCCAGATCAGGGCAATGGCGCGGGCGGCAAAATAGAGCGCAAGCAATATTCGTGAGGGATAGCGATCCGCCAGAAATCCGCTCGCGGCGCTGCCGGCGGCGCTGCCGAGCACGGCGATCACCAGCACGTCGGCGCTCGACGGGAGTCCGAGACCAGTGCCCATGCAGAGGATGCCGAGCCCTCCGTCGATCAATCCGGATGTCGACGCGCCGCAGATGAAGAAGATCGCGGCGAATACCCAAAGCCGCCGGTTCGTCCCCATCGCACGCGGACATCCGCCCCGGCCGGATGCGGGCCGCCGTGGCGCGGCTCCCGTTCCGGTCCGAACAAAGGCGATGCTTGCGAAGGCCGTGGTCAAGGCAGCGGCTGCAGCCACGTGGAACACGTCGCGCCAGCCGGCTGCGTCGGCCGCTCTCGATGCAGCCAGCAGTCCTGCCGCCGATCCCAGGAACTGCATCGACGCCAGGAGACCGAAGCGTGTCCCGCAGTGAGCCGCTTCGTCACGGCTGCCGATCGTCACTGCCAGAATGGATGCGCTCAGGGAGCCGCTGAAGCCAAGTCCCAGCCCCCACGCTACAACGAGGTGCCACGGCGCGGTCGCGAACGTCGTCGATGCAAGCGATGCCGCGAGCAGAACCAGACTTGCGAACAGCGACGATCGAACGCCCGACCGCTCCAGGCCATGCGCAGCGAGCGGCGCCGCGAGCGCAGAGACGGCGATGCCGAGCGTGATCGGCCAGGCGACGTCGGAGGTCTGCCAGCCCAGGTTGTGCTGGATGGGAACGGCCAGGAGCGTGGGAAGGACACGGGCGGCGGAGCCGACAAACACCGCCAAAGCGACGACCACGGACGCCATGGACGTCGCGCGCGCGGCGCGGCCGGACGGCGGGAGGCGACCAGGCCTCCAGGCCGGCCAGACCGGCTGCGATGCGACAGGCGCGGCCGCGAGTCCCGTGCTACTCGGCGGCCCGCGCATGACAACTTGCGCTGTTCCTGTCGGGCGCGAGGTCGATGCCGGGATTGCAGTCGAAAAAGCCGCTGGGCATCAGCTTGAAGCCGGTAAAGATGCACGGTTGAACGGGAAAGTCCTCGGGACGGACCTGATGGTGAAGGCCGAAGACGTGCCAGAGCACGATGTCGGTGTTCTCGATGTTCCGATTCTTCTTGACGAAATCGGCGACGCCTCCCGTGCCATCCGAATGGTTCATGTATTCCCCGGCCGGATACCGCTCTTCCGGATCGAACGCCGTGACCCAGAGGTGGTTCTTGATGAAGGTCGAGCGCTTGCCCGACGGCGACTCCGGATGAATGAACGGTGTCACGGGATGGCTGGCCTCGAGCTTGTATCCGGTCGGCGTACCGACCCAGTTCTTGCGATCGGGATTGATGACTTTCCAGGCCCGATGCGTCGCCGGGTTGGCCTGGCGGCAGCCACCCAGTTCGGTCTTCAGAACCGTCTCCTGTTCGTAGAAGCCGTTGCCATAGGCATTGTCGGGCCCCCAGGGATCGGCTTGCGTGTTGAGCTCGACGACGCTGTTGTGGTCACCATCGACATTCATGTCGAGGCGCGCACAGAAGATGTGCTGGTGAATATGACCCACGACGCCAGGGGCGACTTCCTTGCCGTATTTGCCGGGCCTACCGGGATGGCACGCGGCCGTATTGATAATGCCGGTGGCCTTGAGCTCGAACTGGATCGACCCATCGGTGTGGAAGTACCAATAGAGGCCGTATTCATAGTTGGCGACCGTTGCGATGCAGGACACGACCAGTCTTCGGGCACGACGCGACTCGACATTGTTCGATCGGAAGTCCCAATGCTTCCACAGCAGGCCGGCGTCTTCCTCATGGATGCAGATGGCGTTTCCGATCGTCACCACATTGCCGTCCATCGTCGCAAGGTGCGCGTCGAGATAGGCGATGGCACCGAGGCAATCGCAGCCCAGCTTCAGCGAGTTGGCCAACTTGCCGATGCCGTACTCACCAATGTCGAAGACATTCTTTCGGAAATGCCCCCTGTCGGTGGTGCCGTACGGCACGACCATTTCCACCAGCGACGCGCGGTGCGCGATCGGCCGTCCATCATAGCTGATGTCGTGCAGGGTAAGGCCCTCGCGCGAATTGAAGCCCACGAGCACCGACCAGCGATCCCATTCCAGCCGCCGTCCATCGAGCCTGAACGAGACGCCCTCGGGCTGAACGATATCGAGGGGCCTGTAGGGGCTTCGCGGGTTCTTGATGAATTCGGCCTCGTAGTTCACCTCCGTCTGAGGGATCGGAATGATCTCGTGGTCGTCGACTCGGATGATCTCGTAGGTCTTGATGTCGACGATGGCATTGAGGCCACCGATCGGGTGTGCGTAGAGGTTGTCGTTCTCCCGCAGGCGAAGCCAGGCAAAGACGTGCGCAAGATAGCGGCCGTCCTCACCGGGAATGTCGAAATTGCCCGCCGACCACGGATCAATGCAGACAAGCGACATGTTCTCGATGCCGCGCTTCTTGCACGCGGCAATAAACTCGGGAGCGGCGCGGACCGCGTCTTCGATGGCCGTAAACTGCTCGAGCTGGATCATCGGCTTGGCCGTCGGCAGATGCTTCGACGTCAGCACCCTCCCCTCCGCGAGCGAGACGGTCAGGCGCCAGATGCCATCCTCCGCGACCTTGAAGAGATTGACGCGTGCGGACCTTCTGATCGGATCTCCGCGGCGGTACCGACGCACAACCGATTTTTCCGGCTCGAGGAGTTCGACCGTTTCGAAGAGAAAGTCGGCCCCGTACTGCGGATCGTCGCGCACAATTCGAACCACCGCGCCGATTTCGGCGGCCGTCAGGGGATCAAGGGGATGGTTCACGGCATCCGGGCTGCCCGTCTCCGGGGTACACTTGCAGGACGATGCGGCAGCGACGGTGTCCATAGGCTAGCTCCATGCGAGGCTGACAGGGCGCAGGCGGGCACAGCGACGGAACGGGTTCGCGCCCGAGCATCCAAATTGATCGATATCGCTGCGGCAGCGGCCGGCCTGCCGAAGCCCGGGTTCAGATCTTCAGGCGTTGCATGAACTGCTAGCCCGATCTGGTCCCAGACCTGGGTGCAACATTCCGCGGTGTCCCGCCGTTCGACAATACGTCAGTTGACCGATTCTGCGGCGCCGCCGCAATGCCGAGACGACGGAACAAGCCGGGCTTGGTCCCGGAGTTCCGGCTAGCTCGCGCCGCGCGGCCGCGCCTTGCCGGCGGCTTTCGTGCGCTCCGGCGACGGTGAGCGCCGTGACATCTCGCCGACGAAATCGCCGGTGACCCAGTCGGCGATCCGCTTGAGCAGGCCGAGAAACTGCTGGCGCTCGGCTTCGGAGAGCGGCGCCAGCATCAGCGCCTCGAGTTCGAGACTGAGCGGGTCGGCCTGCGCGCGCAGCGCCCTGCCCTTCGGCGTCGAGAACAGCCGGTACTGGCGGGCGTCCTCGTCGTCGTTGCGCCGGCGCACCAGCCCGCTCTTGACCAGCCGCGTCAGGATGCGGGACGTCGCCGACCGCTCGAACTTGGTCTTGTCCGCGAGCGCGGTGAACGTCACACCAGGCTCGTCGTCGATCAGGCGCAGAACGCGCAGCTCGTGGACGTCGAAGCCGAAGCGCCATTTGTACAGCGCCGCCCCTTGCCCGATGGCGTCTTCGGCGATCGAGACGAGCTGGTATGTCAGGCTTTGCCGCAGCATGCTTGATGGCTCCCGGAGGCGCAGGGCGGCAGGACGATGCCCCCCGCCATCCTCCTCGATGGATGCGGCGCCGCGCGCCGCGGAAGCGCCCGTCAGTCCAGCGCGATCCGGGCGGTCTCGGGAACGGTCGACAGCGCGACGATCGTCGAGAACGAACAGGCGATGACGTAATAGGCCGGCGCGAACGGACTTCCCGTCGCCTGGATCAGCCAGGTCACGATGAACTGGCCGAAGCCGCCGAAGATGGCGACGCCGACGGCGTAGACCAGCGACATGCCCGACGCCCGCACTTCGGTCGGGAAGATCTCGGTCAGCACGACGATGACGGCGCCGCCGCCGGTCCCGAACAGGATGCCGAGAACACCCACCACCAGCAGCAGCGTCGGCAGCGTCGGCGACGCCGCCAGGACCACGAAGCCGGGATAGATCGCAAGCGCGAGCAGGGCAAAGGTGATCCGGCCGATCCGCCTGCGTCCGTAGCGATCGGACAGCATCCCGCCGAGGGGCGCGGTGACGAGGGTGACGGCACCGGCGGCAATTCCCGCGAACAGTCCCGTCGCCGGCGACATGCCGAGCTGGCGCACCGCATAGGTCGACATGTAGAGCACCACGACGGCATTGGCGGCGGTGCCGCCGATGACGATCGCGACGCCGGACAACAGGTGCCGCCAGTGATCCCGCCAGACCAGCGAGAGCGAGCTGACGTTGCGCAGCGACACGTCCTCCTCGTTGGCGTGGGTCTCCTTGAGCGCGCTGCGCAGCCACAGCCCGATCGGCACGATGGCAATGCCGAGCAGGAACGGCACCCGCCAGCCCCACGCGGTCACGCTGTCGGGCGGCAGCAAGGTGAACACGGACCACGCCAGGAAGGCGGCCACCAGCACCGCCAGACCCTGGCTCGCGACCTGCCAGCTGCCGAAGAATCCGCGGCGCGCCGCCGGCGCATATTCGGCGAGCAGCGTCGTCGACGCTCCGACCTCGCCGCCTGCGGAAAATCCCTGGATGAGGCGGCCGACCACCACCACCAGCGGCGCCCATATGCCGATCGCCGCGTAGGTGGGCGCGATGCCGATCATGGCCGTTCCGGCCGCCATCAGCATCAGCGTCAGCAAGGTCGCGGGCTTGCGCCCGTGCCGGTCGGCATAGGCGCCGATGACGGCGCCGCCCAGCGGGCGCAGGAAGAAGCCGACGCCGTAGGTGGCGAAGGACAAAAGGATCTGCACCGCGGGATCCTGCGCCGGGAAGAACAGCTTGCCGATCGTCGTGGCGAAGAAGCTGTAGATGACGAAATCGTAGAACTCGAGCGCGTTGCCGATGGTGCAGGCGGCGATCAGACGTGGACCGCCGATCCGCGCCGGCGCGGCCGAAGCCATCGCTGCCATTCCTCGTCCCTCCGCACATTCCCGGTCCCCACGACTATTGGATTTATTGTTGTAGCTTGCAACAAATTTCTTCCGAAGCCGCGGCTCCGCGGCACGGACGATCGGGGCGGGACGAGCGATGATGTGGTGACGGCCGCACCGATGTCGGCCGGACCGGTGGACGGTCGACGCGGCCGCGGGGGCGTCGCGCGGCCCTTCGCATCGCGGCCGATACTTCGAAATACCGCCGTCGCCGCGCCGCCAGTCCGACAATTTTAGTTGTACGACAGGTCTCTTTCGTGCAACCTTAATGATAGGGACGACGACCTCATATTTCATGACGAATTCACCTCGCGCCCGCGGCCCTCGACGACCGCGGCAGCGCGAGGCCGTGCGACGATTTCGAACAGCGTGACCATCCTCCGGGGCAGGAGGGAAGCTTGTCCGGATTTGCGTTCAGTCATTTTCAGACGGTGCTCGGCGCGGTGGAGGCTTTCGAGCGCACCACCAGCCTCCCGGTATTGTGCGGGAAGCTGACCTCCGTGATCGCCACGTTCGGCTTCGAGTATTTCTGCTACGCCACGCCGCCGTCCGGCAGCCGGCCGAAATTCGGCGACGGGGTCCTGCTCAACGACTGGCCGGCCGGCTGGCTGGAGCACTATTCCGACTCCCAGTTTCATCTGCATGATCCCGTCACCCAGTTCACCCGCAGGCAGCCGCGAGCCTTCCTCTGGTCGGAGGCGCCGGTCGCGGCCGACAACGCGATCGGACGCTCGGTGATACAGATCGCCGCCGCCGACTACCGGTTGCGCGCCGGACTGTGCGTGCCGATCCACGGCCTCGCCGGCTACCAGGCCAGCATCTCGTTCGCCGGCCAGGAGATCGACGAGGGTTTCGAGGCGCGCTCGGCCATGGAAATGATCGCGGTCTATGCCGTCAATCGCTGCAACCAGCTGCGTACCGACGCGGCGGTGCGGCGCCTGCTCACCGCGCGCGAGCGCGAGGTGATGGCCTGGGTCGCCGCCGGCAAGACCGCGTGGGACATCGGGTGCATCCTGGTGATTTCCGAAGACACCGTGAACAAGCTGGTGGCATCGGCGATGCGGCGCCTCAATGCCTGCAACCGGCCCCAGGCCGTCGCGGAGGCCATCCGCCACGGCGAGATCGCGCCCTGACGCATCGTTCGGCGGACGGCGATCCCTGACCGGCCTGTCAAGGGCGATTTCTTGGAATCGACGGAGGCCTGAATCGGCGGATGCTGGTGCCCGCTTTTTGAAGCTCGAAGTCCCGAACCAGGCTTGCCGCGGCAGCAGGGGGCCTTGCCATGATCAGGGTGATCGACCGGTCCAACCGTGACCGCTTTCGCCGCACGCTCGACCAGCAGTTCCGGATGCGGCGCGACGTCTTCGTCACCGAACGCGGCTGGAAGGATTTCGACCGCGGCGCCTACGAGATGGACCAGTACGACACCGAGGACGCGGTCTACCTGGTCTCGCTGGACGCACACGATGCGGTGATCGGCGGCATGCGGCTCTATCCGACGCTCAAGCCGCATCTCATGAGCGAGACCTTCGCCCACATGGTCGACGGCCCGATCCCGCAGCGCTCCGACATCATGGAGCTGACGCGCTTCGCGCTCGCGGCCCATGCCCGCCACAGCCACACCTATTGCGAGCTCTTCCTCGGGCTCCTGGAATACGGCCTCGGCGAGGGCCTGTCCGGAACCATGGCGCTGATGCGGACGCTGCGCATCCCCGTGATCCAGAACCTCGGCATGACGGTCCGGCCGCTCGGCCTGCCGCAGGACATCGACGGCGAGGCGCAGACCGCGGTGCTGATCGAGATGAACGAGGACAGCCTGGCGCGGGTGCGCCGCAGCGCCGGCCGCTCCGAGAGCGTGCTGGAGACCTCGCTGCGCGGCCGCGCTTCGACGTCATAGGCCGGCGTCGCTTATGCGCTGCCGCGGCGCCGCGGTCGATCCGGGCGAGGGCCTCGCGGCAGCCGGAACGAGCGCGCTCCACATAGTCCGTATATCCACATAGTCCGTAGACAATGGGCGATGAGGGCGATCTCGGCGACGTGGTCGCGCCGCCCGTTACCGCCCGTCGTACTCGGCCCAGCAGTCCGCGGTCTCATAGACCCTGACCGCCGACAGACCGCCCAGACCGGGCTTGATGCGATCCCAGATCCACACCGCGATGTTTTCGGCCGTGGGATTTTCCAGGCCCGCGACCTCGTTCAGGCACTGGTGGTCGAGCATCGTCAGCAGCGGCCCGAAGGCCGCCTCCAGATCGAAGAAGTCGACCACGAAGCCGCTGCGCGGATCGACCGGCCCGTCGACGATGAGCTCGACGCGGTAGGAATGGCCGTGCAGCCGGTGGCAGCGATGCGTCGGCGGAACATGGGGCAGCCGGTGGGCGGCCTCGAAGCGGAAGGCTTGGGAGATCTTCATCGGATTCCGATGTGCTTGTGGGTCTGAACGCTGAGGTTCCACTGCGGATGCGCGAGACAATAGCGGATCGCGCGCGCGGTGTTGGCGGCGGCGTCGGGTCCGTCCATGGGCTGCAGCAGGAAGCGGTCGAAGGCGAGAGCGGCGAATCTCTCGGGCGGCGCGTCGGCCTGGGGAAACACCAGCTTGAGTTCGTCGCCCCGGCGCACCACCAGTTCGCTGGTGGATTTCGGGCTGACGCAGACCCAGTCGATCCCGGGCGGCACCGCGATGGTGCCGTTGGTCTCGACCGCGATCTGAAAGCCGCGTCCATGCAGCGCCGCGGTCAGCTCGGCGTCGACCTGGAGCAGCGGCTCGCCGCCGGTCAGCACGCAGAAGCGGTGGGCCGGGCCGCCGATCCATTGCCGCTCGATCGCGGCGGCAAGCTCCTCGGCGCTGGCGTAGCGGCCGCCATCGCTGCCGTCGGTGCCGACGAAATCGGTGTCGCAGAACGTGCACACCGCCGAGTTCCGGTCGCGCTCGCGGCCGGACCACAGATTGCAGCCGGCAAAACGGCAGAACACCGCGGGCCGGCCGCTATGCGCGCCTTCCCCCTGCAGGGTCAGGAAGATCTCCTTCACGGCATAAGTGGTCATGCCCGACACGGCCCAAAATTCCGCTGTATTTTCTTGGGGTTGCCGGCCTGCGCGGGGCAAAGCCGGCGGTCTCGCCATGCCGATAGCACCATCCGCGCGACGGAACAACGCACCTGTGCGGGTCGCGCGCCGGCCAAGCATGGGCGGTCCTCGCAAGTTTTTCCACGTCGGAGCCGAAAAACTGCTACGGGAAAGTTCGGATGATCGAGAGTATGTAATGCCAAATGCCCCAGCACCGTCAGCGAAGCGCCGGTTCCAGCTCATCCTGATCAAGCCGTCGCATTACGGCGACGACGGCTACGTCATTCGCTGGTGGCGCGCGATCATCCCCTCCAATTCGCTGGCCAGCATCTACGGCATCGCGCTCGATTCCATCGGGCGCCGGGCACTCGGCCCCGATGTCGAGATCGACATGGAGGCGCTCGACGAATTCTCGCGGCGGATCGACATTCCGAAGCTGATCCGGCGGTTCGCCGACCACGGCAATTTCGGCATGGTCGCGCTGGTGGGCGTGCAGTCGAACCAGTATCCCCGCGCGCTCGATCTGGCGCGGCCGCTGCGCGCGGCCGGCATCCAGGTGGTGATCGGCGGCTTCCACGTCTCGGGCTGCCTGTCGATGCTCGACGGCAAGGCGGTGGACCTCGACGCCTGCCGCGAGCTGGGCATCTCCATGTTCGCCGGCGAGGCCGAGGGACGGCTCGACGCCCTGCTGCAGGACGCCGCCGCCAACCGGCTGCAGCCGGTCTACAACTTCATGGCGGACCTGCCGGGCATCGAGGGCACTCCGGTGCCGTTCCTGCCGGTGGAAAACGTCCGCTACACCCTCGGCCTGTCGTCGAGTTTCGACGCCGGCCGCGGCTGTCCCTACCAGTGCTCGTTCTGCACCATCATCAACGTGCAGGGGCGTAAGTCGCGCTACCGCTCGCCCGACGACATCGAGGCGCTGGTGCGGACCAACTGGGCCCAGGGGGTCCACAAATACTTCATCACCGACGACAACTTCGCCCGCAACAAGGACTGGGAGGCGATCCTCGATCGCCTGATCAGGCTGCGCGAGGTCGACGGCATTCCGCTGGGCCTGATGATCCAGGTCGACACGCTGTGCCACAAGCTGCCGAACTTCGTCGAGAAGTCGAAGCGCGCCGGCGTCACGCGGGTGTTCATCGGCCTGGAGAACATCAATCCGGACAATCTCGCCGCCGCCAAGAAGAAGCAGAACAAGATCACCGAATATCGCAAGATGCTGCTGGCCTGGAAGGCCCAGGGCATCATGACGCTGGCCGGCTACATTCTCGGCTTCCCCGCCGACACCCCGGCCTCGATCCGCCGCGACATCGAGATCATGAAGCGCGAGCTGCCGATCGACGTCGTCGAGTTCTTCGTCCTCACGCCGCTGCCCGGCTCCGAGGATCACCAGAAGCTCTGGAAGAACGGCGTCGCCATGAATCCGGACCTCAACCTCTACGACGTCGAACACGTCTGCACCGCCCATGACCGGATGACGCAGCAGGAGTGGGAAGGCATCTATCGCGAGGCCTGGGAGCAGTACTACACGCCCGAGCACCTCGAGACCCTGATGCGCCGCGCCGCGACCACCTCGATCAGGCTCGGCAGCCTGGTCACGATCCTCCTCAACTTCTCGACCACGCTGAAGGTCGAGAACGTCCACCCGCTGCAGAGCGGGATTCTGCGGCTGCGGCATCCTTCCGAACGACGGCCCGGCCTGCCCCGGGAAAACCCGCTGCTGTTCTGGCCGCGCTTCGCCATCGAAACCGTCGGCAAGACCGTCGCGATCCTGTCGGCGCTGGGCAAACTGATCATCCTGAAGGCGAAGGTCGAACGCGATCCGCAGCGCTACGCCTACATGGACCAGGCGATGACGCCCGGCGAGGACGACGCCGACCTCGATCTGCTGAACAAGACCGACGGCTCGGTCGCCGCCATCGCGCACATCAACAAGGTGGCGAAGCTGACCGCGGGGCAGCAGCAGCGCTCCGTGGCGTGAGATCGACCGGCGGCGATTTGCCGTCGACCGGCGTGGTCGCGTCGAGCATCATCTGTCCGTAGACTCCTGCGAGTCGTCGGCCGACATGTCGATCACCAGAACCGGCTTGTCCGGGATCCCACTCCGCGGGCGAACCATATCCCGCCGCCGCGCGCGCGTAGGCATCGTCGTCTTCCAGTCCAAGGGCGACGCCGGCCAATCGCGCCGAGCTCGAGGCCCTTCCATAGTGGGCGCATGCGCCGGGCTTTCCGCGGCATGGCCGGGCTCCAGCGAAGCCCTCTCGATCGCCTTGTGAAACGTCTCCTGGTCACTGCTCTCGTGGAGCTCTCGAGTCATTTCGGGTCGTTGGGCCGCCACGCCGCCCATCCGCCAGCGGTCGCCCCGAGCCAAACCGCCGCCGTAGTTTTTGCGCGTGCCCGATCGCCGCGATTTGACGGCCGCACCGCAATCGGACCATGCTTCCGGCGGGGCAACGAGGCGTTTGAAAACATGGTCAAGAACATCGTCATCCTGGGCGCAGCGGGACGGGACTTTCACAACTTCAATGTGGTCTATCGTGACGATCCGACCGTCCGGGTCGTCGCCTTCACCGCAACGCAGATCCCGGGCATCGACGGGCGGCGCTATCCGCCCGAGCTCGCCGGCGCGCGCTACCCGGACGGCATCCGGATCGTGGCCGAGAGCGAACTCGAAACGGTGTGCCGCCACCATGCCGTCGATCAGGTGGTGTTCGCCTACAGCGACGTTCCCCACGAGCACGTCATGCACCTCGCCTCGCGCGTGCTCGCGCTGGGCGCCGACTTCATCCTGCTGGGTCCGAACCGCACGATGCTGGCGTCGAAGCTGAAGGTGATCGCGGTGACTGCGGTGCGGACCGGTTGCGGCAAGTCGGCGGTGAGCCGCTGGCTGGCGCGGTACCTGCGCACGCACGGCTGGCGCGTCGCGGTGGTCCGCCATCCGATGCCCTATGGCGACCTCGTCCGCGAACGGGTCCAGCGCTTCGTGACCCTGGCCGACCTCGACGCCGCGAACTGCACCATCGAGGAGCGCGAGGAATACGAACCGCATATCGCCGCCGGCAACATGGTGTTCGCCGGGGTCGACTACGCCGCGGTGCTGCGCGCGGCGGAGCAGGAGGCCGACATCATCGTCTGGGACGGCGGCAACAACGATTTCTCGTTCGTGCGGCCGGATCTTTCCATCACCGTGGTCGACGCCCTGCGTCCGCTCTGCATCACCACGCATCACCCCGGCGAGGCGGTGGCGCGCATGGCCGACGTCATCGTGGTCAACAAGGTCGATGCCGCGCCGCCCGAGAACATCGCCGCCGCGATCAGATTCGTCCGCGAGGTCAATCCCACGGCGATCGTCGTCCAGGCCGCCTCGCCGGTCTCGCTCGACGAGGACGTCCCGCTCAAGGGGCGCCGCGTGGTGGCGGTCGACGATGGTCCGACCATCACCCACGGCGGGATGCCCTACGGCGCCGCCTACGTCGCCGCGCTGGCGAGGGGCGCGATCCTGGTCGATCCGCGCCCCCAGGCGAGCCCCGCGTTCCGCCACCTGTACCAGCAGTATCCGCACATCGGCAGAGTGCTGCCGGCGGTCGGCTACAGCGCGGAGCAACTGGCCGAGCTGCAGGCCACCCTGATTGCCGCCGACGCCGATATCGTGGTGTCCGGCACGCCGGTCGACCTCGGCCGGCGGCTGCGTCTCGACAAGCCGGTGGTACGCGCGCGCTACGAATTCAAGCAGGTCGGCGAGCCGAAGCTGGCGGGGCTGATCGATGATTTTCTCGACAGGGCGCGGTAGGGGGCGTCAGTGTTTCTTCGTCATGGCCGGGCTTGTCCCGGCCATCCACGTCTTGCTTCGCCGGTTCGCCGCCAAGACGTGGATGCCCGCGACAAGCGCGGGCATGACGGGTCAACTTGCAAAGACTGAACCCTGCCGCCGGCGGTTCGAGTTAGACGACCGGATGACAACGGCTTAATTCACCAGCCCGGCCTCAGCCCTTGCCGTCCTGGGTATTCGACGCCGTCGACGCCGGCTTGCGCGGGCTGCCGCTCACGATCCTGACCTGGTCGTTGTCGGCGAGCCCGTCCGGCGGCGTCACGATGATGCGATCGTCGGGGGCAAGGCCGGTCGCGATCTCGATCTCGCGGCCGAGGTCGCGGGCGATGGTGACCTTCTTGAACACGACGCGGTCGCCGGCGCCGACGGTCGCGACCCGCAAGCCGTCCTTGTCGAAGATCAGCGCGCTGGCGGGAATGTGCAGCGGCTGGCCGTCGCCGGACATCTCGAGCCGGACATTGGCGTAGCTGCCCGGCAGCAGCTCGCCCTTGGCGTTGTCGACGCCGAGCTGCATGCGCGTGGTACCGGAGGCCACGTCGATCGCCTGCGACGAGGATTCCACGGTGGCCGCGAAGGCGCGGCCGGGATATTCCGGCACCGAGATCATCGCCTGGGTGCCGACCTTGACCAAGGGCGCGTAGGTCTGCGGCACGTTGACGTAGACGCGCAGCTTCTTGGTGCTCGAGACCACGAACATCGGCGCGCCGGCGCTGCCGGCGTTGATGAGGGCGCCGACGTCGGTATCGCGCGCGGTGACGATGCCGTCGAACGGGGCGGTCAGGCGCTTGTAGCCCGACAGCACGTCGAGGCGGTCGACGTTGGCGCGGCCGGCCTTCACCAGCGCGTTCTTGCTGTCGAGGTCGGCGGTGCGCTCGTCGACGTCCTGCTGCGAGGCGAAATTCTGGGTCAGCAGCGTCTGCCTACGCCTGAGGGTGGCTTCCGCGAGCTTCGCCGACGCCTCGGCGTTGACCAGGTCGGCGCGCGCCTGCAGCAGCTGCTGGTCGAGGTCGGGCGCCTCGATCTCGGCCAGCAGGTCGCCGGACTTCACCACCGTCCCGATGTCGACCTTCCAGTCCTTCACGTAGCCGCTGACGCGGGCGAAGATCGGGGCGCGGAAATAGGCTTCCAGCCGTCCCGGCAGGATCAGCGCCGGCGCCAGGGCCTGGCGCCCCGGCGGCGCCACCGCGACGGTCGGGATCGACTGGGTGTCGGTCCACTCGCGCAGGTGCGCATCGCTGTTCTCCCGCGCCACCAGGCCGGTGACCACCACGCCAATGACCACGGCGCCGGCAAGGCCCGCGAAAACGCTCAGCTTGCGACCGCTGGCGGGACGATCGTCCGACGCGGAGGCGGAGTGATCAGGCGGCATGGGATGTCTCCGTTGAGATGGCTTTGTGTTTTCGGTGAACCACGCTGAACACGACGGGCACGAACATCAGCGTCGCGATGGTCGCGAAGATCAGCCCGCCGATCACGGCGCGGCCGAGCGGGGCGTTCTGCTCGCCGCCGTCACCGAGACCGAGCGACATCGGCAGCATGCCGATGATCATGGCGAGCGCGGTCATCAGCACCGGGCGGGAGCGCACGAGGCCGGCCTCCAGCGCCGCCGCGACCGAGTCGCCGAGCTTGTCGAGCTGTTCTCGGGCGAAGCTCACCACCAGCACGCTGTTGGCGGTCGCCACCCCCATGCACATGATGGCGCCGGTGAGCGCCGGCACCGATAGCGGCGTCCGGGTGACGAACAGCATCCAGACGATGCCGGCGAGCGCCGCCGGCAGCGCGGTGATGATCACGAACGGGTCCGACCAGGACTGGAAGTTGACGACGATCAGAAGGTAGATCAGCACGACGGCGCCGAGCAGGCCGAACAGCAGGCCCGCGAACGAACTGTTCATGGTCTTGACCTGTCCCAGCAACGTCACCGTACTGCCCTTCGGCACGTTCCTGGCGGTATCGGCGATGACCCGCTGCACCTGGGCGGCGACCGCGCCGAGATCGCGGCCCTGGGTGGTCGCGAACACCTGGATCATCGGCTGGATGTTGTATTCCGAGACCACGGCATTCGACGTGGTCCGGGTGATGCTGGCGATGCCGCCCAGGATCTGGGACGAGGAGGCGCCCTCGGCGGTGATCGGCAGCGCCTCGAGCGCGCCGAGCGAATCGAGCCGGCTCTGCGGCGTCTGCATCACGATCGGATAGCTGACGCCGTTGTCCGGACTGAGCCAGTAGGTCGGCGCCACCTGCGAGCTGCCGGCGAGATTGACCACCAGGCTGTTGGTGACGTCGCGCTCGGTCATGCGCACGTACTGGGCGCGGGTGCGGTCGACGTCGACATTGAAGGTCGGGTTGTTGGGCGATTGCTGGATGCGGGCGTCCGCGATCCCGGGAATGCGCCGCAACCGGCGCAGCACTTCGCCGGCATAGACGTAGTTGGCGGCCTGATTGGCGCCGCGGACCTGGACCTCGATCGGCGCAGGCGCGCCGAAATTGAGGATCTGGCTGACGATGTCGGCGGGCAGGAACGCGAACGTCATGCCGGGGAACGACTTCGGCAGCTCCTCGCGCAGCAGCCTGACGTAATCGGCGGTCGGACGATGGTCTTCCTTGAGCTTGATCTGGATGTCGCCGTCGGCCGAACCGATCACGCCGGTGTTGTTGTAGGTCATGTTGATGCCGCTGATCGGCACGCCGATGTTGTCGACGATGGCGTCGAGCTGGTCGGCCGGAATCAGGCGGCGGACCACCTTCTGGATCTCGGCGAACTGCGACGCGGTCTCCTCGACCCGGGTGCCGACCTGGGCGCGGACATGCATCAGGATCTGCCCGGTGTCGACCGACGGGAAGAAGTTGCGGCCGAGATACGGCGACAGCAGGAACGAGGCGGCCACGAAGGCGAGAAACACGCTGGCGAACACGCCGGGATGCCGCAGCACCAGGATGAGCTGGCCGCGATAGCCGGCGCGGAAGCACTCGAAGCCGGCCTCGAAGCCGCGCTGCAGCCGGACCAGCGGATTACGCGAGGGCGCATGGTGGTCGCCGGCCTCGTGCGGGTGCAGCAGATAGCGGGCCATGGTCGGCACCAGCGTACGCGACAGGATGAACGACCAGATCATGGCGAAGATCACCGCCTCCGCCATCGGCACGAACAGGTAGCGCGCGATCCCGCTCAGGAAGAACATCGGCACGAACACGATGCAGATGCAGAGCAGCGACACGAAGGCCGGCGTCACGATCTGCTCGGCGCCGTCCATGATCGCGGTCACCACGTCCTTGCCCTGCTCGAGGTGCCAGTTGATGTTCTCGATGGTCACGGTGGCTTCGTCGACCAGGATGCCGACCGCGAGCGCGAGCCCGCCCAGCGTCATGATGTTCAGGGTCTCGCCCAGCGCGGCGAGCGTGATGATGGATCCCAGCACCGACAGCGGGATCGAGGTGGCGATGATCAGCGTGGAGCGCCAGCTGCCGAGGAACAAAAGGATCATCAGGCTGGTCAGCGCCGCAGCGATCACGCCCTCCGTCGCGACGCCCATGATGGCGCCGCGGACGAACACCGACTGGTCGCCGAGCAGGCTGATCTTGAGCTGCTCGGGCCACGCGTCGCGCATCCGCACCAGGGTTTCCTTGATCCCGGCGATGATGTCGAGCGTGGAGACCGCGCCGTTCTTCAGCACCTGCAGCATCGCCGAGCGGGTGCCGTCGACGTGCACGATGTTGGTCTGCGGCGGGTTGCCGTCGCGCACCTGGGCGACATCGCGCAGGTAGACGATCGCACCGCCCACGGACTTGATCGGCAGTGCGGCGATGTCCTCCAGCTTGGTCGGCGCGTTGTTGAGCTGGATCATGTACTCGAAGCTGCCGATCTTCTCGGTGCCGACCGGCACGATCAGGTTCTGGGCCGCGAGCGTGTTGGCGACGTCCTGGCCGGACAGGCCGTGGGCCTGCAGCGCCACCGGGTCGAGGTCGATCTGGATCTGGCGCTGCTTGCCGCCGAACGGATAGGGGATCGCGGCGCCCGGCACCGTCACCAGCGGCACGCGCACGGTGTTGATGGCGAGGTCGCCGAGGTTCTGCTCGGTGAGGCCCTCGCCGCTCAGCGCGACCTGCAGGATCGGCACGGTGGCGGCGTTGTAGTTCAGGATCAGCGGCGGGGTCGCCCCCGGCGGCATCTGCTTCAAGAGCGTCTGCGAGATCGCGGTGACCTGGGCGTTGGCGGTGCGGATGTCGGCGGACGGCTGGAAGAACACCTTGATGATGGCGATGCCGTTATAGGAGTTCGCCTCGATGTGCTCGATGTCGTTCACCGTCGTGGTGAGCGAGCGCTCGAACGGCGTGGCGATGCGCCCCGCCATCTGGTCCGGCGGCAGGCCGGTATAGCCCCAGACCACGCCGATCACCGGGATGCGGATTTCCGGGAAGATGTCGGTGGGGGTGCGCAACGCCGCCAGCGGGCCGATGATCAGAATCAGCAGGGCCAGCACCACGAACGTGTAGGGCCGGTTGAGCGCAATGCGGACAAGCGCCATCATGGGCGAAGCAATTCCTCGATCAGCTGGGAGCGATGGTCTACGGCCTGATGAACCGTCGGCGACCAGGGGGACGGTGCGGCCTCGACGCGAGCGCGGGCCCCCTCCGCGTCATCGCGACCCCCGAAGCCGGAGGGCAACGCGACCTACCATGGTGATGGTTCACGAAAAACCAACGTTTTGGTTATCTTGAGGAAATGCATGGGCTTATGCAGCTGCCGCGCGGCTGGTGCGAGGAATTGACCACAAAAGCAGCGACCGCTGCCACGAGATCGGGCCGAAGCGGACTCGAACACGGCCGCGGCGGCGGAAGCGGCGCCACGGCCGCGATCAATGCGGGGCACCGATGCGTTCGAGTTCGACGGGATCGAGGACTTGCAGCACGCCGCCCGAAATCTCGATCACGCCACGTTCGCGGAAGGTGCTGACGACCCGGCTGACATGGACCGCGGTGAGGCCGACGGCGTCGGCGATGTGCTGCTGGCGCAGCGGAAACGGGTAGCGCTGTTCGCGGATCACGCTGCGGGCGGCGATGCGCCGGGTCAGCTGGGCCAGCAGATAGGCGATCCGCTCTTCCGCCACGCGTTTGCCGAGCGTCGCCGTGAGCTCGTCCGCGTGTTTCTGCTCGGCGAAAACCGTTCGTCCGACGGCGGCGAGGATTCCGGAGTTGAAATTCGAAAACGTCTGGATGTCCGCGCGTCGAAACCTGCTGACCTGAATGTCGGTCAGGGCCATCGCGGAAAAGCTGGACAACTCCTGGAACATGGAGGTGCAGGACAGGACGTCGCCGGGCAGCAGGAAATTCAGGATCTGCCGCCGGCCGTCGGGCAATTGCAGATAGCGAAACGCCCAGCCTTCGCACAGGATGAAGACCTCCTCGACGGGATCGTTGCGGGTGACGACCGGCCGGCCGGCCCGGATGACCTGATAGCGCTGCCATTGGCTCGGCAGCTGCGCCCCTTCGGAGGCGCCTTCCAACACCGCGCCGCAAATACCGCGCCCGCGATTCGGACACGAGACGCAAAGTGAAAGTTCAGGCATTACTTCATTACCTTTGCTGCCCGATAATTAAGCAACATCATTTTAATTATCAATTCTAGATTGATTCTCCCGATTGATAAAACGAGATTAGGGTCGAGATATGCATTTTTGCATGATCGCATTGATCCAGATCAATGATGTGCATCAATCCGGGAACCCGCGACATTAACCCCGATCGGGCAGGATGACGTTCAACCGACCGTCGCCCTCCGGACTGACGCGCTTGCCCCCGAAAGCCACAGATTCGATTTTGATCTCCGATCGATCGACGGTCTACGTGATCGACGACGATACCGAGATGCGCGAATTCGTCGTGATCCTCGGCAGATCGATCGGGCTGGAAGTCAAGGCGTTCGCGTCGCCGCTCGATTTCCTCGAGACCTATGACGGTCGCCGGCCGGGCTGCATCCTGCTCGACCTGATCATGCCTGGCATCGGCGGCCTCGAGGCGCAGCAGCGATTCACCGAGGACGGCATCGACCTTCCGGTCATCCTGCTGTCGGGCTACGGCGACATCGCCAGCGCCGTGCGCGGCATCAAGGCCGGCGCCGCCGAATTCCTGGAGAAGCCGGTCAGCCGGCACGTCCTGCTCGAGCACGTCCAGCGATGTCTCGCTCAGGATGCGGAACGCGCCAAGGCCGCCGCGGCGACCAGGGACCTGAGGGACCGCTTCGCGGCCTTGAGCCGGCGCGAAGCCGAGATCCTGGAAAGCATCGTCGAGGGACGGTCGAGCCGCGAGATCGGCGATCTGCTCGGCATCAGCGCCAAGACCGTCAGTATCCATCGCGGCAACCTGCTGAAGAAGACCGGAGCCCGCTCGACCGGACAGCTGATCGGAATGACGCTTGCCGCGTGGGGATGACGGCACCCGGGCCGGTTCCGCGCGCGACGAGCCATCCAGGCGGATTGACCGCGCCGCTATCGCTTGCCGGCCCGCAGCAGCTCGGCCGCCAGGTCGTCGAGTGGCAGGATCCTGTCGACCGCGCCGCGCGCGATCGCTTCCTTGGGCATGCCGAACACCACCGAGGTCGCCTCGTCCTGCGCCACGGTGTGGGCGCCGGCCTGTTTCATTTCGAGCAGACCGCGCGCGCCGTCGTCGCCCATGCCGGTCATGATGATGCCGACCGCATTGGCGCCGGCGAAGCGGGCGGCGGAGCGAAACAGGACGTCCACCGACGGGCGATGACGGGAGACCAGGGGACCTTCCTTGATCGCGACGTAGTAACGCGCGCCGCTGCGCTGCAGCAGCATGTGGCGGTCACCGGGCGCGATCAGCACCCGGCCGCGCAGCGCGGTGTCGCCGTCCGCCGCCTCCTTGACCTCGACCTGGCACAGCCCGTTGAGGCGCCGCGCGAACGCGGCGGTGAATTTCTCCGGCATGTGCTGGACGATCATGATCGGCGGCGAATCCGCCGGCAGCGCCTCCAGCAGCACCCGCAGCGATTCGGTGCCCCCAGTCGAGGCGCCGATGCAGATGACGGTCTCGGTGGTGCGCGCCATCGCCTGGCCGGCGGGCGGCGCCAGCATGACGTCGGCGGTCAGCTTCTTCTCCGGCACGCGAACGCCGCTGCCGGGCGCGCGGGCCGATCCCGGCAGCCGCTTGAGCCGGGCCCGCGCCGCAGCCTTCACCGCATCGCAGATCCGGACCTTGGCTTCCTGCAGGTAGTGGGCCGCGTCGATCCGCGGCTTGAGGATGACGTCGACCGCGCCGGCCTCGAGCGCCTGCATCAGCGTTTCCGAACCCTCCTCGGTCTGCGACGAGCACATCACCACCGGCACCGGACGCTGGCTCATCAGCTTCCGCAGGAAGGTGATGCCGTCCATGTTCGGCATCTCGACGTCGAGGGTGATGACGTCGGGGACCTCGTCGTGGATGCGCCGCGCCGCGACGAACGGATCCGAGGCCGTGGCGATCACCTCGATGTCCGGATCGGACTCCAGGATGCGCGACAGCGTCTGCCGGACGGCGGCGGAATCGTCGACGATCAGCGTGCGGATCTTGCCGGCCATCGCGCTCACTCCCGGCGAAAGACGGTGTTCCTGACCGGGCGCACCGGCAGGTCGAGGCCCGACAGCGTCTCGGAATGGCCGAGAATCAGGTGACCGCCGGGACGGATGTGATCGCACAGCCCGCTCAGGACCTTGAGCTGCGTCGGCTTGTCGAAATAGATCAGGATGTTGCGGCAGAACACCACATCCATGTCGCGATCCAGCGGATAGGGCTGGTTCATCAGGTTGAGGCGGCCGAACCGGACGAGCGCCCGCAGCTCCGGCACGATGCGCGCGAGGTCGGACCTGCGGTCCCTGGCCCGCATCACGTAGCGCGCCTGCAGCTCGGGCGCGACCGGCGCCAGCATCTCGGATGGAAAAATGCCGCGCTGCGCCGTCTGCAGCACATCGGTGCAGATGTCGGTGGCGAAGATGACGCTCGGCAGGTCGCGCTGGCCCCCCACGAATTCGGCGAGCACCATGGCGATGGTATAGGCCTCGGCGCCGGTCGACGCCGCGGCGCTCCAGATCTTGATCGGGGCGCGGCTGCTGACGCGCCGGGAGGCCACGATGCCGGGCAGCAGGTCGTCGGCGAGGATCCGGAAGTGCTCGGGTTCGCGAAAGAACTCGGTCTTGTTGGTGGTGACCACATCGATCAGATGGATCTCCTCCGCCTCCAGCCCGTCCTTCTCGAACAGGTAGTCGCAGTATTCGGCGAGGCTCGCCAGCTTGAGCGCGCGCACCCGCTTGCGTAAGCGCCCCTCGACCATGGTCAGCTTGCTGGGCGGCATCTTGATGCCGCTGTAGTCGTGGATGAACTTGGCGAGGCGCTGGAATTCCTGGAGCGTGAGGCGGTCGGAGCTGTCGCTCCAGTTCTGTCGCGCGGGCTCGGCCTTGGCAAGCATTTGGGTCATGGCGCTCGTTGATCGCAGGAGTTGGGATCGCGCCCGGCGTGACGGGTTGGCGCGGGTAGCTAGGCGGCCTTCGAGCTCGAAGGCGCGTCGACCGTGGGAAGCGGGTTGGATTTCGCGGCCATCAGCGCCGCGGCGTCGTCGGAGAACAGGCGTACCAGATCGAGCACCACCACGAAGCTGTCGAGGCGCCGGCCGATGCCCCGGATGTAGTCGGAGTGCCAGCGGGTTCCGATGTCCGGCGGCGGCTCGATCTGCCGGGTGTCCAGCGTGATCACCTCGAACACCCGATCGGCCACCAGCCCGAGCCAGGCGGCGGCCCTCGATCGCCACGTCCAGCACCACGATGCGGGTGTTCTCGTCGGCTTCGACCCGCGGCAAGCCGAGCTTGGTCCGCAGGTCAATCACCGCGACCGCCCGGCCGCGCACGTCGATCAAGCCCATCAGGTGTGCGGGCGCCTCGGGGATCCGGAACACCGGCCGCATCGCGAGAATCTCCAGCACCGTCTCGACCGGGACCGCGAACACCTCGCGGTCGATCCCGATGGTGACGAAGGAGGCGTCGTCGGTGACGGCTGCCCGGCTCATGCTCAGCTCGCGCGCTCGAACTGGGCGTCGTGCTGGTCGGCGCCGCCGCTGGTCAGGTCGAGCTTGAAGCCCGAATTGCCGGTGGCCTTGCCGTTGCCGTAAGCGGCCTGGACCTGGCCGATCAGTTTGGCGGCACCGACCGCGGCCGGCTTGGCCGCGGGCCTGGCGACAGACCTGGCAGCAGGCCTGGCGGGTTTGGCCGCCGAAGCGGGGCTCGCCGCCGCCGGAGCCGGACGGCGCTGCGCCGGATTGCCGCCGTCGCCGATGCGGAAGTAGGCGATGTTGGCCTGCAGCGTCTCGGCCTGGGCCGCGAGTTCTTCCGACGTCGCCGACATCTCCTCCGATGCGCCGGCGTTCTGCTGCGTGACCTTGTCGAGCTGCTGGATCGCCTGGTTGATCTGCTCGGCGCCGACGTCCTGCTCGCGGCAGGCCGCGCTGATCTCCGAGACGAGGCCGGCGGTCTTCTGGATGTCCGGAACCAGGCGGGTCAGCATGTCGCCGGCCTCCGCCGCCACCTTCACGGTCTGCGACGACACCGTCGAGATCTCGGCTGCCGCGGTCTGGCTGCGCTCGGCGAGCTTGCGCACTTCGGAGGCCACCACCGCGAAGCCCTTGCCGTGCTCGCCGGCGCGCGCCGCTTCCACCGCCGCGTTGAGCGCCAGGAGGTCGGTCTGGCGGGCGATCTCCTGCACGATGGTGATCTTCTCGGCGATGGTGCGCATCGCCTCGACGGCGCGGCCGACGGCCTCGCCGCTGACCTGGGCATCGGCTGCCGACTGGCGCGCAATCTTCTCGGTCTGCGCCGCGTTGTCGGCGTTCTGCTTGATGTTGGACGCCATCTCTTCCATCGACGAGGAGGCTTCCTCGGCCGACGAGGCCTGCTCGGTGGCGCCCTGCGACAGTTCCTCCGAGCTCGACGACAGCTCCTGGCTGCCCGCCGAGACGTTGTCGGCGGCGCTCAGCGCCTCCGACACCACCTGCCGCAACTTGTCCACCATGCGCTCGAGCGAAATGCCGAGCACGTCCTTGTCGGAGAAGCGCTGGACCTGCACCGTCAGGTCGCCGTTGGAGATGGCGTCGGCGACGCCGGCGTTGATCCGCAGGTTGGCGGTCATGATATTGAGAGAGTCGATCAGGTCCTTGATCTCGTCGTTGCTCGTGACCGTGACCTCCTGGTTGAGATCGCCGATCGCCACCGCCTGGGCGAGCGCCCCGGCGCGGCCGAGGCCGCGGCTGATGCTCAGCGCCATCCACAGGGCACCCGCGACCGCAATCACGATCGCGCCGGCGACGATCGACAGCGTCAGCGTGCGCGCGCTTTCATACTGCTGCTGGGCCTCGGCCTGGGCCTTTTCGACAAAGCCGCGATTGAGGTCGACGACATCGGCGAGGTACTTGGTGGCCTCCGTCACATGCTGACGCCCCTCGGTGGACGACAGCTCGCGCGCCTCGTCGCGGTCGCCGCGCGCCACCGCGGCACGCATCCTGTCTTCCACTGCCGCAAGCTGCTGCACCGCGGACTTGGCCGCAACCCACATCGGCTTGCCCTGCGCGCTCGCGACTGCCTCCGCGGCGTCGAGATTGGCCAGCAGGGACTGACGGATCCTGACGATTTCGCCGTCGAAGCGGGCAACCTCGTCCTTGCTCGTGGCCGTGATGAGATTTTTTTCTGACCGCACGAGAAGCAACAGATCGATGTTGCGCTGTTGCGACGTCGTCAGCCGCTTGACCGGCCCGTCCACGACGCTATGGAGCGTGGTATCGAGCGCCTGCAGGTTGCTGAGTCCCAGCCACGCGGTGGCTCCGGTGAGGACGATGATGACGGCGAAGGTCAGGGCGAGTTTCAGCTTGATCGTCAAACGCATCGGACAAACTCCTGGAGGGAACTCGGATCAGGCCGCCTTCGAGCTCGAGGGCGTGTCGCCGTCGAGCGTCGCCGATGGGTTGGTCTTCGCGGCCATCAAGGCCACCGCGTCATTCGAGAACAGATGCTCGAGATCGAGCACCACCACGAAACTGTCGAGGCGCCGCCCGATGCCCCGGATGTAGTCGGAGTGCCAGCGGGTTCCGATGTCCGGCGGCTGCTCGATCTCTCCGAGATTCAGCGTGATCACCTCGAACACCCGATCGGCCACCAGCCCGAGCGCCAGGCGGCGGCCCTCGATCGCCACGTCCAGCACCACGATACGGGTGTTCTCGTCGGCTTCGACCCGCGGCAAGCCGAGCTTGGTCCGCAGGTCAATCACCGCGACCGCCCGGCCGCGCACGTCGACCAGGCCCATCAGGTGCGCGGGTGCCTCGGGGATCCGGAACACCGGCCGCATCGCGAGAATCTCCAGCACCGTCTCGACCGGGACCGCGAACACCTCGCGGTCGATCCCGATGGTGACGAAGGAGGCGTCGTCGGTAGCGGCTGCCTGGCTCATGGCTCAGCTCGCGCGCTCGAACTGGGCGTCGTGCTGGTCGGC